>JBCDBO010000110.1:0-9915 GCA_039183535.1 Pseudomonadota bacterium | reverse complement strand
GCTCGACCTGGCCGTCATTATCCCTACCGATTTCAGCGAGCAATTGCGCACCATCGAACCGGAACGGATCGAGATCGTCGCTGATCAGTCCAACTCGCAAGCAGGCCCGCGCGCCCATCGCGCCTACGACTTGGAGGCCTCGTGGGGCCAACAAGTCGCCGCCTTGCGCCTGCTGGCGCGCGGCGTTGATTCGTCGGTCTTACGGCCCGTTCTAGTCGACGAGATCGATACGTCGACACCGACGGGCCGCTCTGCGCTGATCCTCGGCATGCTGACGTATTTCATCCTATTCGCCATGCTGATGGGCGGCATGTCGCTGTCCATCGATTCGACGGCCGGCGAGCGCGAGCGCGGCTCGCTCGAGCCGCTGTTGTCATTGCCGGTGCAGCGCAGCGAACTGATCCTCGGGAAGATTGCAGCGGCCGTCGTTTATATGTTGATGGCGCTCGCGTTGTCGCTAACGGCGTTTATGCTGGCGATCGGCTTTTTGCCACTCGAACAGATCGGCATGACGGCGAACTTCGGGATTGACGTCGTGATCAAGGCGTTCTTCATCATGGCGCCGTTCGCCTTAGTCGGGGCGGCGTTGATGACCGTCGTCGCATCGTTCACGAAGAGTTACAAAGAAGCCCAGACCTACATGACCGGCGTGCTGCTGCTACCGACCATCCCAATCGTTGTCGCCGCCGTGCTAACGCTGCGACCGACACAAGAATTAATGCTAGTGCCGAGCCTCAGCCAGCACCTGCTCGTCACCGAGCTCATAAAGGCCGAACCGATCGAACCGCTGTGGATCGCGCTGTCAGCAGGATCAACGTTGACGCTCGGTGTTGTGCTAAGTCTTATTGCCGTGCGGCTTTATAAGCGTGAGGCGTTGTTGGTTTAGTCCTCACTATTTCCCAATACAAAACGCACCAAAGATCTCACCTAACAAATCGTCACTGCTGAACGTGCCGGTGATTCGGCCAAGCGCCTGCTGTGCGAGTCGCAGCTCCTCCGCTAGTAGCTCGCCCGCGGCGGCGTCGAACAAGGCCGCTTTGCCGCGATCGAAGGCGGTGCGGGCCTCGGTCAATGCATCGATATGGCGTTGCCGCGCGCTGAACGTACCCTCCTGCGTCGAACCATAGCCAGCGACGGCGTGCAGTCGCGCTGTCAGCGCGTCGATACCGGCGCCGGTTTTGGCAGACACGCTCAGCCAGGTTGGCGGCGCATCGCTTGGGCGGGCGAGGTCGGTCTTATTGATGACGACGGTATGCGCGGACTCGCCGCCAATCTCGCCGAGCAACGTCGTTACCTCGTTGGCCATGGGCGCACTGTCGCCCGCATGCGCCGCCGCATCGATAACGACCAAACGATGATCGACGGTGGCCGCCGCCGAGCGGGCGCGCTCGATACCGGCTTGCTCGATCGGATCGTCCGTGGCGGTACGCAGGCCGGCCGTGTCGACAACGGTGACCGGAAGCCCATCGACTTCGATGACCTCGCGCAACAGGTCGCGCGTCGTGCCCGGAATGTCGGTCACGATTGCGCTGTCATGGCCGGCGAGCCGATTCATCAAACTTGATTTGCCGGCGTTCGGGCGGCCGAGCAGAGCAACGGTCAAGCCATCGGTCAAGGCGCGGCCAACCCGCAAACGTTCGGCGAGTGCGTCGAAGCTCGCCTCAAGCGCAGCTAGCCGGCTCGTAAGGCCGGTATCGGATAAGAGGTCCAATTCCTCGTCAGGGAAATCAATCGCCGCCTCGATATAAACGCGCAATTCGATCAGCTCGGTCGTTAGCGCATTGACCGCGGCCGAAAACGCACCGTCGAGCGAGCGCATCGCGGCAAGGGCTGCCGCGTTAGAACCGGCATTAATGGCATCGGCGACCGCCTCAGCCTGCGCCAAGTCGAGCCGTCCATTGAGAAACGCCCGTTGGGTGAACTCGCCGGGCTCGGCGCGGCGCGCACCGAGTTCCACACAGCGGGCAATGACCAGCTCGGCCAACGCTTGGCCGCCGTGGCCTTGGAATTCAGCGACATCCTCGCCGGTGTAGGAGTGCGGTGCTGCAAACGGCAACACCAAGCCGACATCGATGACGTTGCCGGCCGCGTCGCGGGCGCGGCGCAGGCGAGCCGAGCGGACCGGCGGTAGTACACCAACGAGATCGCGCCCAATCGCGAGGGCATCGGGGCCGCTTAACCGGACAACAGCAACGCCGGCCCGGCCGGCGGCCGAACTTAATGCAACGATCGTGTCAGATAATGCGCTCATGACCGGTCTACACTGAGTAAGAAAACATGCCAGGAGAAACCTGTGGCAAGCATTCCGGTTAACTTTTCCAATGCGGCGGGCGAAACGCTCGCAGGCCTGATCGACCTGCCAGACGGTCCGGTCCGTGCATTCGCACTTTTCGCCCATTGTTTCACTTGTACTAAGAACCTGAAAGCGGCGACCAACATTGCCAAAGCACTGAACGAAGCCGGCTTTGGCACGCTGCGTTTCGACTTCACCGGTCTCGGCCAAAGCGATGGCGAGTTTGCCGCGACGACGTTCTCGTCGAACGTCGCCGACCTAGTCGCGGCCGCCGAGTTTCTCGAGCGCAATTACCAAGCCCCGCAGCTACTCGTCGGTCATTCGCTGGGCGGCACCGCCGTACTGCAAGCGGCGCCATCGATCGCCTCGGCCCGCGCCGTTGCGACGATTGGCTCGCCGGCAGCACCAGCGCACGTTCGCCACCTGCTTCGTGGGGGTGAGGAGGAGCTGGCGGCGAGTGGCGAGGCGGCTGTTGAGATCGGTGGCCGGCCGTTTCGAATCCGCCAGACGTTTATTGACGATCTTGAGAAACAAGCGTTACCCGGATCGGTTCGCGACCTCGGTAAAGCCCTCATTTTGTTTCACGCGCCACAGGATACGATCGTCTCGATCGACAACGCGTCAGAGCTTTATGCCAATGCGCGCCACCCAAAGAGTTTTGTCTCTTTAGATCGGGCCGATCATCTGCTTAGCAATAACGCCGACTCGCGCTACGTAGGCAGCGTCTTGGCCGGGTGGGCCGAGCGCTACCTCGATACGCCGGAACCCGCACAGGCGCCAGCTCCACCAGCGGGTGTCGTCCGCGCCGAAACACCGATCAGCGGCTTTAAGACGACGGTCAGTTCGGATCGCCATACGCTCATCGCCGACGAACCGACCCGTGTGCCGGGCGGCACAGACCTCGGCCCGTCACCGTACGAGTTGCTATCGGCCGCCCTCGCGACCTGCACGTCGATGACGTTGAAGATGTATGCCAGCCATAAAAAACTGCCGCTCGAGTCGGTTAGCGTCGATGTGCAGCATTCGAAGATTCATGCGGAAGATTGTGAGCATTGTGAGTCGACCGAGTGCCGCATCGATCGATTTGAACGACGCATTAACTACGTCGGTGATCTCAGCGACGAACAAGCGGCACGTTTGCTACAAATCGCCGATAAATGCCCCGTGCACAAGACGCTCGAAGGCGAGATTGATATCGTTTCACGGTTGACGACGAGCGACGTCAGTAACGGAGCCTGAGCCGCCATGTATATCGACCCCCAGCGCAGTCAATTTGAAGCGTTCAAGGAACTCGACCGCGAGCAAGCTGTGTGCATGCTAAACCTCGTACGGTTGCACGACGAGGTGGTCTACCCGGACGGCGAGCGAACGACCGGATTGGACGCTTATCGGCGTTATGGCGAGGCCAGCGCCCCGATCTTCGCCGAGGTCGGTGGCGAGATCCTGTTTCGCGGTAATCCGCAAAACGTGTTGATTGGCCCGCTCGATGAAGCCTGGGATATCGCCTTCATCGCGAAATACCCGGCGGCCAACGCATTCCTAGCAATGGTCACCGATGCGCGTTACCGGGAAATTGTTCACCACCGCCAGTTGGCCGTCGCCGATAGCCGGCTTATCCGGCTCGCCGAGCTGAGTGGCAGTGGCGCGTTCGGTTGAGGTTTAGCTTCGAGCGGCCTGCTCGCGAGCAACCACGGTATTGATTCGCCATTGCTGCGCGATCGTTAACAGCGTGTTGGTAAACCAGTACAGCACCAGCCCAGCCGGGAAGAAGGCGAAGAAGACGGTAAAGACGACCGGCAACACACTCATCACTTTCGCTTGAACGGGATCGGGTGGCGCTGGGTTCAACCGTTGTTGGATGAACATCGCCGCACCCATCAGCAGTGGCAGGACGAAAAACGGATCGCGCGATGAGAGGTCTTCGATCCAGAGCATGAACGGCGCTTGGCGCATTTCGACGCTCTCGAGCAACACCCAATAGAACGCGAGGAAGAACGGCATTTGAATCAGTAGCGGTAAGCAGCCAGCGGCAGGGTTGATCTTCTCGCGCTTGTACATCTCCATCATCTGCCGCGACAACTCTTGGCGGTCGTCTTTGTACCGGTCCTGAAGATTCTTAAGGCGCGGTGCGAGCTCACGCATCCTGGCCATCGAGCGACCGCTCGCGGCGGTTAGCGGGTAGAACACGAGCTTGATCAATACAGTGACGAGGATGATCGCCCAGCCCCAGTTACCGACCGCGTTATGGACCCACTGCAAAACATCGAACAGCGGTGCGGATAGCAGCGTCAGAATTCCATAGTCGACTGTCAGCGGCAGCTTCGGCGAGATCGCACCGAGTTGTTTCTGCAGTTTCGGTCCGATGAACAGCGTCAATGGCAGCTGTGCCGAGCCACCGGGCGCGATGGTCGTGCGTGCTTTCGACGCGAGCGCGCTGACACTGAACGTGTCGGCATCCGCGGCAACAGTGTAATTCCAGTCGGCGTCTGGCGGGGGTACCAACGCTATCGCGAAGTGATACTGGATAGCGGCGATCCAGCCACCGGTCGTCGAGAACTTCGCCGTCTCGCCCTCTTGCAGATCGTCGATATCGTATTTGTCATAGGTACTGCCATCGGACATGACCGGCCCGGTGAAAGAGTAACTCTGCACGTTGAACATCGAGCGTTCGGGAATCGTCGCCCCGCGAACGATCCGGCCATATGGGCCCGCGTTGATCGGTGTGTCGGTCGCGTTACGGACATCGAACGATACGTCGATCTGATAACTGTCGCGGAAAAAACGGTAAACCTTGCGAGCGCTCACGCCGTCGTCGCGCGCCCAGGTTAGTGCGACGTCGACAAAGTCGTTACCGTCCGTCAGCGTGTACTCGCGTGCGGCCGACTCGTAACTCGCCAGATGGCTAGGGCTCTGTTCGTTCGAGCCGGCAAACAGCAGGCCAGTCTGTACGACGCCGTAGGGATTGCCGTCCCTCGACAGCAATGTCACCAGATCGTCGGGTCGGTTCTTGGCAACCGGGTAGCGCTTCAAGACAGCGCCAACGATGTTGCCGCCGTCGAGATCGATTTGGACATCGAGAACATCGGTGCTGACGCGGATAAGCCGTGACGGGTCGGTGCTGCTTGGCGCAGTAAGAACCGGTACGTCGCTGCTCGCAGTCGGAGTTGAGGGCGCGTCGATCGTCGGCAGTTGGTCCGCTATGGTGCTCGCCGTACCACTGACCTCAGTGGTTTGCGCCGGGGGAGCCGGACGCGGACCGTAGTCGGCTTGCCAGGTATTCCAGCAAATGAACACCATGAGACCGAACAGGCCCCACGAAAAGAGCCGCTGATTATCCATGCGTTGGTTTCCCCACTGAGCCACGTCGGTTCGACGAACGCTGGCGGCGCGGATTGATTAGCCGCTGCCAATGCTGCTCCAGACTGGTGGTGAGTTCGGTGCGCGCGGCGCGAGCTGCGGCTGGTTTTGTAATGACGACAACGTCGAGTGCAGGCAGACGCTGGCGGCGGAAAGATTCCCGGATCAGTCGTTTTAGTCGGTTTCGCATGACCGCTCGTTTGTCGGTTTTTCGCGAGACGGCTAGGCCGAGTCTGGCGGTGGGCTGTCCGGATGGCCGGCCGAGTACGGTAAAAAACGAATCTCGGCTGCGTACGGGGTTATCGAAGACGTGCTGAAACTGGCTGGCGATCAGCAGACGCTGGCTACGGGAGAAGCGCTCGTCGGCCACTCGGTTGCGGTCGGCGCCAGCGTTCGAACGTGGCGCTACGGTGTCAGGCGAGCACGGCCTTTGGCACGGCGGCGCTTCAAGACGAGGCGACCTGCTTTGGTGGCCATGCGGGCACGGAATCCGTGCGTACGTTTGCGTTTCAGGTTGCTCGGCTGAAAAGTGCGTTTCATGGTGATGTCCGCCGGGTTTGGTAAAGCCCCGGTACGCTTGAAAAAAGGCTCGAAATGGTACGGTTGGACCCCAGCGGTGTCAACCGACGAGGACGGATCGCGGGCCGCTATTTTGACTGGTCAGGCGAAAGCGAATTCAGTTAGTCTCTGGAACCTTTCCCCTCGATGAGCGACGGAGGCAATCGTGCCGCAACAGAGCACGGTGTGGGACTACTGTTCCCGGCATTTACAGGACGACGTCACCGAACAGCAGTTCAACACGTGGATTCGTCCATTGCAGGCCCTCGAGGAACAGCGCAGCCTGCGGTTGTTGGCACCCAATCATTTTGTTGTTGACTGGGTTCGGGAGAACTTTCTCGAACGCTTGATCGAGCTGGCGCGGCGCTGCAGCGCTGACCCGCAATACGGGGTTTTCGTTGAGGTCGGCGAACCGGATGTCCAACCGGCAATAGCCGCGGTCAGTACGACCGGGCGGCACCAATTGCCGCCGGTCGTCAGCCGCCTGAATCTCGAATTCACGTTCGACCGCTTTGTCGAGGGCAAAAGCAATCAGCTGGCGCGCGCCGCAGCGTCACAAGTTGCTGAAAACCCGGGTCAGGCTTACAACCCGTTGTTCATTTATGGCGGTACGGGCCTCGGTAAAACCCATTTGATGCACGCCGTGGGTAACGCGATCCGACAACGCGATCCGTCCGCGCGGGTCTGCTATGTGCACTCCGAACGGTTTGTGCAAGACATGGTAACGGGCTTGCAGCGCAACAAGATTAATGAATTTAAAGAGTTGTATCGCTCGCTCGACGCCTTGTTAATCGACGACATTCAGTTCTTCGCGGGCAAAGATCATAGCCAGGAAGAGTTTTTCCACACGTTTAACGCATTACTGGAAGGCCAGCGGCAGATCATCCTGACCTGCGATAGGTATCCAAAAGAGGTTGATGGCCTAGAAGAGCGCCTGCAGTCGCGCTTCGGGTGGGGGCTGACCGTTGCGGTTGAACCGCCGGAACTCGAACACTCGGTCGCCATTTTGATCCAGAAAGCGGAGAACGATGGTTGGGTATTACCGAGCGAGGTCGCGTTTTTTGTTGCTAAACGGATTCGCTCCAACGTTCGCGATCTAGAGGGCGCGCTGCGCCGGATCATTGCGACCGCGAGGCTAACCGGCCAACCGATCACGCTCGACTTTGCGAAAGAGGCATTGCGAGATTTGTTGGCGGTCCAAGATCGGCAAGTGACGATTGAGAATATTCAGAAGACGGTCGCTGAGTACTACAAAATCCGGGTCGCAGACTTGTTGTCGAAAGGGCGTAGTCGCTCGATTACCCGGCCGCGGCAAATCGCGATGACGCTAACAAAGGAATTAACGAGCCACAGCTTGCCGGAAATCGGCGATGCTTTCGGAGGGCGCGACCACGCGACGGTGTTACATGCATGCCGGAAAGTCGCGGAGTTACGAAGCGAGACGGCACGTGTGGAAGAAGACTACACTAACTTGTTGAGAACGCTGACATAGCCCGTGGATAAGCTGTGGATAAAAAGATGGAAAAGATATCCACAATTCACTCACAGCTTAGCCGTCCAGATAGCCACAGCTTTGACTTGCGATTTTCATCAATAAGTTACTAAAATATATAGAGAATTTTTGTTATCCACAGACTGGGGCCGGGCTAATAGCAATAACAAATTGCAGTCCATCCAAGTTTTATCAACAGGTGATTGAATGAAGCTCAGCGCTACTCGCGAGGTTTTGCTGAACCCGTTACAAGCTGTCATTGGCGTCGTAGAGCGCCGGCAAACCATGCCGATTTTGGCGAACGTATTGTTGGTCGCTAAACAAAATCGATTGTCGGTGACGGCAACGGATCTTGAAGTAGAGCTCGTTGCGGCTGTCGACGTAGATGTTGCCCAAGAGGGCGAAGTCACTGTGCCTGGCCGCAAGCTGCTCGATATTTGCAAGGCCTTAGACAGCGGTGTGAAAGTATCGCTGACCTTGAAAGGCGATCGTATCCATCTGCAAGCGGGCCGCAGCCGATTCACGTTGGCATCGCTTGCCGCCGCTGAATTTCCAACGGTTGACGACATTCAATCGACGGCCTCGGTCACGGTCGACGAGGCCAAAATGGTCTGGCTGCTTGAGAAAACGCAATTCGCGATGGCACAGCAAGACGTACGCTACTACCTGAATGGTTTGCTGATAGAGACAGGCGATAAAGGCGTACGAGCGGTGGCGACCGATGGGCATCGCTTGGCGTTGGCGGACATCGACGTGGTGGGCAGTGACGCGGCCGGCAAGCAAGTTATCGTGCCGCGCAAAGGCGTCACAGAACTGCAGCGATTGTTGAAAGGCGAAGGTGAGTTGAAGCTTGAGCTGGGCGATAACCATATCCGAGTTCAGGTTGGCGATATTCGCTTTACGTCGAAACTGATTGATGGGCGGTTCCCGGATTATGAGCGCGTTATTCCGGACAATGCTCGAAACATCATGATGGCGGACCGGGAAGGGCTGCGCCAAGCGATGAGCCGGGCGGCTATTCTGTCGAACGAAAAATACCGCGGTATTCGGCTGGAAGTGAAAGACAGCGGCGTAACGATTGAGGCACACAACCCCGATCAAGAAGAAGCCGAGGAAGAATTAGAAGTCGAGTACAGTGGGGATGACATTGAAATTGGGTTCAACGTTAACTACCTGCTCGATGCGTTGGCTGCGATCGAATCAGGTGAGGTCAAGATGTCGCTGATCGATGCGAACAGCAGTTGCTTGCTTAACGACACAACGCGTGACGACGTGCAATACGTTGTCATGCCGATGCGTCTCTAGCGGCCGATCCCGGAGCACGGTCGTTGCTTCGGACCCTGCAAGTCCAGAATTTCCGGTGTATTGGCTCGGCATCGCTGGAGTTTGCGGCGAACTGTACCGTCGTCACCGGTGAAAATGGGGCGGGCAAAACCTCGTTGTTGGAGGCTATCTACACGCTTAGCCGCGGGCGATCGTTCCGCTCGGCGCGGCGTGATCAGGTGATTCAACACGGGTCGGCGGCGGCAACGATCTTTGCTGTTCTGGGTGTGGGGCACACGACTCGACGCGTTGGCCTTGAAGTGGGTCGGTCAGAACGGCGAGTCCGGATCGATGGCCAGGATCGGACAAGCATCGGAGAGATCACGCAGATCCTGCCAGTTCAATTGATTGACCCTACGGTTCATACGCTGATCGAGGGCGGACCGGATCGGCGCCGTCAATTCATCGATTTTGGTGTGTTTCACGTGGAACCTGCCTTCATGGAGACGTGGTCCCAATATCGACGGGCCGTCAGCCAACGAAATTCGGCGTTGCGGGCGATGGCGTCTGAGTCGGAATTAGACTCGTGGGATGCGTCGGTGGCGAAACTGGCGGATAAGCTGACGGCCATGCGCGAGTCGGGATTGGCCTTATTGGACGACCATTGGCCAGCGCTTGTCGATCGTGTGTTGCCAGAAACCGATGTGAGCCTTAGTTTCAAAAAGGGTTGGAAAGGGGACGTACCATTAGCCGCGCTGCTTCGGGAGCATCGCAGTCGTGACAGAGAGTCGGGTTTGACGGGCGATGGCGCTCACCGCGCCGATTTACGCATCGACTTCCGATCCCGTGTTGCTCGCCACCAGGTGTCTCGAGGTCAACAGAAGTTGCTGGCGACGGCGCTGGTCATCGCGCAAGTGGCTGCGGTGCAGGCGCAGACTGGGCAGGAATCGGT
>JBCDBO010000109.1:0-10052 GCA_039183535.1 Pseudomonadota bacterium | reverse complement strand
TATCGCCACGTATTCGCTCGATACGGACCACCCGTCGATGCGGGCTGTCGGCTATCGACAGATCGCGCAATTCATCGCCGGTCGGGCGAGTCGGGCGGAAGCGGCTGCGTCGGCAACCGCGGCGACGCGCCAGCTCGCGAAGCGACAATTGACGTGGTTGCGCCACGATACGCTCTATCGCTGCGTCGATCCCTTGTCAAAAGGGGCATTCGACCCCATCTTTCGAGAGGTACAGGCGCTGATCGCGTGAGACCCGAGCGGGCGCGTGTGATAAAATACAGCTTCGCTTTGGGCGGCGTGGCAGCCGCCAGTTTCCACGGTTTTGCTCGTCAACAACAACTAAAAACAATAAGGAGACATCCGATGGCCAAAGGCCAGACGCTCCAGGACCCGTTTCTTAACCTCCTGCGTAAAGAAAAAGTCCCCGTATCTATCTACCTCGTCAATGGCATTAAGCTGCAGGGCCAGATCGATTCCTTCGACCAATTTGTCGTATTGCTCAAAAACAGTGTCAACCAAATGGTGTACAAGCACGCGATTTCGACGGTTGTGCCGTCGCGCAACGTGCGCCTGCCTCTCAGCGAAACGGACGCTGAAGACTGAGCGTTCGCCAAGCGTGCGACGGCTGAACGCGGCTGCGGTGCCGTTGGCGCGGTCCGTCGTTACACCGTGAGAATTTCCCTTGTTTGAACGCCCTTCCGGCGGTGAGCGAACATTGCTCGTGCATGTCGGCTTTGGACGCTCGGCCGCCGCTGACGAGCGCGAGGAGTTTGCGCTGCTGGCCGAGTCTGCCGGCGCCGACGTCGTTGCCGAGGTGTCGGCGACGCTCGCCACCGCGCGACCACGCTACTTGGTGGGGCGCGGCAAACTCGACGAAATAGCGGCGTTAAAGCAGGCGCACGATGTCGAACTGCTATTGGTCTCAAAGCCTTTGAGTCCGTCACAGGAGCGCAATCTAGAGCGCGAACTCAAGTGTCGGGTGCTCGATCGCAATGGGCTGATTCTCGATATTTTCGCTCAGCGAGCCCGCAGTTTTGAGGGCAAGTTACAGGTCGAGCTCGCTCAGCTTAAGCACATGTCGACACGGCTTGTACGTGGCTGGACTCACTTGGAACGCCAGAAAGGCGGTATCGGTCTTCGCGGACCGGGGGAAAGTCAGCTGGAGACGGATCGGCGTTTGATTGGCCAGCGCATCACCCATTTGAACAAGCGCCTGGTTCGTGTCGACGGACAGCGCGAATTAGGCCGACGGCGGCGAACGCGGCAGAATGTGCCCGTCGTTGCGCTTGTCGGCTATACAAATGCCGGTAAATCAACGCTGTTTAACGCGCTGACAAAAGCCGAGGCCTATGCGGCGGATCAGTTGTTTGCGACGCTCGATCCGACGCTGCGCCGGCTGCCACTCGGTGACGGCACAGTGGTGGTACTGGCTGACACGGTCGGTTTTGTCCGCGATTTGCCGCATGAGCTGGTCGCCGCATTTCGCTCCACATTGGCGGAAACGCGGGAGGCGAGCCTTATTTTGCACGTTGTCGATGCGAGCGACCCGCACCGGCGGGCCCGCCGAGATGATGTGGACCAAGTCTTGAAAGACCTCGAGGCCGACCATATACCGACGATAACGGTCTACAATAAGGTAGATTTGCTAACTGGCACGCAGGGCGGCGAATCGGTGGAGCTATCCGATACCGGCGCTGTTAGGGTATCTGCACGCACAGGCGAGGGGCTAGATCGCCTTACCGCGGCGCTCGTTGAGCAGCTTGGCGAACAGCGTATTGCTGGCGTCTTGCAGCTTCCGCCTAGCGCCGGTCGGTTACGCGCCAAGCTCTTTCAGATGGGGGCTGTTAGCGCTGAAACAACAGCGACCGATGGCAGCTGGCGATTAACGCTGGATATGCCGAAGGTACGTTATGAACGGTTTTGCAGGCAGGAAAACTTGCCGGTCGATGCGCTCGAAACGGCACGATTAAATTGACGGAAAGCACACATGTCTTGGAATGAGTCCGGAAATGGACGGCGCCCAACGGGCCAAGGACCGAACGATCTCGATAAGATCGCTCGCGATTGGCAACGCAAGTTGGGTTCGATGTTTGGCGGCGATCGCGGTTCAAGCCGCGGCGGCGGTGGTTCGACGGGTGGCACGATATTACTGATCGTTGTTGCGCTAACCGTTTGGGCGTGGACCGGTTTATACCGCGTCGACGAAGCCGAGCGGGCCATCGTATTGCGTTTCGGCGAATACTTGAAAACAGAGACGCCGGGTCTTCACTGGCACTTGCCGGTTCCAATCGAGTCGCACGAAATCGTCAACGTCGGCGAGGTCAGCACGTTCGCCAAAAGCAGCATGATGCTGACTGCGGATGAGGCCTTCGTCGTATTGAACGTTGCCATACAGTACCGCCGGATAGATCCGGTTCAATACTTGTTCAAACTGCGTAACCCCGAGGACAGTTTGGAGCAAGTCAGCGAATCGGCGATTCGAGAGGTCGTCGGTAAGACGCGGCTTGACGATATCCTTCGCGAAAACCAGGCGATTATTGCACTTAATATCGAAGACCTCGCGCAGGAAACGCTGAACACCTACGAATCGGGTATCGAAGTCGTGTCGGTAAACCTGCAGAGCGTCGAGTTCCCGCGCCAGATTCAAGAGGCCGTGCAGGATGCGGTGAAAGCGCGGGAGGATCAGCGCACGTCGATTCTGGCCGCCGAAACCTACAGCAACCAGATTTTGCCTATCGCTCGCGGGGCAGCGCAGCGGACCATACAAGAAGCTGAGGCCTACCAAGCGCAAGTTGTCGCTGACGCTGAGGGTGAGGCGGCGCGTTTCGACGCGCTGTTGGTCGAATATCAGAAGGCGCCGCGCGTTACCCGCGAGCGCTTGTACATTGAGGCGGTCGAAGAGGTTTATCGCAACTCGAGTAAGGTCTTACTGGATGCCGGTGGCTCGAATAACATGTCGATTCTGCCGATCGACAAGTTGATCGAGCAACGCAATGCCGCAGCTGCAGCGACGCTTCGCCAAAATGCTGCGGGCGATTCAACTAACCTATCGGGTTTACGAAATTCCGCTGCAGATAACGCGCCTGATCGGCGTGCCCGGAGGATCCGTTAATGGCCGCTTCACGAATAGGCATATTGCTCGTTGTCGGACTCGCTTTAGTCGGATTTGGCCTCTGTGCATTCACCGTCGACGTCAGAGAGCACGCGCTGAAGTTCAAATTCGGCCAAATCATTCGCGCCGATTATGAGCCCGGTTTGCACTTCAAAATTCCGGTCGTCAACAACATCATCAAATTGCCGAAACGGATTCTGACAATCGACAGTACACCGGAGGAAGTGATCACCGCGGAGAAGAAAACGGTCTTGGTCGATTTCTTCTTGAAGTGGCGGATCACCGATCCGGTTCGTTACTACGTATCCACCAGCGGTATCGAGGACAACGCTAAGAATCGGCTGACCGAGATTATTAAAGGTTCCCTGCGGTCCGAATTTGCCAAACGCACGGTCCAGGAAGTGATCTCTGTGCAACGCAGCGGCCTTATGGATGACATGCTGACGGCGGGCGAGGAGACCGCTAACGAGCTAGGCGTCGAGCTGGTTGACCTGCGTGTGAAACGCGTTGAGTTTAACGAAGACGTCCAAGGCAGTGTGTTTGATCGTATGCGCCAGGAGCGCGTTCGTATCGCTACCGATTTGCGGTCGAAAGGTAAGGAGACCGCTGAGGAATTGCGCGCCATTGCTGATCGGCAGCGTATCGTGATCGAGGCTGAAGCCTATCGCGATGCGCAAAAAATCAAAGGTGAAGGCGACGCGACTGCGGCCGAGATTTATGCGAACGCCTACTCCAAAGATGCCGAGTTTTACGCGTTCTACCGCAGCATTGAGGCGTATCGACGCTCGCTTGGCCAGTCTGGCGATTTGTTGGTCATCGAGCCGGATAGCGACTTCTTGCGATACCTCAACAACGCTGAGGGTTCTCAGCCGTAAACACGGCTATCCGCGGCTGCGGGTAGTTTCCCACTAAAACGGTTTCGCTGGACGCGCGCCTATGCAATGGTCAGACCTGTTGGCGGCTTTCGCCCTCTACTTAGTGCTTGAGGGCTTATTACCGTTCGCGAATCCGACCGCTTGGCGAGAAGCGGTGACACTAATGGCTCAGCAGTCCGACGGGTGGCTGCGGTGCGCTGGATTAATCAGCATGTTGGTGGGTGTGGTGTTGCTGTTTTTTGTGAGGGCCAGCCAGTGAGTCGTGGTGTCGTTGTTGTCGGCACGCAGTGGGGCGATGAAGGTAAGGGCAAAGTCGTTGATTTGCTGACCGAGGATGTCCACGCCGTCGTTCGATTTCAGGGCGGCCACAACGCCGGACACACGCTCGTTATCGGTTCGGAAAAGACCGTTTTGCACTTGATTCCCGCGGGGATTCTTCGCGACAACGTGCAATGCTTTATCGGAAACGGTGTTGTCTTATCACTCGATGCGCTGTTTGACGAATGCGATACGCTAATTGCCCGTGGTGTCCCTGTTGAACAGCGTTTACGCGTCAGTCTCGGCTGCCCGTTGATCTTGCCTACCCACGTTGCACTCGACCAAGCTCGCGAGCGTAAACGGGGCAAATCGGCTATCGGAACGACGGGTAGAGGTATTGGTCCTGCGTACGAGGACAAAGTTGCCAGGCGCGCACTGCGGGTGGGCGATTTGTATCGAGATGGCGGAATCGACGATCGTCTGGCGACATTAATGGAGTATCACAACTTCCTGTTAGCGAACTATTACGACGCACCTACGGTCGAGTTCAGCGCTGTACACGATGCCGTTTCGCGACAGGCGGAGCGCTTGCGGCCTTTAACGATCGATGTCTCCAGTGCGCTCGCGGCGTTGCTCGATAATGAAGCGCGGGTGTTATTCGAAGGCGCGCAGGGCGTTATGCTCGACGTCGACCATGGTACCTACCCATTCGTAACGTCATCGAACACCGTCGCTGGTTACGCAAGTGTTGGCAGCGGTGTCGGACCTGGGTATCTCGGTTACGTACTCGGCATCGTTAAGGCGTACACGACGCGCGTCGGCGCTGGGCCGTTTCCCACAGAGCTGCACGATGCAGTCGGAGCGCGCTTGGCGGAGGTCGGTGCTGAGTTTGGGGCGACCACGGGGCGGCCGCGCCGCTGCGGATGGTTCGACGCCGTTGCGGTGTGCGCATCGCTTCGCCAATCGTCGGTGAACGGGCTTTGCATTACCAAGCTCGACGTACTTGACGGTCTCGACGAGCTGCGTATCTGCACGGCCTATCGTTTGCCCGATGGCTCTGAGACGACTCTAATGCCGGCAACGATCGAGGCACTTGAGAGCGTTACACCGATCTATGAAACGATGCCGGGTTGGCAGACGTCGACCGCTGGCCTGACCGATTGGGAACAGTTACCGGCGGCCGCGACGGCGTACCTGGACCGACTGACAGAACTTGTCAATGCACCGATCGATATCGTCTCTACCGGGCCCGATCGGCGCGAGACGATCATACTGCGCCATCCATTTGCCGCGTGATAGCCGCCGAACGCGCCGGTCGACTGTCAACCAAGGCGGAGGCAGCGCGTTAGTTAGCCATGCGTGATCGATCACTGCGACTGCTCGCTGGGCCCGATGCACTCAAAACGCTAAATCGCGATGGTTTGCAGTTCGCCGACATACGCGTCATCGCCGGTGCCTCCGGCGGTCCTAAATGGCTGGTCCTTGCCGGTCTGGATCAGTACCTCGCCAGCGACGTGTTACCGGCGTTACGTGCAAGCGTTGATCTAGTGGGAAGTTCAATCGGCGTTTGGCGCCATATCTGCTTGGCTCAGCAGGAGCCCAGCAAAGCATTGGCGCGCTTCGAGGCGGCGTACATCGAGCAAGCGTACACAACGACGCCAACGCCCCAAGAGGTGACCGCGAAAAGTCAGCAAATTCTGGCGATGATGCTCGGCGAGCGGGGTATCGACGACGTCTTAACGCATCCGGTGTTGCGCCAGTCCATCATCACGGTGCAATCGCGGGGTCCGACGGCTACCGATACACGGCCGATACTCGCGGCCGGCTTGCTGATGGCGGCGGCCGCCAATGCCGGACGCCGTGAATGGCTGAAAACGTTCTTCTCGCGAGCCATATTCCAAGACTCGCGAAGCGAGCCTGCCTGGCTCGTCGACGATGGCTTCGGCACGACCGTAACAAGTCTAGAGCGGCAAAATCTGGTTGACGCGGTCGTTGCCAGCGGTTCGATTCCGTTTGTGTTGGCGGGGGTCAAAGACCCGGTGGGCGCGCCGCCTGGCTTGTACCGTGACGGCGGTGTTATTGATTACCACCTTGATTTGCCATTGTCGGCGCACGATGGAATCACGTTGTATCCCCATTTCTATTCGACGATTACGCCCGGTTGGTTCGATAAACGCTTGTCCACGCGACACGCGAGCCCAGGCAATTTTCGGCGGGTACTGCTGCTTTGCCCAAGTCCGGCATTCGTCGCCACGCTACCGGGCGGCAAGATACCGGACCGCAACGACTTTCGCGATCTAGCGACCGAAGATCGGATTGCCGCCTGGCGCCAGGTGACCGCTGAGAGCCGCCGCTTAGCGGATGAGCTCGCCGATTTGGTGGCGACTGGGCGTGTCGCACAAGTGGTCGAGCCGCTTAATTTGCGCCGCGACTAGCGCGCACGAAGCCGGCTTTCATCGAGTTCGCTGAGCGAGCGGATGCCCATTAACTGCATATCACGCTCGATTTCCTCGACCATTAGCTGCATTGCTCGGCAAACACCAGCCCGGCCGGCTGCAGCGAGTGCATACAGATAAAAGCGCCCGCCTGAACACGCGGTCGCACCGCGCGCCAAGGCCTTAAGTACATGCGTACCGCGTCGAATCCCGCCATCGACGATGATATCGATCTGGCCCCCAACGGCGTCTGCAATCTCAGCTACTTGGTCGAATGGCGCCCTTGACCCGTCCAATTGTCGACCGCCATGGTTTGACAGCATGATTGCACTAGCACCGATAGCGACCGCTTGCTTGGCGTCAGCCGCACTCATGACGCCTTTGATCGCAAACGGACCCTGCCAACGATCGATCATTGCCGCTGCATCGTCCCACCGGATGCATGTTTCCATTTGCTCGTTGATGTATTGCGCGACGGAGCTCGCCGCTTGGCGTTCAACGTCGACTACGGCCGCGACATTCGGTGTTTCGAACGCGGGGCTACGTAAATAATCAAACGTCCAACGCGGGTGCATGACGAAGCTTGCCAGACTCGCTAACGTCAATTTGGGCGGGGTCGTCATGCCAGTACGAAAATCGCGCTCGCGATTTCCGGCGACGATCGTGTCAACGGTCAATGCCAACGCGCTGAAATTGGCGTCGCGACAGCGATCGATAAGCGCGTTAGTCAGGCCTGCGTCTTTGTGGACGTAAATCTGAAAGAGGCGATGCGCGTCGTTGTATTCACCCATCTCCTCGATACTGCGTGTGCCAATCGTCGAGATACCGTACAAGGAGCCAAATTGGGCGGCGGCATCCGCGACGGCCCATTCGCCATCGGAATGAAACAGACGTTGCATGGCTGTCGGCGACAAAAACAACGGTACGCTTAAATCGCAACCCAAGACACGCGCCGACATGTCAACGCGCTCGACACCGGTCAGAACGTTTGGCACTAAGTCGACCGTGTCGTACGCGCGGGTATTGCGATCGAGTGTCGACTCGTCATCGGCGCCGCCATCGATGTAATGAAACAGCGGGGCGGGCAAGCGCCGCCTGGCTAATTCGCGAAAGTCGGCGGTATTGCGACAATCGTTCAGTCGCACGGTGTACTCGCTGTTTCGCGGTGCAGTGTTATGTCTGCCAGCGCGGCGCGCGGCGCATCGAGATTCTCGGCCACGGGGGTCGCTGGTATCGCCGTCAGGCGCGACAGGGCAGAGACGGTCAGGTAGTCGGGGTCGTAAAACTCGGTAATCGTCGCGTAGAGATAATCGGCCGCACCCTTGGATGCGCGCAGTCGATAACGATAGACGGCAATCGGTCCGCGACCCGTATGGCAAAGCGCAGCGCCGAGACGAGTGTACAGATCGTCCGGCGCCGTCAGCGAGCCAACCGACAGCGATTCTTTGATGACCAGCCAGCCGGCCTCTTTGAGGCTAGCACCAAGCGATGCGCCAGCACGAATTGCCGCATCGACGCGGTCGAGCTCCGGCGCATCATGCGCTGCGAATTCGACCACGGCGATGGTGCGGGTACGCCGTTCACCGGCGCCGTTGCTGTAGAGCTCACTGATGCGCGCTGAGTCGGATTGGAATCGCACGTCGACGGCGTAATCGCCGTAGCGTGCTTCGATACGTTCGCTGTTCAAAAGGCGTGGCTCGGAATCGGCAGCGCAGCTACTGAGAGTGGCTAATGCCGCCGCGCAGGCTAGTCCCCGCACGGTGGGTCTCTCCTCATTAAAGCGCATCAGTATCGCGTATTGGCGGTCGAATGCAATGCGTTTTACGAGGGGGCTGCGGCATAATGCAGCGTGGAGGAAGACCTGTGCTGACGCTCGACGAAACCTATCTTGACGCTTTACCGCGACTGCTTCGCCGCATGGGGGCTACCGATGAACCGTTGCCGCCGGTCACGGACCGTCCGCCTGATCCAGCACTGCTCGCTGTGCTCGAGGCCGTTGCCGAACGCTTGCAAGATAACTACCCGTATCCACACCCGCTGTACGCCGGACAAATGCTCAAACCGCCGCATCCGGTCGCTCGACTTGCCTACACCTTGGCGTTATGGATCAACCCCAACAATCATGCGCTCGACGGTGGCCGCGCGAGTTCCGCGCTCGAGAAAGAGGCGGTCGCAGCGCTGGCCTCGATGGTCGGCTGGCAGGACGGATTTCTCGGTCATCTGACCAGTGGCGGAACCATCGCTAATCTCGAAGCGTTGTATGTGGCAGGCGAACTGGCGCCGGGTCAGCGCGTGCTCGCGTCTGGCGAGGCCCATTACACGCACCAGCGGCTTTGCGGTGTGCTCAAAATACCGTTCACGTCGCTTGGTAGCACGCCGGACGGCGCGATGGACATCGCTGCGCTGGAGCAGGAACTCGAAGCCGGCGACGTTGGTACCGTTGTCGTGACGCTCGGCACCACCGGACTCGGCGCTATCGATTCGTTGGACCGCGTCCTTGCGCTGCGCGAGCGCCATAGCTTTCGAGTGCACGTCGATGCGGCCTACGGCGGCTACTTTGTCCTTGCGAGCGAAGCACTGTCCGAGGCGGGTAGAGCGGCCTACGCATGTCTCAGCGCGGCGGACTCAATCGTTATCGATCCCCATAAGCATGGCCTACAACCGTATGGGTGCGGCTCCGTGTTGTTTCGTGATTCGTCGGTGGCGCGTTTTTACGCCCATGGCTCACCGTACACGTATTTTTCGTCCAATGAGTTGCACCTTGGTGAGATTAGTCTGGAGTGTTCGCGAGCCGGCGCTAGCGCCGTTGCGTTATGGGCAACCCAACAACTGCTACCGATGACGGCCGACGGTGAGTTCGCCGATGGGTTACGAGCGAGTCTCGCGGCAGCGCGCGACTTACACGGTCGTCTCTCGGCCGATCCGAATTCGGTGCCACTGCTTGAACCGGCATTGGATATTGTCGTCTGGGCACCGGTGGCGGGCTCTGCGACGGCCGTATCGCGGCTCAGCCAAGCGATCTTTGATGAGACCGCCAGCGACGGCTTGCATCTCGCTACCTTGCGCGTGCCAGCCAAAGTCGCCGCACGTCGCTGGTCATCGATCGATATGGATGCGCCTGAGGTCACCTGTTTGCGTTCGGTGTTGATGAAGCCGGAGCATGCAACGTGGCTAGACACCGTCTGGTCACGATATACGGCGGCCGCGCACCGGGCAGTGCAGCGCGGACAGCAAGCAGGGTGGTTAGCATGAAACGAGCTATCGTGATCGTGTTGGACTCGTTCGGTGTCGGCGCCACGGACGACGCCGACCAGTTCGGTGATGTCGGCGCCAACACGTATCGAAGTTTGCTCGAGTCGCGCCATGCTCACG
>JBCDBO010000108.1:0-10321 GCA_039183535.1 Pseudomonadota bacterium | reverse complement strand
CGTGAAACGAACATTTACCGTCGCTTCGTCGTTGGCCGTGCTGGCCGGGACGGGTATTTGGGCGGCACCAGCAGTAACTTCGGCACAGGAAGCCGACGATGACGCGATCGACCTGATCGTTGTCTCCGCGCGGAAACGCGAAGAGGTCATTACCGATATCCCGATCGCCATTACGGCGTTCGATGCTGAGAAGATCGAATCGCTCGGCTTGCAGAGCATTGTCGATCTTCCGGCCGTCACGCCGGGTTTTGTTTACGAAAAATTCGCCGGTATTCCGGGCCGTTTCGACAACAGTCCCCGGTTTCGCGGCGTCTCGGTTAACTCGTTAGCCCCGAGCCGGCAGACGGCATCGGTGTTTGTTGACGGCATTTTCGTCTCAAACGGCGTTCAAGGCATCGGTCTCGAAGATGTCGAACGGGTCGAGATCATCAAGGGTCCGCAGTCGGCGTATTTTGGTCGTCTGACATTCGGCGGCGCCATCAACTACGTGACACGCACGCCGGGCGATGAGTTCAAAGGCCGGGCATCGGTTTTTGCTGGTGACTTTGACGACTACCGCGCCAATGTCAGCATCGAAGGACCGTTGATCAGTGACGTGATGTCGGGCCGTTTAAGCGCCGCTTACAACGACAAAGGCGGGCACTACAACAACGAGAGTACTGGCGATGAGCTAGGGCAAGAGCGTACGTCGTCGATAGGCGGCACGCTCTACATCACGCCGAGCGACAAGTTCGAAATCAAGATTCGCGGTTACTATTTTGAGAACGACGATGGCGCGCCCGCCTACGCATTTGCCGGTCTAACCGATCACAACTGCGGCCCGCTCGGCGGCACCGACACGACGATTTGTGGCGATGCACCTATTCGTGGCCCCGATTTGAACCTCGAAACGCCCGGCGGCCTGACCAATGCGCTAACCAACAACTTGATCGCTATCGCGGGCGGTAACCTGACGGATGTCGGACTCGAACGCGAATCGACCCGGCTTAGCGCCCAATTCACCTACGACTTCGATAACAACCTAGTCCTTAGCGGCCTGTTCGGCGTAAACGATGAGGAAGTCCGGTTGCTGCGCGATGCGGACGACACCTCCGATTTTGCGTTCGTTTCCTATTCCGGCCGCGAATTTGAGGACGACAGCATCGAGCTGCGCTTGTCCGGTACCGCGTTTGACGAGCGTATGGACTGGTCGGTCGGCTTCAACCGCTTTGAACAGGCGTTCACGAACAACGGTGAGTTCATCGTGCCAAATCTTGGCTTCTTCGCGTTCGGCGGCGGCGAGCCCGCCGAAGAAACGGTTGAGACTACCGGCATCTTCGGTAGCGTTAGTTACGCCTTCAACGATTCGTGGCGCGTTACGTTAGAAGGTCGCAGCCAAGAGGACGAGATCACCGATGACGGTGACATCACCGACACCACGCCGGGCAGCAACGTCAGCTTCGATAACTTCTTACCACGGGCCATCGTCGAGTGGACGCCGGCCGACGGGACGCTGCTCTACGCGAGCTACTCGGAAGGAAACCTTCCTGGCGGATTCAACGGTGAGGTCGCACTGCTAACGCCGGCGCAACTGACGGAACTGCGAGCGATTGAAAGTGGCGCAGGCCCGGAGTTCGAAGAAGAAACGCTGGCCAATCACGAAATCGGCTGGAAGCAGCAGCTACCAAACGGTGCTGGCGTTGTCTCGATGGCTGCGTTCTTTATGGAACGCACGGATCAAACGTTCCGCCGTGCCGACCTTGTGGCCGATATGACGCAACCGACCGGTTTTACCCAGGTCGATTACTTCATCAATGCCGGTAAGTCGGAAATCTTAGGCTTCGAATTCGACGGCGAATTGGCCATTAACGACAATCTGACGCTCGAGGCGTCGCTGGCCTACATCGACTCCGAGTTCAAGGTGTTTAACTCGGGCGTTCACAACGAGCTCTTTGGCACCGAGGACGCGAGTGGCAAAACCGCCGAGCGCTTCCCAGAATGGAGTGGCTCGGTGTCGGCGCTGTTCGGCGGTGAAATCAGTTCCGAGATGAACTGGTTCGGTAGAGCTGACCTGTTCTATCAGGGTGAGCGTTTCGCCGACGAAGGTAACCTGACGACAGCGCCGGGCGGTGCGCAAATTAACTTGCGCGGCGGCATCACGACCGATCGTTATCGTGCGGAGATCTTTGTCACCAACCTGACGGACGACGATACGCCGACTGCGATTAATCGGTTCCGCGATCTGTCGTTTGCAACGCCGCTGTTCGACTTCAGCACGTTTGGCTACCAAATCGGGTTGCGCGACCGCCGTCAAATCGGCATCCGCGCCAGCGTTAATTTTTAGCCCCCTACTCGGTTACGGCGAGGCCTTTATGGCCTCGTCGTAACCGGGTGTTTTTATGGCCAGCGCCTCCACCGACGATCGCGACGCGGCCCTCGCCGAATTCGATACGTTGGCTGCCACTAAGGCGATCGACGACGACGTCAATTACCAGTGGTTGGTGGCCGAGCGACCCGTCGGTAACGTCAAGCCAACGGACTTTCGGTGGCACGCAGCGCCCATCCCGAGTCCAGCAGCCGGCGAGGTGCTTCTCAGAACACTGTATTTGGGCCTTGCACCGGTCATGCGGTTCTACATGCAAGGCACGGGCGCGGCCGGCGAGCGTGTTCTGCAACCGGGCGACGTGATCCACGGACGCGGCGTCGCTGAGGTTGTGCAATCGCGCCACAGCGACTACCGCGAAGGCGATATCGTGCAAGGCCAACTCGGCTGGCAGACGTATAAGACGTCGACGATGTCGGCCGGCGAAAAATTTTTTCGAATGCCGCCGAACGGCTTACCGGCTGCGCTTGGTGCTGGTGTACTCGGTATGACTGGGCTCTCAGCCTATGCCGGTTACGTAGTTTGCGGTGCCCCGCAACGCGGCGAGACGATGGTCTTATCCGGTGCCGCCGGTGGCGTCGGGTCGATGGTCGCGCAAATGGCCGCTAACGTCTTCGATACCGATGTAACCGGCATTGCCGGTGGCGCCGAAAAATGCGCGTTTGTTGAACAACTGGGGTGTCAGCGCAGCATCGATTATCGATACGACAACGTTGCCGAACAGCTCGATCGATACGTCCCCGAAGGCATGGACCTTTACTTTGACAACGTTGGCGGTGAGATCTTGGAGAGTTGCTTAGAGCGCTTACGGCTAAATGCGCGTGTCGTATTGTGCGGATCGATCAGCGAATACGCGCGCGACGTGCCGTTCAAACTGTCCAACTACACACGCCTGCGTCGCGTCGATGCCGCGATGCGCGGCTTTTTCGTCTACAACCACCTCGATCGTTGGCAAGTGTGTATGGAGTCGTTAGCCGAGTGGATCCGCGCCGGTAAACTCAAACCAATCCAAGACATCGAGGTCGGTTTCCAGAACATGCCGAAGGCACTCGCAAAGCTCTATTACAGCGGTAACGTCGGTGTACAGTGCTGCTCAGTCAGAGGAGAACCGGCGTCGTGGTAAATGCCGATAATGGACGAATAATCGAACTCGGCTACACGCGGACTTCAAAAGGACAACTGCATTGGCGCCGCTGCGACGGCGCAGGGACAGCGCCCGATCTTTATCTGTTGCATCCCGCGCCGTTTACGTCGCTGGCGTACGAGCGATTGTTACCGTTAGTCGCTGACGGGCGCTCTGCACTCGCCCCGGATTATCCCGGCTGCGGCGGCTCCTACGCGTTGGCGGAACCGCCCAGTATCGGAAGGTACGCCGAGGCGATCGCCGCTATCGCGAGTACCGAGTCATCAGGTCCTATTGACGTACTCGGCTTCCATAGTGGCTGCTTAGTTGCGATCGAACTTGCTCGGCGAGCCGATATTGCTGTGCGGAAATTGGTGTTGGTCGATGTACCGGCATTCGACCCGGAGAAACGGCGCGACTTACTCGCCTCTCTGTCGTTCCCAGCGACGTTGTCGGCCGATAAAGCCAGTATTGACGGCTTATGGGACATGGCGGTAACGAAGCGCGCCGACACCGATGGTACCGATACGGCAGTACGACTGTTCGCCGACAGTCTGCGTCACGCCGACCAGTGGCCGGCAACGTTTTTCGCCGCATTCACCTATGCTGTCGAGGACGCCTGCGCCAGTGTCGATACGCCGACAACGATCATCGCGACGGACTCGTCGCTGCTCGAACCAAGCCGGCGCGCAGCCAGTCTCATTGCCGCGGCCGAGTTGATTGAAGTGCCGACAATCAAACGCAGCGTCTTGCATGGCGCTGCACCCGAGTTGGCGCCCCACGTCATCGGTGCGCTTGCCTGACGCTAGCGAAGCGGTTACCCGATGACGACGCTGGGTTATCGATTGGGCTTACCCGCGTGGGGATTTCCGGGCTGGCGCGACCGCTATTTTTACGATTCGCCCAGTCGCTTGGCCAGTTACGCCAGCGTTTTCAATGCCGTTGAGGGCAACACGACGTTCTACGGGATACCCGACCCGAAATCGGTTGCACGCTGGCGCGATGCGCTTGCCGGCACGGCCTTTCGACTCTGTCTAAAGCTGCCGCGTGAGGTCACCCATGACGCACGTGCTGACCTTGCAGTGCTGCACCAATTCCTGAACACGATTGAACCACTGCGCGCAAACATCGGTCCCTTGCTCGTGCAATTCCCCGCCGAGATTGGCCCGGCAGAAATCGCCCGAATCGATGCAACGCTGGCGGCCATCGATGATCGGCACAACGTTGTCGTCGAAGTCCGTCACCCGGCGTTTTTTAGCGCACCGGAGCTATTAACGCCGACGCTAGAACATTACCAGGCTGGCCGTGTCGTGCTCGATGCCCGGGCATTACACCTCGGGGATCGTGACCACCCCGAAGTGCTGGCGGCATTGCACAAAAAGCCAGACCTACCGGTATTAACCGAGACTGTCAGCGAGATCGCATTTATCCGACTCGTCTTGCACCCGGACGGGTACTCGAACGACCCGTACATGGATGAGTGGGCGGACCGGGCCGCGACGTGGTTACAACAAGACTACGCCGTTTGGGTATTTATCCACTGTCCGAACAACCTGCACTGCCCAGCCTTTGCGCGAGACTTTCATCAGCGACTGTTGAGCCGGCACTCAGGCGCCGGCCAGCTCCCTGCATGGCCGGTACCCGAGCAAATCGGACTTCTCTAGGGTGCCGCGACCACCGGCTCAAACGGTTCGACGGTATTGATCCAAACCGGGAAGCGGCCCTCGAGCAGCGCCCGCAGCCAACGCTCGAACAGCGGCCGCGTGAAATCCGTTACCCAAAGATTTAGCGGTATGTCGTTGACCACCGCCAGGTACAGAAGCGGCGTTTGCAGCGCGGTGTGCGTTTCGCTACCGCTTTCGATATACGTTTTATAGCGCAGCGGATACTCCGCGTTAATGGCGCCGTGTACGCCGGTGATCAGCGCTCGGTACAACTCTTGGGTTGGCACTTGCAAGAAAAACCGATTGGTGGTGTCGGCATCGGTAGAGTAAAACGCCTCACGAATCGTCCGGTCGTGCGACAAACGCCACCGTACAATCTCCGTACCTTGGCCCAATTCGTCGCAATCGGTACAGCTGCGCGGGTAGAACTGGCCGAAGCGCCAGTCGGCGGCTCGCGCTAACGCAGCAGCAACGTCAAAAACGTTAGTCGCATTCGGTCCTGCGTCGTTGAACACAGCGAGATCGCGGTAGTTGCCGTAGCGGAATCGCGCCAGGAACGGTGCGAAGCTGGCTGCCCCAACACCGCCCGCACTGGAGCCGGCAACGACGATGCGCCGCGGCCGTGGCACGACCCGCTTGGCGATATCGATCCCAGCCGAGAGATTGCGGAGCCCGCGATGAAAACGTACCGGGCCGAGCGGGTATTCAGGATCTAAGACATCGTTGTCGCCGGTGAACACCGAGCCGTCGCAATACGGCAGGAATACGACCGAGTAATCCGCGAACGGATTCGGAATCGCACCGAACCCGATATCCAAACCATCGTCGCTCCACAAGCCAACCGGCGGCGGTGGCGGGGAGTTGTTCGGTACATCGACGATCGGGGTGCATGAGTATTGACCCTGCCAACAAGCACCGCCGCCTTGCGCGAAAATTAATAACTTGTTTGGATCACGGATACGCGAAAACACGGAATACTCACTGCCGGTAATGCAGCGCGGACCGTCCGCATCGATCGCAAAGCGATGGCGCACCCAGCCGGCACCGACTTCTTCCTCACTGCTCGGGCGGAAGGCGCCCAGGTACTGCGTGACGCCTGCCTGGCGAAGTTCGCGACGCGCTTGCCGATCAAGTCCAGGTGAAAACCAGCGCCAGTCGGCCATGGCGGTGTCGGCGGTAAACGCCAACAACAACGCCACCGACAGCCAGCGGATATTGCTCATGAGACCCCCCTCATTAGTTAATTGGTGTTGTCTGATTAGTATAGCGCTCAATGCCGGGCGCGCTACAGCGTGGGCGAACGATTGGCCGGATTTTTAAGTGCTGACGAAGAGTATCGTCCTGCTGGCGACGCTATCTCAGGGTTGACTAAGTCGCTGCATTACCAAGCATTACGAACTAGATTGACAGCGTTGTCAGCCTGACGCTAATCTCGCTTTAGAGCGAAGGTAGTACACCGGATGACAAAACCGACGATCGACGACGTTGCTTACCTGGCGGGCGTCTCGATCAAAACCGTTTCTCGGGTTGTTAACCGCGAACCAAACGTTCGCGACGTAACACGTCGTCGCGTCGAGTCAGCGATTGTGCAGCTGAACTATCGTCCGAACATCTCGGCACGTAATCTTGCCAGCCATCGCTCGCACTTAGTTGTCTTGATCTATGACGACCCTGGCACCGGCGAAACGCCAGACGGCGGGACTATCGTTCGTCTACAGCAAGGTGCGTTGCGCGCTTGCCACCAAGCCGGGTGTGAGCTGTTGATACACCCGTGCGACGTCAGAGACAAACGCGCCCGGCCAACGTTGCAAGCACTAATTGAGCGAACGCGACCAGACGGTGTCGTAATAGCGGCGCCACTATCAAACATAGCGACGGTTATCCGTCCGTTTGCAGACGCAGAGGTTCCCTACGTGCGGTTGTCGCCGGGAACGAAAAGCGTCTCCGAGTACGCCGTGGGTACTGACGACCGTGCTGTCGCGGCGAAAATGACGCAGTACCTGGCGAACCTCGGTCACCAAGAAATCGCGTTTATTAGTGGCCACGATCAGCATCGTGCAGTCGTCAATCGATTACGCGGTTATCGCGATGGTTTGGCCAACGCCGGTATCGCGTATCGAGAAACGCGCGTAGTCGCCGGCGACAATACGATTCGATCCGGCGCTGCGGCCGCCGAACGGCTCTTGGCTAGGAAAAAAATACCCACGGCGATATTTGCTGCAAATGATGAAATGGCAGTTGGCGTCATTCAAGCGGCGAATCGCTTGGGCATCGTGGTCCCCAAACAACTGTCGGTTGCTGGATTTGACGACAGCACGCTCGCGCGCTTTTCCAGCCCATCGCTGACAACCGTGCGTCAGCCGCTTGCACAAATGGCGGAATGTGCGGTTGCAGCTCTTTTCGCCGACAGTGACGGACAGCGTCCACCGCCCGGTATTAACGTCATACCGGCGACGTTAAAGATTCGTGACTCAACAGGTCCTGTGCCGACGGTAAACTAGGCGACTGATAGCTCACAGAATTTTGCACGCGATCAGAGAACGAAAGTGGTTGCAAATAGACAGGTGTTCGCTACGCTTGCGCGATGACTTACTGCTTGGCGGCACGTGTGGACGCAGGGCTGGTGTTTGTGTCCGACTCGCGGACCAATGCCGGTATCGATCAGCTCAGTGCGTTTAGCAAAATGCATGCCTTCGATGCGCTAGGCGACCGCTTCTTTACGTTGCTGAGTGCTGGCAACCTAGCAACGACTCAAGCGGTTGTGGCAAGGATCGAGCGAGACCTTCGCGAGCACGCCGTAACGAATCTCGCTACCGTCACCCGGATGCGCGAAGCCGCCGATTACATCGGCGCGATCTCGCTATCGATTCAAGAGAAGTATCCGGAAGAGCAGCGTACCGGTGGATTCTCACCCGAGGCGAACTTTATTTTCGGCGGGCAAATCAACGGCAAGCCGCATGCTGTCTTTCAAATTTACCCACAAGGCAATTACGTATCACCGGCCGACTTATCGCCGTTTGTACAAATTGGCGAGCAGAAGTACGGCAAGCCCATTCTCGATCGAATCATTAGCAGTAACACCGATTTAGAAATCGTCGCACGCTGCGGAATGGTGTCGATGGACTCAACGATGCGCAGTAATGCAAGCGTCGGCGCACCGATCGAACTGATGATTTATCGCGCTGGCACGCCCGGCATCGCAACGCATATCGTGTTTGACGAGGGCGATGGTTACCTGCTGGAACTTCGCGAAGCGTGGGGCAAAAATCTGCTCCAAGCCTTTGATGCCCTACCGCCGATTAGCCTGCCGTCATCGCCGATGAAGTTGGTTGACGGCTAAACGCCGTAACGAGCGAATCGACGAACGCCAGTTTCTCGCTGATCCGCTCGGTGATCACGAACGGGTACGCATCTTTCAAGCCGAGGCTGCGCTGCACCGAATTTATACACAGCGCGAGTTCGATGAAGCGACTTTGCCAGTCGGACGTGGCATCTGCCGCAACGGCGACGAGTCCGTTCGACTCAGCCGCCTCGAGCGCCGCTTGCATGTGCAAGTAATGGGCCCACGTCTCGGCCCAATCCTCGGCTGGGTGTGCCGTAGCGTATGCAGATATATAAGTATCGCTCCAGTTGGCCGGCGGGCCGTTTTCGTAATACCGACGTAATGCCCTGTCGTAGTCTTCACGCTCGTCGCCGAATAAGGCACGCGCTTCGGCGACGCGGGTATCGGGTACCACAACGCGAAAATAGTGATGACCGGATTCGTGACGGAAATGGCCGAGCACCGTTCTGTATGGCTCGTGCATCTGCGCACGCATCGCTTCGCGGTAAACATCATCCGCTTCGGCCGCGTTAATCGTAATCAAGCCATTGTTGTGGCCCGTTAGCACGTGATCGTCGTCGACGTATGGGTTGGTGCGACGATCCTCTTTGAAGGCGAACTGCATACGCTCTGGATCGACGGGCAATCCGCAGCGCAGCAAGTCATAGATCAGTCGCCGCTTGGCGCGCTCCAAGGTTCGCCAGCGGTCACGATTAACCGATTTCGACAGCGCAGGAATGACGCGGCTCGTGCGGCACGACAAACAGACGGATTCACCGGCCGGCGCCAGCCAGTTGCACAGGCTATCGGTCTCTCGGTAATCACAAAACGCTAAGCCGGCACCCGGCTCTACTTCGGCACACATATCCAATCGTTCAGCGTCGAAGGCCAACAAGCGCCCGCAACCGCCGCAACGGTGATTATCGAAATAGACGGGGCGTCCACACCGACATTTAAACTGCCTCATGACGCTACGCTGGGCAAAAACCACGTATCGGCAATTGCCCGGTGTACCTGCGTAAAGTGCTTCTGCAGCGTATCCAACTCGCGCGTGACAAACGCAGCATCGGCGTAACCCGCCGGGATGGCCGGCAACGCATCGCCTGCTCGGTCAATCGCGGTTAAGGTCTCTGCAGGCCGGGGCAACAACGCCGTGTTGTAACGCGCTCTCGCGAGACAGCGGGCAATGGCACGTGGAAAGCTGGTATCGAGAACCAGAAAGTCGACAACGTCGCGCCCGTTTACCTGTGCTTGCCGGTATTGGCGGTACATTTGCAGTCCACTGACGGACTTAAGAACGTTGCTCCATAGACTGGAGCCGTGACGCCGAACACTGTTTTCGTTATTACGAATATAGGCAGCGGCGACGTCAACCATGCGGCTCGTCATATCGGCACGCTCAAGATGCTGGCCGAGCCTTAGAAACCGAAACGGTGTGTCGTGGCTCATCGTGCCATCGAAAACACCGTCTAGTTGCTGACAACGACGAATCACCTCGTCAAGAACCTCGAAGCGACTATCGCTACCAACGGCGCGGGCCAGCGCCTGTACGGCGAAAAGGTGCAGTTCATTGGCACTTTCCCAAGCTTCCATCGGCAGTAAGTCGCGTGTGTTTCGCAAGTTGTCGCGCGCGCAACGGAGCGACCAAGCGACCGATACAGAACTGGTCGGCTCGGCCAGCAAATAATTTAGGACACCCTGCTCACTGGCGGCATCGTCACGGCTCGCAAATTCACCTGACGCTCCGACGATACGAATGAGCTCGTCCCAGGCGAGGCCGGCCTCTTCGGGCATGTCGAGTAACTGTTGCGAGTACTGTTGCACGATACGCGCCGTGTTCTCGGCTCGCT
>JBCDBO010000107.1:0-10575 GCA_039183535.1 Pseudomonadota bacterium | reverse complement strand
CCGCCAGTGCGTTGACAGCGCCTGCTATGGACGCCAACCGCGTTACCGGGCCGCGCCGGTCATGGTTACGAACGGGCATCTTTGCAGCGCTCGTGTTCGTGTCGTTGTTGATGTTGCCGCTCAGTTGGAATCGCATGAAAGACAGCGTGCCAGCGCAGCCGGAGTCGACTGACGTCGCACGTCCTGTCGTCGTTGTACCGCTTTTTAGTGATGACACTGGCGACGATCAGCTCGCGCAGGTTGCGAGCGGACTGTGGCGTGACGTTGTTGAAGTGCTGAAGCTCTCAGTCGTTGCCATCGCCGTAGAACCGGAGACGATCAATGGTTGGAATGGTGAACCGACGGTTGCCGCAATCGCCGATCGCACGGGTGGAGATTTCGTATTGATAGGCAAGGTTACTGCACAGGATAACGTCATACGATTTAGCTTTGTGCTGTTCGATGCTCGAACGAAAGCACCGGTGTGGCAACGGGATATCTTTCAAGCGAGTCTGGACGCCTTGGCGGTTCGCCAGGAGCTGATTGCCTATTTGGGAGAGCCGTTGCTTGGCTCAAATGCCGCTGACGGAACAGTCCTCGGTAACCCGTCGAGCCAAGCATATGATCATTATTTGCGTGGCAAAATACTCCTCGATGGTATGTCTCCAGATGACGAAGAAGCGGCGCACTACCACTTGAAGCAGGTTACACAGCTAGCACCTGGATTCGCACCCGGTTGGCGGGAAATGGCACGTGTTCAGCATCGACTCATCGACAAGCATAGCGCTGACGTGACAGCCGCAGACGTGCGTTTGTTGTACTCGCTGTTGCAGCGCGCCGACCGCTTGAATACCGATGCGGCAACTAAAGCGTACCTGGCGTGGCATGAAATCGACTTCCGCGGCTCATTTGCGGACGGTTTTGAGCGCCTTGCCGAAGCGATTCAACTTAATCCATACGACGAAGACGTGCTACGTGTCGCGATGCACACCGCTTATGCGAGTGGTGATAGCGAATCGGCTGTTGTAATTGCACAGCATGCGCTTCGCTTTAATCCGCTGTGTAAGGCCTGCCTCTACCACAACATGCAGGCGCTAATAGCCCAGGGTAACTACGAAGAAGCTTTATTGGCCTATCTTGATTTTTCGGCTTTGTTCCCCGGCGGGCAAACGACAAAGGCCCGCATTCATTTGTTGAGCGGTGATCCGACGACGGCGCTCGGTGTTATCGAAAACGAAATTTGGGTCCCCGGTCGACTATCGACACAGTTGATGATTTTGCACGCACTCGGTCGAACCGATGAATACGACGTCTTACTGGATGAGTTTCTTGCTGTCGTACCACACGATTATTATCTATGGTCGCGACTCTACGCGTACATTGGTGAGATCGACAAAGCCTTCGAGACGCTCGAGTTGCTTGCCACAGACTTACGGAGTGTGAGCGATGGTGAGGTCGTCCGTTGGAACAACGTTTTCCTCGGAGGTTGGCTTCAGTGTCCCGAGTTTCGCACGCTCCATAGCGATGCGCGTTGGGCGGAGTTTCTCGACCGCTATCAGCTGCGGGCCCCTGAAGGCGCATTGTCGGCAATTATCGCTTCACTGCCACGTAATGAATGAGCGAGCATAAAAAAATCGCGCCGGTAACCCCGTTGTAGGAGCGGCGTCCCGCCGCGATACGCCGCGGCCTGCAACGACGCCGCCATCATCGGGCCGAGACGGCCCTCCTACATCTGCGTTCAGCGCTCGGGAAGGTCACTACCGATGTAGGAGCGGCGTCCCGCCGCGATACGCCGCGGCCCGCATCGACGCCGTCACCATCGGGCCGAGACGGCCCTCCTACATCTGCGTTCACCGCTCGGGAAGGTCACAACCGATGTAGGAGCGGCGTCCCGCCGCGATACGCCGCGGCCTGCAACGACGCCGCCATCATCGGGCCGAGACGGCCCTCCTACATCTGCGTTCGGGGATTAGCCTCGATCGATCATCGGCTACGACACAACCTGATGCACGTAATCAGACACTGCCTTGACCCATTCGGTGGGGCGTTGGTCGACGACGTCGACCCAACCACCGTCGATCTCAACAAAATCGAAATCGGGCCGGATTTGATGCGTCCATTTTGCGTGTTCGTAAATGATGTCGCCGGTATTGGTCAAAATGAGCGTCGGATGTTCGATTTTCTTGATGCTTGCCTCATGGTCATACGCAAACGCGGCATGGTGTCCATACCAAAACGGGCCAAACCCCTGTAACTGTTCGATCACGTAGCGGGTGACGAGCGCCGTGTCGGTCCCTTCCCCGGCCCACTGATATCGTTCGGCATACAGCGTAGACAGGTGCGAGCCATCGGCGAGGTGCGCGAAGCCCTTCTCTTTGTCTTCAACCGTCTGCACGAACGTGCGGCGTTCGTCGTCGGTGAGCGGCACCGGCCCGTTGAGGATCAATCGTTGGACTCGCTCTGGGCATTGCAGCGCCACCTCGGTCACAATCAATGCGCCGGTATGGTGGCCCAATAGGGCCGCATCGGCGATACCAAGTTGGTCCATAACTGGTGGTACGGCTTTGGCGTAGTCTTCGATAGTCGGTACGAAATCGGTAACGTCTGACATACCAAAACCGGGCGTATCGATTCCGACGGCACGGATGCCTTGTTCGGCGAGTAACGGATATACCGTATCGAACTGGCGCAGGGTCATCGGTGCCTGGTGCGACAATACTAACGGCGGGCCATCACCCCCGGTGTCAACGTAGTGAACTTGGCCGAAAGGGCCGTCGGCGTAGCCTCGTCTCATCGTGTGCTCGACCTCCAGCGTACCTGTTTGTGGTGTTGTTCTAAGTCGGAAAGCGCATCTCGACTACCGGAGTCGCCGGCCGTTACAAATGCGTTTCAAACCACGTCACGATTTCAACATCCGACGTTATTCGGTTTTCGACTTTACGCCAGCCGTGACCCTCGTCGGGGAAAAGGACGTATTTGACCGGTACGCCGCGCGCCTTGAGGCTCTCGGCCACTTGCTCGGCTTCAACGACGGGGACGTTCGTGTCATTAGCACCGTGCAAAACAATGGTCGGTGCCTTTATCTGATCAATGCGGTGAATCGGCGATAAGTCTCTGAGCATATCCGCCTCACTGACCGGGTCGCCATATTCGATCGTCGATATCGCCGCCATCCACGGTTCGGTTTGGGCGAAAAACGTTTCGAAGTTCACGATGCCGAACAGATTCGCACCGGCCGCAAATAAGTCGGGGAATTCGGTAATGCCGGCCATGACCATATAGCCGCCGTAGCTGCCGCCCATGATGCCGATACGTCTCGGATCAGCGAGGCCGGCCTCGCTAACGAATTTCACGGTTGCCTCGATGTCCTTAACGCTGTTAACGCGCAAAGCGCCGTTATCGAGGTTGACGAACGTCTTCCCAAACCCGGACGAGCCCCTGACGTTGGGTGCGAACACCGCGATACCGCGGCTCAACAGCGCTTGATACGTCGTTCGAAAGACTGGCCGTTCCTGTCCCTCCGGCCCACCATGAAAACTCAACACCATTGGACCGGGCACATCCTGCCCCTCCGGACGGTACAGCCAGCCGCTTAACTCCAAGCCGTCATGTGCGGTGTAGGTCTTGAGCTCTGGCCGGATCAGTGCGCTAAGGTCGACGCCTTCATGCGGTGTCTTCGAGACCTGAGTGAACGATTGATCGGTAAGGTCCATTTGCCAGACATCGTTCGGTGTCGCGGAACCCGATACGGTGAATAAGACTTCGGTCCCATCCGGCGATACCGTCGGTGGGCTTGCGATCTCGGCCGGTAACACGGGGCCAGTCGTCATTGTGCCCGTATCGATATCGAGATACGCGAGTTCGCTGCGACCGGCCGCATTCCAGTTAAGCAACACCCGCCCGTCGCCTAAATTCTCCATGCCGGCGATGTTGGCATCGTCGCGGCCCACCAAAATATCTATTGGTGTCGCCTTGCCGTCAATAATGTCGACCTTGGCAAGCCCCATCATTTCGCGGTCAACATTGGTCGCAAACAGCAGTGTGTCATTATCTAGAAACAGACCGCCTTCGGAAATTGCGACACCGTCATGTGGTGTGAGCAGTTGTTCGTCGCCGGTTTTGACATCAACCAAGTAAAGGTCGGTGTTACCGCGGCTGACCATGCGCCACGCAACCGAGTATCGGTTATCGGGCGATAAACCACAGGTGCCGATTCCGTCGTTCTTGACGATTAACCGATTTTCGCCGGTTTCCGTGTCATGCAGCCAGCAGTCCATGCCGTTGTCGCTCTCGGCGCTGCTTGAAAAACTAAGATAACGCCCGTCATCGCTCCAATCGCCGAGCCAGTTATTCACCTGACCGCCAGCCGTAATCTGCCGCTTTTCGCCACCGTTGGCCGGCATCAAAAAAATCTGCGTATTGAGTCCACCGCCAGGAGCGACCGTCAGCGCAAGTGTATCGTCGGAGGGAGACCAAACCATCGCATTGATTGGGTCGTCGGAGCGGGTCAGTTGCCTAGTGTTACTGCCGTCCGCATCGGTCATCCAGATGTTCGGTACGCCTGATGCGTTACTAATAAACGCGATCCGTTCGCCATCGGGCGAGTACTCGCCACCGTAGGAAAATCCAATGGCGCCCATCCGGGCGACCTGCGCGGCCAAATCGCTTTCCCCGCGCGTACCTGTATCTGTACTTGCAGAAGACGCCGTTACCTCGGGTTCATCACCAGAGGAGCAACCCGTCACCCCCATGGCGAGCACGACTAGCGAGCTCAACATCACCAATTTGTTGCGCATTGGGTTATTCCTTTTCAACAGGATGCAGGTCACGCGGTTGAGATTACTGCAAATCGATCAAGCTGTGGACGCGATTCGGTGCGTAACAGCGCCGTCGTGTGGACTTACTGAGTCACTTCGTTCAGTCGGCCTAGGATTGCCTCTGCAGTCGCACGCAAAATACAAAAAACGCCAGAAACGCTCCCCGACTAAATCGACCACAACACTAAAAAGTTGCTCACAAGACTGCTTGCACGAATCGGCAGTTGGGACCTTGTAGCTGTTGGTTCAACGGCATCATGAGGACTGTTAAACGTCGACAATATCCTTACCGCTCATAATGCCTCATCATCTATTGGCCGGCCCGACAGCACAGTTAGGACTTTGTCGACTGCGCGCCGATGGTGATAGACATTGGAGACAAGCCAGGTCCGATTCTCGATCATTCGATCAAGCTGCTCGCGAAACTCTGCGTCTTTTGTCATTCCGGCAATATCGAAACTGCGAATCGGACCTCGTTCGTATTCCCCGTTTTCGTTTCTGACGGGCGGCGCGAACTCCCGATAACGACCAAAAGCGACTAACGACACATTGTCGGATAAGTATTCGTTAATTTGGGTTTCATTGAATCGCGACTGCTGAACACGCTGGTCATAGGCTAACAACGCTACTCGGAGATGTTCGTTATCAATTAGGTCAAGGCGACCGCTCGATAGCAACTCCACATACGTGTCGGAACGCTGATTTATCGCCGGGTAGCTAAAGCCGAACTCAAGTGCATACACGACCTGTGCTTTTTCATCAGCGCTTACACGACCGCGCCTAACAGTGCGTTGTAGCGTGATAAGCGACGCTAGGATTTTTTCGATCCTCTTAACCGCATCGTCGCTTTGCTGCTTGATTCGCTCAAAGTCTTTGACCAAGCGTTCATGCATCAGCTGCCGAGTCGCCGATTCCTGGCGAGATTCGTTCCAGTTCGCAACTTGAATGCCAATGAAAACGCCAACGACGACGATCAGAAAATCAAGACCGACGGCGGTCCAGTTCTGCTCCTTGACGTGTTTGATGACTCGTCGTAGCAGCATGGCTTACCTTGCCTCGCGCGTAACTCGAGTCAGCCTCGACAAATCGTAACAACGCCGCCAACCCATCCCATTCAAAACTCGGTCGGCGCGGGCGGTGCTTTCACCTCTTGCGGCGGGTTCTTATCGAGTTCCGCCAAAAGATACCGCACCGCTTCTTCAAGCGTTGGGTCTTGGCCTGCCGCCACGAGCTCAGGCCGGTCAACGATCTCAATATCCGGTGCAACTCCTTCGTTCTCAACAGCCCACTGGTTGTCGGTATCCATAAAACGGAACGTCGATGCAAGAATGCTACCGCCGTCGGCAAGTGACGGGTTGCCAGAAATCCCAATTAAGCCACCCCAAGTTCGCGTACCGATCAGCGGACCAAGACCGAGTTGCTTGAAGTAATACGGGAACGCATCGCCCCCCGACGCCGAGTAGCCGTTGATCAGCGTTACTTTCGGACCGGTGTGCGAAAAAGTTGGCGTCGCGAGCGGATCAATGCCACGTTGTTTCCAATAGTTGAGCGGTCGCCGTGAGACGATTTCGATCATGCGGTCGGGGATAAAACCACCGCCGTTGTAGCGATCGTCGATGATCAACGCGTCTTTGTTCATCTGCGGCAGGAAGCGTTTAAAGAGCTCGCGATTACCGTCGTTTGCGGTGTTTGGCAGATGGACGTACCCAATTCGCCCGTTGGAGAGTTCGTCGACGCGCCGCGCCCGGTCGAGTACCCAATCGAGGTAACGAAGTTGGCGTTCAGATGTCACCGTTTTAACCATGACATCGCGACTGCCACGCGCGCTCGGTCGGTCATTAACTGTCAGCGTTACGACATCGCCGCCGGTGTTCTCAAGCAATTGGTAGAAATTCTGCACGTTGGCTGCGGACACACCGTTTACAGCCAATACGTAATCGCCAACTGAGACATTGACGCCGGGCGCGTCTAGTGGCGAGTAGAAGGCTGTTTGCCAAGCCTCGCCGGGAAATATTTTCGTAATCCGATACGCATCGCCGTCACGTTTAAATTCACCGCCGAGCAGGCCGCCGTCGCGACGCTCAACCGACGGTTGGTCTCCGGATTGCACGTAGATATGACCGGCATTCATTTCGCCAGCGATTTCGCCGAAGATGTAGTCGAGATCGACGCGGTGCGCGACGTGCTCAACGAGCGGTGCGTACTTCGCCCGAATCGCGTCCCAATCCTGGCCGTGCATGTTCGGGTCGTAAAACCAATCCCGCAAAATACGCCAGCCATCGACGTACATCTGTTGCCACTCGACCTGAGGGTCGATCCGCACTTCCATATTGTCGAGATCGAGATGGCCTTTTGAGGCGTCTTGTTTCGGTGCTAGGTCAGCAATACCGAGTTTACCGTTCGCCGAGAACAGTACTTTCTGTCCGTTCCCCGATAACGAGAAATTGCCAACGCCGTTAAGAACAGTGCTTTCTTTCTCGTCGCTCAGGTCGAACATGACGACTTTGCTGCTACCGTTCTGCGCTGCGACATAGACAGGTCCTTTCGTTGTCGCAGCGAGGTTGCTGTAGTTACCGCCACTTTTTTGCAGCGCGACAACGCGATCTTCGATACCAGTAAAGTCGATACTCACCGTGTCGTTCGAGTCGGTATCCGCGCCGTCTTCATTGGCGTCGCCACCACCTGACACTTCGTCGCTTTTCGGCAGGAATAATGCCGGTTGCTCAGCGTTCAGTTGTGCGGCATAGACGCGGGTTGAGTTCGTGACCATGTAATTGAACTCGATCGAGCTGAACTGCAGGTCCTGGTCACGCGATGACAGGAAGTACAGGTAACGGCCGGCCGGATCGAAAACCGGTTCACGCTCGTTCGTCATCGCACTCGTCACTTGGACGGCCTGGCTATTGCCAAGCGCATAGATCCAAACGTTGCCGATGCCGAGATCGTTGTTTTTTATGTAGGTGACAAACCGGCTATCAGGCGACCAGCTGTAGTCGGTGATGTCGTTACGTGCCGATGTATCGACAACACGTACGCGCCCGTTGGCGACGTTAACAATATTCAAGCGCTGTGTTTTATCGCCGAACATCAGCATCGTCGAGTCAGGCGACCACACCGGCGTGAAACGCCAGATTGCACCGTCGTCGGTCACTTGCCGTGCGTCACCGCCGCCTACCGGCCGAACCCAGAGTTCGTATTCGCCTGACGCATCCGAGAGGTACGCTAATTGTTTCCCATCTGGCGACCAGCTTGCGCCGACCTCGCGGGCACTCGGTGTTCGGCTGAGATTGCGGATCGGTCCATCGCTTGCCGGTGCACTAAAAAGTTCGCCGCGGGCGGTAACCAGCACGCGTTTGCCCGCCGGCGATAAGTCCGCGTACTCGATGAACTTGGCGGCTTCTACGACACGTGGCATCGTAGCTGGCCGATCACCGCCGACGCTGATGGAAAGCTTGCGCGACTCCCCGGTCGCCGGGTCAAACCGATAAATCCAACCGCCGTTCTCGTAAACGACGGCATTAGGCCCGGCGCTCGCCCACAGCACATCGAAGTCCTCGTGCGTCGTTACTGCTTCCGGTCCGGTCGGTGTGTACCGGTAAAGATTCAACGTGTAGTCACGATCGGACGTGAAAAAGATCTCGTCACCGACCCAGACCGGTTGCTGGTCGGTGCCCGGGTCCGTGGTCAGCTGGGTCGAGGTGCTGTTCTCAAGATCGTAAATCCAGACATCTTGAGCTCGCCCGCCGCGGTAGCGCTTCCAGGTACGGAACTCACGATCGATCGGTGTGTAAACCACCTTTGTTCCGTCTGGCGAGAACATGCCACCGCCGCCTTCCGGTATCTCCAGCGGCGTTTCATCGCCGCCCGTCACCGGTACTAGGTGGTAGCGCCCCATGCGCGGGCCCCACGGCAGGCGGTTAGCACGCACCAGCACGTTATTACCGTCGCGCGTCCAGTCGAGCACGCGGTAGTCGGTACCGCCGCGTGGTGGCATTGCGCCGACATCGTTGTACCAGGTGAGCTGGCGCGGTGAGCCGCCGGCGGTTGGAATGACGTAGACCTGGCGCGTGCCGTTGTATTCCGCTGAGTAAGCGATGGTCGAACCATCTGGCGAGAATTTAGGATACAGCTCGAGGCCGTCATGTGATGTGAGGCGGGTGGCTGCACCGCCGTTGGTCGACGCTACATAAAGGTCGCCAGCGTAAACGAACACGACCTGATCGTTGTGGATATCGGGGAATCGGAGCAGCCGCGTGTCATCGGCATTCGCGGCCGCTGCCGCGATTAGTAGTAGCGTGGTTACGACGGTGCGCAGGACAGGCATGTTCGCCCTCCGTAATGAACGAGGCGGCTATCCTAACGCGCACCGGACCGAAGCGCGATGCGCCCCGATCCGGCTTTTAGCGATGCAATTAGAGTGAGCGTTTACGGAATCGGCAGATAACCGTCCGGGACACCTTTTGTCACGATGCTGACAGCGTCGTGCGGGTGCAGGCTTTCCATGTGCTCAACGCGCACCCAGAAGTCAGCGAAGCGCGCATCGTCATTCAACGCTTTTTGCACGCGCCTACCGGCATCTTCGCAGAACATCAGGTTGGCCGCGTTACGCCGGGCAAACTCCTGCTCATCTTCACGTTTTACTGCTGTTTGTACGGCTGTTTGCAGCGTGTCTTCGATCCGGTCGATCAGTTCGGAAATCGGAAACTCGGTAATGCCGTGTTCCAAACGGGTCAGAATGTGCACGTCGCTGCGTTGTGAGTGCGGCGTCGCAGCAATCGCTTCTTCGGTGCCGAGCCACGTTTTCACGTCACTGGCTGAGACGAGCGCTTTTCCAGCGAAATCGTTCTCGAACTGCGTCTGGATTATTTGCCGTGACAACGCGGCCGAGCATGGGCATGTCGATGAGTATTGCACGGTGACACCGAGCTCAAGATGAAGCTCGCCATTCAAGAATGTACCTTTCAGTTGCACAGGGTAGCTGTTCCAACCGGAGTTGTCGGATAACAGCGCCGGGCGCCGCAGTAGATATTCAAAGTCGAACTGCAAAAAGGCCTTTGAGCTCAGCCCCTCATGCGATGTCAGCACGTCGCTCAGCAGCTTGGTCATTTCTGCTGGCGTCAGTGCGTTGGCACCAGCACTGGCATCGAGCATCAGATAGAGCCGCGACATATGAATGCCTTTGGCTTGCGGGTCGGCCAGATCGACGTATATCTGCGCCTTTGCCGCCACCGTGCGAGTCTTACCACCGTCCGATACCTGCAACGGAACATGAACATTGCTCATGCCCACCCAATCGAGTGTGCCTTGTGGGTGCAGGTGTTCGCGGGCTGCAATGTCGGGCATTGCGGTTAACGCTGCCGTGCGATTCGTCATAGCGATTCCTTTGGTTGGTCACCGGCGGTGCGTCGCGTCCCCGACAGCCGGTCCCCGTCACGGGCGGCTTACGCAAGCAAAATATACCGGTGGATCACATGTAGCCGACCAGAGCGTTCAGGTGTCGGCGGGTCACTTATTTAAGCGAGTTACGATCGGTGTAACTGTTCCCTGGGAACGCGGTGCCACCTTTCCAACCCGGTCCTTATTATGAGTGAAATGAGGGTATCAAAGGCCGTTTTCAATGACGCGTACCCGTCCAAGCGCCGGGAACGGCACGACCATCAGTTAAACAATACCTACACAGTCATTGGAGCGGGTCAGCGACTGCGTTCAATACGTTGCAGCGGGCGCTGCGCAAACGCGTCGTCGATGACGGTGGCTAGGCGGTACGCGAGAGGCGGAT
>JBCDBO010000106.1:0-10582 GCA_039183535.1 Pseudomonadota bacterium | reverse complement strand
CTAAGCCGTCCGAAATGGGCGTAAGCGTCGTCGTACAAGCCCATCTCAACGCCGAGTTTCTCCGTGTACAAGGCCCAGCCCTCACCGAACGCGCTGAAGTAAAGCCGCTGGCGAAAATCTGGTACGTCGCGCAGTTCTTGTGCCAGTGCAATCTGAAAATGGTGGCCAGGAACCGCTTCGTGGAGCGTTAGCGCCGTTAACTCATAGAGCGGGCGTTGGTCTAACGCAAACGTATTGACCCAATACGCACCACCGGTTGTGCCACCCGCTTTCGCTGAGTTGTACGACGCCGTTGTGTAATTCGGCGCGATCGCCTCCGGCACCGGTACGACGCCGTACGGCAAGCGTGGCAGTGTGTTGAAAAAGCCAGGCAGTACGTAGTCGATTCGCTTTGCGATGTACGCGGCTTCTTTGAGTAGGGCTCGGGGCGTACTCGCGTAAAACTGCGCATCGGTGCGCAAAAACTCAGTGAACTCGTCAAAGCTGCCGTCGAAGCCGGATTCGTCGATCACAATATCCATCTCAGCGCGGATCCGCGCGACTTCGTCGAGCCCGATTGCATGAATGTCGGCCGGTGACAGATCGGACCGTGTCGCGTAACGGCGAATTTGGAACGCGTAATAGTCATCGCCCCCCGGTAGATCGGTGGCACCGAGCGTCGCCGTTGCCGCATCGATGTAGTCACCGTCGAGAAACTCGGCCAGTGTCGTCAACGCGGCAAACGCACCCTCACGAATGGCCGTCGCCGCCGCCTGGCGAAGACGTGCTTGCTCGGCCGCCTCAATGGACTCCGGCAGGTTTACGAACGGCTGGTAGAGCGCATGCGCTTCCGGTGTTTGCGTGATTTGTGCGCGAACGGTTGGGGCGATACCTTCGATAACGATGCGCGGCAATACGAAGCCGTCGTCGATACCGCGGCGCATGTTGGCGATGTTCTCATTAAAGTAGCGCGGAAAATCGTACAGACGAGCGATGTAGGCCTCGTAGTCTGCAACGCTCTCAAGGCGGATTCCGCGGCTGGCGCCGAGTGCGCCGGTGAAAAAGCCGGAGAAGCTGTTAAACGGAATGCGTTCGAGGCCAAGCTCGTGGGCCCGTATGCTGTTTTGCAAGACCCAGACGAGCAAGTCGCGGTTAATCGCTGCATCGCTGCTGAAGTTTGTCGCATCAAGATCTAAGGCGCGTGCGAGGAAGTCGCGCTCTGCATCGAGGCGCCGCGCTTTGTCCGCAGACGTCACACTGGGCAGTCGATCGTTACTCGTTGTCACGCCAACGCTCGTGGCGAGTATCGGATTCTCACGGACACGGTAGTCCCAATAGTCGGTCAGTAACGTGTCAAGACTGACCGAATCGGCAGCGGCGAATTGGCTAGCTAGACAGCTAATCGCAACCGTGGCCAAGCCGAGTGATATGTGACGAGTGATGGTAGGCATCCGTGGATTCGTGATCGAGTGGTCAGTCACTGAGTGTGAAGTGCACGTGGCACGAGCTCAAGGCGCAGCACTTAGTTGAGCAGCGGTGGTTCGATGCCCTTACTGCGCAAGAACGCCGGATTAAACAGTCGTTCCGCGTAGCGTTGCCCAGAGTCGCATAGGATCGTAACGATCGTATGGCCCGGGCCGAGTTCCGTCGCTAGTCGTACGGCGGCGGCGACATTGAGCCCGCTAGATCCACCTAGCACCAGTCCTTCGTCGCGAATCAGCGCGTACGTCATGTCGATGGCCGCTTGATCGTCGATGCGGTAGCTAACATCGATCGACGTCTCTGCAAGATTGGCGGTAATGCGCGAGTTACCGATGCCTTCGGTAATCGAGTTGCCGCAAACCTCAACGGTGCCTGTTTTGAAATACGCGTGCAGTCCGGAACCACCTGGATCAGCGAGTCCAATCGTCACGTCGGCCTTGTGTCGCCGCAAGGCCTGGGCGACTCCGCCAAGCGTACCGCCGGTGCCGGCGGCACAAATAAACGCGTCAACGTCGCCACCGGTGTCGGCGATGATTTCAGCGCCGGTGGTTGTCGCGTGGTAGCTGCGATTCGCCGTGTTATCGAATTGATTCGGCCAAAACGCCGAACCAGGGTTCGCGTCGTTCATTGCTTCGGCGATACGACGCGACTCATGGACGAAGTGTGCGGGGTTTCGAAACGGCACCGCGGGGATTTGTTTAACGCTCGCTCCATAACTTGCAAGCGTGGCCACCTTTTCTGGGCTCTGCGTATCGGGCATGACGATCAGTGTCTTAAGACCCATCGCACGGCCGACGAGCGCTAGACCGATACCGGTATTACCGGCTGTTCCCTCAACGATCGTCGTGCCAGGCCTGAGCGGTTTGTCGTTATTGGCTGCGAGCAACATTCCGAGAGCCGCACGATCTTTGACCGATCCGCCGGGATTTAGAAACTCTGCTTTGCCGAAGATGTCACAGCCGGTTTGCTCAGAAACACGCCGCAAGCGAATAAGCGGTGTGTTGCCGATGCAGTCGAGAACGCTGGCGGCAGGTGTCACTGCGATTCTTCGAGTTGGGCGAGCAGATTCGCCTGATGCTCTTGTAACAACGGACCGAGAACGGGATCGAGATCGCCAGCCATCACTTCGGCCAGCTTATAGAGCGTTAGATTGATGCGGTGGTCAGTAATTCGCCCCTGCGGGTAGTTGTAGGTTCGAATGCGCTCCGACCGGTCACCGCTACCCACCAAGCTGCGCCGTTGTTCGGCCTGTTCCGTTTGTTGCGCTGACACTTGCACGTCGAGAAGGCGGGCCGACAGCAACGACAACGCGCGCGCTTTGTTCTTGTGCTGGGAACGCTCGTCTTGGCATTCCACAACAATACCGGACGGTAAATGCGTAATGCGCACCGCCGAATCGGTCTTATTGACGTGCTGACCGCCCGCGCCGGAGGCTCGGTAGGTGTCGATACGTAAGTCCGCCGTATTGACCTCGACCGCGTCGACCTCGGCCGGTTCGGCGAGTATGGCAACGGTGCAGGCGGAGGTATGCACACGCCCTTGCGATTCGGTTTCCGGGACCCGCTGCACACGATGTGCGCCCGATTCGAACTTTAGGGCGGAGTAGGCCGCTTCGCCTTCGATACGGCTGATAATTTCTTTGAATCCGCCATGTTCGCCCTCGTTCGCCGATAACACTTCGAGCCGCCAGCCGCGCTGCTCGACATAGCGCGAATACATCCGAAACAGATCGCCGGCAAAAATCGCCGCCTCATCGCCGCCGGTTCCAGCGCGAATTTCGAGATAAATGTTGGCCTCGTCGTTCGGATCGCGTGGCAACATCGCAACTTTTAGCGCTTGTTCGAGTTTCTCTTGTTCGGTCTCGAGCCGCGCGAGCTCTTCCTCGCCCATGCGCCGCATATCGGCATCGCTGTCCGTGGCGAGTTCTTTCGCATCGGCAAGCTCATCGCCAACCGAGCGAAACCGCTCATACAATTTAACGACCGGTTCGATGCGCGCGTACTCACGCGACAAATCACGGAAGCGATTTTGATCGCCGATAACGTCCGGATCCGACAACAGGGCCGCCGTTTCTTCGAACCGCTCCTGCAGCCGATCTAGGGACGCGCGGATGCTCTCTTTCATTGGTCGTCGCGCTTGATATCGAACAAATCGATCACGGCGCTCATCATTTCTTGGTCATCGGCTTCGGCGGCGCGACGGATAGCGTCGGTCGGCGCGTGCAACAATTTATTCGTCAATGTATTGGCCAAGAACTCAAGGGCTTCCTCCGCGCCTTTGGTTTCTGCGCGCCGCCGAGCGGCAGTCAAAACGTCGTCGCGTAAATGCTCGGCGCGGGCACGGACCTCGCGGATGATCGGTGCGACTTCGATGGTGCGGTTATCGGCCTCGTATTTCGATAAGGCACCGTCGATTAGCTTTTCGGCATCGACCGCCGCTTTTTTCCGCGCAGCCAGGCTTTCGGTGATGACGCCTTGTAAATCGTCGACGGTGTACAAATAAATATCGGTGAGACTCGCAACGCCCGGCTCGATGTCTCTCGGTACCGCGATGTCGGCCACAAACACCGGTTGACGCCTGCGCCGTTTTTTCAGCGCGGCTGCCATTGCAGCCGTCGTAATAATGGGCTCCGGGCTGCGGGTCGACGCAACAATAATATCGGCGTCGGCGAGCACGGTATCGATGGCTGACAAGCCGAGCCCGACGCCCCCGAACTCGCTGGCGAGCGCTTCAGCGTTCGCGGCTGTTCGGTTGGCGATGAACAGTCGCCCGATGTTTTGTCGGTGCAAGTGCCGCGCGACCAGGTCGATCGTTTCGCCGGCACCAATTAGCAGGGCCGTGAGTTTTTGGAAACGATCAAGCAGGTTGGTGGCAAGGCTAACGGCCGCGTACGCGACCGAGACCGGGTTCTCGCCAATCGCCGTTTCCGTGCGAATCTGCTTAGCGGTGGTAAACGCGAACCGACAGGCGCGATCGAGTACCGGACCTGCCGATTCCAATTCACGCGCTTGGCGGAAGGCGTCTTTGAGCTGACCCGCGATTTGCGGCTCGCCAAGCACGACGGAATCGAGACCGGCGGCCACCCGGCACAAATGGCGGGTAACGTCGAGACCGTCAAGCTCGAACAGCGATTCGCTGGTCGTGCTGTCTAGCCCCAGCTTAGTGACGAGCCAGTCGCGCGTTGAGCCAGCCGCACCATTGCCCCCGTAGCCGATAATCTCGGTTCGGTTGCAGGTCGAGAGCACCATCGCTTCATCGACGCCGGCGTCGCCACGCAAGGCGGCGACAACCGATGGAATGTCGGCAGGGTCGAACACGACCCGCTCGCGGATTTCCACCGGGGCCGTGTTATGGTTAATGCCGAGGACAAAAAGCGGCATCTAATGGAATCGTTTTTCCACGCGCAGGTCTTACCCTCTATGATAAGCGACTTTCGAGTCGCGTGCTGCCTTGCTCGCTAAAGGCTGCTGCCTCAACTCCAGGAGTGTGAATATTTTGCCGCGTTTTGCGATCGCCGTACTGGCCGCTGTTTTAGCCGCTTGCACGGTTACACCGACGGATACCGCCGTCACCACCCCCCGAATCGTAGCGGCGGAGCGAGCCCTGATGACGGGCGAGTACCGCTACGGCGCATCGGAGTATGCGAAGGCGGCGTTGGCTGCCGGCGATGTCGACACGCTGGCAGCGGCGGTGGACGTCGGTTTCGAGTTTGGCGATAACAAGACGACGCGGCGCGTCATCGCGCGTTGGCAAAGCGTTGAGCCGGCGAACCCGCTGCCATGGCTCGTCCAAGGCCGTCTCGCCTTACGCGACAATGACCGCAGTGGCGCGACCGAGGCCTTTGCCCAGTTCTTAACCCGATCGGTTCCGCCCTTCCCAGAACGCGCCGATGCGTACGAGCGGCTTGGAAATTCTTTGCTTACCACGACGAATCGCTTGCTGGCGATCGGCGTTGGCGAGGATCTGACCGCACAATTCGCCACAGATTGGCGCGCGTTCAAGATGCTCTCGCAGGTGGCGCTGGCGCGCGACGAATTGACGCTCGCGCTCGAGGCCGCGGAACAGGCGTTTGAGCTCGCGCCCGAATCGTTCGATGCGGGTCTGCTGCAAGCGCAGGCCATCGTCCTCGGCGGCGACCGCAGCGCCGGGCTTGAGTTTGCCGAGTATGTTCTCGAGAACGCGGACCCCAGCCCTAAGGATCGGCTGAACTACGCGCGTTTGCTGTCCTCGAGCGAAGCGGTCGACGAGGCAATCGAGGTCGTCGATGCCGTGTTGGACGATGCACCGGATAATGCCGATGCGATTGCCGCACGAGCAATTCTCGATCTTCGTGCGGGCGAGCTTGAGCGCGCTTGGGAACGGTTCTCACAGCTGGCCAATCGTCGCTCGCATCGCCACGATGCCGTGTTTTTTCTCGGTAACATCGCCGAGCGCAGTGGTCGCAGCGAGCAAGCTCGGCGTATCTACAGCCAGATTGGCGAAGGCCCGAATGCGGTTATAGCGCAACAGCGAATCAGTGCGCTGTTGCTCAGCGAGGGCAATCGGGATGCGGCGCTCGCCCATTTGGCAGACTATCGCCGCCGCCATCCCGACGACGGCTTTGCGATCAGTGTCACGGAAGCGCAATTACTGCGCGAGGTTGGCCAGATCGACGAGGCGATTGCAGTCTATGACCGGTTGCTTGCCATACGGCCTGAGGGCGAGGGTCTCAAGCTCACCCGTGCCGAAACGGTATTGGCCGGCGACGACGTCGACCGTGCGATTCGGCTGTACCGCGATGCGCTGAAGCAACATCCCGACAGCGCGCTGTCGCTAAACGCACTCGGCTACACATTGGCCGACAGGACGGAGCGCTATGACGAGGCCTTTGAGCTCATTCAACGGGCCTTCGAACTAGAGCCCGATAACGCCGCGATTATCGATTCGATGGGTTGGGTTGAGTTTAAGCTCGGCCGTTATGATGAGGCTCTGAAGCACCTTGAACGCGCGTGGGCGATGATCAAAGACCCGGAGGTTGCCGCTCATCTTGGCGAGACCCTTTGGAAACTCGGTGAACGCGAACGCGCGCGCGCCGTCTTAAAAGAGGCGTACGACCGCAGCCCAGACAGCGAGCCATTGCGGCGTACGTTGGAGCGATTATTGGAGCAAGGCGACCGCGTCGAAAGCTGATGTATGCCATCGGACACCGCTTAGTCGTCGCGGCAATGCTGACCGCGCTCATTGGTGGCTGCGCAACGCTTCGACCATCGACGCTGCCGGCGCTGCCTGACGATTACGTTGAGCGTCAATCGACATTAGCTACGTTTGATCAATGGCGGGTCCGCGGGCGGGTTGCTATCCGCACACCCGATGACGGGTTCTCTGCGGCATTGCATTGGCAGCAAACCGGGGACCAACTCGATGCGCGCTTGCATGGACCGTTAGGGCGCGGGACGGTGCTGCTTGACGGCGACCCGCGGGAAATCCGGGTGCGTCACGGCGACGGCACCGTCGATGTTTTGACCGCACCTGAGCAAAGTCTGCGCCAGCGCTACGGTTGGACGGTACCGATCGATCATTTTCGGTTTTGGGTCCTTGGTATCGGCGATCCGGCCATGCGGGGGACGACCGAGATTGATGCCGCGGGGCGTCTGAGTGCGCTGGAGGAAGGGCGCTGGCGCATCGTTTACCGTGAGTATCAACGCGTTGGTGATGCTGAGTTACCGAAAAAACTCGTGGCGACCAGCGATGACGTCCGCGTCACAATTGTGTTGAAGGAATGGGAGATACCGTTGGTCGATGCGCCAACGGATTAACAACGCGGCTGGTTTGACAGCCGAAAGGTCAAGCCGGACAATCGCCAGCGTCCGTGGACCGTACGCCGGTCCGTACGTCGGTCACCACTGGGGTGTAGCCAAGCGGTAAGGCAACGGGTTTTGATCCCGTGATGCGCAGGTTCGAATCCTGCCACCCCAGCCATAACCGGCAGTGCCGTTGGACACGGCAGGCAGACCGACAGCTTTTTGGGAGTCCAACGTCGTGGAACTCGCGACCATCGCCATCTTCGCCGGCAACTCACACCCGGCGCTCGCTGCCGACATTGCCCGCCACCTGCATATTCCTCTCGCGCGCGCGCAAGTAGCGCGATTCAGCGACGGTGAAATTAACGTTGAGATCCTCGAGAACATTCGTGGTCGAGATACGTTTATCGTGCAGCCGACGTCGCCGCCGACCAACGAAAACCTGATGGAGCTGCTGGTCATGGTCGATGCGTGTCGGCGTGCATCGGCCGCCCGCATTACGGCGGTTGTGCCGTACTACGGCTACTCCCGCCAGGATCGACGCCCGCGCGCGGCACGCGTACCGATCACGGCGAAACTGGTCGCGAAGTTGTTCTCGGCGGCCGGCATCGATCGTGTGTTGACGGTCGACCTGCACGCCGACCAGATCCAAGGTTTTTTCGATATTCCGGTCGATAACGTCTATGCATCGCCGATTTTGCTGGGTGATGTTTGGAAGCAGAAATACAAGGATATGGTGGTCGTCTCGCCGGACGTCGGCGGCGTCGTTCGTGCCCGGGCGCTAGCGAAACGCCTCGACGATGCCGATCTTGCCATCATCGACAAACGCCGCCCGCGCGCGAACGTCAGCGAAGTGATGAACATCATCGGTAGCGTGGCTGGGAAAAGCTGCGTTCTCGTCGACGACCTGGTCGACACGGCTGGTACGCTGTGCCAGGCGGCCGGCGCGTTGAAAGCGGCCGGTGCGCTGAGTGTTGCCGCCTACATCACCCATCCGGTGCTGTCTGGACCTGCTGTCGAGCGATTGTCGAATTCCGAGCTGGATGAGCTGGTCGTGACCGATACGATACCGCTTAACGAGGCCGCCAAAGCCTGCGACCGGATCCGCCAATTGTCGACGGCTGAGTTGCTGGCCGAGACCATCCGGCGGATCGCCGATGAGGAGTCGGTCAGCTCGCTGTACGTCGACTAGGCGCTGGTCCGCTGCGCGGTGACGCGAGCTACTCCCCACACGGGCCTACCTTTGCTATAGTTCGCGCCCCGCCACGGCGGGCGACGCCGGGTGACTGGTCGCAAGTACCTGGCTTACACAATTTTTTTCGGAGACAAACCAATGAGTGACAAACTCGATTTGGTTGCAGAGATCCGCGAAGACCAGGGAAAAGGTGCGAGCCGCCGCCTGCGTCGACAAGGGAAAGTCCCTGCAATCCTTTATGGCGGCAACCGTCCGCCGCGGGCATTGACGCTAGACCACAACAAGTTGCTTCGGCAGATGCAAGAGGAGTCGTTCTACTCCAGCGTCTTGACGATTAAGGCCGGTGAGCGCACGCAACCCGCTATCGTTAAAGACATCCAGCGTCATCCGGCCAAGCAACAAATCCTGCACATCGATTTGCAACGGATTCTCGAGGATGAGCGCATTCGTATGAACGTGCCGCTGCATTTTCTCAATGAAGAGACGGCTGTTGGGATCAAGCAAAACGGCGGCGTCGCCTCGAAGTTGATGACCGAGGTCGAAATCACCTGTTTGCCGGCCGATTTACCGGAGTACTTCGAAATCGATGTCGCCGATGTCGATGTCGACCAGATGCTTCATCTGACAGATATCAAAACGTCGGGCAGCGTCGAAATCGTCCAGCTCGCGCAAGGCGACGATCACGATCAGCCGATTTTCGCCGTTAACATGCCGAAGCGTACGACCGCCAGCGACGACGATGTCGACGGCGAAGCACCGGCCGAAGGCGACGCGGCAGCCGACGAGCCTGCCGCCGACGAATAGGCCTGCGCGACACTAACCGAGTCCGTGTTGTCACCGGCCGCCAATCGGCGGCGGGTGTTAGCGCGTCTTCGCTGTGCATGCCATCGATCGCTTGCACTCTGTAACGGCTTAGCATGACCACGACCTTGAAAGTGGTAGCCGGTCTCGGCAATCCTGGGACCGAGTACGAATGCACGCGCCACAATGCCGGTTTCTGGTTTGTGGATGAGCTCGCTCGTCGATCAGGCGAGTCGTTTCGTAGCGAGTCGCGCTTTAACGCGGATATTTGCCGTGTTCGGATCGCTGGCGAGTCGATCTGGCTCATTAAGCCGATGACGTACATGAATCGCAGCGGCGGGCCACTCCGACAGTTCCTCGACTACTATAAGTTGCCGGTCGACGCCTTGTTGGTCGCTCACGACGAGATTGATCTACCGGTCGGCGATGTGCGCTTAAAAGAGGGCGGCGGTCACGGCGGGCACAATGGTCTTCGCGACAGTATCGCCTGTCTTGGTGCCGGTTTTTATCGTTTGCGTATCGGCGTGGCGCATCCCGGCAGTCGCGATGAAGTCGTCTCCTACGTTTTGCGCAAAGCGTCGGCGGCGGAGCAAACCGAGCTTGATACCGTCGTCGACAAAGCAGCCGATGTTGTGCCGATTATGGTTGCTGACGGTTTTCCGATAGCGATGAATAAGATTAATCGGCGCGCGCGAAAGAAGCGTCGTGCTAACACCGACAAACAGGACGGCGGAGCGAACAATGGCGATTAAGTGCGGGATCGTGGGTCTACCCAATGTTGGCAAATCGACGTTGTTCAATGCACTAACCGCCGCTGAAATACCTGCGGAGAACTACCCGTTTTGCACCATCGAGCCGAACGTTGGTGTCGTGCCCGTACCAGACCCACGCTTAGCCACGTTGACCGACATCGTCAGCCCTGCCAAGACCATCGCAACGACGATGGAGTTCGTCGATATTGCTGGCCTCGTAGCGGGGGCGGCGAGCGGTGAGGGTCTTGGCAATCAGTTTCTAGCCAATATCCGTGAAACCCACGCGATAGCGCACGTCGTGCGCTGCTTCGACAACGATGACGTTACCCATGTGGACGGTCGCGTGTCGCCGGTCGACGACGCAGAGACGATCAACACGGAATTAGCGTTGGCGGATCTAGAGGCGGTGGAGCGGGCCTTGCTGAAGGCAGAGAAAAACGCGAAGACCAATGACAAAATGGCGATCGCATGGCGTGATCTTCTAGTACGCATCAAGACCGCCCTCGACGAGGGTACGCCGCTTCGTACGCTCGAGTTCGATGACAACGAAGCGCGCGACATTAAGTCGCTGAACTTGCTGACCCGAAAGCCCG
>JBCDBO010000105.1:0-10627 GCA_039183535.1 Pseudomonadota bacterium | reverse complement strand
CGTCGCGTCCCCGACAGCCGGTCCCCGTCACGGGCGGCTTACGCGAGCAGACGATACCGGTGTATCACATGTAGCCGACCAGAGCGTTCAGGTGTCGGCGGGTCACTTAGTAAGCGGGTTACGATTGGTGTTTTTGTTCCCTGGGAACGCGGTGCCACCTTTCAAACCCATTTCTTATTATGAGTGAAATGAGGGTATCAAAGGCCGTTTTCAATGACGCGTACCCGTCCAAGCGCCGGGAACGGCACGACCGTCAGTTAAACAATACCTACACAGTCATTGGAGCGGGTCAGCGACTGCATTCAATACGTTGCAGCGGCCGCTGCGCAAACGCGTCGTCGATGACGGTGGCTAGGCGGTACGCGAGAGGCGGATTCGCCTCTCGCGACGTCGCCAGCGAACTAGCAGCAGCACTTGTCCTTGCAGCAAGCGCAGGTTTTCTCCTCACAGCATTTTTTCGATTGGCAGGCACAGCCACATTTTTTATCAGTCATAACAGACTCCCGTTACGGTTAGCTCAGCCCATCGATTTGATCGGCGAGTGAGCGCAATTTTTCCGCGATCTCGGCACGGTTTAGCGAGTATTTACGTTCCCGACCGCGCTTTTCCATCTGCACAACGCCCTCTTGTGCGAGAACCTTTAGGTGACGCGAAACCACCGACGAATCAACGTTGCAGCAGTCGCACAAACAAGTTGCGTTCTGCGGCGATTCGCACTGGCATAACTCGTAGACCAACGACAAGCGATTGAACTCACCCAATGCTTTTAGAAGGTCTGCGAGTTCTTGTCGCGCGGCGCCATCCATTCGATGATTATTGCGTACTTGTGCAAGTATGTCAATATAGTGCGCTGCGCAAACCACAGCAGTGACGTGCTTCGTTACGCCGTATCTAGAAAAAGCTCAACCACGGTTTGTTACGTTTCTCACGATGTTTGTATCGCGCGAAGGTTTTGGCAGGCGGGTACATCACGACGGCCAGCAAGGCGGCCCCCACCCAGAGCATCCAAACGTCACTCAACCCAAAGCGATCGCCGTGCGTTGCGCCGAAAGCGAGGTACAGCAACCAGTAAGCGGCCAACAGTACGTATAAGTGCACGACGTAGGTGAACATCGGGACCGATCCAAAAACCTCCAGCACGTCGATCCATCTGTTGCGTCTTTGCAGCGACTCAAACCAGGCCAGCAATAACAACCCCGTCCCAAGCGTAACTAACAGGAAGTCGAGTGACGGCGGGTATTTTGTGTAGTTAAGAAACGCCATGACGGTACCGAAGGCCGTCTCGCGAGCCGTCCATGGCAGAGCCTCACCGTAAATATTGAAGCCGCGCAATACGAGCAGTACGGCGAGGCAGCTCACTCCCAGGCTGATCAATACCGTCCGCCGCTTAGCGGTCTTGACCGTGGCTGCAAACAGTGGCCCGGCAAAATAGCCGAGCAGAATCACGCCAAACCACGGCAGGGCGGGGTACGAGAGGCTCACCGTGAGTGGACCGACCTGGCCAAGCTCGTTGGCGTCGTGAAGTATCGTCCACGGGATATACCCCAGCTCACCCGGTTGAAAATCGATCGGCGACAACAGGTTGTGGCCGAGCACGATGGCTAGGCCTAGCGCACCCAATGCCCAACGGTTCAGTCGGCAGACAAGTCCTAACGCGATCATGCACAAGCCAATCGCCCACAGAACCTGCAAGAATAGGAACGTCGGGTAGCTATCGACCCACACGAGGTAATACAGAAAGATCTCGATGGCGATAACGACGAGCCCGCGCGACAGCAGAAACCGAGTCGGGTCGCGATAGTTGTTGGGCGTCGGGTGCGCGTAGAGCCACGCGGAGACCCCCGCCAAGAAAATAAAGATTGGTGCACACAGATGTGTGGCGAACCGCGTGAAGAAAAGGTCGGCATCGATCGTCTCGAAGATCGGATCGCCGGTGCGAGTATGCATAAAGAACCGTTCCCGCACGTGATCCATCATCATCAATAAAATGACGAGACCGCGCGCTCGGTCAATCGATGCGATGCGGGATCGCGGGGTTGGTTCGTTACGTTCTTCCAAATCCGGCGCTCCAGACGATGAACGAGTCAGGTTTATCGTCGTTTAGTGGTGTGAACGATGCACTGCAATCGCTCTGGCCCTACCTGGTAGGCGTTGTCGAGCAGACTGGCGCCACGGGTTAGCCGCGTACCCGTCGCGCAAAAAAAATGGTCATAACACGGTCAGCGGTTTTCGAGCATCGCTATTGCTTCGCTAACGTGATCTATCGCATCGGGTTCATTGCCCATGGCCCGATTGATGTAGTACACAAACCCAGATAGGTACTGCTCCGCGTCATTGAATCGAACCTGTGCGTTCCTCTGGTTGAGGAAGGTATCGTTCTGGCGCACGTCATCAAGCGCTTCGTACGCTCTTGCAACAATGAGCAGTTCCTCGGGCGCAACGGTCGTCACAGCGCCGACGTCTGTCGCTAATTCGTAGGCGAGACTTGTAATCTCTGGTGAACGAAATTCGGGCATGGGGTTTGGGAACTTGCCTTCGCTGCGAAGATCACTGATCGCACGTTGATAATCGGCAAGCATCGCTTCGCGTTTTGGGACAATTTCCGTAAGCTCCGCCAAATTTTGTATCAGTTCGATCCGGACTAAATTCAAGATAGCGTCTGCTTCGCGACGCTCATTAATATCTTCACGCCATTGCTCGACAATAAACGCCAATAAGACGCTGAAGAATACGGCCGCAGACTCGATCAGTACGTGCGACAGCCGAAGGCGAGATGTGCCGTTTGCCTTTCTCGTTGTCATCGATTTATTGGTCTCTTGTACTTGTTTTGATTAAGACTCGCCTTAGCGAGTCCGTTAATCGGAAACGTTATTAGGCTCGTGGTACGAAGTTGCATGTCGCCATTCGAACACCGCATTCATAAGAATGTTGACCGACGACAAGTTCACGTTAATCAAAATCAGCGACGTTAAGAAAGGTATCGAGTCTGGCGCGCAGTGTCGCGCTTGTATCCCGCTCGGAGCCATCGACAAAAACATGGGTGAACGTCGGCTGTGCGGCCAACGAAAACGCAACGTCACTGCCGAATGTCGCATTCCAGTGAATATCACAAAGGCCGTCCCAGCGAACAGCAAATCGGCGGCCGTCCCGCCCGACAAACCGCAGGCGCCCTTTGCCGATGTTGGCATGCTCGAAAACGTAGAAGCCACCATTGGGCTCGCTGGTGTACTTATCGAAAGGCTGATCCCAAACATATTCTTGGGTCTCTAGCTGACACCAGTCGCGAGTCGGAAAGGCCAAGTGTTCGACATAGAGGACCGGTGCCCAGTAATCGTCGTCAACTTGCGTTTCCTGGGCGCGAATCTCAAGGCGCCAGCGAAGGTCTTTGCCGTGGCCGTTGTTGTACGTGTCACACCAGTATGGGTCGGGCAGACCAGCGGTCAACGTCGCACTCGCGATGGGAAGCGAGACGCTGCCGATGTTTAAGACTTGGTCGCCTGCGGACACAACGCCTCTCGTCAGACGGATCGAAGCACACGTATCATGTAATTCGCCAACAGGTTGCTCGCGACTCACTTAGTTCGGCGCACAGTCCGAGACCTCCATGTAGTAGGGGATGTACAGCGTTAACTCCGATACGCCCGTTCGGTCCCACTCGACCCGACTTTCCAGGCCGCTAACAGCGATTTTGCAGTTGCCGCTCATCGCTGCCCCAACCTTAGCGTTTTCCGCCGCGATCTTCGCGATAATTTCGTAGCGGTATTGTTCTGGCCCAACAATCGTTAGGCCGATATCGCCCTGTGGCAGTATCTCGGTGCGACCTACTTTTTTAACGCCAGCGACGAAATCCCGCAAATCGCCAATTTGCTTTTTCGGACTTCTATCGGGGTTAAGCGCCACTTTCGCATAGATATCGACGTAGCTCGTATCGACACGCACGCGGTCCTCGAGCAACTGTAACGATTCGCCGTCGAGATTGATGGGCTCCAAAAAGCCGTCTCCGTATGACAGCGCCATGCCAGGTAGTGACCGAGAGCGCTTAATCAAGTTCTCAATGGTCTCGAAGATTTCCTCTTTGCGAAGGTCGGGAGAGCGACTGTCGTTGATTAGCCGGATATTCTGCACAAGAAAGTCCGCTGTCTTCGTCACCGTAACGGCCGGCATGTCGTACGAATCGACACTGATTCGTGAGCCGGTTACGACGATCTCTTCGAGCGCGCCATTTTGCGCCCAGGCGGCGGATGTCGCTAACCCGATAAGCAAGCCAATTTGCCGTATTTTCATCTGTTCACCTCGACGCCCAGCTCTCGTTAGCGTTTCTTCTGTGGTCTTCGTTCCTCACGGTACCGCTCGACGATGCATCGGTCGAGCCAGCTTGGTCGATCAACGGGTAACGAGGATGGCGTAACAAAAGTCAAAAATATTTGACAGTGGGCGTAACTCCTGTCACCGTAATGTCAAGTATTTTTTACATCAGGTGCACGATGGCTTTTCGTGAGAAATCAGCTTGGGTCATGCTAATTACGCTGCTGATCGGCGCGGCGGTTTATGTTTATCTCGTAGCGTCCGCAGAGTGGTCATTCGCGGCCAAACTACCGGCATTCATCGTCTACACCGCCGTGCTGATTGCGCTGGCGACCATTGGTCACATCGCGATTGCCATCCTATCGACAAAAGAGGCTAACGCGGCAGCCGATGAGCGTGAGCGCCAAATCGCCGCTCGAGCCGGCCACATCGCCTCGTACGTACTGGGCGCCGGTGTGCTGCTGGGGCTACTCAGTTATCTCATTATCCCCGTTGGCGATGTGCTGTTTTACGTCGTATTTGCGACGTTGATGTTGAGCCACGTTAGCGACTACGTTGCGCAAATCGTTTTATACCGCCGTTAGGGCGGTACCATGGCAAAGCGCCCGCCCATCAACAACCGCATCCGTGAGCTTCGTAAGGCGCACGGCGGGATGACGCAAATAGAATTAGCGGACGCCATCGGTGTGACGCGGCAAACGGTCATCGCGATTGAGCAGAACCGTTATTCACCGAGCCTAGAAAGCGCATTTCGTATCGCCCGCGTCTTCAATGCTGCGCTAGAGGAGGTATTCAGTTGGTCTGCGGGCGAAGACTAGCGATACTGTAGCCCTTCATCGTCATCTAGTACTCGCCGAATGCCGTTCTTAGTTCGCTGTCTCGCTTGGGCCAGTCTCGCCTACCTCGTTGTTGTTCTCACCGCCTGCGAGGACGCACCGCCACCCGCGCCGCCTAACGAGCCGAGTTTCGCCGCTGTCGCGATGCCGGATGAGCATTCGGCAGCAACCGCGATCGCCATACTTGAGCGCGGTGGTAATGCCATCGATGCCTCGGTGGCGGCCTCGTTCACATTGGCCGTTACGTATCCGGAGGCCGGCAATCTTGGCGGCGGTGGCTTTATGTTGTTGCACCACGACGATCAAAACGCGTTTCTCGATTATCGGGAAGTCGCGCCGCTTGCGGCGACCGCGGATATGTATCTCGATGAGGCGGGCGAGCCGATCGAAGGCCTGAGTCTGGTGGGGCATCTCGCCGCGGGCGTCCCCGGAACCGTCGCCGGTATGTGGGAGGTGCACCAGCGCTACGGCACGCTGCCCTGGGCAGACCTTGTGGCCGGTGCGATCCGCCTCGCCGACGACGGTTTTACGATGTCGGCGCATCTCGCCGACCGCATCGATGCGGAGCGAGACGGGTATGCCGGCAAAACCAATTTTGAGCAGTACTTCGGCAATGCGGTCGCCGGCAAGACGTTTCGGCAAAGCGAGTTGGCGGCCACACTGCGGCGCATCGCCAAAGACGGACCGGATGGTTTTTATAAGGGCCCAACGGCCGATGCCGTTGCGGCCAGCATGGAATCGAACGACGGACTCATCAGCCGCGATGACTTAGCTGCCTACAGGCCAGTCTGGCGGACGCCGCTCGACGTGGTGTGGCGCGATTTCCGTCTAATCTCAGCACCGCCGCCGAGCTCGGGCGGGTTTGCCGTCGTTCAGCTGTTGAAAATGAAGGATCTCCTCGCGGACGATTTCGCCGGGGTTGAGCACAACTCACCGCGCTATGTACATCTCGTCGCCGAAATGGAAAAGCGTGTCTTCGCCGATCGAGCTGAGTACTTCGGTGATCCAGATTTTGTCGATGTGCCGATCGGCAAATTGATCGACGACGACTACATCGTCAGCCGTGCAGCCGAGGTTAACGCCACAGAAATCTCGGCGGTCGATGCCGTTGCGCCGGGGCTCGAGTCACCCGACACAACACATTTCTCCATTGTCGACCGCGACGGCAACGCGGTTGCCAATACCTATACGCTGAATACATCGTTCGGTAGCGGCGTTGTTGTTGAAGGTGCCGGATTTTTGCTGAATAACGAAATGGACGACTTCAGCATTAAGCCGAACGTCCCGAACTTCTACGGTGTCATTGGTGGCTCAGCGAACGCAATCGCGCCACAAAAACGGATGTTGTCGTCGATGACGCCTACCTTGTTACTGCGCGACGGCGAACCGGCGCTGGTTATCGGCACGCCCGGCGGCTCAACGATCTTTACGTCCGTGTTCCAAGGAATCGTCAACGTGCTCGACTTTGGTATGACACCGCAGGCAGCCGCGTCCGTGTCGCGTTTTCATCACCAGTTACTACCCGCCAATCTCGTGACCGATAGCCCTAGCCGGCCGCTCTCAGATGAGACCCGTGCCGCGTTGGGCGCATTGGGTTACCGCGTTACGGCGCATCCGTGGGAGTTTGGTGATCTACAAATTATTCAAAAAATTGAAGATGGCTATCTTGCCGGCTCGGATGCGCGTGGCCGCGGTGTCGCGAAAGTGATTAGTTTTCCTGATTAGACGCCGGCTGCGCAGTTCAACGTATACCTATTTGACAAAAATATGCCGGCCATAGCGGTCGGTAATCCAAAATCGCACGTTGTTCGGATCCCGCACGAGCAACTCACCAAACGGCTTGTCCGGATCGGGCGCCGCTATGACCTCATAGCCATCGAGTTTTAGGACGGCTTGATGCACTCGTTTTGCATCGTCGACCATGAATTGCAGCATGATCGCACCGGGTTGTATGCCGTCGTGCTGCACCGTCTCCTTCGCCTCGATTCGATCGCCATCTTTATTCGAGCGTTCCGACAGTGCGATGTAACCAGCGTGAAATTTCTGGCCGTTAGTGAGCGATGGCCGCAGGATGACTAAGCGAATCGTTTCGTTCTCGGTCATTCCCGAGAACGATTTTAGTCGTGGGTCAAATAGACCCTTGCGGTCATGAATAACATCGAGACCGAGAATGTCGCGATAAAAAACGAGGCTCTCATCGATATCTCGAACGGTAATACCGGCACGGGCGAATACGGCGCCATCAAATGCCGGCGCCTGATCCGGCCATGGTGCAGCTTCGATCTGCGCGCTAGCCGTGCCGCAGACAAAAAATAGCCCAGCGATCAGTAACAGTGTCGTTTGTTGAGTCATCTGTAGGCCCCTGAACCGGCGTTGCGCACGTAAACGCGAACGGATCGAAAAATAGCCTCCACCGTCGGACCGATGTCGCGGAGTCCCTCGGCGTCACTCGGCCCAGACGGCGAGCTCATTGCCGCTTGGGTCGGTAAAGTGAAAGCGTCGCCCGCCGGGGAATTCAAACGGCGGTGTAACGATACTCCCGCCGGCGGCCGTCACACCGGCGAGCGTCGCATCGAGATCGGCGGAAAACAAAATGACTAGCGGCCCGCCAAGCCTAGGTTGGTCGGCCAACGCGAGACCGCCCGTTTCGCCGTCGCCGTCGAAGCGTTGAATGCCGGCATAGCCGGGACCGTAGTCGGTGAAACGCCAGCCGAACGCCGTGCTGTAAAACGCCTTTGCCGCCGGCATATCGGTGACAGTGAGTTCGATGTAGTTGATTTCGTGATGAACGAGCACGGGGCCGGTCGCCTCTACCAGGCGACGCCGTAGTCTTCGCCAAAATCGCTGGCACCACCCCACAAGCTGCCATGCTCACGGTCAAAATAGATGGCATTGATGGGTCCAGATGTGTGCGATTCGGTTTCGATCTCGTAGCCGAAGTCGATTAATTCACGCTGTACCCAAGGCGGCACATCACTGCGCAGCACCAACCGACCCGACTCCGTGCTGTGTGCGCCGAACGAGCTTTGCATTTGGTAACTGTTGATGTTTGCCGCCTCCGCTGCCTCCTGCACATTCATGCCGAACTCGACGACATTCAGAAAAAACTGCAGCAGATTTTGGTCTTGTGTGTCGCCGCCTTGCACCGCGAACGATAAGAACGGCTTGCCATCTTTCAGCGCCATGCCGGGCGTCAGCGTTGCCCGCGGTCGTTTACCGGGCGCAACGACGTTAAACGGGTTGCGCGTTGGCTCTAGCACGAAGCTTTGCATTCGTTGGCTAAGACCGACGCCGGTGCGGCCTGCAATATAAGGCGGGATCCAACCGCCGCTCGGCGTGATTGACACGACCCAACCTTCTGCATCCGCCGCCTGGATCGATGTCGTGCCAGCTACGAAGGCTTCGTCCGCCGACATGGCCACTAGCTCATTGTTATTCGCCGTCTGAGCACCGATCGCAGCGATCGGTGGCGGCGTTGGCTTCCACTTATCGAGCAAGTCGAGGTACGGGTTCTCATCGCCCTGGAATGGGTATGGGTCGCCGGGCGGAACAACCGCCGTGTTCTTCGTCCAATCAATCTCGCCGAAACGCTTGCGCGCATAGTCTTTACTGAGCAGACCGTCAATCGGCTCGACCGGGTCGACGTATGGATCGCCGTAATAAAAGTCGCGATCGGCAAACGCAAGGTTCATCGCTTGGTAAAGCGCATGAATGTAACGGGCGCTGTTGTAGCCCATCGATTGCAGATTCATGTTCTCAAGGATGTTCAGCGCCTGCAGCATGACGGGACCTTGCACCCAATGCGTTAGCTTATAGACATCGACACCGCGGTAGTTCACGGACACCGGTTCCTCGATGTACACCTGCCATCGATCAAGATCGTCGAGTGTGATTAGGCCGCCGGACTTTTGCACAGCACGTACCAACTCGAGCGCAATGTCGCCGCGGTAGAAGCGGTCATACGCCGCCATTATCGCGTCTTCGCGGCTGGCACCGTCGGCCAGCGCCTCCGCTTCCGCCTCGACGAGTTTCGTCAGTGTCTTAACCAGGTCTTGCTGAACCAGTATTTCGCCCGGATACGGTGCAGCACGTTCTTTGGGTTTATTGCGGTCGTAGTGGGGTAGCAAAACGCGCCGCGAGTTGCGCCAGCGCGCGATCACATTACGGTGGCGCTCGATGTTATCAGCTTGCGATTTTTCGATCGGGTAGCCCGCCGCCATTTCCATCGCGGGCGCTAGCACGTCGGCAAGACTCAGTGTGCCGTATTCGGCCAGCATCACCATTAGGCCGCCCGGCGTACCCGGTGTAACGGCTGCTAATGGCCCGAATTCCGGCGGATAACGCATGCCCTCACTACGGAAATACTCCGGCGTAGCGCCGGTTGGGGCAACACCCAACGCGTTTATACCGACCACTTTCTTCGTATCCGGGTTATAGATCAGCGCTTGGGTTTCGCCACCCCAACCGAGTGTGTCCCACATCGTGGCTGTTGCGGCGAGCATCGCGCAGGCCGCATCGACCGCATTACCTCCGCGTTGGAAGGTCATTGCGCCCGCCGTCGCGCCAAGCGGCTTACCGGTGATTGCAATCCAGTGTTTGCCGTGCAGCGCCGGCTTGACCGTCGTCGCAGTTTGAGCGCTGACGAGACTCGTCAGGGCTAGCCATCCAACAACGACCCAACGCCAGCGGCTTGGCGTCGCTGCGGCTTTTCTGTTCAAGCTTGTGTCTCCATCAGTCGCGCCGAAACAACATGTCAGGGTCGGCAAAACTCTTAAACTCCAATACGTTACCGCTCGGATCGCGCACGAAAAACGTTCGTTGTTCGCCAATCTCGCCAGCGAAACGAATCACCGGTTCGATGACGAAACCGATCTTCGCCTCGCGCATCGCTGCGGCCAGCGTGTCCCAGGTGGCTAGCGACACAACAACGCCAAAGTGGCGTACCGGTACATCTTCACCATCGACCGCATTGGTCGGCGATGATTCCGTTGTATCGGTGAGATGCAGCGTAACTTGGTGGCCAAAGAAATCGATATCGAGCCAACGCTCGTCCTCGCGCCCGATCGGCAGTCCCAGAGTTTGCGTGTAAAACCGCCGCGTTTCGGCGAGATCGGTCACTGGAACCGCGAGGTGAAACGGATTCACGCGCTCTCGGCCAACCAATCGGTCGGTTTTAGATAGCGTTCGGTTAGGGCAGCCTCAGCCGAACCCGACTCGGCTTCAAAGCCATACTCCCAGCGAACCGCTGGGGGCAGCGACATCAGGATCGATTCGGTTCGCCCGCCAGATTGCAGCCCAAACAACGTGCCGCGGTCGTAAACGAGGTTGAACTCCACATAGCGGCCACGCCGATAGAGCTGAAACGCGCGCTCGCGCTCGCCGTAAGCGGTGTCTTTGCGCCGCTCGACAATAGGCAGATACGCCTTCAGGAAATGGTCGCCGACACTGCGCTGAAACGCGAAGCTCTGCTCGAAACCCCACTCGTG
>JBCDBO010000104.1:0-10745 GCA_039183535.1 Pseudomonadota bacterium | reverse complement strand
TGCCGCGACGGGTGAACGATCTCATCGTCTCGATGGCTCCAGATCGCGCTGTCTAGGCCGTAATCGAACGCACGCCGTAACGAAAAACTGTCGTTTACCGGGTCCAGTTCATACACCGATGTCTTACCCGGCAAATGATCGCCAAGCACCAGCAACTGTCCAGTGCTCGGATGCACATCTACGAAGTGGTTGCCGTAGCCGCGGGCGACCGGTTGCGACAAGCGGCGTTTGCTGGGCTGTTGCAGGTCGAGCGCGTAGACGGCGTACGGCGCATGCACGCGCGGCCGTTCGACGAAGTACACGGTCGAGTCGTCGGGCGATAGTGACAGCTCGGTGTAACTGCCAGGTACACAGTCGTAGATGACCTCAGCGCGACGCTCGGCGAAGGCCGCACGAGCTATACGGTGAAACTCACAGTGCTCGCCCGTCATGAATTGATAGACAACAAAATCGCCGCCGTGCGACCACGTGGCAAAGTCGGCATCGCCGCCCGTGGCACTGATCGGGATGGGACTTGCGCCCGGCTCGGCCACGAAAAAAATTTCGCTGTGGCCATTGCGACGGGCGGTGTAGACGAGGCTGTTGCCATCGCCAGCAAGATCGGCATTGGTCTGCGCAACCGCCAGGCGCGACAGCGGAGCAAGCGCAACCGGAACCGGTGCACTCGAGCGTTTTTCGGTATTGGTCGGCCACGTCAACACCACGGCCACGCCAATGGCCAAGAGTCCGAGCGCGATAGGCAGCGCGGCGAAGCGATGACGGCCATGCGGCGACGAGTTGGCACGCGCTTCGGCCACATTGAGCGGCGATACCGGAGCAATTAGCCGATAACCGAATTTCGGTAGCGTCGCGATGGTGTGGCGCGTTTTCGCCTCGTCGCGGAACGCTTTGCGCAGCAGCACGACGGCACGACTGATCGAGTTGTCGGTAACAATCTGGCCGTACCAAACGGCCTGCAACAATTCGTCGCGACCGATATCACGACCCGCGTTCTGGCAAAAATACGTGAGCAGTGCTGCTGCTTTCGGTTCAAGCGTCACGACATGCTCGTCGCTCCACAGGCGCTTGCGGTTGGCATCAAACCGAAACGCACCGATTTGCCAGCGCAGCGATTGCCCACCGTTGCTGCTCACCGACGCTCCCGTGCGCCCACCGCGTTCGGCAACACGACAACAGCCGTGCGGTACAGATCCGCAGTCGATGGCGCGCATTGGAATAACATCGCGCAATGAGTATCACCAGCGCCGTGCGCGCTTGCAATACGACCGGCACGGCTCGTCGGGCGAAGCGCTCAGCTTGCCTCATCAATGCAGACAAGACGCTCGTAACTGCGCTGGCGCTCTCAGCCCGCGCGTGCTTGCAGTACGCGCGCCGGTCGCGTTCGGGATACCTTGACGACTTGCAGCGCTGTCAGCAGCCACGTAATAACGAGCGCCGACCCACCAGCCGCCGCGAACAGCCACCAGGCAACGTCAATCCGGTAAGCAAAGCTCGACAACCAGCGCTCAGCCAGTAGCCATGCGATCGGCCCGGCAATGACAGCCGCGATTAATACCGGCCGAGAAAATTGCCACAGGAACAACTTGAGAACGTCGCCGTTCTCGGCGCCGAGCACCTTACGGATCGACACTTCGCGGCGCCGCGCCGTAACGGCGTGGGCGAGCAAACCAACCAAACCGAGCATGGCGATAAACACCGCTATGCCCGCTAACCCAGCCAACACAGAGAATTGGCGCTGTTCCGACACGTACTGATTAACGAGATCGCGATCCAGGAAATTCTGCGATATCGCCTGCCCCGGCAACGTTTGCTGCCACGCCTGCTCGATCGATGTCATGGCAGCGTCACGCTGACTCGAGTTGATACGCACTAGCATCACGTTGAACCGCGTCGGGTCCGGGAAGAACACCATCGGTCGGATGCGTGACTTTAGCGACTTGAAATGAAAGTCAGGCACAACACCGATCACGCGTCCTTCGCGTTCGTAACCAGGTTCGAGCTGCAGTCGCAGTACTTCGCCAACAAGCGCGTTAGGCTCGCCGAAACCTAGGCTGTTGACGGCGGCCAAGTTCACAACCAGCGGCAGCTCGACCTCGCGTCGCGCCTCAAGATCCCATTGCGCGCGGTCCGGACCGAACTGCTCATCGAAGACGCGCCCGGCCACCGGTGCAACCCGTAGGACGTCGAAAAAGTCGAGATCCACCGCTAATCGATCCACCGACACGTTCGCATCAGCGGCTGCCGTCGCCGGTCGCACTTGCGCCTCATCGGCGTAGTCCCACGATGGCGACGAATGCGTACCGCTGACATGTACGATACCGGGACGCCCCTCGAGCGCTTGGCCGAGTCGGCGCGTCAATGCAATCGTACCGGCAGGATCGCGCCGCACACCGGGTAGCTGCACGATGTCTTTGCGATCAAAACCAAGGTCAGCCGACTCCAAGTAGCGAACTTGCTGCCATACGGTGCCGGCCAGAACCATCAAGGCGATCGACGTTGCGAACTGAAACACGACCAGCACCGAGCGTAACGACAACCCGCTGCGGCCTGCGACCGGCTGGAAAATACGCGCCGGCTTAAAACTCGCGAGGACAAACGCTGGGTACAAACCCGACAACAGCACAACAGCAACGACCAGCAAGAAAAACACGAGCAATGCGCCCGGTTGCAACAAGGTCGTGAATATCAATTCGCGACCAATAAAATCACCGACCGCTGCGGCAGCCACCTCGGCGATGACCAAGGCGCCGATCGTTGCCAGCAAAACCAATAAGGCCGACTCACCGAGAAACTGCACGATCAATTGCCAACGGCTGGCTCCGACAACTTTGCGCAAACCGACTTCGTGCGCGCGATCGGTACTGCGCGCCGTCGCTATGTTGATGCTATTGATGCAGGCAACAATGAGCACCAGCGCTGCCACAGTCGCCGCGATCACGAGCGCCGTTGGACTGCCGACGGTCTCGCCAGGTCGACGCACGTAGGTTTTGCCGTTGAGATGTAAGTCGGTGACCGCCTCGAGTGCGACGGCAACGGCCGACTCGATCGTCGTCCCGTCCGGCGCACGCATGTTCTGCCGAGCGAGATTCTGGAGCGCCTCGCCAACCGCCACCGGCGATGCACTCGGTGCTAGACGCAGATACGTGTAGACGGCCGCGCGACTCCAATCGGTATCGATGCGGACGCCACGACCACGCACCGCCGGTGATTCCAGCGCAATGATGAACTGCTCATCGAGATGACTCGTTGATGGCATATCGGCATAGACACCGGCGATCTCAACCTCGACGTAGTCGTCGAGCGAGACTTGCTGGCCAAGGTACGGCCCTTGGCCAAACAGACGCTCCGCCATCGTTGTAGAGACCAGTACCGCACTGGGATCTTTCAGCGCGTCGACGGAGCCCTCGAGCATGTCGAGCCCCAACATTCGCGCTGCATTCGGATCGGCCGCGACAATCGGATGGTTGAACTTTAGCCGGTCACCGACCGATAACGTGTACCAAGCCTGCCAGAGCCGCGTAGCGGCTTCGACGCCGGCGATAGACTCGCTCGCCGCCGGTCCGAGCGGGCCCGGCGCGATAAGCAACTCTTGTAGCGAACGGCCGGGAACGTCGAGCGTAAGCTCAACGATGTGTAAGCGATCGGCGTCGGGTAAGTGCCGGTCGTAGTGGGTTTCCTGCCAGACGTGCAGAAACACCAGTGTCGCAACCGCCATGCCCAGCATCAGACCGGCCACCGATATGGCGGTGTAGGCGCCGAACCGAATGTGGTTACGCAGTGCAGTGATGAAAAAATTTCTTAGCATCGTGCGCTCCCTAAATGGCGCGCCGAATGTCGTGGGCGACGACTCGGCCATCGAGCAAGTTAACGGTGCGCTTCGCCCAATCAGCGTGCGCCGGTGAGTGCGTGACCATAACGATGGTCGCCCCTTGATCGTTGAGCCCACGCAGCATATCCATGACCTCCTCCCCGTGGACGCTGTCGAGGTTGCCGGTCGGTTCGTCGGCAAGAATCAAGTCGGGTGCGGCGATCAATGCCCGCGCAACGGCGACGCGCTGTTGCTGCCCCCCAGAGAGCTGCCCCGGTTGGTGGCCAGCGCGGTGCGCAATACCGACACGGTCCATCACCTCATCCGCCCGTTGCCGGCGCGTGGCCGCGCTGACGTCGTGATAGAGCAGCGCGAGCTCGATATTCTCACGCACGCTCAGCTCATCGATCAGATGAAAATCCTGAAAAATAATGCCGACGTGTTGTTTCCGTAGCCGCGCTAACGCGGTCTCAGAGTAATTGGCGACATCTTGACCCTGAAAGCGGTATTGGCCGCCCGTCGGTGAATCGAGCATGCCGAGAATGTTCAGTAACGTCGATTTGCCACAACCCGACGGCCCCATGATGGCAACGAATTCGCCGTTATCGATCGTCAGATCAATGCCGGCCAACGCCGCCGTTTCGATCGCGGCGGTTCGATAAGTCATCGATACGCCGTGCAAGCTCAATAGTTCGTTCGGTGTTTGCATGCTGTTGTCCGCTCAAAGGGTTTACGGTTGGTTAAGAACAATTCGATCCATTTCGACGAATCCCGTGTATGGGCTCGCCAGGATTCGCTCGCCCGGCTCTAGGCCGTCGAGGACTTCGATAACTTGCGCATTACGCCGTCCGAGTCGCACCGAGCGGCGCACAGCGGCATCGCCGGCCGCCGTAACAACGAACAGCCAGTTGCCACCGGTGTCTTGGTAAAACGAGCCGTTCGGAATCAGCACAGCCTCGCTCGCGTCACCGAGCGACAAACGCAGTTGCAAGGTTTGGCCGCGACGTACGCTCTCTGGATGTGCGCCGTCGAACGTGAGATCGACCTCGAACTGACCATTGGCCACTTGCGGATAAATTTTGCTGATCCGTAATTGATGTTCGACGCCATCGACGGCTGTCGTGGCGCGCAAATCAATATCGACGCGCGGCAGGTAAAATTCATCGATCAGGGCGGTTAATTTGAAGCGACTAGAGTCATCGATCTGGCCGATACGCTCGCCACGGGCGAGCGACTGCCCGACTTCGATGTCGAACGCGGTCACTTGGCCCGCGACCGGTGCGGCCACGTCAAGGTTGGCAAGATTCTCGCGGGCCAAAGCAAGGTTCGCCTCCAGCTTTGCTGTCGCGCTTTTCAGCTGCGCCATTTGCGCCTCTTGCAAACGCTCATCCGTCGACTGCGCCTCGATGGTCACGACGCGAAGCGCGCGCTGATAGTCGAGCTCGTCACTCGCCTCCGCAAACTCGCGCCGGCTGAGATGACCGGCCCCAACTAAGCGCTCGCCATCGTCGACGATGCGCCCGAGCCGGCGCAATTGGTAGTCGATGTCCACCAGCGCACGCCGATGACCAAGCCGGTTTTGCTCGAGCTGTAAGCGCAGTGTATTGACGTTGTTGATCTGCTGAGTCACCTCCGCTTCGCGAGCGATGACGTCGAGTTGCAGCTGCGTGTTGGTCAGGCGCACCAACGGTGTGCCGGCATCGACCCGAGCGCCGTCTTCCACCAACACGGCCTCGACGCGGCCGCCCTCGACGGCATCTAGAAAAACCGTCCGGCGTGGCACGACCCGGCCTCGGATCGGAATGAAGTCGTCGAAGACACCGCGCTCAACCGCGGCCAGGCGCAGTCGGTCGACACCGATGCTAAGACTCCGTCCACCGTCACCGAAGCCGACCGACCAGAGCGCGATGCCGAGGACGCTGACAAGTACGACGACGACCAATGGCAACAGACGTCGCCACCGCGATGGGCGCAGCGGGCTGTCCATCGCAGCGCCACTCAATGCGGTAGCGGAATCTGGGCGTTGGTTGCTCATGAACGGACCGTTGCAATGCGCGTGCCAACGCGAAAACAGCGCATTGACGGGTACTCAGGCGCTCTGTGGCGCCATTAGGTGTGCGATACTGAACGCTGACTGTGCAAAAGCGGACACTTTGGCGACGATGGCGGAACCCGGGCGAACAGACGTTGAGATCGTCCTCGTCGATGACGACGACGATGTGCTGAAGGCCGGCCGAATGTTGCTTGGCCGCGTCTACGCGAATCTGCGTACCGCGGCGCACCCCGACGCGATTGGCGTGGCCGGTGCGCGCGCCCGCGTCATTTTGCTCGATATGAACTTTGGCTATGGCAAAACCAGCGGCCAACAAGGCCTCGACTGGCTCGGCCGCCTACTGCGCCAAGACCCCGACGAGGTGATCATCATGGTCACCGCCCATGGAGATTTGGGAACCGCTGTACAAGCGATGAAGCACGGCGCCTGCGATTTCGTCACCAAGCCCTGGCAAAACGAGCGGCTGCTCGCCACGGTCAGTGCCGGTGCGGCCTTGGCAACAACCCGTGCCGAGGCGCGAACACTGCGCGGGCGCAATAACGCGTTGACCGCCGCGAGCGGTGCATCGCCGCAACCGCTGATTGGTCAGTCTGCGGCAATGCGCCAGGTGTTTGCGCTAATCGAGCAGGCGGCGCCGGTCGACGCGAACGTGCTAATCCTCGGCGAAAACGGCACCGGCAAAGACTTGGTCGCCCGGGCCGTCCATCGCGCCTCACGCCGCGCCGATGCGGCGTTCGTTGCGGTTGACTTGGGCGCCGTGGCCGAGACGCTGTTTGAGAGTGAATTGTTCGGTCACAAACGCGGCGCCTTTACCGATGCGCGCAGCGATCGGACCGGCCGTATGATCGCCGCGAGCGGTGGGACCTTGTTTTTGGACGAAATCGGCAACGTACCGCTGCACCTGCAAGCGAAATTGCTCGGCGCGTTAGAGCAACGCCAGGTGACACCGGTTGGTTCAAGTCGATCCGAGCCGTTCGATGTGCGGCTCATTGCGGCCACGAACCTCGCGCCTGAGAAGCTCAACGATCCGGACAGCTTTCGCCAAGACTTGTTGTTCCGATTGAACACGATCGAGATTCATCTACCGGCACTTCGCGAGCGACGCGACGACATCGCACCGCTGGTGCAGCACTATTTGCCGTACTACGAACGGCGCTACAGCAAACCGACCCGACCGGTCGCGCCAGACGTGCTCGCTGCTCTCGCGACGCACGACTGGCCAGGTAACGTTCGCGCGCTGCGCCATGCCGTCGAACGCGCCGTGATCTTGGCAAAGCATGATCATTACCAACTGACGGATTTTTCGCTACCGCAGTCGGCAAGCCCAGCGCCAGCCGCACCGATCGACGAGAGCGAGGAACTAAACCTAGATGCGTTAGAACGACGCGCCGTTTCGGCCGCGTTAAAGAAACACGGCTTTAACATTAGCCGCGCGGCTAAAGAGCTTGGCTTAACTCGAGCGGCGCTGTACCGGCGGATGACTAAGCATGACTTGTAAGCGCCAGCGGGGCCGGTAGTCGCAGCATGGCGAGTCTCGGTCGACAATTCGGTGTGCAATCCACACTACGCGCATTGCTGCTCGTGGGCGTCATGCTGTTGCTGTCGTTTCTGGTATTTCGAACCTCGTTGGTCGTTACACCGATTGTGACCGGCGCCGTCGCCGTCGTGCTACTCGTCGAATTTATGTTTTTTGTACGGCGGACCAATCGCGAAGTCGCGCGCTTTTTTGACAGCATTCGACACGCCGATTTCTCGCACCGGGTTGACCCAGCATTACGCGGCGCCGGTTTCCAGGACCTTGCGCGCAGCATGCGCGACGTCGTCGAACGCTTACAACGGATGCGGCGCAGCGGCGAATCGGAGCGGTTGCGATTGCGCGCCCTGATTGAGCACGTACCGATACCGATGTTTAGTGTCGTCGATGAGGACCGGGTGGTCCTACACAATCATGCTGCGCGGCGGTTTTTCGCGGCGGCGCCGGTGACGACCACGAAGGACCTGGATCGGTTTGGGCCTGACCTCACAACAGCGATACGCGAGCAAACACCTGGACAAAGCACGCTCGTGCGCCTGGCCGATGGCAACGATGTCGCCCAGCGTATGACCCTATCGCTCACCGAGATCACCGTTGGCCAAGAACACCAGCGACTGGTGACGTTGCAAAACATCAGCGATGAATTAGCCGCGAGCGAGCTCGAGGCGTGGCAACAAATGGCGCAAATTCTAGCTCACGAGATTATGAACTCACTCACGCCGGTCGCGTCACTGGCCGAGACGGCGAACGCATTGCTGGCGACGGATTCACCGGCCGACCGCCAGCAGGCCCGCGACGCGATCGCAACCGTCGCGGAGCGCGCCAGTTCATTAATGAGCTTCGTCCAAGGTTACCGGCGCTTCACACGCTTACCAGAGCCGCACTTTGAGCCAATCGATATTCCCGCAATGTTGAACGCGATGGTCGCGCTCGTCGCCGTTGAGCGCGACAAGGCTGGTATTGCAATCAGCGTCGATGCACCGCCAGCCGGCTTAACGTTGCACGCCGACCGCCAGCAACTCGAACAGGTACTGATCAACTTAGTGCGAAATGCCATCGATGCACTGGCCGCGGCCCCCGCGCCGCGGATACACCTACGTGCCCGACTCGCTCGCGATGGCCGGCCTCTGATTGAAGTGGCCGACAACGGCCCAGGGATTCCACTTGAGAACCGCGACCGCGTATTCGTGCCGTATTTCTCAACCCGCAGAGGTGGCTCCGGCGTTGGTTTGTCGCTAACGCGACAGGTCATGATCGCTCATGGCGGCTCAGCGAGTATCGGCGAATCGGACGACGGCGGCGCGCTCGTTACGCTGCGGTTTTGACTCAATGCAGCCTGGTTGTGTGGTCAAGGCGGCCATGGCGGGGATTACGCCGTTAAACGTGTTGATTTCCGCCGGCAGCACCCTAAAATTCGCGTCCTGTTTTGCGCTCCCAGAGGGTTTATGAACATCCAGCGCTAGCGTCCAACATCGGTGGGCGCATCAGCACGATCAAGACCGCCGCATACCGGCCGGTCGCCCACAACCGTCTTGAAGGACACTCGCATTGGAATCTGTACCTCTGTCTGCGTGGGATGGCGACACCCACGACGATGCTAGCGGCCAAACCGACTGGCCAACATTCGAACAAGCAGCGCCACATCCGCAAGATCATTTCGTCGATCGCGACGGCGTCGAGTTTGCCGGCACGCACCTCATCATTGACCTATGGGGCGCTACCAAGCTCGATGACCTCGCGTTGATGGAAGCGACGCTGCGTCGCGCTGTTGCGGCGGCAAAGGCGACACTGCTGCATATCCACCTGCACCACTTCACGCCGAACGGCGGTATCTCTGGCGTCGCCGTGTTGGCCGAGTCGCACATTAGCGTGCATACCTGGCCGGAGCGCGACTTCGCGGCGTTTGATGTGTTTATGTGCGGCGGCGCTGAACCGACCAAGGTGCTGCCAATTCTCGAGCAGGCATTCGCGCCGACGAAAAGCGTCGTTAACGAGCACCTGCGTGGCCAGAGCGCACATGCCCCTGGTGCCCGATGACCCGCCATTTCGAAGAAACGCTCTACGATTCCTACGGACAGCGCTTTCGTGTCGATGAAGTGCTGTTCGAGAACGAGACCGAGCACCAACATCTGATCATCTTTCGCAACGAGCATTTTGGCCGTGTCATGGTGCTCGACGGGGTTGTTCAAACGACCGAGACGGACGAGTTCGTCTACCACGAAATGCTCTGCCACGTACCGATCTTGGCGCACGGCGCCGCTCGCCGTGTACTGATCATCGGTGGCGGCGACGGTGGCGCGCTCCGTGAAGTCACGCGGCACGCGGCGGTAGAGAGGATCGTCCAGGTCGAGATAGACCAAGCCGTCATTGATATGGCGAAAACGTGGTTGCCGAATCACAGTGCCGGTGCGTTTGACGATCCGCGGGCCGACATCGTTATCGCGAACGGTATGGACTACGTGGCAACGACCACTGAACGATTCGATGTCATCATTTCCGACTCAACCGACCCAATCGGTCCGGGCGAAGTGCTCTTCACGCGAGACTTCTATGCCGCGTGCAAGCGCTGCTTGAACCCGGGCGGCGTCATAGCGACACAAAATGGCGTCGCCTTTTTACAGCTCGATGAAGTTGCCACGACAGTGCGCCGGCTTGGCGCTCAGTTCCACGACACGACGTTCTACGGCGCAGCGGTACCTACCTATGTTGGCGGCATCATGACATTCGCTTGGGGCACGGACGAACCCGCGTTACGGCAAACCGAGCTGGCACCGCTCGAGCAACGCTTTGCGGCGGCTAAGCTCGCGACCCGCTATTACACGCCCGCTATCCATCGAGCAGCGTTTGCCCTACCCCGCTATATCGAAGACGTTATCGAGGCGGCCAACGCATGAGCATCAGCGACCGGACCCTACGCGCGCTCGCGGCGGAGCACGGCACGCCGCTGCTGGTACTCGATGGCGGTGAAATTCGTGCGCGCTATCGAGCCTTAGCGGCCGCGCTGCCGAACGTTGCCTTGCACTATGCGATCAAAGCGCTGCCGCACGATGCCGTCGTCCGTGCGCTGTGGCACGAAGGCGCCGGCTTCGATGTCGCGAGCGCCGGTGAAATTGGCGTATTGCGCCGGGAAGGCGTCGATCCGCGCCGTTGCATTCACACTCACCCAATCAAAAAGCCGGCGGATATCAAAGCGGCCTTGCGCTTTGGCTGCACGACCTTTGTTGTCGACAATCTCACCGAGATCGATAAGTTCGTTCCGTTTCGCCACCGCGTCGCGTTGCTACTCAGGCTCAGTTTTCGAAGCCCGGACGCCGTCGTCGACCTCAGCCGTAAGTTCGGCTGTTCGCTCG
>JBCDBO010000103.1:0-10829 GCA_039183535.1 Pseudomonadota bacterium | reverse complement strand
GAGGCCCACGGCTCCGTCGTTGCGGTATCCACCTGGCTGAAGTTGGGGTTCTGCACGATTGGCGGCAAGCGCAAATACAGATTCGCGTTGTCGGGCTGCCGGCGCGTTAAGTCGTACGAAAACACTTCCTCGCCGTTGGTGATGTAGAGGATGTCGTCATTGGTAACTGCAATGGACACGGGCCGTTGGTTCGCTGCGTTAAACGCGTCGGCCACGTCTCCGTTCAACGGATCGATTTTGCTGAGCTCGTTGAACTCGATGCGTTGCAACTCTGTTAGATCCGGTGCCAGCACAACCACTTGCGTGCTGAGCGGCGGAATCGCCCAGAGGCGACCCTGGCTGTCGATGAACAGATCCGCGTCGTTGTCGCCCGGTACCGAACTCGAGTAAAACCATTGGCTCGCGTACTCCAGCTCGCCGTTCGCATCCGGCACGAAGCGTGCGACGCGCGCCTCGCTCGTGACGAAGCGGTTGCCGACCGACCCGCGGCACGTTAAGAAAACATCGAGCACGTACATGACGCCATCGTCGTTAACGCTAACGTAGTCCGGTTGGTAGATCACCGACGGGTCGGGCTGCGCACCAGTCGCCTGGCACGCGGCCTGCGACTCGGTGAAGTAGCTCTCGTAGCTGCCGTCGGGGTTTATCCGATGGGTACGGTGGTCGTCGATAAAGAACGGGAACAGCGGCGCGACAAAGAAACCATTCTGCGGCGGGTCTTCAATCCGGAACGAGAGCTGGTCGAAGCGGTCATCGAGCAGCGCCTCTTGTTCGCTCGCCTGCAGATCGATGCGCGTTTCTTCAGACGTGCGCGCGCTCACGCCGGTTTGCGCGATTGCCACCGGCGGCTGATTCGTCTCTTTCACGTTAATCCACTGCGTGCCGGTGGTGGCGTTACCGGAAGCATCGGTCGCCGTCCAAAGCACCGGCGTGCGACCAATCGGGAACTCAGCCGGCGCATCGTTCTCGATGCGTACATCGGGGTCGGCCACATCGAAAACACCGGCCCAACCGATGTTGACGCTGTTCGTAGCCGCCGTCGAAATCAAACTGACGGCCGGTGGCGTTAGCAGAATCGGCGGCCGCGTATCTTCAACTTGAACATTGATATCGACGCACGATTCGTTCCGCCCGCCGGCCGCACTGGTCGGCCCGAAGTCCCGGGCGCACCATTGCAGCGTCGTGGTTTGGTTAACGGGCCAGAAACGGCTGCCGCGTGGCTCGGCATCGAGAATGACGGGCAGGTTGCAGTTATCGCGTACTTGCAGGAGCTCGCGCAGCTCATCGAAATGGCGGTTGCCGCGCTCGCCACCGAGCATGTTCGCCTCGAACGGTGCGGGCTGGCTGCTAAGACGAATCTCCGGCGCCACCTTATCGAGCACCCACAGGTTTTGGCGTACCCGGCTGATGGTGCCGGTGCGCAGCGACAGCAGCTCTTCGTCGGTCGCGTTTTCGATTTCGTTGGCACTGATTTGTAAGCCGTAGCCGGTGAGCTGCCCGGTGCCTTTGATCGCGAGCTTGGTCAAAAACTCAATATCGAGGGTACGCCGCCACGCCTTGGCGATGTCGCCCCAGTTGCGGGCGAAGCGCTGCGTGCGGCGGATTTTCGCGGACGCTTTCGCCGCGTATTTGTACTCGGCAACAAAGATTATCGGTTGGAACAAGATATCGAAGAAGAAGTCGAGCTTGTTCTCCGCTTCCCACGTTAGCGCGTTAACGCCGAGCGGGAACTGCTCGAACGGGTCGGCACTGAACACGCCATCGATCACATCGCCAATGTCGTTCGTGTCGGTAAAGAGAATCTGCTCACCGGCGATTTCGCGCCGCGTTTGCTCTGGGTACCATGGCTCCGGGTCCGCCACATCGCGGTAGATCGTGCGACGCACTGTCACGAACGCACCGGTGTTGTAGTGGTAAAAATCCGGCGGCGATGAGTTGCTAAGAAACGAGTCGCCGTCGTCGAGGCGGCCCCAGTTCGTTGGCAGATCGAGCACCGCGCCATAGATGTCTTCGTAGTCGAACACCGGGTCGAGATCATGCTCGGAGGCCATATAGCGGAACGAGCACAGCTCGCCCGTCGCCGGGTCGACAACGTTGGGCTCCACCACCACGGTGTCCGGCGCCTCGATATAGGCCGGCGTAAACTTCAGCGCGATGTTGCCACCGTACTCCGCCACCTCCGGCACCTTATCGGCGGGCGGTGGCAGCCCGATGCTGCTGGCGATCGAGGCGATGTGCTGGAACTTCAGCGCATCGATCTCGGCGCGATTCAGCGCTTGCTGGTTCTGGGCGAGTGCCGGTAGCGCTAGCAGGCTGCCGAGCGCTGCGGCGAGTAAGGCGGTGAGTTGTCGGTACGTTGTTGTCATGGTGTCCTCCCCGGGTAATCGGGCCTCTCAGACACACCCGCGCAAACCCCGGCCGAAAACTCCGACGAAAGTGCCAAGTGGTTGTTTTCCATAACAAGAACGCCCCGCCGTGCTGGCAAGTGCGCGGGCCGGACCGTAGTATCGAGGGGCTTAGGTAGGGGGAAGCGCCGGTATGTCCCAACCCGATGACGTAACGCGGTTACTGGCCGCGTGGCAGGACGGTGACCGCGCGGCGCTGCAGCAACTGGGCCCGTACCTCTACGACGAGTTGCACCGCATTGCGACGAGCTACATGCAACGCGAGCGCGCCGGCAACACGCTGCAGGCAACGGCGCTTGTGAACGAGGCGTACCTGCGCCTCGCCGGCGGCAACCTCAACTTTCGCGACCGCAGCCACTTCTTCGCACTGGCCGCCCGCATGATGCGGCGCATACTCGTCGACCACGCCCGCAAAAGCCGGGCCTCGAAACGCGGCGGCGATGCACGACGCATAACGTTCGATGAAGCCGTTACCGTCGATGCCGCCGACAGCTACCTCGTCGAGTTCGACGCCGCGCTGGAAAAACTCGAGGCGTTTGACGCTCGTATGGCAAAGGCCATTGAATTTCGGTTTTTCGGTGGGCTGAGTAACGAGGAAGCGGCCGAGGCCCTCGGGGTATCGGTCTCGACGTTCTACGAGGAAATTAAGTTGGCCAAAGCCTGGCTGATGCGGGAGCTCGAATGACAACACCGGAGGCCACACCGGAGCGGTTCGCGAAAATACGCGCGATCTACCTCGCCGCCGCACGGCTAGACGGCAGCGAGCGCGCTGAGTACATCGCGACCAAATGCGCCGGCGACACGGCACTCGCCAACGAAGTGCACGAGCTACTAGCCCTCGGCGATGCCGATGAGGCCGACGTTAACGCGGCCATTGCCGATGTGGCGACCCGCCTTCGGAGCACCATGGACAACGACGCCCTCCCCGACGGCGTTGGCCCGTACCGCATTCTCGACACGCTCGGCCACGGCGGTATGGGCCGCGTGTACCTCGCCGAACGCGCCGATGGCCACTTCGACCAAAAAGTCGCGATTAAGCTCGTCGACCGCAACCGCTTAAGCCCCGAACTTATCGCCCGCTTCCGCAGCGAACGGCAAATTCTCGCGAGCCTCGACCACGCCAACATCGCGCGGCTAACCGATGGCGGCGAAACCGACGACGGCATCCCGTACCTAGTAATGGAGTACATCGACGGCACACCGGTCGATGCGTTCTGCGATGCCGCCACGCTAACCATTAGCGAACGCCTCGAACTCTTCATCCGCATCTGCGACGCGGTCGACTACGCGCACCGCAACCTCGTTGTGCACCGCGACCTAAAGCCCTCAAACATTCTGGTCACTGAGAATGGCGTACCGAAGCTATTGGACTTCGGCATCGCCAAACTGCTATCGCGCGATTCCATCGACTACACGATGGCCGTAACGGTCGGCGATGCACGCCTAATGACGCCGAGGAACGCCAGCCCCGAACAAGTACGCGGCGACGCGATTACCACCGCCACCGACATCTACGCCCTCGGCCTGCTGCTTTATGAACTCCTCACCGGCCGCTTCCCGTACGACAGCGACGGCCAAGCCGGCTACACGCTCGAAAAACAAATCTGCGAATCGGAACCGGCAAGACCGAGCGCCCGCGTAACGCAACTCGATGACACCGCAAACTCCATCCAATCCGCCCGCCGTGTACCGACCGCCGAACAACTGCGCCGCCAACTCGCCGGCGACCTCGACAACATCGTGTTGGTCGCCATGCGCAAAGAACCGGAACGCCGCTACGCCTCGGTACGCGAACTCGCCGACGACGTACGGGCGTATCTCGACCACCGCCCCATTCGCGCCCGCGGCGATTCATTGCACTACCGCACCGCCAAGTTCCTACGCAGAAACCCAGGCGGCGTCGCACTAGCGACCGGCTCCCTCATCGTCGTCGCCGCCCTAATCACCAGCTACACCTACCGCCTAGGCGTTGAACGCGACCGCGCCGAACTCGAAGCCGCCAAGGCCGTCGAAGTCGCCGGCTTCATGACCAACCTTTTTAAAGAAGCCGACCCACGCCTACGCGGCAGCCAACCCATGTCTATTACCGACATGCTCGACCGCGGCGCCGAGCGTGCAAAAACCGACTTGGGCGACCAACCCGAGCTGCAAGCCTCACTAATGGCCACCATCGGCGAGAGCTTCCACAACATGTGGGAGCTCGAACGCGCCAGGGACTATTTACAGGCCGAACTGCCCGCCTTGGAGACGAAGCTCGGCGCAGACCACCCCGACGTACTCCGCATTCGTTACACCCTCGGCATGTCGACCTCGTTCCTCGGCAACTACGAAGCCGGGATGGCGTTGCACCAGCAGAACTACGACCGGCTTGTAGAGCAACACGGCGAACGAAGCGCCGAAGCCGCCACTGAACTGCACCAGATAGCCTTCACGCAAAGCATGCTCGGCCAGCACGAGGAAGCCGAACGCAATTTCCTAGAAGTCATCGACATCTTCCGTTCACTCGGCGACGAAGGTCGCCTCGGCCTTTCAACCGGCCTCTATGAATACGCGACCTTACTCAACAAGCTCGATCGAACCGAAGAAGATTTGGCACTAACAAAAGAGGCCCTGGCCATCCGTGAAGCGCTGTACGGAAAAAAGCACCCGCATTACGCCGCCGTGCTCAACAACCTGGCGAACAGCTATTGGAGCCTTCAACGGTTCGACGAAGCCGGCGAACTGATGCGCGAGAACATGGGCATACAGCGTGAGCTCTACGGTGATACGTCGATTCCGTACGGCGTCTCTCTGATGAATTACGGTGCCTACTTAGCTGAAACTAAGCGCTTTGATGAAGCGGGTGAGTATTTTGCGAACGCATTACCGATTTACCGTGACGGCTACGGTGAAGACCACCCTCGCTATGCGTACTTGCATGAGAACCTCGGCGGCAACTTTCAGGATCGCGGTAACTTCGATAAGGCTGAGGAGTACTACAACATTGCGATCGATATCCTCGCGGAAGGTTTTGGTGAAACTCATCTTGAGGTCGCTATTACGCGCGCCCGTTACGGCAGTATGCTTCTAGAACTGGAACGTTTCGACGATGCGCGAGTCCAGCTCGAACCGACTGTCAACACAATGCGCGAAGCGTTCGAGGAAGCACACTCGCGAACGGCTACTGCGCGGCAACGACTAGCGAATGCCTACTTTGGGTTGGGACGAACAGATGAAGCGTTGGACTGCTTGCAAATCAGCATCGACGCGATAACGCCGCCGGCTGATTCACTGCGGGACAACTTGTTGGCGCTGCTCGATGATAAGGCGTCGATGCTGATGCAAGACGGCGATATCAACGATGCCTCGAACACCATCGAAAAAGCGCTAGCGATATGGGAAGACATGGGAGTTATGAACAACCCTCACTTTGTATTCTTAGACGTCACCTATGCTGAGGTCTTGACAGCACGCGGTGAACGCGATGCGGCGATCGCTTATCTGCTGCAACGCAGAGAGCTTCTAATCGAGCAATCGGTCGAGGACGTGGAATCCTTGGGCATACTCAATCGCGCCCTGGACGAGTACGGCATCCGTCAGTTGTAGAATTTCCACGCCGAATGCACCGCCGAATGAGGCAATCAAATTTTTGACTACGGCAGCGTGCAGATAGACCATGCACTAGAAAACATTGGCTCGAAGAAGTCAGGCAGGTCAATCCGTAATCAGGCTCTCTGCCTGAGTGGTTTTCGTGCCTCGCTCCCAGGCGGATTAGGTCGTTTGGCAATCCAAACTCATCGCTGGCACCCGTACTGTTAGATGGCATTGACTTGCTGGCAAACCGTGCCTGTCCTATAGATAGTCGGTCAAGCTCTCGCTAAGCAAATCTGATACTGCCTTACGTAATCAGCGACCCAAAGCTTCGCCTTCCATTTCCGTTTGCCGTGCGTCCCATAGAAGTGGATGATGGGCATCAGAAACGTAAACTTCCCATCGTCGTTCTGATTGAAATCACTTTGGATCTTCTCAGCATGCAGGATCTTATTGAAGGCATCACGAAGGTGAAGCTTGGTAACGGCCTCTGCATTATCAAGGTCTGCGATGAACTCGCCACATTCGGCGTCTTTACACAGCTGGCGACTGTACGAGTCATCTAGAACCCTGCCGGTCGCTGCTGATGAGATCAGGATGCGTGTTATTTCTCTCCACTGAAATTCGGCAGCAAGTTTGTACAACGGATCGTCCCAGGGGTATTGCCAGTCCTCGTCGAACCACAAAGGCACCAAACTGCTGTGGGTGATGCCGTAGAGTTTTTCTTCGGCTAAGTAGATGTTCATCAATCGATAAACATCCAGCAACGAGTCCTGTATCTCGGCTTGGTGCCCTCCCCTATGCGGATACCCTTCTGGGAGAGTGATTTCGACCATTCGACTCTATACCTCTCAATTCTCGCTCTTAGACCTACGCCGCTATTCTGTGGATGTAGGTCTAATCTACAACCCTCGCCAGAACGCGATCTCTTGTCGGGACTCGATCCACCAACTTCAGCGGCCTATTAGTCAACTCAATGATGTCAGGGTCCGGTAACGGCCGGCTCCCGGTATAGACGTACCGGTCGATAAACTTCTTGAGCTTGTCTGGGTCGAGCTGTTCCTCCTTACACAGGGACCCGAATGCCAGCACACGCTCCTGTTCCCAGCAATCCTCGAAACTGTCGGGAATCTCATCAGCACTGGCGAGACCCGCGAGCGTGCTTTCGATGAACGTCTGTATCAGTTCTCGCTTGCTGCGTAGCTCAATCTCGCCCGAGACGACTGCACCATGACAGGCACACAACTATCCGTTACGTGCGACAGCATGACGACAGACCATGCTTTAAACAATCGCGGCCCGAAGAAACCACGCAGGACCAACACGAATCTGTCTATTCACGGATTCACGACGCTGGTCCTATTCCAAACTTCATTTGCGTGCACCGGAATCTCTTGGGTAAAAAAATGAATCGTTGTTGCCATTGTTAGAAGCGCGCTTAGCACAAAGCCCCATGATGAGACTTTCAACAACGCGCCCCACCGTGATCTCGTGAGCGATATCTGTGAGGGAAGACCCGTTATTTTTTGTTGTAGCTCCAGTTCCTTTGCTTTCCAAAGCAACAATAGCCGCAAAAGGTTATAGAAAAACATGTAGACAAAAGCCAAAAAAGACCAATGAAAATCGAATCCAAATTTCCAATTGAGACCACCGTTGTATATGTACGTCAAAAGCGCCTTCCACAACGGCATATGTGGAACACCTTCATTTGGAACGAAAGTAGCTTCTGACCACCGCGCGATAATGAACCATGCATACGGAAACACGAATACAACCATAGCGACCAGGTGAATCCATTGTAGATACCCGCTGTAAGATGCTTGCAGCCGCGCCGCGCCATCTTCTATGCGCATGACCATTCTGTTACCAACAGTCAAGCCACCGTAGTTGACAAGTTGCTCAAGTTGATAGCGGTCGATCTTGCATCCTTTAGTGAAACAGCCGTTAAACTGCGTGTTGTGATCGAAGTCTGCACCACGTAGATCGGCATAGGCCAAATTGGAGCCACTTAGATTCGCACCGGCTAATACGGCCCCTCGAAGATTGGCACTCCTGAGATCCGCTCGTTGCAAATCTGCGTCAAGCAATACGGATCTTTCTAAATTTGCTCTAACCAAAAATGCATCTGAAAACACTGCGCATTGTAGATACGCATTCGAGAGATTCGCATCGACCAACATAGACTTGCTAAAGTCCGCCCCTCCAAGCTGTGCTTCACCTAAATCTAGACTGCTGAAATCGGCACTGCTGAGATCAGCCTCATAAGTGTGATCGGAATTGTTCCAGACTTCGATACCGCTTTTCAGGAGCTCGATAAGATCTTTGTCCGCCAACTTGCTTACCTCTAGCATTGACCAACTACGTATTTCCGTCGGTTCCCAGGCTGGTAATTACCAGCTTTCGTCCCTCAAGAGTTCGTGAGGCTTACCCTATCGCGATCGCGTTACGTCCGCCGCTTGAAAACGCTTATAGAAACGCAAGCGGATGACTATAGGCGGGTCAGGATAATGAATAGGCAGGCGAGTTCTCCTGAGCCAACTTGATGCGCAACTCCATGACGAATTCGACGCCACGCTCAACGTACTTATCGAATATCTGGTTCGCCTTCTGTCGTAGAACGCCCCCGGATTTGTAGATCGCGGCAAGTGTTTGTTCAATATTTTCTTTCTGGTACGTCGGCGCAAACTCCTCCAGCATAACCAAGTAAATATCCGCAACCTGATTCGGGTATTCATCAACTAGTCTACGTAGCTGCTCAACGAGAATGTAGGAATCGTGCTCTCGCTCGACGTACCGAGCACCGCGCAGTATCAGGTTCTTTACCTTGACGTCCAACTCATCGATAAAAGCACTGAGTGAGCAGAGCCGCGCGAGGATTCGTTGATCATTCTTGGCATCGCCATCTGCTCGACGAGCGATCTCAGTCCATAACGGCAGCACCTTTGGGAGGTACTCCTGCCTCTTCCCATCGCGGAGAGTCCAGATAAACCAGATTAGCTCACGTAGCTCATCATCTTGCCACCTGTCTAGAACCGCTCGTAACAAGCCGTTCGCATCTGTAAGTTGCTCACCCCCGCGCAGATATTCGATCGCGATGTTCTGGATTAGCTTGTTTTTGCCCCTAGATTCAATAACCTCTGAATCCAGAGCCTTAAGAATATGGCCATCGTCGCGAAGGAATGTATATACGTCGGTATACACTTGATTGACAAATGTGTACCCCTGCATTGCACATGCCCACCTCTCATGATCTTCCCCGGAGAATACTGTTGGTAGACCGTCGATAGTCCATGCCCAATTCATAAATAAAAGGTTCGGAAGATAGTTAGCATATAGAGTCGCAAATTCTAAATTGCCGGAATCGAGCAGTTCCATCTGCTCATCAAAATGCGGTCGAAGTTCGTTTTCCCAAACGCTCTTATGACCGTCACCTCCGGCGTCTGCGATTCGGCAGAGCCTCAGCGCGAAATTGAAAAGGGCTTCAATACACTTGCCACGGGGGCTATTGATCGCGACAGAGACTGCGTCACGGTTACCGGAAAAGTCTGCCGACTCTTGCTTCTCGAGAGCGAGCACAAGGATTTCCCTTGTGGTTGGAAGATGGCTGCCATCATATGCAGTCTCATCGGATGCCGTACCGGTTCGCACTAAATCAGCAATCGAACCGACCACGCTACCGTGGGCCCCTAAAAGCGGCTCCGGCTTTACGCCTTCACCGTCTGGCCAAAACCCGTCTGATTTAAGAGTTACGTGGCAGAACTCCAGCAACTCTCTCCAATTATCGTATAGGCAGTCGTTCCATAAATCTCGATACCCGTCAATGATCTGGCTGGTGTAATCGTGGTGAGTCCCGATTAGGCTCATCAGATTACCTTGGAAGTACTCAGGGCGTGATTTGACCGCATCTTTTACAGCCAAGGCCAGTCCGCGACGGGTAGGTGATTTCCATGCGCCGGATTCTTTAAAGCTGTGCAGAATTTTCGCGAATTCCGAGAACTCGCGACTCAATAAGTCCTCTACAGTGTAAGGCGATTGGTCTCCTATCCACCCACTATCGACGTAACTTGAGAAACTTGGATGCTCCAGATCGGCGCCTGTAATAGAGCGGTACGTTGCATACAGATCGTCAATAGTTTTCGAACCACGGTCCTTGCCTGCCGATAACCAGCGGAGAGCCTCGTATGCCTCTCGTTTTTCTTGCATCTCTACTGATTCGTCTGCGCCCTTACGTTCAGCAGCACGTTCATGGATTACTTCTATGAGGTCTTTGATTTCGTCATCGCTAAAGTCAGCCACGCTTACTTCCAGGAGACCGTACATCTCATGTTGGTATTGATAGCTGAACCACTTCGGATCAATTAACTGTGGTATGAGGTGCTGAAACTGCGCCCTGAAAGTCCCAATCACGAATATTGCAACTCTCTGTAGCACGACGATATCGGAACCGATCAAGCCCTGGAGGTAGTCTGACGCTGCTACGGCACGCCTATCCGCGAAACCGAGCAGTGCATCGCGAAACGCACTAATCAGGACACTCGGCACTTTGTCAGCTCCCTTGTTCTGCTCGTGATCCTCAACTGCCGGTCGCCAGGTCGTTGAAAACTGACCCTTCTTCGTAACGTCGAAAATCTCGATCAAGCGTTCTTTTAACACGTCTACACCGGCGGCTTCGAGTTTCTCACCAACTGAGGTTGCATAGGCTGAGAAGACTTCTTTGGCCCAGAAGTCGTCCACCTGTAGCACGGGTTCCGGCTCATCTCCTGCCCCCCAACGAGCTGGCAGCCATGTCAGAAAAGTCATCTCGCGCAATAGCGCGACTGCTAGTTCGCGGGAAGCGTCAGTGTCAGTGACGAG
>JBCDBO010000102.1:0-10839 GCA_039183535.1 Pseudomonadota bacterium | reverse complement strand
CCTCAATATTCTTCAAAAAGAGCACATCACGCCGGAGTACTTTGGTATTAACCCCAACGGATTAGTGCCGACACTCGTGCACGATGGCACGGTCATCATTGAGTCGGATGACATTATCGACTACCTCGATGACGCGTTTCCGGAGCCTCCACTAAAACCTGCAGCCGGTCCATCACGCGATGAGATGTATCACTGGCTGCGACGCGCTACGGCTATCCATGTGCAAGCCGTGAAGACGTATATCTACTTCAAGCGCGTGGGTTCAAAGATGTCACACAGCGAGGAAGAGGATTCGAAGTATCGATCACTGCAAAAGAACGAAACGCTACTCGAGTTTCACCGCAAGAGTGGATCCGAAGGCTTTTCCGATGCCGATGTGGCCGCTGCAAAGGCTACGCTCAATCAGTGTTTTGCTGAGATGGATGCCATTCTCGCTGACCATCAATGGCTTGCCGGTGACGCCTTTTCACTCGCTGACATCGCTTGGGTACCATTACAGGTAACGCTCGAAAAGTTGGCTGGGTATGAGTTCGACGCTCTTACGCATGTCGAGTCGTGGACCGAGCGTCTAAAACAACGTGCAAGCTATCGCGCCGGTGTATCGAAGTGGTGGCCTGAAGCCATGGGCGAGGTCTAGCTATGCTCGAGCTATACCACCATGGCTCGTCGGTCTGTGCCGCGAAAGTACGCTTTGCCTTAGCGGAGAAGGGTGTTGTCCCGGATAAATTACACTACATCGATATTCTTAACGGCGAGCAATTTGCAGCGAGCTACGTAGCGATCAATCCGAAAGCGGTTGTTCCCGCGATGGTGCACGACGGTAGCATCATCAACGAATCGACGGTTATCTGCGAGTACGTTAATGAGGCGTTCGCCGGCCCAGACTTAGCGCCGACCGACCCCCTCGCGCGTGCCCAAATGCGAATTTGGCAAAAAGCCGTTGATGAGCAATTGCACCCTGCTTGCGGTGAGCTGACCTTTGTCTGCTGCCATCGACACATCCTGATGAGGATGGGTGAGGAAAAACTGCGCGAGTTTTTAAGCAGTACACCTGAGCAGTCGGTCACTTCCACATGGAAGGAGCGCAAGAAGGAAATAGTCCGCCACGGTTTCGATGCACCCGGCATCGAGGCAACGATAAGAATGTACGACGGCTATCTTTTTAAGATGGAAGAGGGCCTACAGCAGCAACGCTGGCTGGCCGGTGATACGTTTTCATTAGCGGACATCGCTCTGACTCCGTACGTTAACCGACTCGATATGCTGAGCATGAGTGGTATGTGGGTCGATGGACGTCTGCCGCACGTCGCGGCGTGGTTTGATCGCATCAAAGCGATGGACACATTTGCACCGGCTTTTCTGGATTGGTGCCCAGAGCAACTAACCAATGATCTCAAGACGTTCGGTGCTCAGAGCTGGCCCGATGTGAAGCGCATCATCGGTATGGATTAAGGAGAAGTCATGGGGCGGATGAGCGGAAAAGTAGCGGTTGTGACTGGCGCGGCACAGGGTATAGGTCGGACCTATGCTGAGTCGTTAGCGGCGCACGGTGCAAAAGTGGTTGTCACCGACGTACAGGATACCGCGGATGCTGTAGCGGCCATTCAACAGGCCGGTGGTGATGCCATCGGTCTAGAGGCCGACGTGACGTCGGACGAGTCGCTCGCTGCGATGGTGACGGCCGCCGAGTCAGCGTTCGGCCCCATAGAGATCTTGGTCAATAACGCTGCGGTGTTTGCGACTTTAACGCTAAAGCCCTTCATGCAAATCAGTAACGACGAGTGGGATCTCGTTATGCGTGTTAATGCGCGTGGGCCGTTTCAGGCGACCAAGGCCGTAACACCAAGCATGCAAAAGAATGGTCGCGGAAAAATTATCAACATAGCATCAGGCACCGTTTTGCGCGGTGCGCCAATGTTCGCCCACTACGTATCGTCTAAGGGTGCAGTCATAGGCCAGACACGCGCGATCAGTCGCGAGCTCGCCGCCGACAACATTCACATCAATACAATCATCGTCGGTTTAACCGAAAGCGAAGGCGTCAAAGATCACAAGCAACTCGGAGCGGCTCGTGCGCCGACCCTCGCGATGCGCGCTATCCAACGTGAAATGCTGCCGGAAGATGTGCTCGGTGCGATGCTCTTTCTGGCTAGCGAAGATAGCGACTTTATTACCGGACAAAGTATCAATGTAGATGGCGGTGCGCTGAATCAGTAGCCGCTATTACCGAGGTCAATCGAATGAGTGGATCAAGCAATTACGAGCCAATCGATCACTGGATCGATGGCAAGAGTACGGCGCCGGAGAACGGGCAGTACTTTCCGATCAAGAACCCCCTCGACGACGAAGTGCTGACGGAGGCGGCCGCAGGGTCGGTGTCTGATATCAACGCCGCTGTTGAAACTGCCCACCGCGCGTTCGATTCGTTTCGTAAAACACTGCCGAAGGAGCGGGAGCGAATTCTCTGTAAAGCCGCAGAGTTGCTAGAGCGCGATCGGCAGGACTTTCTCGACATTTTGGTCGATGAGATCGGCTCACCGGTCAAGAAAGCGGGTTTCGAAGTAGAGAAAGGCTTAGCGTTTCTCCGGGCCGCAGCTGGTATGACGCGCCAGGTCACCGGTAAGACGATTCCGTCCGATGCGCCGGGCAAATTTAGTATGAGCATTCGTTCTCCGATCGGTGTCATTGCGGCGATTACGCCGTTTAACGTGCCATTGATTAAAGGCGTGCGACTCAGCTGCAATCCAATTGCTTTGGGCAATACGGTCGTCATGATGCCATCGGAAGAAGCGCCCCTGTTATCGAATCGACTGGCGCGGCTGTACACGGAAGCGGGGCTGCCTGAAGGTGTCTTTAATGTCGTTTCCGGGAACGGCTATGAAATTGGCGACACACTAACGACGCACCCCCACGTCAAGATGGTCACGTTCACCGGGTCCTGCCGCGTCGGTCAACATATTCGCGAGCTATGTGGGAAACACGGCAAACGTATGACGCTCGAGCTCGGTGGCAAGAGTCCGTTGGTCGTTATGGCCGACGCAAACATGCCGGAAGCAATTGCCGGTGCGATTCGCAGTATCTTCATGTACCAAGGCCAAGTGTGCATGGGTGCTAGTCGCATTTATGTGCATGAGAAAGTTTTCGAGCCGTTTACACAGAAGTTCGCGCAGATTGCAGGTTCATTAGGCATGGGTGATCTGCGCGATATGGACACCGTCATTGGCCCGATTATCAGCGAACGGCAGCGAGAACGAGTTCGACGCCATATTCACGATGCACAGAGTAAAGGTGCGACCGTGGTCACCGGCGGCGAGTGGGTAGGTAATCGCTGCCAACCAACCGTGTTGACTGGAGTGACACCGGATATGGATGTGTACGCGGAAGAGACGTTTGGCCCCGTTGTCTCGATCTATCCGATCAAAAGTCTCGACGAAGCGATCGAGCGGTCCAACGACTCAATGTTTGGACTGGCCGCCTCGATCTATACACAAAACATTAGCGATGCAATGCGCTACATGGATGAGGTTGAGTCCGGCATGGTGCACATCAACGGACCATCCTTACATGATGAGCCACATGTACCGTTTGGCGGTACCAAGGAAAGTGGCTTCGGTCGAGAGGGTACCGAGGAAGATATCGAAGCAATGACTGAATGGAAGTGGGTCACGATTCAGATGTAGCGATCGAACCATTGTGCCGCATTACCGGTACGGCCTAAGTTGTTGCCGGCAGGATAAGAATATATGAATGAGTTTCGTGAAGGTTGGGGGCCTTTGCTTGCCGCTACAGTTGGTACGATGTGCGGCTTGATAACGGTGACCAATTACTCGCAGGGTTTTTTCGTTGCGCCGGTCATCACTGAATTCGGTTGGACGACGGCGCAGTTCTTCCTAAGCTTCACAATCATGATGTGCGTTGGTCTGCTGACCGGGCCAATGATCGGTTCACTCGCAGGTCGGATTGGTGTTCGCCAAATCGGAATTATCGGGTTAATCGGCCACGCACTCGCGTACGTGTTGATATCGCTCAACAATGGATCGTTGTTGCTGTGGTATGTCAGCTTCGCCCTGCTGGCGATATTAGGCGCCGGGTCGTTACCCATCATCTGGACCAGTGCACTTAACGGGTGGTTTAAAGTCCATCGCGGTAAGGCCATCGGCATTACGATGGCTGGGACAGGGATCGGCGCTTTCCTGTTGCCGCCGATAGTCGACTTCATTATCGAAAATTATGGATGGCGCACGGCCTATCGAAGCGTTGGTGTCGGCGCGCTTCTATTGTCGTTACCGGTCGTTATGCTCTTGTTCCGTGAAAAGGCAGAATCGACCGAAGCGCCGGGACCTAATGCACCCGTCGCAAGCTGGGGCATGACACGCAGCGAGGCTATCCGTACGGGACGTTTTTGGATACTTGGAGCCGTCCTGTTCGTCACTGCACTGGTCATCGTTGGATTGCTATCCAACTTCGAACGTATCCTAACTGAGCGTGGTTTAGCGCGTAGTGAGATCGCAATCCTTGCGGCGATACTTGGGTTAACGGTCATATTCGGTCGTTTACTCGTCGGGACATTGGTGGATCGGTTTTGGGCGCCCGCCGTTGCGGTGTGCTTCGTTGCGCTACCGACAATGGGTTTGGTCATTTTGAATAGCACCGAGGTCACGTTCGCTATCGCTATCGTCGTTGCTGTGTTGTTCGGATTAGCGGCTGGTGCTGAGTTAGATCTACTTGCCTATCTAACCGGTAAGTACTTTGGGCCGGCGCATTACCCGGCTGTATTCGGCGGCATATTCGCATTTTTTACAGTCGGCGCTGGTGTTGCACCTCCGATTTACGGTGCTGCTGCTCAAGCCTTTAACGGTTACACAGCTGTACTCACTGCATCCATTGGCCTTTTTGTTTTGTCGATGCTGCTGTATCTCGCACTCGGTAGGTATCCGCAACACGATTAAACGGCTCAACGGTTCTGCTGCGGTGCAATTATCTAGGAGCTGCAAGCCATGAACGAATTTACGCTTGGCTGGAAGCCATTGCTCGCGGCCACCGTCGGTACGATGTGCGGGATTTTCACGCTAACGAACTACTCGCAGGGGTTTTTCGTTGGACCAGTGACCAGTGAGTTTGGTTGGACCCCATCGCAGTTCTTTTTGAGCTACACGGTGTTGATGTGTCTCGGTTTGTTGACCGGCCCGATCGTCGGTTCGCTGGCGCAGCGTCACGGCCTCCGTCGTATCGGAGTATTCGGCCTCATCGGTCATTCGCTGGCTTACGTATTGTTGTCATTCAATACGGGATCGCTGCCATTGTGGTACTTAAGCTGGGCGCTCCTCGCTTTTCTCGGCGCAGGCTCATTGCCCATCGTTTGGACCGGTGTTTTAAACAATTGGTTCTTTAAGCATCGCGGTAAGGCGATTGGTATAACGATGGCTGGTACCGGACTTGGTGCGTTTCTGTTACCACCTGTTGTCGAGTTCGTCATCGCTAACCATGGCTGGCGGGCTGCGTATCAGACAATCGGTGCCGGCGCGTTGCTTATCTCGCTGCCGATTGTTGTGGCGTTATTCAAGGAGCAGCCTTCGACCGCATCCAACGGCGAGGAGCCATCCGCCGTTGCTAGTGCCGCGGCATGGGGGGTGACACGTGCTGCGGCAATGCGTACGGCTCGGTTTTGGATTCTGGGTGCCGTGCTGTTCGTTACTGTGTTTGTCGTGGCAGGTTTGTTGTCGAACTTCGAGCGGATCATGACCGAGCGCGGCTTGGCGCGCGCCGATATCGCTAAGATCGCCGCCGTCATGGGCTTAACCGTCGTTCTCGGGCGCTTGTTGGTTGGTGCGCTGGTCGATCGTTTTTGGGCGCCGGCTATCGCAGTCGGATTCTTTGCCCTGCCGACACTTGGTTTAGTGCTGTTAATTAACAGTGATATCAACTTCAATATCGGGCTTGGTATCGCGATCATGATTGGCCTGGCGGCCGGCGCAGAGCTGGATCTGCTCGCGTATCTCACGAGCAAATACTTCGGCCCGGCACATTATCCAGCCATCTTTGGAGCAATCATCGCGTTCTTTACCGTCGGCGCCGGTATCGCTCCACCGGCGTTCGGTGCCGTTGCCCAGGGTACCGGTGGCTACTCGACGATTCTGACCGTCGCAATCGGGTTGTTAGTGCTATCGATGCTGCTGTTCCTAGCACTCGGAAAATACCCGGATAACGATACAGCGCATTAACCGCTACCGCCCGCCATCGCACGATTGGTCATGCGTTTCCAGCGAGTCGTTGCTCGCGCTACCCTATTGCGTCTAGCCAATGCGATAGGGGAGTGTACGAGTTATGACGCGGACCCGCGATAATGCGGTTGCTTGTATCGGCGCCGGTAACGTCGGCCGCGCCTGGGCCATTGTTTTCGCCCGTAGCGGTCTCAATGTGCGGTTGTTCGATACGTCAGCCGAGTCACTCAACGATGCGGTCGATAAACTAAAGGGCAGTGCTACTGACCTAGAGGCCGCCGGGCAGATCGACTCCGCTAAAGCACTGATTGCCCGCGTGCAGCCGACTACCGAACTAAGCGCAGCTGTTAACGGTGTTAGCTACGTTCAGGAATCAATACCGGAGCGACTGCCGCTAAAGCAGGCCGTCTTCGCCGAGTTGGACGCGACTTGTCCGCCAGACGTGCTGCTAGCGAGCTCAACATCGGAGTTGCTGCCGTCGTCGTTCCTGCAGGTACCTCTGCATCCTGAGCGTTGTCTCGTTGCGCACCCGGTTAATCCTCCGTACCTGATTCCGCTGGTCGAGCTTTGCCCAGCACCGCAGACCTCAGAGGTAACGATAGCGAGAGTCGAATCGTTACTGACCCAATGCGCAATGGTGTGTATCCGGCTTAAAAAAGAAATCAGTGGCTTTCTACTGAACCGACTCCAGGCCGCCGTGCTTGGTGAGGCCTATCACTTAATCAGTGAGGGCTACTGCAGTAGCGATGACATTGACCGAGTAATGACGGACGGTCTCGCTCGGCGATGGTCGTTTATCGGTCCCCTGATGACTGGGCATCTGAACGCCAGTCATGGCTATCAACAGTACATTGAATTATTGGGCTCGACTTGGGAAGCGCTAATCGATTCGATGCGCACGCGTACTGACATGTCAGATGAGCTGATCTCGCAGATTGTGACGGATATGTGTGCGCGTATTCCAGTCGATAGGATTAGTGCTGCGCAAGCCTGGCGCGACCGCCGGCTCATGGCATTAGCGGATCATCTGGCGAATCAGGACACCCTTACAAAGTTCGCAGCGAAATGATCGGCCGTCGGCGTGTTACCCGGAGCCAAGCAGCACGGCTGGGAGCAGCAACAAAGAAGCTTGGAGTGCATTGACGCTGATGGTCTCAATGCGCGCACGTTTCCCCGTAGCGAACGATGGGAACCAATTCTTGTATCCGACGACCAGATATATCGCCATAACAAGGCAGGCAAGATACGGCTCGTATAAGGCTACCAACAGTATCGAGCATGTCAGTAGAGCGATCAATGCCGGGTAACGTCGGTTGGTCATTAGCCGGAAAAATCGATGTTGCAAACGTCGTCCTAAGGCAGCTGATCGATAACTAATGAATATCGAGTCCAGGAGGTCGAGAGACAGCACAAAGCCGCAGAACGATAGTGCGCCAGTGATCGTCGCTGCCACCATTATGAGGTCGCGCCAACGATCGGCGTTTGCTGTTACGGTTTGTGCGTCAGCTAACGCAATCGCATGAATTTGTGCAAGACATAACAGGGCCGCACCGACCAACACCGCAATCGCGGTCAGCGTTCGGGCCGACATATCTTCATAGTACGAATGACCCTGTTCGTAAAATTCTTTGTCTGACCACTGATGCGTTTCCCATTCTTCACTGGATTCACGCAACAATCGTCGTAGCGTCTTTGTTTGCATCCACATAGGTGAAGCGCCGGAGCTAAAGTAGACAATCCAAATCACGGTCCATAGGCACATGTAGGATAGGACCGTCAGTCTCTCGATTGCGAAAGCGTCCAGCGTTGGCCGAATTCCGAGAGACATCGTCAGCGTACTGCCCTCCATGGCTAGCAGCCACAGCACGAAAATCGGGATAAGGCTCAATACAACAATTCGATAAACAGCGGTTGGCCGCAGCTCGTACAGTCGAATCGTACGACGTAGTGTCTCGGGCATTTTCTTGTTCGTCACTTTTGCAGTGAGTATTCGTCGCTCTCAGTCAAATGTCTACCGCCTCGAATGCAATCGGCCCAGATTTTTCCATCTCGCTGAGAGGTATTTCTTGATCGTTACAGCAAACCATTGAAGCGCACAAAGAGCACGTAACGCTCGCGATGGAGGCTGCGATGAATCAGGGTATTTCCTTAGTGTCAGACGAGGTAGCAGCCCGGCGATGCCGGCGCTTCTGGTACGACATCTATGTCCTCGAGATGGGACGTCACAGCGGCGATGACGGGGTAGCCAACCACGTTTGCTGCGAGCTCAGCGATCCGTGTACGGCGAGCGCCGATTTATTCGCAGCGACAGAGGACGATGCGGTCATCGGTACCTTGCAATCGATTTACCTCGGTCGTGGTGGCTGTGAGAAATACGTGTCGCTGTATGAGTTAGCGCACCGCTCCGCAGCCGATTACGCGACGATGTCCGTTACTAACAAGTTGATGGTCGCGCCCTCTTACCGGGCAACGGGACTACCGTTTCGTCTCGCTACAGCGACCTATCGCAAGGGGCTTCGCGACGGCATCTTAGAGAACTACATCGATTGCAACGATTACCTCATTGAGTTCTACGAGCGGCTTGGTTATCGCGAGCATCTGGGATGGATCGAGCACCGCGACTACGGTCGTGTTTATTCGATGGTGCTCGAACTCACGAACATCAAACAACTTCGCCGTGCAGGTTCGCCGCTTTTACGGCTCTACCAAGCACACCTTCAATCCGAACCAACAACAATGGGAGTCAGTATTCATGGATAAGTGGCAAACCTTAATGCAAGAATTTCAAACGGCCTTGGGTACGTTTCTGGACAGCGAGACGATTCAGCGTCTACAGGCAGACGAACTCGGCTTGCCGCACTACCAGGCGATTCTCAGGCAGATTTTTCACCACGCGCGCGAAAACCCCCAGATCCAGGCGCTGGCCACCGTTTATTTTCGTGGTGCACAGCGTGACATGGTTAAAGGTTTCTACGCCCACGCCAGTTCGGAGATTGGCCACGACCAATTGGCCTTGGATGATCTTGCGATGACCGGTCAGGCAGTCGATGGCATACCGTCCGAGTACCCGTTACCAGCGACGACAGCTTTGATTGCCTTTGCGTTCTACCAGATACAAAACCACAACCCGGTCGGCTATCTCGGGTACCTGTTGTTTCTCGAATTCACACCGACGGCGATCGGCGGCGAGCTACTAAAAAAACTGGCAGCCATGGGGATACCGGATGCGGCAACGAGTTTCCTGAAAGACCACACAACCATCGACGTACACCACAACAAGTTGATGGAGCGCTACGTCGAAGAATTGGTCGTTACCGATGCCGATCTATCCGCCGTGACCTACGCTATTCATACGACGGGCAGGCTCTATGCCGCGATGCTCGACGATGCGGTCAGCCTCGCTGACGCTGAGTACAAACCGGCGGTAAACCACGCCGAGCAAGTGCGGGCGGCTTAAGCAACAGGCGACAAGCGATGTCGGCACCGTTGGTGTCGGCATGGCTTTGCGTTACCGAGCAGAGACCCTAGTGTCCTTGTCACTAGCAATCGATACCGAGAACGGTTGTGCGTTATCGCGCTCGACCGTTACTTGGTAGTCGCCTTCCATAAGGTCGACCGCATCGCCACCGACCGTGCCCCGCGCAACAACTCGGCCATTGGTATCGGTCACGGTGAACGGCGCCTGCAATGCCGCGGACATCGACGCCGCTAAGTCGTCGGCGCTTATCGCTTCGTGGTAGCTGCCGTCGCCGAGCGTAGCCCAGTACCGAAACGTCTCGGCCAGCGCTGTATCGTCGATCGCAAAGCCGACGATGTTAATACGCACATCGATACCCGCCGCCTGTAATGCTTCAATCGCCTCGGCGGCATCGCCGCCGCAGGTTTCTTCGCCGTCGGTAACAAGCACGATAAGTCGCTTACCGGTTACCGTACTGAGATCGCTAGCGACGAGTTCGAGCGATTGACCGATCGGTGTTCGCGCTAAATTCTTGGCCTGGATGTCCGCTATGGTCGCCGCTGCATCCATTGCCGCCAATGGCTGCAGTGCCATCTCCAGATCGGTACGGCATTTATCCGCTTCTTTGTGCCCAAAAACGCGTAGCGCGAACGGCGTACCCATTGGAATGGTGTCGGTAACGAGTCCAGATAGTACCTGTTTGGCAATTTCAATCCGCCGTACTCCATCTTGGCGTTGCAACATGCTGCCCGAAGCGTCGAGAATCAGTTCTACGGCGTCGCCCGCGCCCAGCAGTAGCGTATCGCCATTATCGGGCGGTAGTACGGCAAGTGTGCCGCGGCCGAGCGGCGCGGGCGTAATTTGAATCGCTGCGCGAGCAAGAACGACCCCGGACTGTCCCGTGACGTAGCGAAGTTCATAGTCGCCAGGTTCGAGTGGTGCCCGCAGTTGCACCGGATCGCCGTGATAGCTGTATGTATGAGCCGCATAGTTGGCTCGATCTTCCGAACCAGCCAGCACCAGACCGATAAAGTCGCCACGATTGTCGGGGCCTTGCCAATGGACATCGAACAGCGTTCCGCCTTGAGCCGAATCGCCAGCGCGTAGGCTCGCCGAAACCGTTTCGACAACGACAGCTGCGGTGGCCAACGTAACGCCGCT
>JBCDBO010000101.1:0-10898 GCA_039183535.1 Pseudomonadota bacterium | reverse complement strand
CGCTCATAGGTAATTCGCTCGTGGGCCGCGTGCGTATCAACGACGATCAACCCGCGACTGTTTTGCGCCAAAATATAGACGCCGTGCAATTGGCCCAGCGCAAACCCCAACGGAAAATCGTCGTCATTGACCGGCGGCCCGATCGACCCAGGGCTCGTCGACGTAAGCGTTGGCTCGGGCTCACGAACAGCGAATCGCTGGACGGCATTGTTAGACGATAACGTCGCGGACGGCGACGCTCCTGCCAACAGCGCGAGCGTCTCGCGACCGGCCGGTCGCGCGATGGCCGCCGATAACTCGCGTGTCTGTGTTGAGCGAGCTTGGCCGCTGGCCAAAACCGCTTCGATGGTATGACTGACGAATTGATGCACGCTGCGCCCATCGCGAAAGCGGACCTCAAGCTTTTGCGGGTGTGCATTAGCGTCGACCCGGGCTGGATCTATGGCGAGGTAAACGACGTACGCCGGGTGGCGACCATGAAACAAAACGTCGCGATAGGCATGCCTGACCGCATGGGCCAGCGTTTTTTCGCGAACGAAGCGCGCGTTAACAAAACTGTATTGGAAGTCGGCGCTAGCCCGCGAGAACTCGGGTGCCGCGACCCAACCTTGCAGCGCGAGTCCGGCCGCTTCCGCCTCTACCGGAACGGCGTGTTCACGAAACTCACGGCCAAGCAAATCGCCCAGACGGATACGCTCATCTGCCTCATTTTGCGCAGCGCGAACTTGCCAGCTCACACGACCGTTGTGTTGCAAGCGAAACGCCACATCGAATCGCGATAATGCCAAGATCCGCAACCAGCGATCGATATGCCGAAATTCGGTGGCTGGCGTTTTTAGAAACTTACGGCGCGCCGGCGTGTTGTAGAACAAATCAGCGACGTCGACTGTCGTACCAACGCCGCGAGCGGCAGCGACCGGCTCGTCTATGGCATCGCGCGCGACACGCATCGAGTATCCGTTTTGGCTGTCTGCTCGCCGCGAGGTCATCGAAAATCGCGAAATTGACGCGATGCTAGGCAGCGCCTCACCACGGAACCCGAGCGAGGCAATCGCATCGAGATCATCCAGCGTTTCGATTTTACTGGTGGCATGCCGTGCCACGGCTAAGCGGAGCTCGTTGGCGGCGATACCGCGACCGTTATCACGCACCTGAATAAGTCGCTGGCCGCCCTCCTCGACCCGGACCTCGATGTCGCTCGCGCCCGCGTCCAGCGCATTTTCGACCAATTCTTTGACCACCGACGCCGGCCGCTCGATGACCTCACCAGCAGCGATTTGGTTAACCAGGTGATCAGGAAGCTGGCGGATTGGCATCGCGCCAGTGTACCGGATGAGACGCGCGGTATTTGCCCGTTATGGACTCGGGATTGTCAGGACCTGTCCAATCCGTACCGTGTCGCCACGAAGCGCGTTGGCTTGCCGTAGCGCGGTCAACCGGACGTTATAGCGAGCTGCAACATCGCTTAGCGTATCGCCGCGAACGACGACATGCTTCACCGGTTGTTGGGCTCCGCTCGATACCTCGGCGAAATAGGTACCGGGCGGTGGGTTATCCGTGAAGTAGCGCTGAATTCCGCGCAGCACGGCCGCCGCCAGTTTTTGCTGATGGCCGCGATCACGCAGCTTACGTTCCTCGCCAGGGTTCGAGATGAACGCTGTCTCGACCAGAATCGACGGTACATCCGGTGATCGCAACACGACAAAATTTGCCTGCTGTACGCGCGAGTTATGCACCCGGCCTACGGTCGCTAACTCGCGTAACACGGCCTGTCCGGCCTTTACGCTGGCCGAGATCGTCGCATTTTGCGATAGCGTCATCAGGAGCCACTGCAAGTCTTCTTCTTTGTCGGCCAGCGTGACACCGCCGACCAACGGTCCGCTGTTGTGTGCATCGGCGAGCCGCCGAGCCGCTTCGCTGGTCGCGCCGGTGAGCGACAACGCGTACACCGACGAGCCTCTTGCACGCATATCGTGAAACCCATCGGCATGGATCGACACAAACAAATCCGCACCCTTGGCGCGCGCGCGCTCCATTCGTTCCGAATGATCGATTAACGTGTCGTCATTGCGTATCAATAAAGCGCGCATGCCGGGGGCCGCATCAACGCGTTTGGCGAGCTCACGACCAATGGCTAAGACAACAGTTTTCTCCAAGGTCTTGGAGGGTCCCACCGCACCCGGGTCACGCCCACCATGCCCGGGATCGATCGCAACGATGACCTCGCGATTACGGGCGCCTTGGGTCGCGGCAACGGTCTCGACGCCACCGCTAAGATCGATCACCAAACGCTCACCGCGACCATCGACCGGGCCTGCGAACGTGGTGCGCGGCCGGGCCGCGGCGACCAAATCGAGCACAACTCGCACATCGTTGCCATCGCGGCGCGCAACGCGCACGGCTCGCACAGCACCGGCAGCGAGACCAAGATCGCCCGGCGCAACGGCCAAATCAACGTCGGGAAAATCTATGACCAGCCGGTCGGGGTCCCGCAGCGGAAATACGCGGTAATCGGTGCGAGCGGCCAGGTCGACAACCACACGGGTGTTGCCAGCTTCTGACCAGAGCCGAACGCCCTCGACAGCCGAGCCGATGCTGGCTGTCGGCAGCACCAACCAGAGAGTGAACACAAAAAAACGACGCAAACTGCTTGATTGCATACGGTTTTACAAGCGCCCCAACGACTGAGAGCGATTATACGTAATCCAGCCGCCGCAACAAGATTTTCCCAATCTTTCCAGCAATATGAGCCTATTTACTCAGACTGAACCTGAGCGAGCGCTGAATGGCGCAATAAACGTTGCCCGACGGCGGACAACGCCGTCAACAAACCAGCACGGCTGGCGGGGCCCGTGACCGTCAAGCGCACGTCGAGGTCCGCTTTCGCAGCGAGCTCAGGCGCGCGCTCCGCCCACTCAATCAGGGCAATCGCCGTGTCCCAATCGCTGTAACCGAGCTCGTCCAACTCGTCGGCGCTACCTAAGCGATATAGGTCTACGTGCACGGCCGGTCGTTCGTGGGCGACGATGTAGGGCTCAACCAACGTATACGTCGGACTCGGAATTGGCGTCGATACGCCGGCGCCGCGCAATAAAGCTCGGGCAAGCGTCGACTTACCGGCACCGAGCTCACCGTGTAACAACACCCAACAACGTCCGGGCTGATCGACTAAGGCCGTTGCTAGCGCCGTCCCCAATCGTTCGGTGATCGCAACGCTGTCGAGATCCAGATTCAATTCACGCATTGCCGTAGTGTCTCGATGACATCGCTCGGGCTGAGGCCGCGCTCACCGCCTTTAGCCGCGCGATCGGCCGCTACGGCGTGCAGCAGCGCACCGCAAGACGCCGCCGCAAACGGATCGTGCGCTACCCGCATCGCCGCAACAAGGCCCGCTAAGACGTCACCACTGCCGCCCGTCGCCAACCCTGGGTTACCGAACGGCACGCAGCGCGGTACCGCGCCGGGCGAGCCGAGCAGCGTGCGAAAGCCTTTCAGAACGACGGTCGCTCTGTAGCGGCTGACAAGTTCGGCCAGCGCCTCTGGTCGGTTGCTTTCAATGTCGGCGACGCTGACACCCAGCAACGCGGCTGCCTCACCCGGGTGTGGTGTCAGTACGTGACCGGTCATCGCTCGCGGCGCCTCCGCCAACAGCCGTAATGCATCGGCATCGACGATCATGGGTCGGTCGGTTTGGCATACGGAATCGAATGCGCTTCGCGCCAGCGCGCTGACGCCCAGTCCGGGTCCGATAACGACAGCAGCGGCAGACGCTAGGTGCACGGATAGTTCGCTCGCCGACGCAAACTGTGCATCCATTAATTCGGGGCTCGCGCTACGCAGCGCTCTAGCGGCGCTTGCAGGACGTGCGACACGTACGAGGCCAGCGCCGCTCGACAATGCGGCCTTACCAGCGAGCGTTGCTGCCCCTTCCATCCCTTGCGCACCGCCGATAATGACCACACGCCCATGATCGCCCTTGTGGGCTCGGCGGTTGCGTAATGGCCATTGCGGCTGGCCGAGTTGGTGTAGCGACGGCGTCGCCCGAGCCAACAGCGCCGCCGGTACGTCCAGTGTTGCGACATGGACCCGGCCTGCATGCAGTGGACCGTCGCCAATGACCAGACCTGCCTTCGGCGCGATAAACGAGACCGTGTGATGAGCCCTGACCGCTGCCGTCATACACGCGCCGGTATCCGCGTGCACACCCGACGGAATGTCGAGTGCTAGACAGGGCGCGGGGGCAGCATTAATCGCCTCAATGAGCAGCGCCGCCGCGCCACGGGGTGCTCGGCTCAGCCCCGTCCCAAATAAACCGTCGATGATCACATCGTGGCGCTGGACATTGCCGAGTTCCTGGCGGCTGATGGCGCCACCTGCACCGCTGAACGCCTGCCAAGCGTTCGCGGCCGCGCCGCCACTGGCTGACAAATCGGCCGCGCTAATGACATCGGCTGTCAATCCGACATCGGCCGCTTGCCGGGCGAGCTCCACGCCATCACCACCGTTGTTCCCGGGCCCGCAAACGACATGTAAGTGTCGCGCTCGTGGATAATGCCGACGACAAACGGTCAGTGCTGCCGCCGCCGCCCGCTGCATTAACGTGTACGGGTTCAGTTGGTACTCGGTTTCGGCAAGCGCCTCGAGATGGCGCACCTCGCTGGCGTTGAACAGCGGCGTTGCTTTCATAGGGCCCAGTATACTGTCGGCCATGGAAGCGTGGCGCGATCTCGGCATTAGCGATGGCAAGTACTGACGCAGTCGACAAATCAACGATACGCCGCTGGGCGAGTGAAGCGGGCTTCGCCACGACCGGTTTCGCCGATATCGATTTGCGGTCGGCCGAGCAACAATTGGTGCGCTGGCTCACCGCGGGCTTGCATGGATCGATGACGTATTTCGATACACATGGAACAACCCGCGCGCGGCCGAATGAGCTTGTCCCCGGTACGGTAAGCGTCATCTCAGTCACATGCGATTACTTACCGGAAGCCAATGACGCGCTGCGCGCGCGCCTCGACCACCCATCACAGGCCTATATCTCGCGCTATGCACTCGGCCGCGACTATCACAAGCGTATTCGGCGTCGACTGCAAAAGCTGGCCGATCGCATCCAGGCCGCGATCGGTCCATTTGGCTATCGTGCGTTTTGTGACTCTGCGCCGGTCCTGGAAAAACCGCTGGCCGCCAAAGCCGGGCTCGGTTGGATCGGTAAACACACGAATTTGATTACCAAACACCGAGGTTCGTGGTTTTTCCTCGGTGAGCTGTATACCGACTTGCCGCTTAGCAGCGATCCGCCGGCGACCAACCATTGCGGCAGTTGTGCGCGCTGCATCGAGGTGTGTCCCACCGACGCGATCATCGCGCCGTACGTGCTCGATGCGCGACGCTGCATCGCGTACTTGACGATCGAGAACCGGTCCGCAATCCCTCGCGAGTTTCGTAAAGCGATTGGTAACCGCATTTTTGGCTGCGATGATTGCCAGATATTTTGCCCGTGGAACAAATTTGCATCGCCAACCGATGACCCCGACTTTCAACCCCGCCACGGCCTCGAGGACGCCGAGCTGATAACGCTATTTGGTTGGACGGAAGAAGAGTTTACCGTGCGTACGCGGGGCAGCCCTATCCGCCGAATCGGCTACGTTGGCTGGCTCCGTAACCTCGCGGTCGGCCTCGGAAATGCCGCTTACTCGCCGGTTATCGTTGACGCATTGCGACGAAGACAACACCATGCCAGCGAGCTGGTCCGCGAACATGTGGGCTGGGCACTGGAACAACAGCAGGAGAGTCGCAACCGTGTTTGACGCCAACGTCGATAAATACCGCGTGCCGTATGACGGCACATTTCGCATCAATGCGGCGCCCACCGACGTCAGCGGCGAACACCCAGATAATCTGCGCAAACGCCTGAAGCATGAAGTACGCCAAATCGCTACCGCCCAAAAGCGCTTGTACGCGGACAATCGCTACGCCGTATTGTTGGTTTTTCAAGCGATGGACGCTGCTGGCAAAGACAGCACAATCCGAGCCGCACTGAGTGGGTTGGACCCAGCCTGGTGCCACGTCAGCGCCTTTAAGAAACCGAGTAACACGGAGCTTGAGCATGACTTTCTATGGCGGACGACGTGTGCGTTACCGAAGCGCGGCCGAATCGGAATTTTCAACCGATCGCATTACGAGGAGGTGTTGGTCGTTCGCGTGAATCCGGGTCTGCTGCGGTACCAGCGATTGCCTGACAGTGAGCCGAACGAGGAGTTTTGGGCTGAACGGTTGCGCTCGATCGCGGCACACGAGCGCCACCTTGCAGCGAACGGCACTGTGATCTTGAAGTTCTTTCTTAACGTGTCGCGCAAAGAGCAAACCCGGCGCTTTCTCGACCGTCTTGAAACACCATCGAAGCAATGGAAATTCTCGACTGGCGATTTGGACGAAGCCGAGCATTGGTCAGCGTATATGCAAGCGTACGCCGATGCGCTCAATGCAACGTCGAAGCCGTGGGCGCCGTGGTACGCCATTCCCGCCGATGACAAACCTTACATGCGCTATCGAGTTGCCAAAACGATTGCAACAACCCTCGCCTCGCTCGATACGCGTTACCCCGAGCCGGACGCGAATGACAAAGCGGACTACCCGCTGCATCGCGCGCGCTTGCAAGGCTGGCTCGATGAGTTTTAGCGTCAATAGACAATTGTGAGCTGTTCCCGGTCCAGCTTGTGACCGTGTTCGCAAACCGGTCGCCAAAACCGCCGCCCAAGTCACTGTTTCCTCGAAATAGGCTGCGTATCGTACGCTCAGGGGCGCATGCGCGCAGAAAACTCAGGGAATTCACTTGGCTGCTGGACCTGCCAATCAAGCTGCCAGTTCAGACCGGTCGGCCGCATCGCGCGAGCTGTTGGCCCAACTGAAATTGTTTCGTGGTGTCAGCGGCGCGACGCTCGACGGCTTGCTGGCGGCCAGCAAACGCAGCGACATCGCCGCCGGCGGGGTCGTGCTAACGCCCGATGAACCGAACGGATCTCTTTACGTCGTTTTATCGGGTGAGCTAGAAGTTCGCGTAGGCGCACTCGATGCAGTCGCCATCTCGACGCTGACAACCGGTCATTGTGCAGGCGAGATGTCAATCATTGAAGAACGCGCACCATCCGCTTATGTCGTTGCCAACGAAGCATCCCATTTACTGGTTGTGCCACGGCTCGAAGTTTGGAAAGCCGTCGATAGCTCGCACGCACTCGCAAAAAACCTGCTCGTAATGCTGTCCGAACGGGTTCGACAACACAACGATGTCATCGCCGACCGCACCAACAAACTGCGCAAAGTCGAGTCCGACGCAATGACCGATGCACTGACGTCGTTGGGCAACCGAACCTGGATGCAGGATATGTTTCCGCGCGAGCTGGAGCGCTGCCACATCAATCGTGAGCCAGCCGCCATGATGATGGTCGATGTCGATGACTTCAAACGCTACAACGATCGTTTTGGACATGTCGCAGGCGACCGAGTCCTCGCCTTGGTGGCTCGTGCATTGCGCGATCAATTTCGACCCCGCGATCTGATCGCGCGCTTTGGCGGTGATGAGTTCGCCGTTTTGTTGCCGGGTATCGGCACCGAGCAGGCAGCTGCCATTGGCGAGCGCGCTCGGCGCGCTATCAGCGGCTCGTCAGCGGATGCCGACGATTCATTGGTGCGCTTCCCCGTCAATGTCTCGATTGGAGTCGCTGAAAAGTCGCCAGAAGACTCACTCGATACGCTGTTACGCAAGGCCGATGCCGCCTTATACCGCGCCAAAGACGCTGGCCGAAACTGCGTTAGCGTCTAACTACGTACCGCTGCCCGGAATCGGCACAACAATGTTGTCGATTAAGCGAGCCCCGCCTAGCCACGCTGCTGCAAGGACAACCAACGACTCGCAATCGGGGTGTGGTCCCGACAACGTAGCCGCATCGCGGATAGCGACGTAATCCGGCTTGAATCCGGCGGCACTGAGCTGCTCGGCCGCTGCGTTTTCGAGCGACTCGTAGCCGGTCTCTCCGGCACGCAACTGTTTTGCCACGTGCTGTAGCGCGGCGTAGAGCTGCGGCGCGCTCGCTCGTTCCGATTCGTCGAGATACTGATTGCGCGAACTCATTGCCAATCCATCGGCTTCGCGAACCGTATCGACTGACTCGATGCGGGTGGGCACGGACAGATCGAGCACCAGTCGGCGTAACAGCAACAACTGTTGGTAGTCTTTGCTGCCAAACACCGCAACATCCGGAAGAACCATAAACAACAGTCGACACACGACCGTTGCAACACCGTCAAAATGACCCGGCCGATAACGACCACAAAGGTCATCGCCGACCTCTGGCACGTGGATATGGGTTGCTCCAGATTGGCCAAACGGATAGACCTCACTAACGTGTGGCGCGAAAACTGAGTCCACACCGCTCCGGCGAAGCAACAGTGCATCCTTATCCAGGGTACGTGGGTACGTCTTAAAGTCTTCCCCTTCGCCAAACTGCGTTGGATTTACGAAAACCGACACTACGGTTCGATCGGCGAGCTCAACGGCGCGCTCCGCTAGACCAAGATGCCCGCGGTGCAAATTACCCATCGTCGGGACGAACGCGACGGTATCGCCATTCTCGCGCCAATCGGCCAGCTGCTCGCGAAGTGCATCGACCGACTCGACGATGTTAATAGACGGTGCCATCGGCGTTTAACTGAAGCAGTGTTCGGGCGCCGGGTAGCTGCCGTCTTTCACAGCCCCGACAAAAGCCTGTACGGCATCGAGGTTCGATGACTGCCCGGCGAGGAAATTGCGTACGAATCGCGGCAGACGACCCTGAGTCACGCCCAATGCATCGTAAAGCACGAGGATCTGCCCATCGACGGCGGGCCCAGCACCGATTCCGATCACCGGAACTGCCAACCGCTCGGTAATGCGCTCACCGACTTCGTTCGGCACACACTCGACCAATACGATATCGGCACCAAGATCTTGCAGGCGCTCAGCGGCGTCTACCATATCGTTAGCCGCCTGCGAATCACGCCCTTGGACTTTGAAGCCGCCAATCTTGTGCACCGACTGCGGTTTAAGGCCAATGTGGGCGCATACCGGAATATCGTGTTTGGCGAGATAGTTAACGATGTCGAACTGTCCTTCCCCGCCTTCCAACTTGACCATCATCGCGCCGCCTTCCTGCATGAGGCGTACCGCGTTGTCGAGTGCAAGCGCCGGATCGGTGTAGCTCATAAACGGCATGTCGGACATTAGAAATGCACGATGCAAGCCGCGCGCTACTGTGCGTGTGTGATACACCATGTCGTCCACCGTCACTGGCACCGTCGTATCGTGACCTTGTACGACCATGCCGAGAGAGTCGCCCACCAATACGAGGTCGGTACCCCCAAGATCTACCAGTTGCGCGAAACTGGCATCGTACGCGGTTAAGCAAGCGATTTTTTCGCCATTGCGTTTCATCCGCATCAACGTCGACACATTGACCGGCGGCTGCGCCATCGATCGTTGCTCAAGTTGTGTGTACATAAAGCGTTTGCTCCGCCGGTAACGTTATGCGAACGCGCGTGTTACCGGATTGAAAAAATGCCGACCACTTTTAGTGGCTTCAATTTGGCCAACGAGATCAGCAAAATCAGCTGGGTTATGGACCGGGTCGATGCTGCTAGCATTGACGATCAACAACGGCGACTCATCGTATTCGTAGAAAAATCGTGCATACGCATCCGACAATCGCTCAAGGTAATTGCGATCGATTAGCGATTCGTAATCGATACCGCGCCTGGCAATTCGCGACATTAAAACATCGGGCGGCGCTTGCAAATAAACAACAAGATCGACTGCCGGCTGTTCTATCGCGAGCTTCTCATGGATTTTTTCGTATAACGCGAGTTCCTCGGTATCGAGGTTGATAGACGCGAACAAACGGTCTTTGGCAATCATGAAATCGGCGATGCGCATTGAACGAAACAGATCCGACTGTTTCAGCGTTTCGAGTTGCGCTGCGCGTTGAAACAGGAAAAACAACTGGGTTGGCAGCGCCGCCGAATGGCCGCTGCGGTAAAAACGCTCCAAAAACGGGTTATCGGCCGGCTGCTCCAGCAACGCGGTGCAATCGAAGTGCGTCGCCAGGCGCCGCGCTAACTCGGTTTTGCCGACGCCGATCGGCCCCTCCACGACGATAAAACGATCGGACTCGCGCGGCCGTGACGAATCGGATTCGCGGCTTTCGTGGCGCGACCGGTTCACCATTCGAAGTTCCTCTGCCATTGCATGCCGTCATCAGTACAGCGTCGTGCGAGTCGCGCGACGTGGCCGATGCGTGGAACGACGAGGTCTGGCGCCAGCTCAGCCAGTGGCAACAATACAAAATTTCGCTCGGCCATGCGCGGATGCGGTAGGGTCAGCGCCGTATCGCCGCGCTGCACGGCCCCGTAGACCAGCAAATCCAGATCAAGCGACCTTGGGCCCCAACGCTGTTCGGTGCGACGACACCGACCGGCGTCCGCTTCAATTCGCTGCAACTGAGTCAGCAGATCGTCCGGCGACAGACGCGTCAGCGTCGCCAGCACTGCATTGAAATAGTCCGCTTGCGCGACGCCGCCGACAGGCTTTGTTCTAAACACCCGCGAGCGCCGCCACGGCAACGTCTCAGGCAGCGTATCTAGAGCATCTGTGGCACGACGGAAATTGGCCGCACAATCGCCGACGTTACAACCAATGGCGACGTAGCAAGGAACCCATCGTGTCATTGCGCCACGATCCGGCCCGTGGCGAGATAGGAGTAGGGCGAGCGCAGCGTGACATAGATATCGAGCGTGGCAGACATGCGTAACCTCCCGTTTGGTTTCGGCCAAACTAGGCAGTGCCGCGCCCCTCGGCCACTCTCGATTTT
>JBCDBO010000100.1:0-11137 GCA_039183535.1 Pseudomonadota bacterium | reverse complement strand
TGACGGCGATAAACTCGCGCTCGTCCTGCCGGGCGGCGGTGCACGAGGTGCCTTCCAAGTCGGGGTGCTCAAAGCGATTGCTGAATTGCTGCCACGCACGGCGCATAACCCGTTCAACATCTTGTCCGGTACGTCGGCCGGCGCAATCAATGCAACAGTCGTTGCCAGTAAAGCTCGACGGTTACGCTTCGCTGCTCAGGAGCTTGAGCGAGTCTGGGGTGGATTTAGCGTTGACCAGGTCTTTCGAAGCGACCGCTGGACGATGTTCAAGACGTCGGCGCATTGGTTGGCTGCCATTGTTTTGGGCGGCTTGGGCCCGAGAAACCCGCGCTCGCTTCTCGATAACGCGCCGCTGCGCGCGTTATTGCATCGAAACGTACCGTTCGACAGTATTCAGCGTGGTATCGATCGCGGTTACCTCGACGCCTTAGCTGTAACGGCTGCCGGCTACAGTTCTGCCCGCTCAGTCAGTTTCTATCAAGCGGCTCCACGGCAATTGCCCTGGCAGCGAACGCGCCGTGTCGGCGTTCACGTGCCCATCAACCTTGACCATTTGATGGCCAGTATTGCTGTACCGATGGTGTTTCCACCACAGTTGATCGATGGTGAGTACTACGGCGACGGCGCGATGCGCCAAGCGACTCCGTTATCGCCGGCAGTCAATCTCGGTGCCGACCGTATTCTGGTTATCGGCGTGCGAAATGAGTTGGCAAGTCCTGCAGCCGACCCCGCAGGCGCCAGCGAGTTTCCGAGTTTCGGACAGATCGCGGGTTACATGCTCGACACGTTGTTTCTTGATGGGCTGTACTCCGACCTTGAGCGTTTGTCGCGAATCAACACCTTGCTCGACGCCGTCAAACCGCAACATCGCGAGGGTGTCGCGAGTCGGCTACGACCCATCGATTGCATGATCATCGTGCCGTCGCGGGATCTGCGCAGTATTGCGGCTGAGCATGCAGCGGCGTTGCCCGCGGCAGTCCGGCTACTTTTGCGTGGTGTTGGCGGCCGCCAGTATGAGCGCAATCGTTTGCTCAGTTTTTTGCTCTTTGAGAGTGGGTTTACTAAGGCGCTGATTCAACTCGGCTACGACGACGCAATGCGCGTGCGCGAACCACTGCTGAATTTCCTAACGGGAGGCGATGTGCCACGGCTATTCGCACCGCGCTGGCTGCGCCGCGACCTGACCTCGCTATAGCAAGAAAACAGCGCCAAGCCCTAAAAATACGCCGTAGCCGACAACGTCGGTGATCGTGGTTAGAACCACGCCACCACCGAGCGCTGGGTCCCAACCGAGACGGCGCATAAGGAGCGGTAGTGAGTAGCCGGCGGCTGTGGCAACGATCATATTGATCATCAGCGCGGCGCCGACGATTGCCCCGATCGCTGGCGTCCGGAACCAGGCGAGCGTCACGAGCGAAACGATGGCGGCCCAAATCATGCCGTTGATAAGACCAACGGAGATCTCTTTTTTTAATACGCTGATTGCGTTTGATGTTTCGATCTGGCCGAGTGCCAACGCCCGCGTGATAATCGTCAATGATTGCGTTCCAGCTACGCCGCCCATTGATGGCACGACCGGCATCAAGACAGCCATCAAGACAACCTTATCGATGGTGGTCTGGAAGATGTCGACGACATACGCTGCCAGAAATGCTGTCGCCAGGTTCACGCCGAGCCATACGGCGCGGCGTTTCGCGCTGATCAAAACCGGCGCGAACAGGTCGTTCTCCTCATCGAGGCCGGCTGCACTCATGATCGAGTGCTCGGCTTCGTCGCGAATGACATCGACAACATCATCGACGGTAATACGGCCGATCAAGCGGCCATCGGCATCGACGACGGCCGCCGATAACAGGTCACGGTCCTCAAAAACACGTGACACGTCGACATCGGTAACGTCTACATTGATCGATGGCGCATCGCGGTCCATCACGTCATTGACCGAAATGTCCGGATCGCTGGTCAGTAGACTCGAAAACTTTAGATCGCCGAGGTAGCGCTCATGGCGATCGACGACAAACACTTTGTCGGTGCTGTCTGGCATATCACCTTGCATTCGCAAATAGCGCAGAACGACTTCAAGCGGAACATCCGGACGTACGGAAATCGTATTCGGGTCCATCAGTCCGCCGGCGCTGTGCTCGTCGTAGGCGAGCACCGTACGGAGACGGTCGCGATCGGCTTGGTCCAGCGATGTTAATACTTGTCGGGTAACGGTCTCCGGCAGCTCGGTCAGCAGGTCGGCAAGATCGTCGAGTTCCATGCCCTCGGCGGCGGCGACCAGCTCATCGTCACCCATGCGCTCGATAAGTCCGCCGCGAACATCATCGGACAAATCGATAAGAACCTCGCCGCTGTATTCACGATCGAGTAAATCCCAGACGATTTGCCGTTCAGCCTGCGGCAGGGACTCCAGCAATCTCGCGATTTCGGAAGGGTGGAGACTGTCGAGCGTGCGGCGAACGCGCCGCATCGCGCCGGTGTCTAACGCGCCGCGCAGCGTTTTCAGCGTACTGTTTTTTTCCTGGCGCTGTTCCACGATGCCATCCGCCGCTCGGCCACGGCCGAGTGTAGCGGCTGCAGCCGACGGCGTCTTGTTAGAGTGCCGGCAGTCGGCCGCCGTGTTGGCCGGTGCTAGGGCAGTTCGTTGTGGCGAATATGAACCTGCGGGTGTTCGCTTTTGAGCGCCTTGGCGAGTTTCTCAGCGACGTACACCGAGCGATGTTGACCGCCGGTACAGCCGATCGCGATTGTCAGGTAACTGCGGTTGAAGCTGGCATAGCGCGGGATCCAAGAGCGGACAAACTCAAAGATATCGGTGTACATCGTTTGTACGAGGTCCGATTTTTCCAAGAACGCAGCGACGCGTTGATCTTTGCCCGTTAGATTGCGAAGGCTCGGTTCCCAGTATGGGTTCGGCAAGCAACGCAGGTCGAAAACGAAGTCGGAATCGGCGGGGATGCCGTGTTTGAAACCGAACGATTCGATCAACAGCGACAGTGCCCGCGCTTGTCGATCTGCGACGCGATTGGCGATGAGATCGCGCAGTTCGTAAACGCTCATGTGACTCGTGTCGACAATCAGATCGGCAAGGTTCAATAGCGGTCGCAATAAGTCACGTTCTCGCCCAATCGCCTCGCGAAGACTGAGGCCCTCCGCGCTCATCGGGTGCCGTCGGCGCGTCTCACGATAGCGAGTCAGCAAGACCTCCTCGTCGGTCTGTAAGTACAGAATGTCGCAGTGCACGCCGTCGCTTCGCAGCTGCTTGACGAACATCGGCAATGCATCGAGCTCTTCTGGGGCGTTGCGGGCGTCCAAGCCCACCGCGATTTGGTTGACCGGTAAACCGATGGTGCTCTTCGTAACGACGGGGATTACCGATGGCAACATCGCGGCTGGAATGTTATCCATGCAGTAGTAATCCAGATCCTCAAGCATGTTGAGGGCGGCGCTTTTTCCTGACCCAGAATTTCCGGTCAGAATGACGAGTCGTAGCATGATTCGACCCTTTACCGATGCCGCGCCGCCTGACGCGGCAAGGACTCTGTGTCGTCTGCAACCTCGATAGGCTGATCGTCATAATGAGCGACCGCCGCATCGTACAGCTCGCTACTGCTACTCGCGGCACGCAGTGCGGCCAAGCGCTTGGCGTTGCTTAGATCGGCTACCAGGTCGCGAAAACTATTGTCATCGGTATCTGTGGCGTAGTTTTGCGGGACGACGACGCCAACAATGAGGTCGACGTCGGTGTCGTCGATTTTGTCGAATTCAATGGGTGTGCTCAGTTGGATCAGACTGCCTGCCGGTGCATCGATACCCGTGACGCGTGCGTGCGGAACGGCAATGCCACTCGCCAAGGCAGTGCAACCGAGTCGTTCGCGATCGATTAATGACGAGAAGGTGTCCGTTTCGGCGAGCTGCTCGCGATCTCTGCAAATGAGTTTGGCGACAACTTCGATTGCATGCTTTTTTGAACGCGCCTCGACGTTACAAAGGACGCTGTTCGGTTTGAGGATATCGGAGAGTTTCATGATGAGGCTTTATGCGACCGGCCAGCCGACGTTTCGACCGGTCGCAGCCGGTCAATGTTCAGTTCGGTGGTGTGCGTTTTTGTGTATCGCGGGCGTGGTGATCGCAGAGTTTTTCTTTGTATTTGATTACCTGACGGTCGAGTTTATCGACCAGACTGTCTATCGCCGCATACATGTTTGGCTCGATGGAATCGGCGAAGACCCTACCGCCGCTTAAGTTTACTGTTGCCTCAGCTTTGTGCTCAAGCTTTTCCACCGTGAGGATACAATGGACGTCGGTGACGTGATCGAAGTGCCTTTCGATTCGGCCAAGCTTCGATTGGACATAGTGTCGTAACGATTCGGTTACGTCGATGTGATGCCCGGTCAGGTTTATCTGCATGCTGTTCTCCTTGTTTGGCGAGACGGCGTGCCGCCTTCGCAACTAACGATGTTTTTTCAGCCGGGTACTGCCTCCTGTCAAAAAAATGTCGGCGTATCGAGCACTAGCGAACTCGACGTTCGCTAGACGAGGGAATGTTCATCGCTTCACGGTATTTAGCGACCGTTCGCCGTGCAACCTTAACGCCATCTTGTTCCAATAGCTTTGTAATTCGACTATCGGATAACGGCTTAGCCGGGTTTTCAGCACCGATCAGCTTGCGAATCTTGGCCCGCACCGCTGTGGACGATTGTTCATCGCCATCGACGGTCGAGACATGCGACGAGAAAAAGTACTTAAATTCCAGCACGCCACGCGGCGTGTGCATGTATTTGTTGTTAGTGACTCGCGATACCGTCGACTCATGCATCTCGATCGCTTCGGCGACATCGCGCAGTACCATCGGTTTCATGTGTTCCTCGCCGTGCTCGAAGAACTCCATTTGCCGCTCAACAATCGACTTCGCGACTTTTAGAACCGTGTCGTGACGAATCTCAAGACTGCGCACGAGCCAGCGTGCTTCTTGTAACTGAGCGCGTAATGCACTGTGCGACGATTGGCCTCGCATCAGATCGACGTAGCGTTGGTTTACCGTCAATTTTGGAATGCCACTCGACGTCACTTCGACCTGCCACACGCCGTCAATCTTGCGAACGAAAACGTCCGGCACGACATACTCGGTTCGTGCGGATGAGACGGCGAGTCCCGGTTTCGGATGACAGCTGCGTACCAACGCGACGGCGAGCTCAAGCTCGTCATCCGATACTTCTAATTGCCGACGCAGTTCGGCGAAGCTCTTCTCAGCGACAAGGGCCAGGTAATCCGCCGCCATGCGTCGCGCGGTACCCACGCCAGGCGTTTGCGGGTCGAGTTGCAGCAATTGCAGACCGATACATTCATCAAGCGCCCGCGCGCCGACCCCAGCGGGGTCGAAGCGTTGTACTTTCGATAGGGTACGCTCAATTTCGTCAACCGAGATCTCCGCAGTTGGGTCAAGCTCACCGTGAATTTGTTCGAGTGAGGCGCCGAGGTAGCCTTCGTCGTCGATGGCGTCAATGATGGCTGCGCCGATGACCGCCTCTCGCGGCGAAAACGACTCGAGCTCTAACTGCCATAGCAAGTGCTCGCGCAATGAGTCGCCGGATTCATCGGCAAACTCCGCCATCGAAGGGCCATCGCCACCGTAGTTTTCTTGGCCACCGCCCGCGACGTCGCGCCAACTGTCGTCGCCCGTTATCGCCTGAACCTCGGCCGTACTCTCGCCGTTGACGGGTACCTGCTCGAGCGGCTCCTCGAGCTCGAGCATGACGTTCTCTTCAAGCGCTTCCTGAATTTGCGCGCTAAGGTCGAGCACCGGCAATTGCAACAGACGGATCGCCTGCTGCAGCTGCGGTGTCATCGTCAGCTGCTGGCTGAGCTTGAGATGCAGAGCCGGTCTCATCGCACCAACCGCTGTTGCTGAGTTCGCCGCACCGCCAGCGCTTCGCTAGAGGCGGAAACCTTCACCCAAATACACTTCACGAACGTGTTGATTCTCCAGGATCTCGTTAGGTGGGCCTGACGCGATTAGACTACCGTCATTCAGTATATAGGCTCTACCGCAAATACCCAGGGTTTCCCTCACACTATGATCGGTGATCAAGACGCCAATACCGCGATCGCACAGGTGGCGGATGATGCGCTGGATATCGAGCACTGAAATTGGATCGACGCCGGCAAACGGTTCGTCGAGCAGCACAAACCGCGGGTCTGCGGCCAGTGCCCGCGCGATTTCAACCCGGCGCCGCTCGCCACCGGATAGACTCATCCCAAGGCTGGTACGCACGTGACCCACGTGTAGCTCATCGAGCAGCTCGTCGAGTAAGCGCTCGCGGTCACCGCGGGTCAGCTCGCGACGAGTTTCGAGTACCGCGAGTATGTTCTGCTCGACCGTTAAACGCCGGAAAATTGACGCCTCTTGCGGCAAGTAGCCCAGGCCGAGTCGGGCCCGTCTATGCATCGGCAAATGGGTCAGGTCTTGGCCATCGAGCATGATGCGTCCACGATCGAGTGGAACCAGCCCAACGATCATGTAAAACGCCGTCGTTTTGCCAGCACCGTTTGGACCCAGCAAGCCGATAACCTCGCCGCTTTCGAGCTCCAGTGAGATGCCTTTAACAACGTCGCGAAATTTGTAGCGTTTGGCGATGTCTTGAATGCTAAGGATGCTCACGGAATTGGATCTTCCGTGACGTCATCGACGGTCTCGTCCACCGTGTCCGGTACGATCGTTATTCGCACGCGTTCGTCGGCTTGTGGGTCGCCTTTGAAGTTCACCCGTTTGCCGGTTAGGTCGTACAGCAGATCTGCGCCGGTGACTTCATTGTCGCCCTCGGCGATGCGTGCCTTGCCGACAAAACGGATAACGTAGTCAGCTAGGTTGTATTCGAAGGTCGACGCTTCGGCGCGCAGTGGCGGTTGGTCAGGGCCACGCGAGTCGTCGAAGGTCGCGGGCGAGCCTTGGATAGTGGCGTGTTGCAGTGTGTGGTCGCTGAAGTAAAGCTCAGCGGAGTCGCTGACAATCGTCGCTGTTTCAATGTCTATTCGGACGTTACCGTGAAACTCCCACGTGGAATCTGAAAAATCGAGTTTCGTATCGCGACCCAAACGCGTCACGCCGCGTTCTGCCTCAATACCGATGGCCCCTTGCGTAATCCGCAGACCGGTGAATTCAATACGATCCTGGCTGCGGTCGAACACACTCGAATCGGCGTCTAGCGAAATGGGTAAACGCGCTGAAGGTTGCTGCGCATAGGCCGGCGCGGCAACGAAAAGCGCGGCGACCAGCCAGCTACGGCAGGAATTTGCCATTGACATTGGAGCGGAACTCGATCCGATCTTCGTTGAGAAATGCTAGCATGCCTGTGGCGCTGATCGATCGCTCGCCGACCCGCAAATCAACCCGCGCGTCGGTCGATAATTCGTAGCGCTGCGGATCAACGGTTAGCGACGACGTTCTAAGTGTGGTCGGTACGCTGCCGTCTACGTTACTGGCTTGAACGTCGCCGACCAGCTCCAAACGCATACCATCCGGCGTCAATTCGCCGGTTTTTGCTGTCAAGCGCCATGGTACGTCGGCGTCATCGCGGTACTTTAGATCAACACCAAGCAAGCGGACGATCCCGGTGTCTAGGTCTTCGGCAATCTCGTTGGCTTGCAGCCGGTACAGATAATTTCCGTCGGTGCCGAAGCCACGAATCTCAGCATCGAGCATGTAGTAACCACTGTTTACCAGATCGTTATCGACGCGGATATCGCCGCCGTCGTCGGAATCGGTGGCGATGAGATAGCTAGCGATTGCGGCGACGAGTAAGACGGCGTACAGAACAAAGCTGCGTGGTGTCACGACGCTGCGATCTCGCCGCCGACAAGCCAGTCACAGACTTCACGCACGGCACCGTGGCCGCCGGTTTTTGTCGTGACCCGATCGGCAGCCGCCAGTACTTCCGGGACAGCATTCGCAACGGCGATCGCCATCCCGACATGCTGCATTGGCGGTAGGTCCGGAATATCGTCGCCGACGAAAGCGGCGTCCGTGGGCGCAATGCCGAGCGTATCGAGCAGAGTCTCAAGTACCGGTAACTTGTCGCGGCAACCTTGGAACACGTGGTGCACGCCTAGCTCTTGCATGCGCGCGGTAACGGCGCCGGAACGCCGGCCAGTAATAACGGCGATGGCACAACCGCTATTCTGCAGGCGCCGAATGCCGAAACCATCTTGGGTGTGAAAGACTTTGGACTCGCGACCGTCCTCGTCATAGGTAATGCGACCATCGGTGAATACGCCGTCGACATCAAATACGACCAGACGGATAGCAGCGCGTTCATTTCCCACCGCCTACATCACCCCGGCGCGCAGTAAATCGTGCACGTTAAGCGCCCCAACCAATCGCCCAGCGTCGTCGACAATGAGCAGCGATGTAATTTTGTGATCTTCGAAAAGGCGTACGGCGTCGACAGCGAGAGCATCGGGTTGCAGCGTCTTGCAGCCAGGCGTAACCAGATCACCAAGCGCGAGGTCGATAACGTCGGCATGATCATCGAGCGCACGACGTAGATCGCCATCGGTAAAAATCCCGACGACGCGTTGGTCGGCATCGACAACCGCCGTCATCCCAAGCCCTTTGGACGTCATTTCCAATAACGCTTGGCGAAACGGTGTATCCATTCGGCTGGTGGGCAGCTCGTCACCGGTTCGCATGATGTCGCTGATGTGCAGTAGCAAGCGCTTGCCAAGCGTGCCGCCAGGGTGTGAGCGCGCGAAGTCCTCAGAGGTGAAACCGCGCGACTCGAGCAATGCAACCGCCAGTGCGTCACCCATCGCGAGGGTCGCCGTTGTGCTGGCCGTTGGCGCGAGGTTTAACGGGCAAGCTTCTTCGGCGACGCTAATGTCGAGGTTCGCCGCTGCGGCGCGCGCTAAGGTCGATGCCGCGTTGCCCGTAAACGTGATCAGTGACAAACCGAGACGCCGGATGAGCGGTAAGATCGTAACAATCTCACTGCTCTCGCCGGAATTTGAGATGGCAATGACGGTGTCGTCCGGTGTAATCATGCCGAGATCGCCGTGGCTGGCTTCGCCGGGATGCACGAAGAAGGCCGGCGTACCGGTGCTGGCGAGCGTCGCTGCGATCTTGCTACCGACATGACCAGATTTTCCCATGCCGGTTACGACAACCCGGCCACGGGTTGCTAAGCACAGTTCGACGGCGGTATCGAACTCACCGCCGACCCGCTCACGCAGCGCGAGTAGGGCATCGGCTTCGACGCCAATAACCCGGCGCGCGACCGCGATGTGCGAGTCTTTCGTTTTCGACGATGCAATGCTCATCGCTTAACCGTTCTGCGGCATCGCCAGGTCGTTGGTGATGACGTAGTAGTGATAGGCCACAAAGGCGATGACCAGAATCATCCCCTCGATTCGATTCACGTAGCCAACGCCGCTGTACGTGTAAGCCATCGCAAACAACACCAGGGTAAACGATGACATCACAAAAAAGTGCAGCGTAAGCACATTTGGATCGATGCCAGTGGGTTGTATCAGTGCCGCAACCCCTATGACGGCCACCAAGTTAAAGATGTTCGAGCCAATGACATTACCGACAACGAGTCCGTATTCGCCGCGCACAACGCTAATAATCGAAACGGCTAGCTCTGGCAGGCTCGTCCCGATTGCGACGAGCGTGACGCCGATGACCAACTCGCTGACACCGAAAACGCGGGCCATTTCAGTCGCGCCCCGCACGAGCAGCTCCGCGCCGACGAGCAGTGCGAGCAAACCGACAATCAGCCAGAACACGGACATTTTCATGTTGAGGTTCGACGGTATGTCTGCGTCGAATGCTTCGTTGATCGGGTCATCGCGATTCGGCGTTGTTGCCAAGCGGACAATCCAATACATGACAACACCCATTGTCCCGATGAGTACCGCGCCATCGACGCGACTGAGGTAATTGTCGAGAAACAGGCTGAGGGCGAGTAGGGTGACCGCCAGCAGTACCGGCATTTCGCGCATCAGGGTTTGCGATTTGACCTCGACCGGGTGCAAGACCGCAACGACGCCTAGTACCAAGGCAATGTTGGCGATGTTCGAGCCGATCGCGTTACCGACCGCAAGCATTGCGCTGCCTTTGATCGATGCGGTGGCCGACACTAAAATTTCCGGAGCAGAGGTCGCGAAACCGACAATCGTCAGACCGATTAAGATCGGCGAAATACCCAGGTTTCTCGCGGTCGTCGCGGCGCCGACCACAAACCGGTCGGCGCCTGCCACGAGCAAGACAAGCCCGCCAATCACCAGAGCAATGTCGTTAATCATGGCGATTTTGGCAAAAAGATGGCGGCGATCGGTGTCATTCCGGAGAGGCAGTCCTCAGCAGCTCCGCATAATAACGTACCGCTCCCCACGTCTTACAGTCTCTTCTGAGTGTCCGGCTCTCACTGCTACACTGCCGCGTTGACCTCATGAGGACGCCATTGATGCTGCCAGACGATATCGCTGCCTTGATAAAGGCGGCTCTACCGGACGCCACGGTCCAGGTTGTTAGCGATGACAACACCCATTTTGAGGCCTTGATTGTGGCGGAGGCGTTTGCCGGCAAACGCCCTATCGCTCGACACCAAATGGTCTATGCAAGCCTCGGCGAGCGCATGGGCGGTGATATCCATGCCTTATCGATCCGTGCGCTGACGCCTGCCGAATGGCAGGCCCAAACCGCGGGTCAGTAACCGCCGTGGAGAAGCTGCGCATCAGCGGCGGCGCGGCATTAGCCGGTGAGATTCGTGTATCCGGCGCAAAGAACGCGGCGTTGCCCATCTTGGCTGGGTGTCTGGCCAGTGACGGGCCAGTAACGCTCAGCAACGTCCCGCACCTGCGGGACGTCACCACGATGGTTCAGCTGCTGGGCCGCATGGGTGTCGATGTCATGCTTCATGACCCGATGGAGGTGGAAGTTGACGCGTCCGGCATCGCGGATTTCAGCGCGCCGTACGATCTGGTTAAAACCATGCGGGCCTCGATTCTGGTGCTGGGTCCGCTGCTTGCCCGGTTTGGTCAGGCAGACGTCTCTCTGCCCGGCGGCTGCGCCATTGGCGCCCGGCCTGTCGATCTGCACGTGAAGGGTCTGCGGGCTCTCGGGGCGGACATCGAC
>JBCDBO010000099.1:0-11163 GCA_039183535.1 Pseudomonadota bacterium | reverse complement strand
TGATGAACAGCGACTTACTCACGCTCGGTATCGTTCTGGGATTGGCGACCGTTCCTGGCAATTGGGTAGGTCGGGGCTTACTCAAGCGAATGGATGATCGTCGTCACCGGCTGATCGTCGATGCAATGACCATCGCAATGAGTCTGAACTTTTGCTACCTCGCCGTTACGCTGCCGAGCTGACTTAGGCGCTATCATACGACTCCGCTGCCGGAACGCGCGTCCGAGGTTTATCGTTATGAAGCTTGGCCCCCTTATTTTCGTCGTGGTTATCGGTGCGTACATCGGCATGGAAATGTATGCCGCCAAACGCAATGCATATCGAATGCAGCCCGATCACATCCACGAGCAGTTCGTTCGCTCGTCGGTCGCCGTGGCTCGCTGCGGTGCCGAAAAAAACGCGGCTCTCGGGAAGTTCGACCGCAACTTTGACTACGCGCGGGGCCGAGCGCTCGCGCAACTGACTGGCAGCAACCCAGACCTCGATGATGCGGCTGTTAAGGCGCTCCTGACAGCGCGTATCGAGGCCGCGACCGCGGCTGTGGATGCGTTAGTCGCCGAGCACGGTTGTCAGCATATCGAGCTTTGGAAGCTCAAGCGGCGCCACGCCAATCTCGCCGGGATGAACTTGCCGGTGCCACGCTCGTAAGCGGCCGCCGTTCGCGGTGCTTCATGATAAAGTTGCCGCTTCGTTGCCACTGCGCGTGGCAAGCTGCGTCAACGAACCATAACAAGAAGACGTCCACCTCGTGATTTACATCGCTATCGTCGCTACGTACGTGCTGCTGCTGGTTGGTATCAGTGTTTATAAGAGCCGCCAAGTCGATACGGCTGAGGACTTCATGGTTGCTGGCCGTAGCGTGCCGGTGTACATGCTCGTGGCGACGCTGGTCTGCACGTGGATCGGATCGGGCAGTTTGTTTGGTACGGCCGGGCTAACGTTTCGAACCGGTGTTTCGGAGTTATGGTTCTCGGCCGGAGCGTGGATCGGTATCTTGGTGGTTTTTCTGATCGCTGCACGGGTTCGGCGCATCGCGCAGTACACGCTGACCGATCTATTGGAGAAACGGTACAGCCAAGTCGCTAAAATTCTCGGTACCGTAACGATTATCATCGCGTACATGGTGATCGCCGGTTACCAGTTCCGCGGTGGTGGGCGCTTTATTGCGATCTTGAGCCAAGGGGCAATCGATCCCGAGACCGGTATGCTTATCGCTGCCGTTTTGATTGTCGGCTTTACCGTCTTAGCGGGTATGGTCTCGATCGTTTCGATCGATATCTTCAACGGCTCGATCATGCTGGTGGCAATGCTGTTGGCTCTGCCGTTTGCGCTATCGGCGCACGGCGGTGTCGGTGCGGTCGTCGATACGATCCGCACGGTCCAGCCGAGTCATCTGTCGATTACCGGTGGCCACGATGCGCTATGGATTATCGGAATCGTCCTACCGACGTTCTTGCTCCTCATGAGTGAGAGCAGCATTTACCAGAAATTCTCATCGGCGGAGAACGAGCGCAGCGCTCGGCGAGCGGTAATGGGTATGTTTATCGGTGTCGTCGTTATCGAAGCGTTGATGATGGCGATTGCGCTGGTTGGATTTGCGATCTACGCAGACGATCCACGGTTTTTCCTCGCCGACGGCAGCATTAACCGACCGATGGCCGAGGAGATCATTCTGCGCATCGGTTATGAGCAACTGCCGGCCGTGATCGGTGCGATCCTCCTCGCGGCGGGTGCGGCGATCATTATTTCGACGGGCAACACGTTTTTAATGGTGACGTCGACCAATGTGACACGCGATCTGTTGCAGGCGTTTATCGTCCGTGATGCCACCCCGACGCAAACGGTGTGGATGCAGCGCGGGTGTATCGTTGCGATCGGTGTTTTGGCGTTCTTGTTAATGAGCCAGTTTCAGACGATTTTAGAGATGGCGCTCGTTTCATACACAATGATCGGTGCATCGTTGGCGCCGGCATTACTGGCGGCGTTTTTCTGGAAACGGGTGACTCGGGTCGGCGGCGTTGCATCGATTGCGGCGGGAATGCTGACGGTGATCGGGATAACCGCCCTGAATGCGGTGTATCGCGATGCACCTGAACCGTTATCGCTGCTTGGTATTAGCTTCCCGATGAACACGGACTACATCGCGATACCGGCGGTTATTGTCTCAGTTTCGACGTTAATCATCGTCAGCTTACTTGGACAAAGACCCAAGCAAGCCGATTGGCAAGACTTTATTGATGCGTAGCGAAAGTTGCAGCGCAACAAAACGCTGCGCTGCAACATTATTGTTTGGGTTTGATAGAGCAAACCGAAAACGCTGATCCAGACTTTCTATCAACCGGCTGCTGCAAGCGCAGTACTCTATTCCTGCTCTAACGACACTTACTTCTAAGAGGAGCAGGGAACATGTTTCGACTCACTTCGCCGTTCGTTTCGGCAGTGCTGGCAACGTCGTTGACGATTGCAGCCGGCATGGCCAACGCCGGGGATCGCGCCAAGACCAATCAGTTTTGGTGGCCAGATCAAATCGACCTCAGTCCATTGCGCGCTCACAGCCCGCAATCCAATCCACTCGGCGCCGACTTCGACTACGCGGCCGAGTTTCAAACGCTCGACCTCGCTGCCGTCAAAGCCGATATCGCCGCCGTCATGACCGATTCGCAAGATTGGTGGCCGGCCGACTACGGCCACTACGGTCCTTTCTTTATTCGCATGGCGTGGCATAGCGCTGGCACCTATCGCGTTGCCGATGGCCGTGGCGGCGCCGCTGGCGGCCAGCTGCGTTTCGAGCCGCTGAACAGCTGGCCGGACAACGCAAACCTCGATAAAGCACGGCGTTTACTGTGGCCGGTCAAGGCGAAATACGGTCGCAAACTGTCGTGGGCGGACCTGATGGTCTTAACCGGCAACGTTGCGCTCGAGTCGATGGGTTTTCAGACTTTCGGTTTCGCGGGCGGCCGCCAAGACGATTGGGAAGCCGATCTGGTTTATTGGGGCCCTGAAAACGAGTTCCTCGCAGACGAGCGTTACAGCGGCGACCGCGAGCTCGCACAGCCGCTGGCCGCGGTGCAGATGGGTTTGATCTACGTAAACCCGGAAGGCCCGAACGGCGTCCCCGATCCGTTGGCCGCCGCACAAGACATTCGTGAGACGTTCGGCCGTATGGCGATGAACGACGAAGAGACCGTTGCGTTGATCGCTGGCGGCCACACCTTCGGTAAAGCGCACGGCGCCAAGAGCCCAGAGGGTTGTACCGGCACCGAACCTGCCGGCGCTGATATCGAAGAGCAAGGCTTCGGTTGGACCAACAAATGCGGCAGCGGCAAAGGTGCGGACACCATTACCAGTGGTTTGGAAGGCGCCTGGTCAGCCAGCCCGATTGCCTGGACCAGCCAGTACCTGCAGAACCTGTTCGCGTTCGATTGGGTGCAAACGAAAAGCCCAGCCGGCGCTACGCAGTGGATTCCGGCCGACGGCGCAGCTGCGAACTTAGTCCCCGATGCTCACGACAAGAGCAAGCGGCACGCGCCGATCATGTTCACGACCGACCTTGCCCTGAAGGAAGATCCGAGCTATCGCGAAATTTCACAGCGTTTCTTGGAAGACCCGGAAGCTTATCGACTGTCGTTTGCAAAAGCTTGGTTCAAACTGACGCACCGCGATATGGGTCCACGGGCACGGTATCTCGGCGCTGAGGTCCCCACCGAAATTTTATTGTGGCAAGACCCAGTTCCCGCGGCCGATTACGCGTCTATCGACGCCGATGATGTCGCTGCGTTGAAGGCTGACATTCTTGATGCTGGTATTACCGTTCCACAGCTGGTTCGCACGGCGTGGTCGGCAGCAGCGAGTTTCCGCGGTACCGACATGCGAGGTGGCGCCAACGGTGCGCGGCTACGGCTTGCACCGCAGAATGGCTGGGCGGCGAACTCGCCCGAGGAAGCCGATGCGGTAATCGACCGGTTGGAACTCGTTCAGAAACGGTTTAATCGCAAGCTGCGCAGCGGCAAGACAGTCTCGTTAGCCGACGTTATCGTGCTTGGCGGTGCAGCGGCGATTGAGAAAGCGGCTAGCGATGCCGGCTATGACGTTACAGTACCGTTCGTACCGGGTCGTACCGATGCCTCGGCGGAGCAAACCGACGTTGCCTCGTTTGCAGCCTTGGAACCATCGGCTGACGGTTTTCGTAATTTCTATGCCGAAGACAATTACCGCTCGCCGGTTAATCTGATGATCGATAAAGCCAACACGCTGACGTTGACGGTGCCGGAGATGACCGCATTGGTCGGTGGTCTGCGGGCGCTCGATGCAAATACCGGCAGTGCTGCGCACGGTGTATTTACCGATCGTCCCGGAACGCTCAGCAACGACTTCTTCGTAAATCTGCTCGATATGTCGACGACGTGGGCGAAGTCAGACGAAGAGGGTATATACGAGGGCCGCGATCGCACGACGGGCGATATCAAGTGGACCGCGACGCCGGTCGACCTGATGTTCGGCTCGCACGCCGAATTGCGGGCGATCGCCGAGATCTACGGTGCCAGTGACGGTGACGAGAAATTCGTCAGCGATTTCGTCGCTGCATGGACCAAAGTCATGACGTTGGATCGTTTCGATATCTGACCAATAGCGTTCGAAGCGGTTGGCCAGGGCCTCCTCTGGTCAGCATCAAACGGCGGTGTTTCGGCACCGCCGTTTTTTTTGGCCAAAAGATCTGGCGAATTGCAGACCTACGCAGATATCATGGTCATGCAATCGTAGTCGAGGATTGTTAGCGACGTCATCGCGCGCGATGATGGAGCGCCGGGGGACGCGTAAAGGAGTGTCAGGATGTCGAGTTTGGCCAATAACGACGAGCCAATTCCTCTAAGCCAACATCTACGCACAGCAACGATGCCGCAGCACCGTCACACGGAATCGTTGATGGATGACTATGCCCCGCTACAAACAGCGGTTGGCTATCGGCGCTTTCTCTGGTTGATGGCCAGGTTGCACGCCCGCTATGCAGAAGCGCTTGATCGCTCCAGCGAAATTGCCGGTTTACCGCAACGTTCCGCAGAACTGCTGGCGGCGTTGCGAGCTGATCTAGGCGATACCGACGCGCTTGATGCCAACGTCACGGTCAATGGCAACGCACAATGCATGGGCGTCGGCTATGTCCTTGAGGGTTCTGGCTTAGGCGCCACCGTGTTGGTGCGGGGCTTACCGAAAGGCCCAGACCATCCGCATGCCTACCTGTCATTGTTGTCGGAATCGGTGGGTAAACGCTGGCCGGCATTCAAAAAGACGCTCGATGCTGAGCCACTTGACGCCGATGCCACTGCAGCTGCAGCGGCCGCCGTCTTTAACGAACTGGCTGCCATGGTGCCCACATAGCGTCGGAATCACTGGCAATCCGACCAAAGCCGAACAGATGCTCGCCATTGACCGTTTTGATGTGCTTGTTACCGAATTGGTCGTCCAGGTACCGGGTAAAGCACCAGCCGATAGTCAGCGATTGTTACAACGATTTCTGCATCATCCCGACATAGGGGTTCGCGAGATACCGATCATTGGCGTCTCTGGGTTTCACCCACTTGGCAGCGATAAAGTGGCTAAGCGTTTATTAAGCCGCTTTGGCGTCACCGAATTTTTACCAAAAACCGTTTGCGACGACAGACTTACTGGCGGCAATAGCCGCCGTGCTTCCGGACCAACACCGAAGTCTGGAGCGGGTGATGGGAATTGAACCCACGTCATCAGCTTGGACTCGTATAAGGCGGACCGAATTTGGTAACTAAATGTATGATTTAAGGGAACTTAAGTACGTTTCGAATGTCTCTTAAGTGAGACGCAGAGCATGATCGCGTTGTCTATTTGTGTTAACATTGCCAATTAGCAATTAGAAGGAGTATTGCGAACCATGGCTCTATTAAAGAGTGGTGCTGCAGATTTCTTCAGTGACATTGAGATCTCATCGACTGGTACCTCGCATGTCAATGCTGCTGAGCTACTCGGAACGACGCTAGTGGTTGAGGATGTCAAAGCAGCACGAGATCTTTTTGACGTGCTGCGCGATAGATCAGGCGCAACGACCAAACCAGCAGCAGTTTGTTTGCCTAGTAGCGTCGGTGCCGACCCTAGTAAGACTTAGCCTAGCGTAGAGCCAAGAGAGACCTGTGGGCGAGCAAATTGGGCTCCCATTGGTAGCTTTGCTTGGCGGCTACTTATTTGTTTCAAACTTCAACCTTACAAAAGTCTGGACATGGCAGTTTTCAGGTCATCGTCTTTACTTTGCGTATGCAACCGCTGGTCTGCTTTGGTTCACGATTGCTCGCATACTCGATGTAGTTCTTCGAAGTCAGTATGAATTACTGGTAATTGGTAAACTGGTCCCGGCAATCGCCTGTGCCGGCTTACTATCGCTACTATTCGGCCTTGCCGGCCATCTCACCTATCGCGTAGAAGAAGTTAGAAAAGCGCCCGATGCGGCTGCGCTAACGGCGACTCTCGCTTTCATACTGAACATAGCAAGCCTTTACACTGGGCTCACAGAAACCATCATTGCTGCAGTCGCTCCAGGTGCCCTAACTGGTACTGGTGCATTCATAGGTATCATGTTCTTTTTCGCGCCATGGTACCGGCAGCACAGTAATGTGTGTACTCCACAAAACGAGATGCATCGCCGTTTTCTTAGGATTACCAATCCAAATAGTTTCGGCCAGCGATTTTGCGGATGGCCGATAGCCGCGTTCACGCTAGGACTTTTTTTAGTCATTCTTGCGTTATGGCTGACCATTGTTTCCGGACTCCTGCCGACCATCGAGCGTTTTTGGCTCGAGTTTTCAAGTTTGCCCGATTCAGGTGTTTTTGCTACCTCGTTCTTACTGGCCTACGTTAGTCCTTTTGCATTGAACTTACTGTTTCCAGAGTACGTTGCGAAGCACTATTCGGTAGCCAAGAACTTTGAGGACTCCTTAGAGTCACTCATTTGGTCCAAGCACAAATCAGGAAAACTGATTCAGTTCGATCTAAACACTGGTAAAGTTTACATAGGCTGGGTAATCGAATTACCTGCGAGCCTAGAACCCGCTCAGAGTTTCATCGATATCTTGCCTCTAATCAGCGGATATAGAACACCAAACGAACACGAGTTAATCCTGACGACGTTTTACCATGAGGTCTATTCGCCTAATAATGAGGTACTCGATTTCGATCGCAGGGCTGAACTTGCTCCAAAATTTTCAAAGGTAATCGCTGCTGATCTGATAGTTTCGGCTACAGAGTTTGACGTAAAGTCGTATACAGCTTTCGAAAGAGCAAGGACCCCAAGTGATAGTCCAGATCCGTTAGTAGCTGACAATTCGAACCGTTAGGAAGAGCCGTCTAAATTCCACACAAGACTTTCTGTGGAGCGGGTGATGGGAATCGAACCCACGTCATCAGCTTGGGAAGCTGAGGTTCTACCATTGAACTACACCCGCCGATGAAGCCGTTTTTAACCGCTAACCAAACGGCAAAATCTGTTTGCCCAGTAACCGGCCGAACGTGATCCCGGGCGTTACCAACATACCATTCGTATAGGCATTACCGGACGTTGCTCCCGCACCAATGACTTCGCCGACCGCATAAAGGTTAGGGATCGGCGTGCCACTCGCATTCGTCACTTGCAGTTTGTCGTTCACGCCTAGGCCTGCAAAGGAAATAAGCGTCCAACCATTCATCCGAACCGCGTAAAACGGCGGTTTAGCGATTGGCAGCGGCCGGTGCTCGAGGCCGTGTGGGTCTGGTCGATCGTTCTCACGTGCACGGTTATAGATCTCGACCGTCGCGATCAACGTATCGGCATCGAGTCCCGCGGCGTTCGCCAACTCGCCGATGGAGTTAGCCGTATCGATCATCGGGTGAGTCCCGACCGCATCGCGCAACGCGGTTGGCGACCAATCGGGGATGAGCGGCGGCGCTTTTTCCAAGATGGCATCGTCGAATATTGCCCAATGGCGTTCGCCTTGCTGCTGCCGGATGGCGGTTTCGATGTTGTGCACGTGCGGATCGTCTTCCCTCACGAAACGCTTGCCATCGGCGTTAACCAAAATCTCCCAGGGCAGCCGTAGCGTCGGATTGAGCGGTGCCAGCGCTGTCGGCAATGCGGGATAATTGTCGTTTGCGAGCAATGCGCCGGGAAGTGGCTGGTAATGCTCGCCGCCGCGGACGTAGCCTCCGGCCGCTAAGCCGAGCGTAATACCGATGCCCTGACTGTTTGGGTGCGCCACCTGGCAATACAGAGGGATACCATGCAACTCCTCAAACATCGTTGGGTTTGATGCGCAGCCGCCGCTCGCCAGCACGACATTGCGTGCTCGATGTTCGTGCCGCTTGCCGTCGGCTGCTTCACTGACGACACCGACAACGTGGCCGCGGTTATCGATCATCAACTCGGTCGCGCTGGTGTTTAAATTGATCTGTAAGGCGCCGCGCTTGACTGCTTGCTCCGCTAGCGGAGCCATTGCCTCGTAAATCGACCAGCCGCCTTTGACGCCCCATTGGTAACGCGCTGTTCGAAAATGCTCATGACCCTGGCCGGTAACTGGGTGGTTTGGTTCAACTTCGTAACCGTTCGCCGCAAGCCAGTTCAGAGCATCGGCGGCGTGTTCGACAAACAGCCGGATCAGCGCCGGGTCGGACGTACCGTCGTTAATCCGGACGATGTCCTCGTAATGCGCGTCCGGTGTGTCTTCGATGTTCTTAGCCGCTTGAAAGACGGTGCCGGCAGCGGCGACTTGGCCAGCCGATCGATCCAAGGTTCCGCCGAGAATCGGACCTTTTTCGATCACCAACACGCGATTGGATCGCTCTGCGGAAAAAAGCGCGGTCGGTAGGCCGGCCGTGCCGCCACCGACAACGATGACATCCCAAAGCTCAGAGTCGGTCGCGTGCGCCACTGTCGGTAGCGCACTCATGGCCGCAAGAGCGCTGCCGGTACGAATAACTTGCCGTCTAGAGACCATCCGTTAATCCTCGTCAGTCGCGATGCTGTACTAGCAGCCTTATGCGCCGTAACAATGCAGGCATAGCGCCATTATTGGCGTTCCCAAGCATCTTCCGACCCCTCGCAGCTGCTTGACGCACAAAAATACCACAGCACCGATGCGGTGTGCGGTAGGTGTCCTGCGTGCGTTATAGGGCGACGATCGTTGTTTCTTATGTTGTCAGAGCGACAGGTGCGTCGGTTCTCTTTCATAATAGGACCGGGGTTTACGAGCGTATCACTATGGCGCTTACACACTTGTCGATTCGTCGCTGCCTATGGCTGACGTTGGCCTTGCTCGCCGCTTGCTCGAAAGACGCAGCCGATAAGCGGTCGCCGGTCGTTGACGAGCACGGGCTTGAGTGGATCGTGCTCGACGGCGGTTGTTTTGTGATGGGTGCCGATAACGCGTATCCCGACGAAGCGCCGCGTCGCGAGGTCTGTGTCGATTCGTTTCAGATAATGACGACCGAAGTGACGACTGCCCAGTACGCGGCGTTCGTTACTGCGACCGGTTACCAAACACGGGCCGAGACTGGCTGGTCGGCCGACGATGAATTCGGGCCCGGCGTTGCGATGCCGCCAGGCTCTGCCGTTTTCTCCGTGCCGAAAACGGCCAACCCAGCTACCTTGAACTGGTGGCGTTACGTCAACGGCGCGTCCTGGCAACGACCGGCCGGGCCAGACGGTCCGCAGGCGTTGCCCGATCACCCTGTTGTGCACGTGACCCGTACCGACGCGGAAGCGTTCGCACGCTGGGCTGGCGGGCGACTGCCGACAGAGGAAGAATGGGAGTTCGCGGCGGCTGGTAAGGCCGATGGCGATCCGCGCAAGTCACCGGACGGTGCCAATGTTTGGCAGGGATTGTTTCCGTTGGCGAACAGTAGGCGCGATGGCTATGAGGGCACAGCGCCGGTCGGCCGGTTCGAACCCAACGCAAACGGTCTTTACGACATGATCGGCAACGTTTGGGAATGGACGGCGTCGCCGTACACGCCAAGCCATAGCGATGCTGATCGCAACCGAGCCGGTCCGAATGGCCTCGACCCGGCCCAACCGGGTGTCCCCGTTGGTTCGGTTAAAGGCGGTTCGTATCTTTGTTCAACATCCTACTGCATTCGCTTTCGAGCGCCGGCACGGCAGGCGCAAGACCTGCAATTCGGAACGTCGCACATCGGTTTTCGATTGGTACGGGTGCCTTGAGCTAGCGCTATTCCGGCTCGCGCGGACCGCTTACAAATCGGCGTCGCGGATCTTTTGGTCGCGCTCGTTGACGACGTTTTGCAGATTGCGAACATCTTCGATCAACTGCCGCGTGTCTTCGGCCGATGGAATGCCCTCGGGAGGCGTTGTCTGGATCGTCGCCCCGTCACCATCGTCGGCCGCCTCTTCGGCGACGACCGGTTCTGGCAACGCCGGAAGCGAGATCATGTTGGTGTCTGGGTCGATCGTCATCGTCTCGGCCGCAATGCCGGCCGGCGCTTGCTCCGAAAAATGCCATTGGCCGTTTTCGTCTTGCCAGCGGTAGATTTCAACGTCGTCGCTTAGCGAGTCAACACCGACGGCTTGCAGGTTTTGTTCGGCGTCGTTGCCAAGTTGTTGCCAGATAGAATTCACACTGGCTTTAACGCTGGCGATACTCCACAGCGGCTTACCATCCGGCCCTTTGAGAATAAACGGGCCGGCCAGCGCGGCGACGACCAGCAACAGCATCAATTTAACGAACAAACGCATCAGCCGATCGTAGCAGAGCTTGGCTCGCAGACTGTGTCATAACCCTCGCTTCGCCGCTTTGCTGGGTGCAAGCACGGATCTTGCCGTGCTTGCACCGCAGCTACAGCGCCTTAGTGCAGCGGTATTGAGTCCGGTAAGACCTCGAAGCTACCGGTCGGCAACGACCCGATGGCGTAGACGATGGTATTGGTCGATGCCGGGAGCGGTAATGCGATTGGTCCGAACACGGGCTGATCGATACCAGCTGGGGCGATGCCTACCTGGTAGGTGTCGCTCGGTAAGTCAGCTTTCGCACTATCACCGTTACTGATGCCAGCGATTGCAACACCACCGTTGACTTGGATATCAACCGTCGGGGCGTCGGCCGTATGGCGCACCGTCACCCGACCCGTTTGCGGCGCTGTTGGCCGAAGATCATCGCT
>JBCDBO010000098.1:0-11205 GCA_039183535.1 Pseudomonadota bacterium | reverse complement strand
TGTCGATAGTCGCTGCTAAACCACGCCGGGTCGACGCGTTCGGTTGCCACACCGAACGGGTCGGTCCGTTGCTCCATGCCGGCGGCAGCCTCGCTCGCGAGGTACTCGACGCCACGGCCGACGAAAAACGGCCCAACGACAATGGCAATCACCGCGATGATGGCGACAAATGTTAAGAACCGACGAAGTAGACGCATCGGAACGAGCATGGCGACAGTCAGCAGGGCCGGGATGCTAGCACAGCGCCACTGCGGTCTGAGTTGTCCAGCATTACCGTGCAAGATGCGAATTGGGTCGCTGGTATTCGCTCTCTTAGGCCCCTAAAATACGCTCCCGACCCGTCTTGACAGCGGTGGGTCGACAAAAAGTTGACGGGGAACTTCGTGAAAAACGCGTTGCGTCACGCCCTCCTGGGCGTTGTTACCGGCCTAGCCGCGCTGACGTTTGTGCCACTGGCGTCCGCTGCGGACGGCGATGCCGACCGTGGCAAGGTCTTGGCCTATACCTGTTTGGGTTGCCACGGTATCGAGGGCTATCGAAACGCCTATCCGTCGTATCGTGTTCCTATGCTCGGCGGTCAGTCGCCGGAATACATCGGCATTGCCCTGCGTGCTTACCGCAGCGGCGAGCGTTCCCACTCGACGATGCAAGCGCAAGCCGCGTCGTTAAGCGATGAAGACATCTCAGATCTCGCCGCTTACTTCGCGAGAAAGGGCGAGCCCAAACTCGCTGAATCGAACAAACCGGTGCCTGAAAAAGCGGCGCTGTGCGCCAGCTGCCACGGACAGAACGGCGTTGGTATTGCGCCGATTAATCCAACGCTTGCGGGTCAGCATAAGGATTATCTGATCAATGCGTTGAAGCAGTATCAGGGCAATACCGTCAACGAGCGCAAGAACGCGGTTATGGCGGGTCTTGTTACAACGCTGGATGAAAAAGACATCCGTCAGCTCGCCGAATACTACGCCTCGTTCTCAGGGCTATTCACGACCCGCGAGGAGTGAGCAACCGCGCCGACGAACACGGCATCGTCGCAATCGATGTCGATTACGTTCGCCCCGGCTTAGCAGCCAGTCATCTGATCATCGAAGACGAGCGCGCGGCGTTCGTCGATACCGGCACAACGCACAGCGTTCCGGCGCTACTGCAAGCGGTTACAGATGCTGGCTTATCGCCAGCTGCCGTCGAGTACGTCTTCTTAACGCACATCCATCTTGACCATGCCGGCGGGGCCGGCGAGTTGATGGCCGCTCTGCCGAATGCGATCTGCATCGTCCATCCGCGCGGCGCTCGCCATCTCGCAGACCCGAGCCGACTAATCGCCGGCTCGATGGCCGTCTATGGTGAGGACGCCTTCAACAAACTGTACGGCGAGATCATCCCAATCGACGCTGATCGAATTATGAGCACCGACGATGGCCAATCGTTCGCACTGGGCGAGCGGTCGTTTGAGTTTTTCCATACCGAAGGTCACGCGCGCCATCACCATTGCATTACCGATTCGCGCTCGGGCGGGATATTCACCGGCGACAGCTTCGGTTTGTCGTACCGCGAGCTTGACGCCGAACGGGGCCCGTTTTTGTTTCCGACGTCAACGCCGGTCCACTTCGACCCCGACGCGGCGCATGCCAGTGTCGATGCGATCGCGGGCCGCGACCCAACGACGCTATACCTCACGCATTACAGTTCGATCCCATTTGAGCCCCGTTTTGTCGACGACATGCACGCCGACCTTGACGCCTACGTGGCGCTAGCGGCTGAGCACGGCGATGGCGACGACGCGATCGGCGCACTGACATCGGCGCTCGTCGCGTATTTGGATCAGCGCATGGTGGCGCACGGCATAGCGCTGCCGCCGAAGGAGCGCGCTGCCGTTGTGCAGATGGACTGTGCGCTAAACGCCCAAGGACTGGTGCATTGGTGGCACCATCGGGACAATTGAGGCCATTATTCGGTGACTTTCGGCCGCGTTCGGTCGTCTATGCTCGAACCGCCGCATAACGCGTTGAATTGACATTGAATGCACGGTGGCGAGAATACCGCGCATCGGCTCACGCCGCTGCCGTACTATGACTACACCGGCCGACTCATGGACGCCGGCTTCTGCCGTACCGGACCGGGCGGCAAACGGAGGAGGAGCAACATGATCAAGAACACCATTACCGCGCTGACTGTGGCTTCGTTGGCCATGGCGTCAGCGGCGGTCAATGCACAGGAAGAGGGTCAGTGGTACGCCGCACCGGCGTTGGTCCACTTTGACGATGACGAAGACCGCCTGGCAGACGACGGTCTGGCCGGTGCGCAGCTTGCGATCGGTAAAGCGATGAACCGATACCTCAACATCGAGGGCTTTGCATTGCTGACCGATAGCGATGGTGCCGTCGAGCAAGATACCACTGAGTTTGGTGTCAACGTGCTTGGCGTTGCTGCTCGCGATTCGGCGTTCTCACCGTTCATCCTCGGCGGCTTCAGCGTTCTACGCGACAGCTTCGATTCCACGTTCCAAAGCCAAACTGGCACAGCCATGTCGATCGGTGCCGGCTTCCTTTGGAACATCGGTGACGGGCCGTTCTCCCTGCGTGCCGATTACCGCTTACGCAACAGTTTCGACGGCGAAGAGTTCCGTGACCGTTTAGCAACGCTCGGTTTCCAAGTCGCACTAGGCGATCCGGCGCCGCGTTTTGTCGATTCCGATGGCGATGGTGTCAGCGACGATGTCGATGCGTGCCCGAACACGCCGCTCGGCGCAGCCGTCGATGCCCGTGGCTGCGAACTCGATGACGACGGCGACGGTGTCGTCAATTCGAAAGACGCCTGCCCGAACACGCCGGCTGGTACGCGCGTCGATGCGCGCGGTTGCGCCATCCCGGTCGATAGCGACGGCGACGGCGTTACGGACGACAAAGACCAATGCCCGAACACACCGGCTGGCGCTCGGGTCGATGCGAACGGCTGTGAGCTCGACGATGATGGCGATGGCGTCGTTAATTCGAAAGACCGTTGCCCGAACACCGCTGCCGGTGTCCGCGTCGATGTCTATGGCTGCGAGATCAAAGAAGTCATCAACTTACCGGGCGTGAACTTCGCATCGAACTCGGATCGTTTGCTGCCGGGCTCGGAGCAAGTGCTCAACGACGCGGCGGCAACGCTTAGCCGTTACCCCGAGTTGGTTGTCGTCGTTGCCGGTCATACCGACAGCGATGGTGCTGCCGAGTACAACGTCGGCCTGTCTGAGCGTCGCGCAAAAACGGTTCTTAATTACCTCGTTGAGCGCGGTGCCAATGCGGCTAACTTAAGCGCACGCGGTTATGGTGAGGCAGAACCGATCGCCGATAACTCGACGTCGGTCGGTAAAGCGGCGAACCGTCGCGTTGAACTGCGTATTCAGCAGTAACGCGCGATAAGGCACTACCAGGCCCCGGCGGAAGCGTGTTTTCCGTCGGGGCTTTTTTGTCCGCCCATGACTGACCTAGCGCTTCGCGACCGTTTACTGCGCGGCATCGACACACTGCAGCTTACCGTTACCGAGGATCAGGTGGCGACGCTGTTGCGCTTGGCCGACCGTCTGGTGCACTGGTCCGCGCGCGTCAACCTGACTGCGATACGCGAGCCGGCCGCCGTTATCGACCGGCATCTGCTCGACAGTCTGGCGATCCTCCCGTGGCTTAACGGTGACCGAATTCTGGACATCGGTACCGGTGCGGGATTCCCAGGATTGCCGCTGGCGATCGTCTGCCCGGATCGACACTTCGCGCTGCTCGATTCGGTCGGTAAGAAAATCCGTTTCGTCGTTCAAATGGCGGCCGAGCTGGCGCTGCCCAACGTCGCCGGCCTCAACGAGCGACTGCCGGCGTTCCGCACAGAGCCGCCTTTTATGACAATTACGGCGCGCGCTTACGCCCGTCTCGATGCGATTATTGACGATTGCGAGCATATACTGGCCGACGGTGGCAGAATTCTCGCCATGAAGGGCCAGTCGCCTGACGACGAATTGGCCGCGATAAGTGAGCACTGGCAGGCAGAGCTTGTCCCTCTCGACATTCCGGGGCTCGATGAAAAGCGTCACCTGGCAATACTCGAACGAAGACGCTGAAAGGCCATGACGAACGAAACAAACGAAAGCCCGCCGGCCGGGCGCGTCATTGCCGTCGCCAACCAGAAAGGCGGCGTCGGCAAAACGACAACCTGCGTTAACCTTGCAGCGTCCTTAGCGGCGACACACCGCCGTGTGCTGTTGGTCGATATGGATCCGCAGGGCAACGCGACGATGGGCTGTGGCGTCGATAAGCGCTCGATCGATACGAGCGCCTGCGATGTCTTGCTCGGCGACGCGACAGCGGCCGACACAATCGTTAGCGTGGCGGATGGAAAATTCGCGTTGCTGCCCGGCAACGACGACTTAACGCTGGCGGAAGTGAAGCTGATGCAAGAGATCGGCCGCGAGCTCAAGTTAAAAAAAGCGTTGCAGCCCGTGCGTGGTCTGTACGACTTCATCCTCATCGACTGCCCGCCGTCGATTAATCTTCTGAGCGTGAATGCGCTAACGGCAGCCGATGGCGTGCTGATTCCGATGCAGTGCGAGTACTACGCGTTGGAAGGCCTAAGTGCGCTTGTTAGTACGATTGAGCAGGTTCGCGAGTCGGTTAATCCCGATCTCGATATTTACGGATTGCTGCGCACGATGTTCGACCCGCGTAACAATTTGGCCAACGAAGTCTCGCAACAGCTCATCGAGCACTTCGCCGGCAAGGTGTATCGAACGATTATTCCGCGCAATGTCCGTCTCGCTGAGGCACCGAGCTTCGGTGTGCCGGTGCTGTATCATGACCGCCATTCGCGCGGCGCCTTGGCCTATCTCGCTTTAGCCGGCGAGGTGCTGCGCCGCGAGGGTCACGAGCCGAGTTTGCAGCGAGCAACTAGCGCATAAGTTTTGCAATGCGACGGCTACGTCGCGCGAGTGTTTGGGTATGGCAACGAAACGAAAAGGACTGGGCCGCGGCCTCGAAGCGCTGCTGAGCTCGACGCAGTCGGCGGAACCCGCCGCACCGGCCGCAAAGTCGACCGACGTAGCAACCCTCCCAATCGAGGCGATGAAGCGTGGTCGCTACCAGCCGCGCGAGGACATGCGGCAAGACTCGCTGGATGAGTTGGCCGAATCGATTCGCGCCCAAGGGCTGATCCAGCCGATCGTGGTCCGGCCGCTGGCCAATACCGCTAACGGTGGGCCAACCCACGAAATTATCGCCGGTGAACGGCGTTGGCGCGCCGCGCAAAAAGCGGGCCTCGCCGACGTGCCGGTCGTCGTTCGTGACGTCGACGACGAAGCGGCCGTCGCAATGGCGCTGATTGAGAACATCCAACGTGAAGATTTAAATCCGTTGGAAGAGGCGCTGGCGCTAAAACGGCTGATCGCTGAATTCGATCTAACCCACGAAGAGGCCGCACAAGCTGTCGGTCGCTCCCGCGCTGCCGTGACCAATCTGACCCGGCTAACCGAGCTGCCGGCCGACGTACAAACGCTGCTGCGCGAGCGCCAAATCGACATGGGCCACGCGCGGGCGTTACTCGGTCTCGATGACCCGGCACGCCAGCTCGATATCGCGCGACGGGTTGCGCGTGAGAAGCTGTCCGTACGTGCTGTTGAGGCGCTGATAAAGATCGCGAAACGGGGGTCGGCTAAATCAGCGAAGCCAAAGCCTGGCAAGAGCGCCGACCTTCGCCAGCTTGAGCAAAAACTTAGCGAGCGACTGGGTGCCCCGGTCGATATCGACGCCGGCACCAAGGGCCAGGGCAAAGTAACGATCCGCTTTCACAGCCTCGATGAGCTCGACGGCATCATCGATCACATCAAGTAAGGCCAGCTACATTAAGTAGGCAAGTGTCGCGTCCGGCACGGCCTCGTTGTGCGCATCGCCGTTGGCGTATTGGTGTTGAATAATCTCGGGCATGACGGCCTCACTGACGAGATACCCCTGCAATTTGTCGCAGTGAATGTTCGCGATCAGGTCGAAGACCTCGGTGTTCTCGACCCCTTGCGCGCAAATGTCGATCCCGAGTTTCTTTGCCATCCGGGTTACGTTCGCAAGCGATGTGGCCAGCGTCGCGTTGTTCGATGAGTCGATCAGCAACGACGCGTGAATTTTCAACTCGTCGAATTGCACCGACCCGAAAATCTCGGCGCTGTCAGGTACGGTACCGAAGCCCTCTAGCGCGATTCGAAAACCGAGATCGCGAAGGTTATCGATCGCCGCCCGGCAGGCGGCGGGTAGGACGTCGGCCGCCGGCACCTCAAACGTGATGCGTTCCGCCTGCATCTCAAACTCGTTAACGATCGCGAGCATGCGACTCGGCAAGCTCGTGTCTTCTTCTAAGAGCTTGGCCGAGACGTTGACCGAACCGCCGAGTGGTAGGCCGTTGTTCTCCCAAGTCGTCAATTGGTTGAGCGTTGCCCGCAGGACAAGGTCGGTGATCTCGCCCATCAGTCCGAACTCTTCGGCCTCGGGCAGAAAATGCCGTGGGCCGATCAGTCCGTACGCGGGATGGCGCCAGCGAATCAGCGCCTCGACCTCGGCCGTTTGCCAGCGACTTTCGTCGGCGACCCAGCGGACTTTCGGCTGGTACTGAATCAGAAACTCATTGCTCGCAACCGCGGCCACCAGCTCCTCGCGCTGGATCATCAGCATGGCGTTACGAAGGTCGCGAATCCGATCGGCGAGTACGTCCATGTCGGTGTTCGCTGGTAGCCACTGGATCCGTTTTTTAAGGTCGCTGCACATTCGCTGCGTGTACTGCTGCGGCGATTGGTGGCGACATAACACCAAAACGCGTAGGTGTGGCTCCGACGAGTGCTGCTGCAGCGTCTCGATCAGACCGATATCGAGCTCGTCTTCATCGAGCAAAACGACATTCCGGCGGCTTGTTGACAGGGCGGTGGCCAGGGCGGCGCGATTCGCGGCCACCGCGATTTTTAGCTGGGCATGCCAAGCGATTTTGGTGATGTTGGGTAAGCGGCCGGTTTCATTACCGATTATTAGCAGCATGGTGCGGTGGGTCCGTATGGTGGTTGGCGCGAGGCGTATTCCCTGCCGGGTTATCGGCCAGATCGGCCACCAGCTTTAGCCCCGTCAACGACCTCCGGCGTTGTTGCATGGCAACACGGCGGACCTTATAATGCCGCGGCTTTATTGAGGGCCTAGCCGCTGGTTTTGCCCTGGATGCCACCAGCCTTGGGCCTGATTCCAGGGAGCGTGGCATTTTTATTGCTGGAACGAATCGTTACGGCCCGTACCGCGCCTCGGTGGAACTTGCGACATGAACGCCGTCTTATTGACGCTCACGTTGCAAGGCGCGGTAACGCTGGTGGTAGCAGCAGGTAGCGCCTTGGTCTTCGGGCCAGTCGCCGGCTACTCGGCCTTGGCCGGGGGCGCCGCGGTCGTGCTGCCAAATGCGTTCCTTGCGGCTCGTTTGCTCGCGCCAACGGCCCGCACCGGTGCTGGTCGAATGTTGCGCGCAGCGTGGTTCGGCGAGATCGGCAAGATCGTACTGACGGTCGCGATATTCGCGGCCGTGTTTGTCGCGGTGAAACCGCTGTCGGCCCCAGCGCTGTTCAGCACCTTCATCGCGGTGCAGCTGGTGACGCTGGGCGTGCTCGTGGTCGATGCGCGTCGGGCAGAGACAAGTGGGTAAGGGTAAAAAGTAAGCACAATGGCAGGCGATGCACACGGTGGCGAACGGACCGCCGGCGAATATATCCAGCACCATCTTCAGAATCTGCAGGTATGCAAAGTCGACGGTGAGTGGGTTTGGAATGAGTGCGCGGGAAATTTCTGGGCGCTAAACGTCGACTCTGTATTCTTTGCTGTTGTTCTCGGCGTCACGTTTGTCTGGTTATTCCGGCGTGCCGCGTCGAACGTAACAACTGGCGTACCCAGCAAGTTTCAAGCATTCATAGAGATGTGCATCGAGTTTATCGATAGCGCGGTTAAAGAAACGTTCTATGCAAAAAATGCACTGATTGCGCCTTTGGCCCTTACGATTTTTGTCTGGGTGTTCTTAATGAACACGATGGACTTAATACCGGTCGATTGGCTTCCGTTCGCAGCCGAAAGCGCAGGCATTCCTTACCTGAAAGTTGTTCCGACTACGGACGTCAACGTAACTTTCGCGATGGCTATTGCCGTGTTTGTCCTGACGATATTCTATTCGATCAAGATGAAAGGCATTGGTGGTTTTTTCGCTGAGCTTACGATGCACCCGATAGCTCCGCCAAAGAGCGGCATCGGAATCGTATTCGCACCACTCGTCATTGCTTTCAACTTTGTGCTTGAGTTCGTTGCCCTAATCGCTAAGCCGTTGTCACTGTCGCTAAGGCTTTTCGGCAATATGTATGCTGGCGAGCTGATTTTTATCCTAATCGCATTGATGGGATTCTGGGGCATTCTGTTCCACGTTGGTTGGGCCGTATTCCATATCCTTGTAGTTACGCTGCAAGCCTTCATATTCATGATGTTGACAGTGGTTTACCTCGCGCTTGCGCACGAGACCGACCACTAGCAACGTGCTTTATTAACGAAAACCTTCCGTACTGGAGAGAAAGATGAGTCTTGTTATTGGTATGACGGCGATTGCGGTTGCACTGCTGATCGGCCTCGGCGCGTTGGGCGTCGGTATCGGCATGGGTCTGCTCGGTGGCCGTTTCCTCGAAGGCGCTGCCCGTCAGCCGGAGCTTGCCCCGATGCTGCAGACGAAAATGTTCCTCGTCGTCGCACTGCTCGACGCCGTTGCAATGATCGGTGTCGGTATCGCGCTGTTCTTCGCATTTGCAAATCCGTTCGTCGGTCAGCTGCAGGCCGCCGGCGGCGCGTAAGACCCCGACACCCGTCCAACACTAAGCGGAGACTCACGCCGTGGATTTCAACATGACGTTAGCCGCCCAGACGCTCGCGATGATCGCGTTCGTTGGGATCTGCATGAAGTTCATTTGGCCACCATTGACGGAAGCACTCGAGGCACGTCAGAAAGAAATTGCTGACGGTCTAGCTGCAGCCGAAAAAGGCCAAGCATCACTGGCTTCGGCCGAGGCAAAGATCGACGCCGAGATCAAGAAAGCCCGCGACGAAGCATCGGTCATTCTTGACCAGGCGCACCAACGCGCCAACGAGATTGTTGCTGAGGGCAAGGAAGAGGGGGTCCGCGAACGCGAACGCCAACTCGCCGCTGCCCGCGCAGAGATCGAACAGGAAACCAACAAAGCGCGTGAAGAGCTGCGTGGCCAAGTGTCGGCTATTGCGCTCGCCAGTGCTGAGAAAATCCTGAAGCGTGAGATCGACGGCGCTGCGCACCGAGACTTGCTCGACTCGCTGGCGACTGAGATCTAGGCGAATCGATGGCCGATAACCAAACGCTCGCTCGACCGTACGCGCAGGCCTTGTTCGACTTGGCTCGCGAGACCAATGCACTTGAGCAGTGGTCCGGCGCGTTGGACGTGGCTCGGCAAATCGCCGGTAACGCTGACGTGCTGGCGACGATCCACCGGCCGAGCATCGGTGCCGAGCAGCGACTCGAGTTAATCACCGGTATTGCGAACAGCCTCGGCGATAACCACCTTCTCGGCGGCTCCAGCGCCGAGGGCAAGAACTTCTTGCGGTTGTTGCTTGAGAACGATCGCTTCGGTGTATTGCCGGAGATCGCCGATCACTTCGAAGCGCTGAAAGCAGAAACGGAGCAGACGGTCGATGCGACCGTTACGTCGGCGAGCGAACTCGGCGGCGACCAACTCGCAAAAATACGCGATGCCTTGGCCTCGCGGCTCGGCCAACGCGTCACGGTAACCAACGTGGTCGATCCGGAATTAATCGGCGGTGCTGTCATTAGCGCCGGCGACTTTGTAATCGATGGCTCGGTGCGTAGTCGGCTAGCCCGGCTTGCCAACACACTGACCCAGTAAAAGGAAACCGACATGGCACTCAAAGCGTCCGAGATCAGCGATCTGATCAAAGAGCGAATTAAGAACTTCGACGCCACCGCCGAAGCGCGCGACGTCGGTACCGTTATCGGTGTTACCGACGGCATCACGCGCATCCACGGCCTGACCGACGCTCGCTACGGCGAGATGCTCGAGTTCCCCGGCAACACGTTCGGTCTCGCGTTGAACCTCGAGCTCGACTCGGTTGGCGCCGTTGTCCTCGGTGACTACAAGCACATCTCGGAAGGCGACACGGTTAAAACGACCGGCCGCATTCTCGAAGTACCGGTTGGCCGCGGCCTGCTCGGTCGTGTGGTCGATTCACTCGGACGGCCGATCGACGGTAAAGGCGCCATCGACGAAGACGGCTTCTCGCCGATCGAGAAAGTGGCGCCGGGCGTTATCGACCGCCAGTCGGTAGACCAGCCTGTCCAAACCGGTCTGAAAGCGATCGACGCGATGGTGCCGATCGGTCGCGGCCAGCGTGAGTTGATCATCGGCGACCGCCAGACCGGTAAAACGGCTGTCGCGATCGACGCGATCATCAACCAGAAAGGCAAAGGCATTAAGTGTATTTACGTCGCCGTTGGTCAGAAGGCGTCGTCGGTAGCTTCGGTGGTTCGTAAGCTCGAAGAAGAAGGCGCGATGGAACACACCATCATCGTCGCCGCGACTGCCGCCGAATCGGCGGCCATGCAAGACCTCGCCCCGTACTCTGGTTGCGCGATGGGCGAGTACGTCCGTGACCGCGGCGAAGATGCACTGATCATTTACGACGATTTGACCAAGCAGGCTTGGGCCTACCGTCAGGTCTCGTTGCTGCTGCGTCGCCCGCCGGGCCGCGAAGCCTACCCCGGTGACGTTTTCTACTTGCATTCGCGCTTGTTGGAACGTGCGGCTCGCGTTAACGCCAAGTACGTTGAGGAACAAACCAACGGTGAGGTCAAAGGCCAAACCGGTTCGTTGACGGCGCTGCCGATCATCGAAACGCAGGCCGGTGACGTTTCGGCGTTCGTACCGACAAACGTTATCTCGATCACCGACGGTCAGATCTTCCTCGAGACCGACCTCTTCAACGCCGGCATCCGGCCCGCGATTAACGCTGGTTTGTCGGTGAGTCGGGTTGGTGGTTCGGCCCAGACCAAGATCATTAAGAAGTTGGGTGGTGGTGTTCGTTTGGCACTCGCCCAGTACCGCGAGCTGGCCGCTTTTGCGCAGTTTGCTTCCGACCTTGATGAGGC
>JBCDBO010000097.1:0-11209 GCA_039183535.1 Pseudomonadota bacterium | reverse complement strand
GATCTGATGCAACAAGCGGGCTGTTGTCCGATAGGACCAAGTCTCGGTGCTGAAGGCAATTGGGAGGCGCCGGTTACACAAGACGGTGTACAGCTAGATCAGGTTGATAGCGCCGGTGGTGTTGCGACGTTGAAAATTGTCAAAGACATGCACGCTGGACTGATGGCGTTCGACGGCAAGTCGCTGGCTAGCATGCACCATGCGCAGTATTGGGCAACGAACTTTATGTGGTACGGCCCCGCCGGCATTGGCACGACGCGTGGTCTAGCCGGGTTTGAAACACACCATCAAATTCCGTTCCTCCGTGGGTTCCCCGATCGGAAAGTCGCTCGTCATATAGCGAATGTTGCCGACGGCGCGTACGCCGTTACTGGCGGCTGGCCGTCGGTCGTCGCAACGCACTCCGGACCGGATTGGCTCAACGTTGGCCCGACCGGTCGAAAGATTGAGATGCGCGTGATGGACTTTTACCGCATCGACGCGGGTTTGATTGCCGAAAACTGGGTACCGATCGACGTGACCGATATTTTGCGGCAGATGGGTGTCGACTTGTTCGCGCGTATTCGGCACCACCGCGGTGTACCACGGCGCGATTTGACGTAGTTGCTGAACGCACCTATGCGGCGTCGACTTGGCAGCGACTGACTAACGGATCACAGCGTGACAAAAAAAGGGGCGTGTCTGCCGACACGCCCCTTTTTAGTGGGTCAATGCCCGATCGTCGTTAGAACCGAGCTTTGAAGCGAACGCCGTAGTTACGCGGGTACAGGTACGACGTCTGGACGATGTCGTCGCTGTTGTTGTTGCCGCGAGCTAGCACGCCCTCGTCTTCGATGTTCTCGATGAACGCTTCGACCGAGTACATCTCATCCGCCGAGTTCCAAATTAAGCGAATATCGGTTTTTGAGAACGAGTCCTGGTCGTGCGACGGATCGGTCGCCAGAAGGTTCGACGTGTTGTAACCGTCCGAGAAGTACGTCTGGATATACGGTGTCAGCGTACCTTTGTCGCCCGGCAGATCGATCCGATAAGCGGCGCTTGCGCCGAACGTATACTCCGGCGACCACGGCGTCGTTTCGCCCGATTGATCGATGAACGATTGCACGACACCATTATAGAGCTGGTACGGGTTGGTCTGACCGAAGCGCCCAAACTCTGAATCGAGCCAAGCGAAGGTGCTCGAGATCGTTATCTCGTCGGTTGGCAACCAGACCGCATCGAGCTCGATACCGGTGGCTTCAATATCGCCGCCATTTTCAGAGAACGTCACGACAATGCCACCTTCCGGACGCTGGCTTTGCGTCAGCAGGTTCGTGTACTCGGTGAAATGCAGCGCGCCGTTAAACTGCAGCGTGTTGTCGAGCAAGATGCTGCGGAAGCCAAGTTCGATCACTTGAGACTCTTGTTCATCGGTGATCGCAGCGCGGCTTACCGAACCGGACAGGTAGCCGGTGGAGCCGGTCACATAGACCATAGTATCGTCGTTGATGTCGTACTCAACGCCGGCACGCCAGGTCGTGTTGTCGTAGCTTTCGCCGCCGGTGTCGACATCGCTCGCGCCGCAGTTGTACGTGAATACATCGATCGCATTATTCGGCAGGATCAATGGCGAACTGCCGGCAACGCCGGGCGCAACATTGACGACCCGATCGGTAGTCCCATCGCCATTAACGTCACCGGTAAAGTTTGAGCCGCCGCAACTTAAGTCTTTCTGCTCGTCGTTGTAGCGGATACCAGCGATCAAGCGGAGACGGTCAGACACCGCCCATTCGCCTTGGAAGTAAATACCGAAGTACTCGGTATCGACCTGGGCCGAATCGGCAAAGAAGCCGCCTAGCACGGTCGAATCGGAAATGATGTCCGTACCTTGCAACACCGTGAACGTTCCGGCCGGGATGGTGATGACCGGTCGTGTCGAATCGTCGCGCGCTGTCTGCTGGTAGATGTAGAAGCTCGCGTAGTCTTCGAGGTCCGAGTAGTACGCGCCAGTCGTGAATTGGAAATTACCGTCCAAATCCGACGTTAGCTGGATCTCTTGCGCAAAGCCTTCGTTGGTTTCCAGGAACCCGCCGTTCGAGTTCGGCGTTGGGCTGAAATCGAAGTCGAAGTTGATGTCATTGCGGTATTCGTTGATCGCCGTAATGGACTTCAGCGAGAACGAATCGAAGTCGTAGTTGATGATCAGCGAGAACTCTTCGTCCTCAAGATCGACCGGACGGATGTAATCTTGACTGATGAGCCACGGGTCACCACCCGGACCGTTCGACGCCGGTCCGCGCCCGCCAGAGCCGCGAACCGGGTTGTCGCAGTTACGGACTGAGCCGAACGGGTCGGTTAGGCCATCGGGTGTTTCGTTCCGGCACAGGAATGTGTAGCCGAACAGACCAGCTTCGTTGCCATCTTCGGTGCTCTTCGTATACCGAGCGATGATTTCCAATTGTTCGGTTGGCTGCCACAACGCCGACAAACGAATCGCTTTGTCGTCTTGCGCGCCGATATCGGGACCGGCTTGGTTATCAATGTAACCGTCGCTCTTATCGAACATGCCGGCGATTCGAACACCAAACGTCTCCGAGATCGGTAGGTTGATGTGGCCTTCGCCCCGCAACCGATCAAAGCGTTGCGCGCTAATGTCGAACGCCGCTGTCGTTTCTTCTAAGTCGGGCGCATTTGTGTAAACGTTCAGTGCGCCAGCGAAGGTGTTACGCCCGTACAACGTACCTTGCGGGCCACGTAAGAACTCGACGTTACTCACATCGAAGAACGCGCGGGTTTGTTGCGAGGCGCGCGCTTTGTAGACGCCGTCGACAAACGCGCCGACAATCGAGCTGTTGTCGCCAAACGTATTCGACGAGTTCGCGCCGCGGACATTGAATTTTGCATCGTTACCGGCAAACGCATAGTTCAAGCCCGGTACCAGCAACTCAAGTCGCGAGACATCGGTGATGCCACCGAGTGCCAATGCTTCTGCATTGAACGCGGTCACCGAGACGCTGACATCTTGCAAGCTTTCTTCGCGGCGTTCGGCCGTGACTACTATTTCTTCGATTTGGGCATACGCTTGCGGTGCGCACAGCAACGCTGGCAACAGCGTCGCTGTTGCGAGCAGCGTGTAAGCGCCCGATCGCGAGATCTGACCGTTCATAGATTCTCCCCCAGTTGGATTGGCAGCACGGCAGGGCGATCGCCCTCCACGAGCCGCCGTAGACGTCAGTGATTGCTTCCCTGGGCGAGTTTGCAGCAGAATGTACTGCGAATGCAAATCAAACGGGCCCCGCAGCTTACGGCGTGACGACTAAGCCCCGTCTAACAGGCTTTTGAACACGTTTTTCGCTTGCATTCGAAGTTACACCGTAACAACAACGAACCGCCAGAGTGTACCGATGACAGCCTCCGATCAGTTGATATTCGACGTGTTGGTCATTGGCGGCGGGTCCGCCGGCTGCGCCGCGGCGGGGACGCTTTGCGCGGACGGTCGCCGTTCGGTTGGCTTGCTCGAGGCCGGTCCCGCGGATATAAGTCCGCTTATCAAAATTCCACTTGGGGTTGTCGGCCTGATGGGCCATCGCGACTTCGATTGGCGGTGGCGCAGCGAGCCGCACTCGCACCTCGGCGGCCGGGCTGTGTCGGTCCCGCGCGGGCGGACCCTTGGCGGCTCTGGCTCAATCAACAGCATGGTCTATATCCGTGGTCGGGCGAGCGACTACGACGGCTGGCTAGCGGACGGCTGCACCGGGTGGGGCTGGCGCGACGTACTCGAGCGCTTTCGCCGTGCCGAAAACAACGGTCGGTTCAGCGATGATCCGTTACACGGGACCGACGGTCCTGTGCACGTCAACGATTTGCCGTCGCCTCATCCGATGGTGCGCGCTTGGCAGCAAGCCGGCGCGGACTTCGGGATACCGCGCAACGACGATTTTAACGGTGCCGTTCAAGAAGGCCTCGGTAACTACCAGACCACGATGCGCCGCGGGCGGCGCTGGAGTCCGGCGGATGCCTACCTTGGGCCGTCGCGGCAGCGACGCCAATTATCCGTACTCACCGATACGCTGGTTGAGAAAATTGAGTTCGATGGCCGTCGTGCAATCGCCGTCATGGTGCGGCGCGACGGACAGCAGCAACGTATCGCTGTTCGCGGTGAGATCATCGTTGCAGCCGGCGCAATCGCCAGTCCGGCGTTGTTAATGCGCTCGGGCATAGGTGATGCGGCGCATTTGGCTGATTTCGGAATCGATGCGATCGTGCCCAATGCGGCTGTTGGCAGCAATTTGCATGATCACCCGGCCATTGGCATGCACTATGGCGGCGGGTTCAATGGCTACGCGCTGAGTCTTGCTACATTGCCCAGCAACTTGCTCGCGCCGCTGCGCTATTGCTTGGCCGGTCGCGGCTTGTTCGCCAGTAATACCGTTGAGGCCGGCGGATTCGCTCGCACCGACGCGGCACTGACCGAGCCGGACGTCCAATTCCATTTCATTCCAGCGCGGCTCGGCCACGAAGAGCGGGCCATTGTTTGGGGCCGCGGGTACTACTCCGACGTTTGTGTGTTGAAGCCAAAATCCCGGGGCAGGGTGGCGCTTAGCTCGTCCGACGCAGCGGCAATGCCAAGTATTGACCTGAATCTGTTGGCCGACGATGACGACGCCCAATGTTTGTTGCGCGGCGCCAAGCCGCTGCGACAACTGCTCGCGCATCCCGCTCTCAAGCGCGGTGATGCCAAGGAGTTAGTGCCCGGACCGACGATCGAGTCCGACGAGGCGTTGCTCGACACGATCCACCGCCGACTTGGTACGGCGTACCACCCGGTCGGTACGTGTCGCATGGGCGCGGCCGACGATCATCGCAGCGTCGTGGATCCGCAGCTGCGTTTGCTGGGTACCGAGAATGTGCGGGTGGCCGATGCGTCGATTATGCCGTCAATTATCGCGGGTAACACCAACGCCATCAGTATGGTGATCGGAGCGGCGGCTGGCGAGTTTCTCGTCGCTGAGCGGCAATAAAAAGATACCGGTAGGCACGCCTCGGTTTCGTTTTGTGCAATAGATTGATCGCTATTTTGAATTGTCGTTGCGGCAGGTACGCGCCTATGATCGCTACTGACCAGGTCGCCAGGCGCTGTCATGCGAACGCCGATACGCCCGTGGGACGTTGTAGATGCAAATCCGCATCGGCTAGCACTCGTGTTGCCAAACCAACGATTGGGTATCGATACCCATCGCTTACGAGATGTGCTCGACGACTTACTTGCTGAATTAGGTGTCGTCGCAACGGTGTCAATTGACGATGCTGTCAGCAATGGCCCGCTGCAACTGTTGTTGATCGACCCAGACCCGTTCGCTTTTGATGGGAGATACACCCTGGTTCGTGGGCTGCGAAATGTTTCTAGATCGCTGTGCCCACAGCTCAACGTTATTGTTGCTCTTGATCACGACGCGAATGCAACGCTCGCTGCCGATGGATTTGCCGCTCGGCTTGCACGTATCTACGGCCGCGAACTGATTTACGTAGACGATGTTGAGCACGGCCCTATGAATGGACCGATCGTCCAATCGGTGGCCGAGGTTCTCACCAATATCGTCAGCGGTCCGTCTAAACCGTTGGTGCTTGCCGCACAACCCGGCATCGGCGGAGTACTTCGCGATGTCGCCATCACCCTTGCCGGTGCTGAGCAAAGTGCAGTAACAGTGATAGGTGGAGGCCGGGTGTCGTGCGAAACCGCTTGGGCGCCTGCGCGCGGATCGGGTGCCGGCGAATGGGCTGCCTTCGTTCCTGCTCTTATTGCCGTGCTTGCGTTCCGCGGTCAGCGCCGCGATGCCGAGCGTTTGGAAGCTGCTTGGCTTCGTACGTTAGAGGATGGCGTACGTTGTGGCTCCAGCACGTCTGGAGGTTTAAGGCACGATCATGGACTGGCAACGTTTGTTGTCGAAGTTGCGGATCGAATTGGTCAGTGTCCGCGCGCCTTGCCCAGCTCATTCGGCGTTACGCGACCAGAGCGTCTCGATATCGTTCGTTAGACGCACATTCAGCGCCGTACAACCCTATCGTTGCGGTGACTCGGCATGGTGTTGTGACATCCACAACTGCCGTGCCTCGGCCGCCGTGTCACTCGTGACAGGTCCTACGCGACCGGCAATAAACTCGATGCCGTCCAAGAGCCAGGTTGGCACTGTCGGCATGGCGAGTGAGTAGATGCGTTGTCGACCCTCACTTGTCTCGGCAACGATTCTAAACGCACGCAGCAGTGCTAAATGCTGCGAAATCCGGGTTGCCGGCAAGTCTAGTTGATTGCCGATCTCGGTGACTGATAATGCGCCGCCGTTGGCCAAAAGGTGGACCACTAAGATCCGGTCAGGATGCGATAGCATTTTCAGCAGGGCGCCGAGTTCTTTCGCCACTAGCGCGCGACTAGGCATCGATGTGATCTCCAGATAATCAAAAACGACTGTGGTATCGCAAGGCGCGGTCGACCACGCCTTGCGTGTCCATTGGAAGTAAGGCACGGCGTTGTCCGCGTCCCTGCGGCAACAGCAGAGGTAGCGGTTGACCATGTTCCCGCCGGCAAATAGTTGCAACGCATGACTTTCGCGCCGTGCTTATACCCAGAAAACGCTAACTGAAAGTGTTTATTAATTAAATTACAATAATCCCAACATATTAATATATTTAAATTAATCAAAGGTTCATTTGTGCTTAACTTCAAGCACTTAAGATATTTTTGGGCAGTCGCTCATACCGGTAACTTGACCCGTGCGGCCGAGCAGCTGCATGTGTCGCAATCTGCCCTGTCGGTACAGATACGCCAACTTGAAGAGTGGTTCGATCAAGCCTTGTTTGACCGGCAAGGCAAAAGCCTCGTGTTGACTGAGGCGGGTCGCATCGCGCTCGAGTACGCAGACCGGATATTTGGCGTTAGCGATGAGCTGGTATCGACGTTACGCGGCGGTGACAACACAGCACGCCGCGTCGTGCGGGTAGGTGCAATCACAACGCTATCGCGAAATTTTCAGAAGGTGTTTTTAGGGCCATTGTTCGAGCAAGATGACGTGCTCGTGGTCGTTCGATCCGACAGTCAAGAAAACTTGCTGGAGAGTCTGCAAAGTCAGGAGCTCGACGTCGTGCTGACCAATATCCCGCCACAACGAGATCGCGGGCGACCATGGCTACTGCACACCATCGATAAACATTCGATTAGCTTAATCGGCTACCCGAATCGCGTCGGCAAAACGCGTTCGCTAAAAAAGCTGTTAACCGACCATCCCGTCGTTGTACCAACGGCAGAGAACGCTATTCGAATTGCCTTTGACGCCTTGTGCGAGCGTCTAGGTGTCGTGCCGACGGTCCGCGCTGAAATAGATGATATGGCGTTGCTGCGGTTGATGGTTCGATCTGACTTTGGTCTAGCTGTTGTGCCGTCAATCGTCGTCCAAGACGAGCTGGACAGTGGCTTGGTCGTTGAGCTTGCCGAGTTACCCGGTATCACCGAGACGTTCCATGCGGTCACGCTAGCAAGGCGGTTTCCGAATCCTTTGCTGCCGATGGTGTTACGTCGAATCGACGCTGGTATCGAACGCGACAGCGACGCCAATTGAGCGCCCATTGCCGCCATTCAGACACACCTTGCCGAGAATCGAATAATCGCCGTTAGCGTGTCACACTCAGACCGAGTAGCGCCGAGGCCGCCGTCATGAATATCTCCGAGTTCATTGTTCGCATCGAAAAGTCGATCCTGATCCTGATCGTCATTTTGACCGTCGGCGCAGTTGGTATCGAGCTGTACACCGTTTGGCAAAACCGCACGTTCGACATCGCCGATATTTTGTTGTTGTTCCTCTACACCGAAGTTATTTCGATGGTGGGAATCTTCTACCGTAGCCACGTCATCCCGGTGCTTTACCCGATTTTCATCGCGATAACGGCATTGGCGCGGCTCGTTGTTCTGCAAAGTAAGGAGATGGAGCCGACCGCCATTTTATTTGAGGCCGGTGCGATCTTGGTCCTGGGGCTCGCCGCCGTCGCGCTGCGCTTTACGGTACTCGAGAGCGCGACGCCGACGCCGTACGACCAAGACCGCAAGAACGCATCGAGCGGTTAAGCGAGTGCTTTACCCTCGGTTTCCGGTAGCAGTGTCGCCGCTACAAACGTCACCGCGAGAAACAGTGAGATGAACGCCACAGTCGTAAAAAAGTCGCTGGTCGCCATCATCGAACCGATCGCGATTGGAGCGATCGCATTGGCAACTCGCTGTGCCGAAACACCCCATGCCGTGCCGGCGCCGCGCGCTCGCGTGTCGTAAATCTCACCGAGCCACGTGTTCCAAACACCCCAGGCGCCAAGACTGAAAAACGATAGCGCGAAATTCCACGCGTACATCTCTTGCACGGAACCCGAGTACGCAAACCCAAAGCCAGCGACGGCCGCTAAGAAAACGTAGGCCAACATGACGCCTTTGCGACCGAGCTTCGTGGTGAGGTAACTGGCGGACAGGTAGCCGGGGAACATAAACAGCGCCCCCAACGCGATAAAGCCGAGCCCTTGCGGCGCACTCAGGCCGCGCTCGGCCAACAGCGCTGGCATCCATGACGCCATACCCCAATAGCCCCACGAGAAACAGAAATTGATGACCGTTTGCACAATCGTTAGGCGCAGCCTAGAACCGGTAAAAATCCGCGAGAACCTAATGCTCTCGTCGGTGGTCTCGGCTGGGGCAATGCCGTCGATTTCAACCTGACCCGCGCTCAAGCGTTGTAACGCGTTTTTGGCGTGCTCCAGTTGACCGCGTTCCGCTAACCAGTACGGCGATTCCGGCACCCATTTCCAAATGACGAGCGCCCATAGGCCGACAATGGCGCTAAAGCCGATCGTCATCCGCCAGCCCGAGTCGGCCCAGGCCATCGTCACGGCTATAGCTACCAGCACGCCGACGGGCCAGCCGGCCGATAAACAGATCGTCGCTGGGCCTCGGTAGCGTACCGGCACCAGTTCGACGAAATACGGGAATGTGATAACCAGCGGACCGGCCAACACGACCCCCCCTGCGAAACGTACGGCCCATAGCGTCTCAAACGACGGCGCCAGTGCGCTCAGCAGCGGGAACAGTGGATACATAGCGAGGCTTATCAACAGCGTTCGTTTGCGGCCGAAACGGCCAGTGAGCTGTCCCCATAGCAACGCGCCCGGGATCATCCCTAAAAACATCGCGCCGATCAGCGAGCCGGTCGCTTGCGCGTCGAGAGCGAACTCGGCCGCGATGGCGCCACTCGAGAAAATGATGATCATCATCTCCCACGATTCGATGACAAAAGCGATGAATAGCGCGAATCCAGCAAGGACCTGCGCGCGTGTCACAGGCAGTACGGAAAACCAGTCGCCGACACTGCGCGAAGCGGTGGAGTTAGCTGTGGTTGGGATCGATTGCGTCATAAGTAGCGCCCGTCAGGAGTTCGGCATTCAAAACCGGTATCGGGTGGTCGAGCATCTCGTTCGGTCCAGCAATGCGATGCAAGGCGCGGACCGTGTCGAATCCGGCGATCACGTGGCCGAAGACCGCGAAACCTTGGCCGTCGGGTTGGCGTTCGCCGCCAAAGTCGAGCGACGGTTCGTCGCGTAAGCAAACAAAGAAGCTGCCGTACAAATGGCCGGTCTCGAACCGAGCGGCGGAGACTGCCCACTGACTGTGGTGCAAGCCCGTGACGTTCGTTGCTTCGTGCTCGACAGCGGTTCGCGCGGCGGCCATCCCCTCGTTGAGGCCAAATTGAACGACATGAATAGGCACATCGCGGCCGCGCTGGTTGCTATCGTCGGTGACGCGAAACACCAGGCTGCGGGCGAGTTCGCCGCTGCGCGCCAGTCCAGCGAAGTAAGCGCACGTTTGTGGTGCCCGTGTAGCATCGAGTTCGATATCGAATCGGCCGATTGCCAGGCTGATGGCGAGGCGAGGCACCGACAGCGGTCTCAGTCGGTACTGGACGGAAAAATAATTGGCGTGCCAACCCAGAGCGTGACGGCAACTTGGTCCGAATTGTTGACGACGTCATGGTCCACTTGGGTGTTGTAGTGCGCACTATCGCCTTTGCGAAGCGTAAACGTTTCACCGCCGATGCTCTGTTGGACTTCACCTTCCAAGATGTAAAAGAAGTCTTCGCCTTCGGCACGCCGCACGACCGGCAGACGAGTGCCTGGTGGGATCTCCATTAACAGCGCATTCATCCGCTGGTTACGGATATTGGTATCGAGGCGCGCGTATGTCACCGGCGAGTCGATTTCGACGTACTGCGGATCGTCACCGCGGCGGACGAGGCTGGTCGGCGCGGGCGGTTCGATGAAATAGCCGATCTCTACCTCGAGCGCTCTCGCCAGATTGATCAGCGAGACGATGGATGGGGTCGCTTTACCGCGCTCAGCCTGCGAAATAAAGGCAGCCGATAGCTCGGCGCGTTTCGCAAGTTCCTGCAGCGTTAAACCGAGTTCTTGGCGGCGCGCTTTTAATAAGCCGCCTATTGAGCGCTTAACCGATTGCGCACTATTGAGTTTGTGGGTTGCGGACACGCGTATTCCTCCCTTCGAGCGCCATCCATCATAGCGGCGCACGCGGCGGAGTCAAAAAAGTTGAATTACTAAAAATTTTAAGTACTCTGAAAACGTCGCATGTACCACATGCGGCAAAAAATCGAGCTCTGACTTTGGGGAGGGTCGCTATGAGCAGCAACATGCAGTGGTACGTCCCAGCACTGACCATCCTGGTCTTCGGTATTGACCCGACCGGCGTGCAGGCCCAAACGGCCAGCGATGCGAGCGTCGGTCGGCTCGAGGAGATTGTCGTCACGGCCCGGCGCCGCGACGAGACGGCTCTCGAAGCACCGCTCGCCGTCACCGTGTTTAATGCCGAGATGATCCGCGACGCTGGCATCCAGCGTGTCGAGGACATGATCCAACTAACACCGAACGTCACGATTGCGACGTCCCAGGGCATCGGGACTAACTTCGTCAGCATCCGCGGTGTCACTCAGGTCCGTAACGGCGAGTCGCCTGTCGCAACGATTGTCGACGGCGTCTTGCAGTTCTCGACGCTGCAGTTTCGCCAGGAACTGTTCGATATCGATAGCATCGAGGTCGTTAAAGGTCCGCAAGGCGCCATCTACGGGCGTAACGCGACCGGTGGCGCTATCGTCATCAATACACGTCGTCCGACCAACGATAGCTACGGGTACGT
>JBCDBO010000096.1:0-11335 GCA_039183535.1 Pseudomonadota bacterium | reverse complement strand
GTACAGCCAACGTGGCCCCGTGTGTCCGACATGCGTTTGGTGAACATGTCCGACACGCGGTTTCACGGCATGGCAATTCGCGACGTGTAAAACGCTGCTACCGAAGCACCGCGTATTTTCGCGTGGCGCGAACACACCGATATCGATCCCCGTCACCTTGCGGGCTGGACAATCCGGTTCGCTCAGCAGCGATTACCCGTGACGCACACCCCATCCGCTGATTATAGTCGGACTTGGTCGCTAACGCCCGGCTTCGCACCCGTAAATGCCAGTCCACTGTAAAAAACTCGCTCTGTTGCTGCTGCTGATCGCAGCGCCGTTCGGCTCGGTTTCAGCCGACGAACCGACGCCGCGGATTGGCCTGGTTTTGTCCGGTGGCGGTGCCCGCGGTGCTGCCCACGTTGGTGTTCTGCAGGCGCTCAAGGAGATGCACATACCGATTCACGCCGTCGCCGGAACGAGCATGGGTGCGATCGTCGGCGGTTTGTACGCATCGGGTATTGAGCCCGAAGACCTGGAGGCGCTGGTTGGCGATATCGATTGGCAAGACGCCTTCAGCGATCGTTCCGCCCGCACGACTCGAACGTTTCGCCGCCGGCAAGACGACTTGGGTTATCTGATTAAGTTCGATGTTGGCTTCAACGGCGGCGAAATCCAGCTGCCGAAAGGCTTAATCCAGGGCCAGAAGCTTGGATTGATTCTCCGCGAGCAAACGCTACCGGTTAGCCATATCAACAACTTCGACGATCTGCCGACGCCGTATCGAGCGGTTGCCGCGGACCTCGCTGATGGGGCTAGTGTCGTCCTAGAAAGCGGCGATTTAGTCGCCGCGATGCGTGCCAGCATGGCTGCGCCGGGCGTCTTTGCGCCGGTTGAGGTCGATGGCCGGATTTTGGTCGACGGCGGTATCGCGAAGAATATTCCCATCGATGTCGGCCGAGCGATGGGCGTCGATATTGTTATCGCTGTCGACGTCGGTTTCCCTTTGAAAACGCTCGATGAGCTCGACAGCGCCGTTGCAGTCGCCGATCAAATGTTGACCATCTTGATACGCCGTGAGGCGGATGCGCAGGTCGAATCGCTGCAGCCGAGCGACATTTTGGTGGTGCCGGAGCTCGGTGCGTACTCGTCGGCAAACTTCACCGATGTAGCGACGGTGATACCGACCGGTCATGCCGCGACAATGGCCGCCGCCGATGCATTGCGACCACTGGCTGTAGAACCGGCGCGCTACGCGGCGTTCGTCGCTCAACGAGCCGTCGCCCGGCGGGCAGCCAAGGCGCCGACGTTTGTCGCGATTCGGGGCGATAAGCCGCTGTCCGAGAATGTCCTCAAGACTCGCCTAGCAACGAAACCGGGTCAGCCGCTTGATCCGCGGCAGGCGGCGGATGACGCTGGTCGCATCTACGGCCTTGAGTTGTTTGAGTTTGTCGACTACCAATTGATAGAGCAGGACGGTGAGACGGGGCTCGAATTTCGGACCACAGCGCGCAGCTGGGGCCCGGACTACCTTCGCTTCGGGCTGACATTCGAAGAGGATTTCGAGGGCACCAGCGAGTTCAACATCGGTGCACGCTACATTCAGAACGCGGTCAATCGACTTGGTGCCGAGTGGCGAACCGACCTACAAATCGGCACCAATCCGATCGTTCGGTCTGAGTTTTACCAGCCCTTATCGTTCGATTTGCGCTACTTTATTTCGCCCGAGGTCGAGTTTGAGCAGCGCAACGTTAATGTTTTCTCGGACACTGAGCCGTTCGCACGCTATCGAGCCACGCAAAGTGAGTTCGCTCTGTCGATTGGCCGCGAGCTCGGAATTTCCGGCGAGTTTCGGGTTGGTGTGGCCTACAGCACCGGCAGTGCTCGGTTGCAAATTGGCGATGAGATGTTGCCGAACCTCGATTTCGACCGCGGCGGCTACTTCGCCCGCTTACGCCGCGATACTCTCGACGACCCGCAATTCCCACGTAACGGGACGCAGCTCGACCTAGCCTGGCAACTGTTTCGGCCCGAACTCGGTTCCGATACAAAGGCGAGTCTGGTCAGTGCGAGTTGGACTCGGGTACGCAGCTTTGGCCGGCACTCGCTCGCCTTTGGGCTCGACCTGGCAACGACCGAGTCCGGTGAAGTCTCGGTACTCGACTTTTTTGATCTAGGTGGGTTTCTGACGCTGTCCGGTCTCGACCGAGGCCAGCTGCGTGGCCCACATGCAGCGCTTGCACGAATAATTTATTACCACCGTCTCGGTGCCGACAGTGTTGGGCTGTTTGACTGGCCATTGTATGTCGGAGCGTCGTTGGAGCGTGGTAACGTTTGGGAGGATCGCGACGACGCAAGTTTCGGGTCTGCCTTGGTGAACGGCAGTGGATTTATCGGTATGGATACCACCTTCGGGCCGTTGTTCTTAGCCGCCGGTTTCTCCGAGGATGGCGATTCGAGCGTCTACTTATTTCTCGGCTCGCCGATCCGCTGAGTCTCGCTCGACCGCCTCGTAAATAACGCTGACGTCGTCACCGGTTCGATAGTAGCCGTGTCGATCGCGCTTGCGCGCGAGCGCGCGGTCACGATCTTCGCGCGTTGCGTACCAGTCGATGTGCTCCCACGTCTCGCCGACCAATCGGGTGAATGGATCGGTAGCGGGCAACCGACTGCGAATGCCAAACGGTCTATCGGCGCCGGCTTGTTCCGGACGGACAAGATTATGACGGTGGGAGTAGTTCATCGTGGCTTTTGTCGTCGTCGTGCCTCGTTACCGAATTATACGGCCATGCGACGCTGTCGTCTTGAACATACCATTGCGCTTTTAAAGACTGCCGGCGTAGGCGCCTGCGCGAGCAAATCGTACGGTAGAATACCCAATCGACGGGGAATAGTCGGTTATTCAGTGCGACGATTGTTGCTGTTTATTGGGTATGCGTCGATTGTCGGTAGCATTGGCGATGGCGCATTAGGATTGTACGCGCTTGCCAAAACGACGTGCTGCGGTAGCGAACCGTTGCACTTAACGGTGAATGATTTGCTGCAGCAGCACATCCCGATTCTGTACTGGATTAAGCAACTCGCTTATTGGGTGCTTCCGAGCCGAATCGTCGATTGGGTGTTTGGTTTACCAGCATTGGTGTACTTCCCGGTTCGCGTTGTGACCAGCGCAATCATTGGTTTGTGGGCATTCAAACAAGCGGAGAAGCTGTCCCAGCAAGAGCCCGCCGCGTGAGTGCAAAGCGGCGGGTACTGCTGTCATGGAGTTCTGGGAAGGACTCGGCTTTCGCACTACGAACTCTGCGACAAGACCCCGACGTCTCGGTCGTAGGCTTGCTGACAACACTCGATGCGGCTGCAAATCGTGTCGCGATGCATGCGGTTCGACGCGAGCTTGTTGAGCGCCAAGCGGCGCTAATCGGTTTACCGCTGCACACGATCGATCTGCCGTGGCCATGCCCAAACGCCGTCTACGAAAGCGCGGTGAGGCAGGCGCTAGCGCACGTCGATACTGCCTTCGATACGGTCGCTTTCGGTGATTTGTTTCTCGCCGACATACGCGCTTATCGTGAGAGTCAGATGCGGCGCCTGGGTGTACCCGTTGAGTTTCCATTGTGGGGTCGCGACACAACGGAGCTCGCACAAGAAATGATCACCAGCGGCATCGACGCAATAATTACCTGCGTCGATCCGAACCAATGCCCGGACGCGTGGGCGGGCCGCCACTTCGATACCGAGTTTCTTGCCGATGCGCCAGCCAGTGTCGACCGGTGCGGCGAAAATGGTGAGTTCCATACCTTCGTCGCCGCATCACCCGATTTTGGTGAGCGCATCGGTGTTAACGTAGCGTCGCTGTCGCGACGCGATGGCTTCGTTATCGCCGACCTGGTGCCGTGCGACTAGTTCGCTGGCGTCATTGCCCGAACCGGTCGCCGGCGCCCTCACGGTCTGCCCAACCGAGCACACGTCGGGTCACGAACAGGTACAGCGGTTTGACCGTCGCCATCCAAATACGAGACGGCCAGGCTTTCGTGGCCAAAAGCTGTCGTTGGCGGGCTGTAAGTGCGTCGGGGCTGTAGGTTCGTTTGTGTTTCAAAAGGTGCCGTAGGTCTTCGCGAGCCAGCGTGCGGAACCACCGACCGCGACGCCGTGTCGTGGTCGCCAATTGAAAATCGATGACGGCTGGCTTGCCGTCGCCAGTGACCAGCCAATTCGGCTCCTTGGCGAGGTCATTGTGTGCGACACCCGCTTGGTGCAAGCGTCGTATTAGGCGCAGTGCGTCTCGAAAATAGTCTGCATTGATGGCATCGGCATGTTGCATTGGTGTGCCGTCAAGATACGAGCGACGCAGAACATGCTTGTCGACATGCAGCAGTGTCGGTGTGCCTCCGAGTGCGCTGCATTGGGCAAGTGCGTGCGCCTCGCGATACGCGAGCCAGCGCGCGAGCCAGCGTGTCATCGGGGGCGCACGGCCGTGGCGCCGTTCAATGAAATGCCCCGAAGCCGCCATGCACAGCCACACTTCGCCGAACAAGTCACGCTTGAGGCACTTAGACGTCGATTTTTTGCTGTCGGTACTCACTCAGGCACGCAATATACCGGTTCTGCCGTGCAATAATCGGCGCCGTGGTAGAGACGAGCAACAATCAGGTTGGCGGTACCGCCGAGCGGCGTTTTGAAGTGGGCCGGCATTTCGTCGTTGGTGGCGTTGTTCCGGTAGATCGGCCACTGTATCTGCGCCGCTTGGCAGACAGCGAGTTGTACCGATTGGCGAGCAGTGGCGAGTTCGTTCACGTCTTTGCGCCGCGCCAGTCTGGCAAATCGTCACTAACGGCACGGGTTGCCGAGCGACTTCGCAACGACGACCGGCTCGTTGCGGTTATCGATCTTGAGCAGATTGGCTCGCGCGATGATCAACTCGATACGGCTCGGTGGTTTTACAGTTTCGCGTTTCGCTTATTGCGCCAACTGCGCATCAAGATCGATTTGCAAGATTGGTGGCAAGACAAATCGATACTGACCAACCGGCAGCGCTTGACGGAGCTTTTTTGGGACGTCGTATTATCCAACACTGATCAATCCGTCACCGTCTTTATTGACTCGCCTCAGTCTTTGGGTGCCTTACCGTTTGCGGACGAGTTACTCGGGGCGATCGATGCAATTCACACGGCGCGAGCGGCGGAGCCGGACCTCGCCCGATTGAACTTTGTCTTGTTGGCTGTCGCCGAACCGGAGACGTTGCCAGGTCGCGAAGAGCTTAGTTTCTTCGCCGCGAGTCAACGTCTTGAGCTGCCACCATTTACCCGTGCGGAACTCGATGGCTTAACCGACTGGCTACCGTTACCGGTCGATGCCGCGCGTAGTGTGCTCGACCGCATCCACTATTGGACCAAAGGCCAGCCATTTTTGACGATGAAGCTCGCTCGCCGCGTGGCTCGTCAGGTCGCGTCAGGGCAAGGTGCTAGCACCGATGTCGATCACAGCGTACGGCACTTGTTTGGCCACGCCCAAGTGCTGGATAGCGAACCACATTTGGGTGTGATACGCCGTGCACTTTTGGAGGAGATGCCGGGTCGTGAGCAGGTCCTGACGCTCTACGGCCGAATTCGCAAAGGCGATCGGGTTGCCAGCAATCGCGATTCACTCACGCAGAGGCGCTTACTCGGTGAAGGCTTAGTCTTGATTGACGACAACGAGCAACTCGTTGTCGCGAATCGAATTTACGCGATGACCCTGACGCCGCGCTGGGTTAACGACAATCTGCCAATGCGTCTACAGACGACCGCTCTAGTCGCTGCCGCTGCCATTCTCGCCGTTTTGATCCCGTTGTGGTACGTCGAGATACTCCCGCGAGGGTGGATTGCGACTATCCAAAACCCACTGGTGTTGGAAGACGCAACCGAGGCGCACGAGCGTATGCGCGCCTGGCCGGGGCATCGTAGGCAAGCCAATTCACTATTGGCTGATTACCTAGACCGGCGCAGCCGCGCATCGCAACAGCTCGATGAGGTGCGTGAATTCGATCGCTTATTGCGAGAGTTACCGGGAACGGCAGCGCGCGCGGACAGCTTGACGGCGGCGTACTGGGATCGCGAAGCGGCTCGTCGCGAATTGGCGGCGGACCGCGACGGTGCCTTGAGATCACGGCTGTCGGCACTCAGTGTCGCGACGGGGCGCCGACTACAAACGGCACAAACGCTGGTTGGCGACGACTACGCTCGTCTCGTTGCCGTCATAAATCAGACCGATCCCATTGACGATGCTGCTCTCGCAACCGATGCCCGAGTCTTGACAACGCTTAGCGGCGGTACGGTGCGGCAGTTCGACATTGGGGCCGAGACGTCATTGCCGACCTATCAATGGCAAGCCCACGCGCTCGATGTCTTTCCGGTGATTTCGCGCGTTCCCGTTGCCGGGCGAGGGCGCGCTGGACGGTTTGTTGCGCACATCGACGTGGCACACGATCGCGTTTCGGATCTTAGCGTGCGCCTTACCGGACCGTCCGGGCGTAGTGTCTCGCTTGCCGGCATCGATGCCGAGGTTGTACCTGGCTCGGGTCTACGATTGTCTAGCCGCGATATCGACGTGCTGCGTGTATTGGAGCAAGAGGATGTGAGCGGCGGTTGGACGCTCAGCATTGTCGATCGTCGACCGGCGATCGCCGGAACGCTCAACGGCTGGCGACTCGAGTTTGCACGGCACGGTGATTTTTCGGCAGCCGATGCACCGGCCGTTTTGCGCGAGCCGACGGTCGCGCCGGTAGGCCGAGCGGTGTTAAGCCCCGCAGCGCGCTATGTGGTTGCCTTACCTGCGTCTAGTGACGGTGTCGCCCAAGTCTGGGATACGGCCACACGCCAAGCCATCGCGTCGCTACCAATCTCCAGCGAAGATCGCGTTATCGGGTTTGTTCTCGATGAACGGGTGTTGTTAGTGGCTCGAGCACAGGGCTTGGTTGCGTTCGCGCTCGCAACTGGTGATGCCTCATGGTCGCCGCCCATCGCGACGACAGTGTTGCGCAGCGCTTTGTCGGTCAACCGGCAGTTTTTGGCCGTCGTCGGCTCCGGCGCCGACCCAGCGCTGACGATTTTCGATCTCATCGAGGAGCGTGCCGTTGCAAGCTTGCCAACCGCAACCGAATTGGCTGGACTGGCTGTTGCCAGTGATGGCACTCGGGTTGCGGTAGCCTACGCCGATCAAACAGTGCGATTGTGGGCGACTGATTCAGCGACGCCGATCGCCGAAGTTGTTGTACCCGCCGCAGTTACTGCGTTGGATTTTAACGCCAATGACCGGCAATTATTGATCCGCAGCAACGGCGGTCGATTGTCGGTTTGGGATTTTGCGGCCGCCGAGCCGACGCTCGTAACCCGCCGCACGTCCGGTGAATGGGCGATGGCAATCGATCCAAACGGACGCCGCATGGTGGTAGGAAATGCAGCTGCTGGTTTTGCAGTTGTCGATGCCGATAATTTGACTCCGGTTGTTCCGTTGCTTCGAACAGCAAACCGCGACGAACAACAGCTTGTGCGATTCCGCGGTGGCCGCGATACCTTGTTGCTGTTCGATCCCGATGCAGGTACGTCGCGAGTATTCCGTGTTAATGATGATCCTGATTTGACCGCCGCGGGCGTGTCTATATTTCTCGAGGCGTCTTCGGGTAGCGACAGCGACACGCTAACAGAGGCGCGTATCGATGGCACGGTGCGGTTCGCCGCGCCTGAGGGCGCTGCGGATCGATTGCGGGATCGGGTAAGTTACGTCGGGCACACGGCTCCTGTAGTACAGGTGCGACAAAGTGCAAGCGGAGCGCTAGCTGCATCGCTGGCCGCTGACGGCAGCGTCCGCGTTTGGGAAGCCGCCGAATCTGCACCACGCCCGTATTTCATCCGGCTCCCGACGGCCGATATCGTCGCGATGCGATTTAGTAGCAACGAGCAGTCGCTACTTGTCGCGCTGCCCGGCGAGGTGCGCGTATTCGACACGGCAACCGGGGTGAATATCGCAGCCCGTACGTTCGACCAAACCGTGACCGTCGGTGAGTTCTTATCGGCGGACCGAGTAGGCGTCGGCCACGACAACGGTCTCGTTAGCGTGTTGTCGGTTGAGCAGAGTCTGATCGGTGATCAATACGCCGTTAGCAGCGTTGCCATTACGGCCCTCACCAGTGCGGTGCGCGGGCGACTCGCGATCGCCGATGACTCCGGCGGTCTTACTCTCGTTGCCGTGGATCCGGTCGACGTTATTCCGCTGCACAAACTCGGTGAGGCCTGTCGCGAATTGAGGCTCTCCGGCGATAGCCGGCGGATCGTGTGTCGAACGGATAACTGGTTGTTGAGTATCCCGCTGAATGCGCCGCAAGCGGGCCAAATATTCACGCAGTTGTTGCCCGCGATGCGATTTTCACCAGGGATGAAAGTCAGTCGTGACGGGCTAAGCGTAACGCTACTCGGTCATAGCGCATCGCTGCAGCGCACGCGTGTGCGTTTCGATCAGACTGCACCGACGCGTCCAGTGGAGACCGTCGAGTCGGAGCTACGCACGTGGCAAGAGCGACTCCCGGCGTTTTCGCAGCCCTAATCAAACGGCCCTAAGTTCGCGGCGTTTTTTCATCGTATAGCGCCTGCACGCGTTCTTGCAACGCGGCGGCTGTTGCATCGGCTGGCGCAACGGCGGCGCCTGCAATCAGATCGATCCGCGCGCGTAACCGCCTGGGTATCTTCAGCGCGGCCTTACCGTCTTTGAAACTGAGCCAACTTCCCCACAAACCACACAATGCCATCGGAATCACCGGAACCGGTCGACGAGCCAAGATGTTCTCGACACCAGGCCGGAAATTTGCGATCAAGCCGTCGCGCGTTAATGCGCCCTCGGGGAATATACCGACGACATTGCCAGCGACTAACTCGGCATCGATTCGCTCGTAGGCAGCCTCAAGCAGCTCAGGGTCCTCGCTGCGGCCTGCAATCGGAATGGCCTTTGCCGTTTTGAAAATAAACGACAGGATCGGAATCTGGAAAATTTTGAAATACATAACAAAGCGGACCGGACGACGTATGCTGCCGCCGATAATGAGCGCGTCGGCATAACTGACATGGTTACAGACGATTAGTGCGGGACCGGTTTCCGGAATGTTATCTAGCCCAGTACTGCGAATTCGATAAAGACTGTGAATCAAAATCCACGTCAGGAAGCGCATTACAAATTCAGGCAACAGCGTGAACAAGTAAATCGACACGGCGATGTTTAGCAAGCCGAAGACGAGAAAAATCTGCGGTACCGTAGCGCCTCGGGCAGCGAGCAGGGCGGAGAACCCGGCGGCGATCACCATTAAGATCGAATTCAGTACGTTGTTTGCGGCGATTATGCGCGCCCGCTGCCGGGGTTCTGAGCGCTGTTGCATCATTGCGTACAACGGAACGCTGTAGATGCCGCCGACTAGGCCGAGCATCGTTAGGTCGAACAGTATTCGCCAGATTTCCGGTCGGTGGACGATGTCGCTGAGTGCCGTAAGCGGGAGCACTAGCGGGAGCGGTTGTGCAAAATACAAATCGATCGCGAAGGCGCTTAACCCCAGCGCGCCCAGTGGAACGAGCCCGAGCTCAATCATCGGACCGGATAAGCGTTCACAGAGCAGGGCACCGATACCGATACCAACCGCAAAGGTAATCGGCAGCAGTATATGAACATTGGCACTGTCCGGCGGGACACGCAGAATGACATCGGCGTAGACGGGTAGTTGCGACATTGCGACTAAGCCGAACGACCAAAACCAGCTGATACCAAGTATCGACAAAAAGACGCTGCGTGGCTCACGGGCCATGCGTATAACGCGCCACGTTTCTGGAATCGGATTCAACCGCAAGCGGAGTGCAGGTTCAGGAGCGGCGGCGGCCGGGATGAGCGCCGCCGTGATGCATCCGAGCAAGGCGATGACAACAAGCACAGCGCCTAGCACGTGCATCGACTCACCGCTAACGGCAATACCGCCGACGATCATGCCAATGATGATCGACAGGTATGTTGCGCCTTCGACCAACGCATTACCGCCGGTTAGCTCTTGCGGTCGCAACACTTGCGGCAGCATCGAATACTTGACGGGACCGAACAGCGTTGACTGCGTACCCATCAGAAACAACAAGCCGAGTAGCGCCACTCCGCTGCCGCTCGCAACAGCTAGCCAGGCGGCGATCATCAGGCCAAACTCAAGCGCTTTGATCCGGAAAATGAGCGTCGCTTTGTCAAATTTGTCAGCGAGTTGTCCGGCGAAGGCTGAGAATAGGAAGTACGGCAGCATGAAAACAGCGGCGCTGAGACTCGCAACAACGTCGGGTGTCAGGCCACCGACGGAGAGTCGCCCTTGGGTGACGAGCAGTATCAATCCGTAGCGCAGAACGTTGTCATTGAGTGCGGTCAGCGACTGGGTTAGAAAGTACGGCAGGAAGCGGCGGCGTCCCAGTAGCGAGAATTGCGATGGTTCAGCCACTCGGTCCTCCGCTACGGACTGCGCTGCGCTGAAAAACGCGTTTTGTGAACCAGTGCACCCTCTCACTGGTCTGAACACGAGATATTTGCCTTAATGCGACGGGGATCATGATTTCACGGCCAAATTGGCTCAAATTACGCTCCTGTTGCCGTAGTTGCGTGGCTCTCGCGCGCTACGAAACCTGAGGTCTGCTGGTCGTCGTGACAAAGTGTACGGGAAATCTTGGTCTTATCGGTCTTGCGCTGACCGCGTTTGCGGCCGGCTGTGCGGAGGACGTACCGGTCCGGACGGTCACGGAGTTTATGGAGGATCAGATCGGCCTTGAGGCGACCCTGTCGCGTTGCAACGCCGACCGCCGCGGAACCCGCAACGATCCCGAGTGCCGCAACGCCCGTGAGGCCAACAAACGTATGGCCTCCGAACGCGAGGCTGAGCTGCAGCGGCGTTTCGAAGAGGAAAGCCAGCGCAAACGCGAACAAATCCGGGCTCGTAACGAAGCGGCTGAGGCCGCGCGGCGGCGCGCCGAAGAAGCGGCGCGCGAGCGCGAGCAATATCTCTACGAACAGCAGTTCAACGGTGACGGAACGGCGCTACCGGAGGCTGAAGACGCGCCCAACACGTTGGCGGACGACACGGTTGGCGATGCGCCTGGAGCAATAGCGCCGTCCGCGCCGGCCGACGAGTTCACTCCGGAGGCCGCATCGGAAGAAGCGGCGACGGCGGCCGACGACACGACGAGTGACCTCGAGGAGGTTCGCCGCGAGCTTGAGCGGCGCAACCAGGACACGAAGCCGCCGGTTGGCTAGTTGTCGTCGTCGAGCGGTTGCTCGCCGAGTCCGAACGTCACCAATCCATCCTCTTCGCGAGTGCTGG
>JBCDBO010000095.1:0-11676 GCA_039183535.1 Pseudomonadota bacterium | reverse complement strand
TGCCTCGCAGCGCCTCGTGAGCCTGATACAACATGTAAGTGAAGCCGTATGAGATAAAAGGCCTGCCGTCGATCTTGTCGACCGCTTTTTTGAGCGCCTCCGTATCGAGTACCGGTCCTTGCTCACTGTCCTTCATGACAAAAATAAACTCACTGGCCATATGCGCTAGTGCCATGATGGCCGCGCCTCTCGCACTGAAACCAGCTGTGCCGCGTACGGTGGACTCTAAATCAAAGACCAGATAGGGACGTGTTTCGTGGCCAATGTAATCACCAAGAATCAGGTTGGCACTACGTGTTTGCCGTTTGCGGCTCTCTTTATCGACGTAGATCTTTGCGGCGCTATTAGATGTTGTCGACGACGACTTGATGACAGCGAGATCGCCTTGGCTCGAATGTAGATCGAACTCCTTAAAAACAGATACCGGGACGAACGGATAGTCCACGATACGGTCAACATTATCAGCGTGCATGTCTTCGGTTAGCAATGCGTATCCAGGGCAACGCTCGCGATGAAAGCGGCGTAGCTCGTTTAACGTCTGCAGCAAATAGCGCTCTTTGTCTGAGGCCGACAGCGAGTAAGGGGCGACGTTCGGTAGAAACAGTGGCGTATCCATACTTAACCCAAGGTTAGGTTATTTCCGCAATTACAAAGCTTTCGTCGCTAGGTGACAACCGCGAGCGCTGCACTTTGCCATTTGCCGTTGACGGAAAACCTTGAACACGGATATACCGTGTCGGTACTTTCGCTGGCGGCAATCGAGATCCTAAAAAGTCGATTAGATCGCGGCGACGAACATCGCTTGATAGGTCCAAGTAAGCCACAGCAATAACTCCACGCTGGACATCGGTAAGTTTGCCGACCGCGCAAGCTTGCACGGCAGGATGCTCATTGAGTGCGCGCTCGATCTCCAATGGAGCAATTTTCTCGCCGCCCACGTTGAATACATCATCAGCGCGGCCGGTGATGTACAGATAACTATCTTGTAAAAACCCCAAATCGCCCGACAACAGAAAGCCACTCGCATTGAATGCTCTCTCCGTAGCTGCGCCGTCGTCCAAGTAGCCGCTGAAAACATTGGGACCGCGCACTGCGACAATCCCCTCTTCGCCATCGTCCAAACGCTCATCCGACTCGGGATGAAAAACAGCGATCTCGAGCCCCGTAATCGCACGGCCGCAGGTTGGCTCGCTGAATCGTGGATCGTCGTCGGAAATGTAACTGATGCGAGGCGTCGCTTCCGTCATCCCATAGTTATCGAAAAATCGAGCGTTCGGAAAAATCGCTCGGATCTCAGGCAGCAGAGATTTATCCATCGCGGCACCGGCCGAACACAATATTCGCACCGAAGGCATTGATAATGCCTGCAGACGATGGATGACGATCAATCCTTGATAGGTCGATGGCACACCACAAAACGTTTGCAGCTCGCCCTCGTTGACAGCGCGAGCAAACTTTATCGGGTTACGGAAGCTAGCGAAAACACGCGCGTGTCCGCCTACGTACAACATTGCAAGAACTTGAGTTAGCAACGCATAGCTGTAGTGCAACGGTAAAGCAACCGCAGCACTTGAAAAACTAGCGTAGTCGAGATAAGCGGAAACGGTAGTTACCGAGTGCTCTAAGTTACCCCACGAGACCGGCACGCCTTTGGGGGAACCGCTGGTCCCTGATGTAAACAGAAGTAGCGCTGTTGCTGCGACATCGCCATGTATGACTCCATCGGTTAGGCTCGTCACGACGTCATTAGCATCCCAAATCACGGCGCGCCCGCAACGCTGCGCCATGGTTGCGAGCGTGCGTTCCGGGGCATCCGGATCGATCGGTACAGCCACATGCCCAGCTCGAGCTGCGGCCAAAATCGATACAACGGTAGCAGTGTTTTTTGCGGCGCGAATGAACACGTAACTCGGCTGCTGGACTTGCCGACGGAGTCGCTCGCACGCGGCACCTATCGCCTGCTCCAAAGCGGCATAGCTCAGGGAACCGGCATCATCGGAAAGCGCTAACGCTTCGGGAGAAGCGGCGGCAAGCCAAGTATCGAACGTATTCATGTCAGTGCAGCTGATCGGCTACCGTGTCGACAAATTTCGCCAACTCTGTATCGTCCGCCCGTCGCGGGTTCGCACGAATAGCGACATCAGAGCGCATCGCTTGCACGAGGTCATGTCGAAAAGCGGCGTCCGCTAGTAACGAAAATGCAGCGTATTTATTCGCACGCGGCATCGCTGCGGCGACGATCGGCTGGATAGCATCCAGCAACTCGTCGACGCTGGCATACGATGTTGCTTGCAGCCAATCGTTGAGTTGGCTGGTTTCGGCATTGAATCGGATCCCAGGCAACAGCGCTACAGCGTTGGCTATACCGTGCGGCACCCCGTGGGCGCCAATGCTGTGAGCAAAAGCGTGCACGATGCCCACCGAGCAATTGGCGGCGGCCAATCCAGCCCAAAAACTACCCTCAAGCAATCTGTCCTTACGGGAATCTCCGCCCGCATCGGCGAAATTTGCAACTAACGTGCGAAGCGCCTGGGCGGCGATGCCTTTCGCCATCGCACTGGGCACAACCGAGTAACCGGACTCGATCGCGTGACTTAGCGCATCGCATATAAACCCGGCCATATCAGCGCTGTCGATGCCATCCAGAAAACGGCCGTCGAGAACGACGTCTTTCGCGAGCAGGCGCTGATCGACGGCTGCTAACTTGCGTTCATTGTCAGACAGATATACCGCTACATCGGCAGCCTCGGCACCGGTACCGCAGGTTGTGGGCACCAGCACGAACCGCGGCTCCACGTCCGTGTCCACCGCCAATCGCGCCGTTTCGAGGTCGAGCTTTGCGAAAGCGCTAGCCCAACCCAAGCGAGCCAGGTCCAGAACAGAGCCACCCCCAACCGCGACTACAGGAGCGCCTGGGGCATCGGCTAGAAAGGCAGCCGTCGCTCTGACCATATCGGCGGACGGTTCTCCGGCGGGCTTAACAAAGCAATTTGTCGCGGACAGGGCCACGCCAACACGTTCGGCTGCGTCGTCGACGAGCGAACGTACTGCGGACGCCGAACTCAGTACGAAGCGGCTGTCCGTAGCGACTTCTGCCAATGCCGAACGCAGCGATCCGCGGCCAAACGTGACCCGCGGCGCCTGTCGGAAGACGGGGTGCCTGATTTGCAACTTGCCCATGGGCGTATGATACCTAAAGGGCGGGACTGGGTGCTGGACGTGGTTATCAGTTCGGTCCGTGACACGGTCGGCGCCTGTATCCGGCCGCTATGCGAGTTGCACAGGCACGTAATCTCGCCACCCTAGGCGACGCAAAACGTCCCTTAAGCGCCACTTCAGAACCGTTGCCGCAGCGATTGGGCCAGCGTCACCGACAGCCGTCAGCGTCACCAGTTGACGGCGATCTGCCATCCAGTCGCGTTTGTACGGCTCATCGCCAACCCCGTAATCAATGAAGGCTACCTTGTCGGTCTCGATGGCACGCTCTATCAGTCGTCGTGTCAAAACAGAACCAACGGATTCTCGGCCAAATACAGGATCATGAGCCAGCTTGTAAATTGTTGCGATACCCTGATCGACTATCCAACACTGTGCGGCCGCTGGCTGGTCGTCGAGATACAAAACAGCAAGTCGCAAGCGACCACCTGATGCCGCCAAACGCATCATTGCTGGCATAAAACCAGCCGGCGTTTCAGTAGGCTTCCAGCTTCGCGAGTACACGGCTTGGTAGTCGCTCATTAGCCCATCAAGTTCCGCAAGCGACTGCGCCAACTCAAGTCGAACCGAGCGGCGCTGGGTGAGACGCCGATCTGCTCGGTCGACGGTGTTTCTTAACCGACTTGGTCGCGCCGACCAGTAGTCAGCGAACGTCTTCCCGGCCACGCAAACGCGCCAGTTCCACGTCTTGTGTTGCACGTCGATCCTATAGCCGGCCGCTTGCAGCAACGCCACTTGCTGTGGTGTCGCGGGGTCCCAAGCAGCAAGGTAATCTAGCACCAGCCTGCGGCCACCCGGCGCGGTGCGCCGAATTGCAGCTAGCCAATCGATGAGGACGTCGCCCAAGGCACCCGGAACGGTTTCTAACCCCGGATTGATGAGCGAGTAGTAATTGGTTAGCGATACCAGTTGGTCCACTTCTAAAGGGCGAACAGCCACTAAACGGGCGATCGGTCGGGCATCGCTTGTTAATGTGTGTACGGCGAGATCGGCAGGCTCGTTCAGCCCGTGATCGAACAAGCATTGCAACCATTCGTCATTTGAGAAGAACGAGTACGTCGCCGCCCTCACCGGTTTATCGATTGTCGTGACGACATCAGCGACGAAACGTTCGCCATCTTGGCCGGTCTGCTTGGTCACGGCGAACCATCCGACAACGATTCGAGTTCAAGCCGAAGTACATGAACGGCGGTTGGCTCACCCCGCGAGAAACTTCCAGTAACGAGCACGAAAATATCGAGATCGGTTGCATAAACCATCGTATAGTTCAGGCCCACCCAGGGAAGATTTGCGTCCGGAAGCGCGAGGGTGACATTGTTTTTAAGGTCAGCGATACAAGTCGTTGACATTTGGCGGTTGGATATCGGCGGTACGAATAGCACGTTTCCAGAGGGAGCGTGCGTCGCGGCAGGAAAGTAATAACCGCCACCACATGTTGGTTCTGTCGGAGCCACCAATTGCCAGTTGGTTCCATCGTCATTGACAGTAAGCACATCGTCTTTCTGATTGTCACCGCCGAATACGGCAATCTGCCTGCTGGCACCAAGCGTTTCAATGTTGAACCACGATATGCGATCTGTGTTCTCGCTAAGCTGTGTCCATTGACCGGTCCGCGGATCGAAGCGCCACAAACCGCCCCGCGGCAAATCGAACTCTGTAGCTGGCGCCAACAATGGCGAGGTACTCGCCAAGGAACCGTAGCCATATACACGCTTAGAAATCGGGTCGAATTCCGCTCCAGCTGCGAAGAAGTTGGGTGGTGTTTCCGTCGGTAGCGAGGCCGTTCGCCAACGCTGGCTGGCTGGGTCGAACACCCACAACGGATCAGTCTGCGCTCCGATGGCAGCCGTCATACTGTGTTGCGCCCCTGAGGGCACGATCATCTCGCCCGCTTCTGTGTTAAACGCGAGCGCATCGTACGCATGCATCGGCCATGGCGCTAATCGAAATACTCCGTTTATGCGGCGACCGAACCGATCGGTCCGCATCGCGAATCGCGGAGCACGAAATGTGAGACTACGCCACTGCAGAGACGTCAGACTAAGTGCGGTAACGGTATTATCGAAATGCCGTTGGTGTGTATCAGCGCCAAACAACAAAACCTGCTGATGCTCGGGGTCATAAACCGCGCCGCCGTGGTCCGTTCGAAACCCAACCGGCGGCCTATTGTGTGTATCAAGCTTGATCCACCGATTACCCGGCAGTGCGCTCCATTCGGGGATAGCTATGTCGAGGCCTACGGAACTGAAACGGGCCGGAAATGCAAGCAAAGCGAGCAGCCAGATACAAAAGGCAGTCGTTAGTCTAAAACGTCGCGATAGCATCTCAGATCACCAAAACCGCATGTGGTTTAGAAGGCCATCGGCGACTTTTGACCAATACAGAACCATGATCATCACCAATAGTCCGCTAAGCCGCGCCAAAACGAACCCCAGCGGTAGCACTTCGCGTCGCACTAATCCGCGCATCGTCCAAACTGACAGCGCGCTTACCAGTATCGTTTGCGGCAGCGACAGGCCCACAGACTGCAGCAACGGTGTTGCAAGTGGCGCCATCAGCAAAAGTGCCGTGACTGGCCGCACGACCGTGGTACTCACGGCACTGAGCGCGAGGAAAGTAGTGACCAGCACTGCGGCAGGTAGACCGACAAGTGCGTCGGCCAACGCGGCTTGCAAACCGACGGCGCCAGAAACAAGTTGGATCGCCGCGCCCGCTAACGTTGCCAGTGCAATGTCACCGACTGCGAAGGTCTGCTCGCGAAGCGTCGATAATCTGCGCTTCTCGGTTGGAAGAAGAACTCGTACGCACGTCGTACCAACAACGAGTAGCGCCAAAGCTTCGACCAATCTGGCATATCCGCCTATCACCAGCAACCACGCGACAATCGCACCCATACGCACTGACAATTGAGTAACGCTAGAGCTATCTAGTAGCGAGACCTTAGGGCGAGCGATAGCTGACACGATTTCAAGCACTGCTATCGGAATGAACAACACAATGCCTGCCGCGGCTAACTCATCTCCCCGCAGGCCGAGAAGAAATGCCGATAGCAGCGCCGTTAGTAACAATGACTCAAGTGGGCTCTGTGACGCATTGTTGAGCTGGACCAGGTAAAGGCCAAGTAACACCAACGAGACGGCGTCGTCTGTGCCAAACACGCCCCAGACCAACCCAGCGAATAGACTAAGTGCAGTTTCATTGGCAGGTAGCGCCACAAGTGCCAACAGAACCATTGACAACAAGCCAAACAAGGCGATGCGCCGGTCGATACGCGGTAACGAGGCCCCGGGATAACCGGCGAATAACATTCCGGACCATGCTAAGGCGCTGGCAACGAAGAAAACGTTGATGTGGCCAATCGAAATGATCGGCGCATGGAATAAACGACTGGCGAACGAATCGCTATTGATAAGCGCGCCGACATACACTCCGGCAACCGCAAAAGCTGCGATGCCAAGACTTCGCCTTCCGCTCGCACGCGCATTACTCGCGCAAAATACAATAGCCGAAAAAATCGGCATTAGCATCGCAAGCGTTGCGAACTCGATCCATGCGATTAGAACATTGGCGCCTGCTAGCTGACGCCATAACCAGACTGCGGAGAGAGTTACAGCGACAGCATTGGCGAGTAGTGCTGGCAGCCCCACGGCAACGGTTGTTGGGGTTAAACTCCTCGCTTGACGTGCGGTGCTTTTACTACGCACGGCTATCAAAGTTCTCGGCCATCCCGCGATCAAAGCGTAGCATCGAAAAACTCGATTGCTTCCGCGACGAAGAAGGCGTGACCGCGGTACTCAGCTTGAGCATCTATGTTGGCGATTTGCAGCGTAGATAAATCGCCGGCTAGTACCCAGTGCGGTTCCAAGGCTTTTCTGAAGCGCTCTAAATCGAATGCGTTCATCGTACCGCGCAACGCCTGCAACGGCCGAGGTGCTATAAGCAGGAATGGCGCTTCGCGCCGATACAACGTACGCGCCGACGGAACTATATGGCAATAGTGAGGCTGCGGATGCGCAGGACCGAGCAACGGGAATAGGCCACGGCCGCCACCATACGCATGCGAGGAAATCGCTTGAATCCGCGTATCGAGCCCGCTGTAGGCAATTGCCACTTCACCACCAAGCGACACGCCCGCCATGCCGAGCCGACCCTCATCAATACCGAGCTCGTAGACAAGATAGTCCACCGCTGCGGCCACATCCTCCACGATCAGTTGCTTGTAAAAACGGCCGCTTAAAAGGGCGTTGTACGCGACGTTGCGATGGTCTGGATAAGCATGTAGTCCGAGCAAGCCGAAACCCCGCAGCTCAATCGCCAACGTGACGTAACCAGCCCGAGCAAAGCGTAGCGCTGCCGAATTGTGGTAGGACGGGATATCCTCAGTAAGCTGGCGTAACCCGGACTCTCCGTCTTTAACATGGCCGGGCAATACAATGAGACTCGCGCCATTCGGCGTTTGCGGCAGCAACAGAACAGCCGGAATACGGCTGCCGTCACTCGAGCGTAGCAGCACTTCACGGCGTCGCACGCCCTCAAAGGCACCTTCGTCGTTAGTCTCCGTGGGCCGTCCGGCATCAGACTCCAGCTTGTAAACGACTCGGCGCAAATATCCGCGTAGGCTTTTCTGCCAGGCGTCGAACTCAGTCGGGTTGGTACTATCCGCGTGGTCGAACCGCAGCGTAGGCTCTCGCTGCGCGGTACTCTCGTCTCGTGCGCGTTGCATCGTGTGGAACGCTGGTACTGGCACCACAGGAGCCTTGTGATGATCGCTTCGCTCCATGACTGTCCAAACGACGCCTGCGATTCCGACCGAGGCGACGACGACGCAAAAACCGAGCGCTATTCGAACCACGGTATCTGAACTCCAGTCATGGTCTCCGTTGCCTCGTCATGGCACACTTCATCGCGCTAATAGTCTGCGGTAAGCCTCTGTTCATTGCAGAATTCTAGCTCGGACCCCGACCTGGATGTGCGAAGTCTGTCGTGAATAAGTCAATCCTTATCATCGCGTTTCATTTCCCACCAATTGCTACTAGCAGTGGGATGCAGCGAGCGTTAAAGACGGTCCGGTATCTCCGAGAACTCGGCTGGCAACCAAAGGTTCTGACCGTCAGCCCCAGGGCTTATGCGAAAACTACTGACGGGCAACTTGCCGAAATCCCCGCAGATGTCCCCGTTCATCGGGCCTTCGGCCTCGAAACAACGCGCCATTTTGCCTTCCGAGGGCGCTATATCGGCGCAATGTCATGGCCAGACCCTTGGGTTAGCTGGTGGCCACACGCCGTCTGGACGGGCCGCCGCATGCTCCGCGAATACCGCCCGAGCGCAATCTGGTCTACCTTTCCCATATGCACGGCGAAGATGATTGCTTTGTCGCTGGCGAAGACTAGCGGTCTGCCGTGGGTCGCGGACTTTCGCGATCCGATGTCAATGGAGGGTTACCCAGCGGACCCGTGGCGATTCAAATGGGCGCGAAAAATCGAAGCTGCGACCATAGCGAGGGCCTCTCGAGTCGTTTTCACCGCAGAGTACACGCGAAAGATGTATCGAAAGCGTTACCCGTCACTTGGGGAGCGCGCTTTGCTGATTCCCAATGGCTTTGACGATGCAAACTTCCCAACTGTCGCAAGCACCGGCGATCCAAAAGACCCGGAGCGACGATTACACATTGTGCATAGTGGTGCGATGCAACCTGAGGGACGGAATCCAGAGGCATTCTTCTCGGCACTTGCAGAGCTCAAGCAAGATGGCGTCGTTGATTCGGGAAACCTCCGCATAACGTTGCGAGCATGCAGCTATCCGCATTTGTATGAGCCGCTCACCGAGCGATACGGCGTATCAGACATCGTCGAGTTTGGCGACTACCTGCCTTACGACGACGCGATCCGGGAGATGGTCAGTGCTGACGGCCTGCTACTGTTTCAAGGTACCGTCTACAACCACGCTGTACCTGCGAAACTCTATGAGTACTTGAACGCTCAAGCTCCCGTCTTCGGCCTCGTCGACTCACGCGGCGAAACAGCTTCTGTGCTTAAGTCATTGAGAATAAACGATGTAGCGGACATCGCATCCAAAGATGAAATCGTCGCAAATTTTCGACATTACGTTACATCGGTCCGAAATGGTAACGTCCAACCGCCGTCGGGCGACGAATTGTTGAGGTTCTCACGGCGCGAGCAGGTCAAAACGCTCAGCGGCATAATCGAAGGTCTCATCGGTCCGTAATACTAGGTCGAAACTCGGTTCACACTACGAAGCGTGAAGCGCATCACAGAATTAGGACCCAGTACAACGAAAACTCGCAGCACTTTTGTGGAGGGTTGTACGGGCGCCTGCCGGACCTTAGAACCAACTTGCTAACGAGGTGATCGTATGCGGACCTTCTCCGCTACATTCCAAGTTTCGATCGCGATTGCTCTTCTATCGCTGTCTTACGACCTTAGCGCTACTGACTACTTTATCGATAGTTCGTCTGGCAACGACAACAACGACGGTACGAGCGCAACGCGGGCATTGCGCTCGGTTAGCGCCGCGAATAGTTTGGCCCTACGAGACGGCGACCGCGTGCTGTTCGCTACTGGTCAATCGTTCTCTGGCTCATTATCGATCGACGTTTCGGCGAGCAGCGCAAGTCCACTCGTCGTCGCGTCCTTTGGCAATGGAGCACGACCAATATTAGAGCAGGTCACACTCGGCGGGTCGTTTGTCGTTATCGAAGACCTCATCGTCGACCAGCGAAAGGGAGCCAGCGACGCACTGAGACTGAGAAACTGCACAAGTTGTACCGTGCGTCGCATCGAAGTTCGTAATGGTACTCGTGACGGTATCGATGCCAACGGCTCTGACAGTCTCTTGATTGAAGATGTAGAGATTCACCACCTGTTAAAAGGCGCATTTGGCGGCGAAGAGGATGCGCACGGCATCGTAACGACGGACTGCAATGGCGTGACGATTCGGCGCGCGAATATTCACCACGTTTCTGGTGACTCATTCCAGGCCGATCCCGCCCGTGTCCCAGGACGGGTCACTGACAATATCCTGATTGAAGACTCAACGCTTTGGACTGGCCCGCTCAGCTCAGACTTCAACTCTGGCTGGCGTGCCGGTCAATCGCCTGGCGAAAACGCCGTGGATACAAAAGTCGCGCGGGATAACATCGATTCAGCACCACGTGTATCCCTCATCATTCGGAACGTGACCGCCTACGGATGGGATCGAAGTTCAGGAGTAAGCAATCGAGCCGCCTTCAATTTGAAAGAAAAAATTGAAGCGGTTGTCGATCGCGTGACGGTCTACGACAGCGAGATCGCTTTCCGTGTTCGCGGAACATTCGGTAACGCGAATACACGCATTGCGAATGCCGTGATCTACGATGTGGACACTGCGGTACGCGCGGAAGACGATTTGCAGAATCTCACTGTCTTTAACTCGACCTTCGGACAGGGCATCGACCGACTCCTTCAAGTTGCCGGTGGTGACGCTGGCATTAGCAGTTGGGACTGGCAGAACAATGCGGCAATTGACGGCTTTCCTAGCTCCGTCGAGGGACCGACAAACGTAACGGCAAGCTCCAGCGACTTTCGAAACACACACGACGATGACTATGAACTTATCGCGTCATCCAGATTGGTCAATCAAGGAACAACGCTACCAAGCGTAACGGTTGATCGGTTGGGTCGCCAACGCTCAGCGCCGTATGACATCGGCGCATATGAGCTTAACGGGGCAGCACCAAAGCAACCGAACCCACCCATCTTGCGTGTAGACTGAGCATCGACCACGTCACGCTGGAGTAGAGTGCGCCACTCACGAAGTCAATCTCCGAGTCGACCAGCCCCGTCGATTACAATGTCATCCATCAGCAAACGCTGGTCCGACGGCGGGTGGTACAAACCCAACTTCAAGTAGACACCACGAATATCGTTGAAAGCATTGGGCTCTTCGAGAAGGAACACGAGTTCACCGTTTTTCCAAACCTCCGTGTAACTGCCCTCGCCTCGATAGCCCCAACGAAGCCGAAAGTCCCAAGTAATCCATTCGTTTTCTTGGACAGCACCGACATAACGCCAATTGTTCGCCAGATATTGCTCCGTAGAGCGAAACTTTGGCTCAGACCCGAACGTTATGGCCCACTTGCCATTGTGTATACGCAAAGCAAGAGGAGGGCTTCGGTTTGGCTCCCCACCGGGGAAAGGATCGGGAGAAGCGTGCCATTGGGCGACGATTGTGTTTCGGCCTCGTTTCGTTGTGCGACTTCCCGTTCCCAGCGACGTAACAGCAACCGAGAATGTATATCGCCTTGGGACGTTAAATGGCTCGCGGAAGAACTTGTCGGCCATGAACGGAAAAATGCGTGGCACTATTTCGCAACGCTTACCCATTGGCGCTGAGATTGCCAGAACACCCCCTTTATCGCGGAGGGGTTGATGGATAATTTGGTAGCTGCAGTCTGGATGCATG
>JBCDBO010000094.1:0-11745 GCA_039183535.1 Pseudomonadota bacterium | reverse complement strand
GGCCCACGCCGGGGCGAAGGTAATCGTTGATCCTCTGGCAGGAAAGCCGTTCGCAGCATTTGATCCCACCGCCTCGGGTTTCCGCGGAAAGCAGACCAATCGTCCGTTAACGCAAAGACCAGTGCGAGCTCGCCAGCGAGGCGCTGCAACTGGCTACGCTCTTGTTCGGCAACGTAGTTCGTAAAGCCGCGCTCGAAACTGATCCGGGTGGCTATAGTCTGCACGCTGATTGTTGCAAGGAGCAAAATCAACATGCCGATCAAAAGACGTCGAGCGAAGGTAAGGCGCACAGTAAGGTTGATTGGTAGCTGGTAACCAAGCGTACCAGGCGCTAGGTTTTGTGTACCGCGCTGCGCGTCAAATCCCGAACTTTTCCATAGTTTCTCGGTCGGTATCGAAGAGTGCGTACTCGGCTGACGCAGGAAGAAGACTCGGCAGTCACTTTCGTATCACGACAAGGACTTTGATCAATGAACAGAATTGCTCTAGCAGGCTTTGGTTTGTTGGCCACTGGCGCCGCCAATGCAGAAGTGAGCTACAACTATTTCGAGCTTGGCTATCAGGACACGGAGTTAGATCTCGGTTTCGTTGAGGTCGACGGCGACGGCTTCTTTGGCGGGTTGTCGTTTAGCATTACCGATTCATACTTTTTTGTTGGCGACTATGGCTCGGTCGATATTGAAGGAATTGATTTGGAGCGATTGCGAGCCGGTATCGGTTTTCATACTGACGTGAATGAGCCCGTGCAGTTTGTCGCACAAGCGACGTTTCAGCGCTTGGAAGCCGCAGATAGCGAGAACGGGTATGGCGTATCTGTCGGCGGTCGCGGCGAAATATCGCCGGGCCTAGAGTGGGATGTGTTTGTTGATTACGTCGACTTTGACGACGCAGACACCGGCTTTTCCGGCGAGCTGAGGTACAAATTCACGCCGCAGTTTGCCGTCGGTGTGCAATATGAAACGATCGATGAGCTCGACAGTATCGGTCTGCATTTCCGTTGGCTCTACGCCAACTAATCGCTACGCGGCCTCGTCGACAGCGCCTAGCGATACGAGCACGCGGCGGGTTCCGCGAAACGGCCGGCGACCATGCATGACCACATGATTATCGATAACGGCAACATCACCCGTCTGCCAGGCAAGATCGAAAGTCAGTGACTCGGCGAGGTCGCAGACGATTTCCATATCGGCGGCCGGTAGCGGTGAACCATCGCCAAAACTCAGTGCTCTTGCCGGGTCCTTCCAACCGCGATAAGCGGCGATTAGCTGATTAAAAAAGACCGGCCGACCGTCGGGCAACCGGCGGACGGCTGGCAACACCGGTGTCGTAGCGAGCAAACCCCCGGAATCGAGCCATTGCCAGTCGTAACCCATGGCTTTGAGCTTGTCTTCGGCCGCGTCGCGACTATCAACGCTGAGCGTTGAGCGCCAGCTGCGGCCTTGTGCGGAGCCGGCATCGTCCTCTGCCGGCATTTCATTGGAGTAACGCACGCCGTGACGTTCGCAGTCGGCAAGAAAACCCGGGGTTTGTTGCTGCAGAGCGGAGTACAACTTGTCGGAGCGGCATAGCGGTGTTGCACCGAGTTCCTCGGCAGCTTTCTCGCAGTAGAAAAATAACCGACCGGGATAGATCGGCGTCTGTGCCATCTCATGGTGTAAATAGATTGAGGCCTCTGGCGGCGCTTCGTTGGCGGTAAAAACGCGTTCGGTGCGATTTATTCGAACAGCATTCGACAGCGATTCTTTGTAGGTGAAATTTTTGACGGAGAACGCACGGACGATTTGGTCGAACGCTTGATCGTCACTGACGGGGACGCCACGAAACAGCACGGCACCGTGGGTCGCCGCTTGAGCCAAGACGTCAACTCGATATTGATCGAGCCAAGCTACGAAGTCGGTAACACTGGTATTGGTGGCTTGATAAACCACCGGGAAGACGTCAGGGTCGTTTTGCTGACCAGGTACGGTCGTCATTGTCAGTGCGGCTGCCATTGGCATTCCTCAGTCGTAAATCGGGTGGAAGCGATTGAACGCCGCTTCGGTAAACACCTTAGGATCGTTAAAGCGTCGATTGATGTTCAAGGCAGCGATTGCATCCATATCGTTGCCGGTGAGCTCGAAGTCGAAAATAGCGATATTCTCGCTGAGTCGTTCGGGTCGAGCGGTCTTCGGTATGACCGCCGTACCACGTTGCACGCCCCATCGAAGTACGACCTGGGCAGGCGTTTGGCCGAGTCGGGCGGCGATGATTTTCACGACATCGGTTTCAAGCACGCTATCGGTCTGCTCGGCCATTCCAAGTGAGACGTAAGATCCAGCGCCGAGCGGTGAGAAGGCTGTAACTGCGATCCCGTAATTCTCTGCGACGCGCAGTAGTGGCGCTTGGGTCAGATACGGATGCGATTCGACCTGCAACATCGCAGGCGCCACATCCGCGTAAGTCATCAGATCGTGCACCAATGCGCTCGAGTAATTACAAACGCCGATTTCACGCACCAGACCCTTCTCAACCAATTTCTCCATTGCTTGCCAGGTCTCATGCAGCGGCACGCGATCGATTTCCATTCGTGGATCGGCCGCATCTGGGTCAAAAAACCACTCGGGTGGGTAACGGGTTTCGAACGGCACATACGGCTGCGCGATGGGAAAGTGGATTAAGTACAGGTCGAGATAATCGAGCTGCAAGTCAGTGAGCGTGCGACGCAGCGCTGGCTCGACGTGCTCGGCGCGGTGATAGGTATTCCAAAGCTTCGAGGTCACCCAGAGGTCATCGCGGGTCACCTCGCCTTTCGAGATCGCTGCCTTTATCCCGTTACCGGTTTCGACTTCGTTGCCATAGTCGCACGCGCAATCAAGATGACGATAGCCGGCGCTGATGGCCGCTTCGACCATTGGCGCCGTTGCGGCAGGCTCGATTTTCCAGAGTCCGAACCCGACGGCCGGCATCGTCGATTGGCCCACGTTGATAGTCGTTTTTGTCATAGTTGCTTGGTGACCGTTTTTGGCAGTTCAAACGTATTTAGAAAGGCAGCGACGTCGACAGGTTGGCCACTTTGCGCAGAGTGCTGCGCGGCCGCTGCGGTGACGATGGACCAAAACCCTTCGAGCGGTGTTGCAGCGTTGGTCGATTGTCCTTGCAACCGATCTACAAATGCGGCGTGCTCGTAAAACGTCGCACCGTGATGACCACTACGTTCGATGAGGTCCGGGTAGGAGAGCGTTACGTCACGCGTGGAGCCAGCCTCACCACGCTCAATACGAAGCTGTGTTTGCGCTGTTTCATCGCGATGAAAATCGAAATGCTCAACCGTGACAAGCCGACCATCGCTACCGCTTATTATCATTTCCTCGTGGAACTGCGGCGCGAACATACTGAGCGTAAATGCACTGCGAACACCGTTGGCGTGGTCGACAACGACATGGCCGTGATCATCGATATCCGATGCTTCACCGTCATAGTCGAAATCGACAAAGTTCTGTACTTGGCCCGTTGTTGCAAAAACTCGTGTCGGTAAAGCACCGGCGAATAGGTTCATCAAATCGAAGTAATGGCAGCACTTCTCGACCAAGGTTCCACCGCTAAATCGGGCAAATTTGTTCCATTGGTTTACTTTGTCTAGGAATGGCGGGCGGTACTCGCACAGAGTGACCATCCGCACGTCACCGATACTGCGTCGCTCCAGCACCTCGTGACGGGCCTCAACATAAGCCGCTTTGTAGCGGTACTGCAGGCCGATTTGGATGAAACTGCCGTAACTTTCGGCGAGCTCCACCATTCGCGCGGCATCGGTCACAGTCGTGGCCATGGGCTTCTCGACAAATATCGGCTTGCCTGATTTGGCGGCGATTTCCAAAACGTCGCGGTGTGTGAAATTCGGTGTGCAGATCATTAACGCATCAGCGTTTGCATCCTGGCAGGCCGCCTCGAGACTTTTATGCTTCACGATCGCCGCCGCCCGATCGGCGGGTAATCGCCGGATGGCCGTTTCAAGACTGCATTCAGCGGTATCGAAGACCCCATTTACCGTGGCTCGGCCAAGTAGCTCAGCGACCAAAATATGCTCTTGCCCGATCGTCCCGGTACCGATGATGTTCAACCGATGTGTCGCGGTCGGTTGGGCGTATAAGTACCGGTCTTTGTCAGCAATATGCTGCTGCCCAGCCGATTCCTCGAAAAAACGCAGTCGCGGGTTGTAGCTGCTGGCGGTCATGCGGTTGATTCTCCATCGCGTGGTGGCTGCATTGTGCCGCTACGCGCGTCTCGCTCCGAGAGTAAACCGGCAGAACAGGGAATACAAACGTTTGTATTACGCGTTCTTACGTAACTTCGCTGGTAGTCATTACGGCTGCAGCCGCCTACCATGGGCCGATGGAAAGTAGCCGACCGAAACAGCAGCGGGTCACGATCAAAGATATCGCGGCCGCCGCCGATGTGGACCCGTCGACGGTAACCCGCGCGCTGCAGGGCAGTGATCGCGTTAAGGCCGCTACGCGCCAACGAATCTCGGCGCTGGCCACGCAGATGGGATACGTCCCGAATATGGCAGCTCGAACCTTGGTAACGCAGCGCAGCCAACTGCTGGGGTTGGTCGTACCTGACATGACCAACCCATTTTTTGCCGATCTCGCCCGTGGCGTCGAAGAAGAGTCGGCCAGTCAACGTCTGCGCATCCTCATTCGCAACACGGATGGTGATGAGGTTGCCGAGCGTGAAGCGATACGCTTTTTTCTCGAACTCAAAGTCGACGGCATGCTGGTGCCGATGGCGCGTAGCTCCGACGCCTTTTACAAGACGCTCAGCGATGAAATTCCGCTGATACATATCAATCGGGTGGATGCCAGACATCATGTCAGTTGCGATATGGCATATGGGACCCGGGCCGTTGTCGATCACCTGATCGAATTGGGCCATCGTCGCATTGGCTTTGTGACCGGTCCGGCGAGTCCGGCGCAACGGCCGAAACGTCATGGCTACGAGGCAGCGCTGCGCGGCGCCGGAATCGCGATTGATGACGACCTGGTGCTTCATTTTGATGGCTCGCTCGCGTGCGTAGAAGCGCTGGCAGACGCGGTGCTAAGAGTTGCGCCTACAGCGGTCTTCGCTTGGAACGATGTCTGTGCCATGGGTTTGATTCGTGCTCTACGTGATCGCGGTATCGCCGTCCCCGCCGACGTATCGGTAGCCGGCCATGATGACATTGCCTTAGCAGCTTGCTACGACCCGCCGCTTACAACCGTGCATTGGCCGATGTACGAACTGGGCCAGCAAGCAGTGCGGTATCTGTTTCGCGTGAACGCGGGTGAGGCCAATTACGATCCTGCGATTCCGCCACCGACGTTGGTGGTTCGCGGCTCGACCAGCGAGCCGCCGCGATGATAGTGCCGGTCACCTACAGAGAGGTGACCGGCGTTAATCAGCGCTTACTCAATAGGCGCCGAAGTTCAGCGTCGCATTGAGCCCGAAGTAACGATCTGCGTCACGCGGTACTTGGTAGCGGAATCCATCGCCTGAGTACGTCGTTACGTATTGTTCATCGGTCAGGTTTCTCGCGATGAACGTCACGCTAAATTTGTCGTCTGGTGCGTGATAGCCGATGCTGGCGTTCAGAATCCCGTAGTCAGGTAGCACAACCTCAGGGTTGGTGCTTTCGGTCTGACCGATGTTCCCTGACAAAGCCTCGTCGGTAAACACATAGGTACCGAACAACTCGATTGTGCCGCCATTGGCCAGTGGGAAGTCGTACTGACCGGCCAGTGCGTACTTCGTATCTGGCGCAAACGGTAAGTCGAAACTATCCCCGGTGTCGGTTTCAGCATTCGAAAATACAACGCCGCCACTCAATAGGAATTGCTCAGATACCTGCCAGATAAAGTCCGCCTCGAACCCGCTGGTTGTAACGTCGCCACCATTCGTAAAGCCGGTCACGGTCGTTCCATCCGACGTATCGAAGTCGTTCGCCTGGAAGTTTTCGAAGTCGGTCTGGTAGACAGCGAAACTCAGCAAGCCCCAGTCGGCAGTCAGTTTGTAACCGAGTTCCAGCGCATCGGAGCTCTCGGCATCAATCGGATTAATGTCGTCCGGATCCATGTTAAAGAACACGTTAAACGCAGGGCCTTTATAACCTTGTGCGTACGTGCCGTAGAGCATGCCACCGTGGTCCATATCCCATTGCAGACCGATTTTCCCGGACAGGTCCGTTTCGTCGGTTTCGCCAGAGAAGTTTGTATCGAACTGATTATTGCCGTCGGAGAAACGCGGCCGTACGCCAACACCACGACGACCGAACACGTCGTTGTTACGGCGATTGTGGTTGAACGCCACATCATCGCGTGTATAACGCAGACCTGCGATCAATCTAAGGTCATCGTTGATGTTCCACGTACCTTGACCGAACACAGCAACGTTCTCGAAATCGGCATCGAAGAACGCGGTAGCATCGACGATGTCGTTAGCGTTACAGGTGATGCCATTGGCTGCGATGAACGCCGCAACGGCAGCAGGATCGTTCGGTAAACCGAGGGTATTGCCGAGATGATTGGTGATCGCGGCATCTAGCTGACCATTGTTGTTCTGGCAGCTAGCGAAACGCGTGAAGTTTCGGGAGGCCTCGATATTCATGTAGAAGAAGCCGACCTGATACTCGAATGTCTCGCCGACTGGCGATGCAAGCCGAACCTCTTGCGAGAATTGGCGCCACTCTTGCGGCCCGATGTCGTGAAGCTGGAACGGCACGCCGAACACCGGCAAGTTGCTGTCGCCGGCGATCGAGGTGAAGTCGCCCTCACGAAATTCCGTGTTTTCCCAAGTCCGCTGAGCCGTAATCGACGTTAACGTAAAGTCGCTGATACCGGTTTCGATTTGCAGCGACATGGCAGTCGTGGAATCGAGCGTCCGGGTCTCGAAGTCATGGTCGATCAAGCGATTGTCGAGATCTAGACCAGCACCGATCGGCGCTGCCTCCGATGCTGGGTTACGACCACTGGGCCGCAATTCCAAGTCGGCACAGCAATCGTTATCGGCTTCGTAGTCTTCGAAGATGAACAGAATGCTCGTGTCTTCATCGACGTCGTAGTCGAGCATCGCGCGAATAGCGGTTTTGTCGTAACCCTGAACTTGTTCGTTATTGAATACATTCGTCACAAAGCCATCGAACTCAGCATTCAAGACCGTTAGGCTAGCTCGCAGGTTATCGGTGACTGGGCCCGATACACGGCCCTTCATAACGTATTCGTCGTCCTCGTAGAAGGACGTAGACAGATACCCCTCCAGTGCATCGCTGGGACGTCGTGTTGTGATGTTAACGACGCCGGCGGATGCGTTCTTGCCGAACAACGTACCCTGCGGACCGCGCAACACCTCAACTCGCTCAAGATCGTAAAGATCGCCGAACGCTTGGCCCGACCGTCCAAGGACAACGCCATCGACGACGGTCGATACCGACGGTTCCGCCGCGACTGAGAACGAAATCGTTCCGATTCCGCGTACCGTTAGCGCGCTGTTACGGGTTGTGTTGCCGGTTCTAAAGCTCACCGAAGGCACTAAGGCTTGTAGATCTTCGATGTTGTCGGCAAAGGATGATTCGATCAGGTCTCGACCGAGAACTGTGATGGCAACTGGAACGTCGCCGATGTTTTCTTCGCGCTTTTGCGCCGTTACTACGATTTCTTCGATGGCTGATTGAGCCAGTGCTGGGGTGGTAAAAGCCCCCAAAGACAAGCAACCGGCCGCGGCCAGCGCTAGCGTCGTCCCCCTCAGTTGACGCATGAGTCACTCCTCTTTTGACATCCAAATTGTTGGCGGCGCCCAAAGCCCGATGAGCAACCACCCAGGTATTCGACTATTGTTGTACTCCCGCTAACACAAGAATGCAAACGTTTGTATTCCTGGGCAGCATTTCTGCGGAATCTCGCGCTAAGCCGATTGGGCCAGCCGCAGGCGACCGCGTTGCCACCAACACAACGCATTGACGACCACTAACGCCCCGACGGCGGGCCAAAACAAGTGGCTGATTCCATTGACTAAACCGACCGGCGAGAAGACGAGATACAACAACACAACCAACGACATCAGCGTAATAGACACTGGAATCGCAAGCGTCCAAGGTGTCATGTCGACCGCACTGCTGGCGCTGTATTGCCAATCGGCAGCGGCGGGCCGCAGCACACCGAATGCCAGCATGATGCCGACCTCGATAACGAATAAGACGGCGTACAGATGCAAGAAATGCAGATCCGCGAGCGGCTGCAAAAGCGCAATACCGTCGATACCGAACTTGACGAGACCGTACGCGATAACGTGGAAAACGATCACGATCTTGGCGCCGATCGCAGGTACGCGTCGAGTAAATAAACCAACCAGAACAATCGCGACGACCGGGATGTTGTAGAAGCCGGTGAAAATTCGAATGATCTGCCACAGACCCTCAGGCGCGAACTGCAGTAGCGGCGCGACCGCGAACGAGAATAAGGCGATAACGACGCTCGCTATTTTGGCGACACGCACCATAGCGGCATCGCTTACGGCGCCACGCTTAAGGGGCGCATAGATATCAAGGCAAAACAGCGTCGCGGCGCTGTTCAACAACGAATTGAACGAGCTGAATACGGCGCCGAGCAGAACGGCCAAGAAAAACCCAGCCATCGCGACTGGCAAGACATCGCGAATGAGCTGCGGGTACGCAAGGTCGATGGTCGCAAGGCCCGGACCGTATAGATGAAACGCGATTACACCGGGGATCATCATCATGAAGGGCACCATCACCTTGAAGAAGCCCGACAACAACACCCCCTTCTGACCTTCCGCCAGCGAGCTCGCGCCCAAGGTTCGTTGAATCACATACTGGTTCGTACACCAGTAAAATAAATTGGCGAAGACCATCCCGGTAAACAACGTTCCGAAGGGCGTTGGATCCGACGCGCTGCCAATGGCATTCAGCTTCTGTGTCTCAGTCGTTGTGATGATCTCAAGACCGCTTGAGAAACTGCCGTCACCGAGCGCCACGAGCCCGAGCACCGGTACGACGATCCCGATTATCAGCAGACCGATGCCGTTCAACGTGTCTGACACGGCGACCGCTTTAAGCCCGCCAAAGATGGCGTAGACGGCACCGATACAACCGACAGCGACGATCGTAATCACAAGACCGGTTGAGTAACCCACATTGAGCAGCGTCGGCACATCGAACAAGCGCAGCACGGCGATCGAACCCGAGTAGAGCACCGATGGAATCGTGACGAGTCCGTAGCCGAACATAAAAAGGATAACGGTCATTCGACGAACGTCATCGTCGAAGCGGTCTTTCAAAAACTGCGGCAACGTCGTAAACGCACCGGCGAGGTAGCGCGGTAGAAATATCAGCGCCATACAAATCGTCGCAAACGCGGCTGTCACTTCCCAGGCCATGCTCGATAAGTTGGCACCATACGCTGAACCGTTCAGCCCGATGAGTTGCTCGGCGGACAAGTTGGTGAGCAACATAGAACCGGCGATAAAAACGCCGGTTAATCCGCGACCGGCCAAAAAGTAGCCGTCCCGGGTATTGGTCTCGCCGCGTGTTTTCAGATACGACACCCACGCGACGATGCCCATGAAAAACACGCAGCTCGCGATCGTCATCGCGAGGTTGTCACCGCTCACACGCCACTCCCCCTAGTCGTGGACGGCCGAGTTTGCCCAGAAAAGCGCGCGTTCGACAAGCGCAGCGAGCGCACGAATCGAGTGGGCTAGACGATAAACGGTGGCTAAGGTGGCGCCATAAGAACGGACAAATCTAATGGCATTTCAACAACAAGCGCTGCCTGGCGGGGCATTTAGCACACTGTACGGTCGATCAGATTCAACGCTTCTTACCCGCGGCGTCATAAGACGCCACGTCGATTGCGACCCCGGTTATCCGGCCCGGGTGAGCCTCATCGATGCACGAATTGGCGATACCGTTTTGCTCTTAAATTACACGCACCTCGATGTGGCGTTTGTCGATATTCACAATGCGAAGCCCGGTTGCTTAGCCGCCCAGGCCGTTAGCGACGGGTGACTATTGACGACGCGGTACAATAAGCTGTGATCCACAAAGGCAGCACGCCCGACAATACCGAAGGGTTCGAACCCCACCCATGGCAGCAGACAATCATCATTGTCTTCGTCGGTTTGATGCTGTGGTTTGTCAATGTACTGTGGACGACCGGTGTCCACGTTCAATGCGAGTCCCTCAGTAGCTTCTGGGTAGAGCCACCTGGCACGCCATTTAGTGTTAGCGGTGCGTTCACCATACTGCTCTGTATGCTGATCGGCTGGACGCTGTTCGAATTGGCAATAGTGACGAATAGCCCTAAGGCTGAGCGGCTGCATGTGGCGGCTAATGTTGCTGCTGCTTGCACCGTATTGGCGGTATTGCTGATTAGCGTTGAAAGCACAAAAGACATCGATCGGCATTTAGGCTGGGACGCCTGGTTGCAAGGCCAGCAAATCTTAGGCGTCACACCTTATAACGAATGCAAAACAAGACGCCGCTTTGCCGACACTTGGCAGATTGACAATACATTGGACCGCGAAGACGTTTCGCACTTCGCGTATCAGCGATTGGCTATGTTCCTGGATGGATCATTGCAACTGGTGGCGGATGATATGTCGATTCATGACGGTGAATGGTGGATTGACGAGTACTCCAGTCGCGGCCGTGCCTATAGCTTGGGGATACGCATCGATAAAGCACACGATGATACCCATTGGATCCGTTGGGACATCGAAAGCACAGCAAGTGACCAAATGTTCTTGACGAGTGTCGACTCATATCGAACGCACATGCGGGCACAGCCAAACTACGCAGTGCGTATCAGCAGAATCCCATAAGACGACCGCTAGCTTGCTAACTGCTGCGACTTGAGCTGTCGTCGCGCCGCGGCAAGCAGTGCACGCGAGTACATTCGATGGAGCGGGAACAAGCCACGGAAGTACCACGTAACCGACGCTTTGCCATTGCGCGACTCGTTTAGAACTACGGCCGACCCGAAGTACAAGCGTGTATCGGACGCACCAATCTCCGTCATCAGCCAAGAACGCGTCCGCTCGCGCACATCGCACAGCAACAGCTCATTATCTGCCCGTGCCTCTACATTCCAAGCAGCGAATCGTTGCCGTTCACCGCACGCTAACTCTTCGACTTCGGTGTCGTTAGTCCCCAAGCCGGCTAGTCCGAGGATGAAGCGCTCCAGTCGGAACAGTCGTGTCGAGTAAAACGCAGCGATGTAGCGCTCGAGCGAAATCGCGCCAGTGACAGTGACCGTATAGGCGTCGGTGTACGCCGATGCTCCATACCCAGTGCCATCGCCGTAACGCCGCAACAGTGCGCCTGCCGAAACGGCGGTACGCGTGACAGTGTCTTTCGCCAATTCGACATCCTCACTACAACGGTTAGACAGCGATGGCGCTCGTCCGAATTGAGCCAGCCGTCACCGATATTTTACCCCGTCTTCACCGGTTCCCAGCGAGCGTTGTTTGGCACGTTCGTTCACTTCATCAATGGGAGATAAACACAGTGAAACTGCACATACTTGTCGCAGGCGCCATGCTCGCATTGGCATCGGTCGGTGCTAATGCACAACAGATAAAACTCATCCATGCCATCAATGGCTCTGGCCTCGGCCTCGACACGGCCCTACCGGTCGATATTCGTATCGGTCGGCATTGCGTCGCGTCGGGCGTAACGTTCAAAACCGTATCGCCGTACTTTCATCAGAACCCGGGTAT
>JBCDBO010000093.1:0-11793 GCA_039183535.1 Pseudomonadota bacterium | reverse complement strand
ATCGCGGTAACCGAGCCGAGTGCCGACCGCCGTGTAAAGACCCGGGCGTAACACCAATGTCGTTCGATCGAATTGACCGAGCCGGCCGACCTTAAATACCGAGACGTTCGTTTGTAGATCAGAAACCAGCTCGACTTTGATTGGCGTCGCTGCACGCTTTAAGGCGGTCTGTAAGTCCTCGCGCTGCTGCTGCAAGCGCGGCCCTTGCGGTTCGATCGCTGCCATGCGCGTTAACACGCCCGATGCTGCCTTGAGCGTCTTTGGATCGGTCAGCAAATCGGGATCGCCGAGGTAACGAGCGAGCGTATCGTCGAGTCCTTTGCGCGCCTGCGCGTTAGCAAGCCCATCACGGGCCAGTACGAGCTTGTCGTCAACCTTTAGCATTTCTTGGTAAAGCGCGATTGCGGCCGGCCAGTTCTCTTCGCGTTCGGCAATCGCGGCGTCGGACTGCAGTGTATTGATCCGTGCTAGGCGACCAGCCTGATCAACCTGCAACAAGCCATCGGTCGGCTCGGACGACGACGGCTTCAACGAACGCGCCTCGCGAAACGCGCGTCGGGCTGCGGCCAACTGGCCTGCATCGAGTGCTAGGAACCCTTCAGTCATGCGATCGCGAAACTGCCCATCCACTACCAACTGCGCCGTACGCTCGAGGCCACTAATCGCCGCTGGCCACTCCGGGTCGACCTCGAGCGCTTTCTCGTAGGCGGCTTTCGCTGCACCGTAGTCACCGTCAAATTCGGCATCCTCCGCCGCTTCGATCAACGCCAGCACTTGATCCAATCGTTGCGCGCGCGCCAATCCCTCACTGGAGCGCGGATCGTTCGGAGTGATCTCTAGTGCCACACCGTACAGTCGTTCCGCTTCCCGACTATCACCATCCGCGAACGCTTGATCTGCCGCCGTCAGCGTGTCATCGAACACACCGGTAACCTTGGCGATGAGTTGATCAAAAATCGTTACGGTTCGGGTGTATTGCGTAATGGCATTAGCGAAATCATCAGTGATGTAGTACTGATCACCCGACTCATATGCCTCGAGCGCCCGCTCATACTCAACGCTCGCCCACGTTTGTACCCCGCGTCCTTCGAGTACCTCTTGTTTTGCCAACAACTCACCGAGCACGCGACCGGCACGCTGCTTCGCGGTTAGGCCGGCTGTGTCCAGCACGCTGTCGAGGGAACCCTCATTGAAATCGAGCCGTTCGCCGAATTCATTTTCGTTGGACGACAGCGACTCTGAATCGGTCGAAGGAGCGGCCCCTGACGCAGCATCGGCCGGTTCAGTGCTAGCCACCACTGGTGTGTTTTGCGATAGCTGCGCGGGCTCACGACCGACGTAAGTTAGCAGGGCTGCAAAACCGATCAGCAGCACCGCAAGCCCAGCGACAACAGCGCCAACGGACAGGCCGCCACCTCGACGTATCGAATTTGGCGTCGTCGTCGCCGCGGTTGCGCTTGACGGGCGCACCGCGGCGGTCCTTTGCGGTGTTAACTGCGGTTCAATCGCCGTAGCCGCCGGACGCGACGGCTCGCGCAACCAGGTAACCGGCAACGCGGTCGCCGCGATACTGGCCTGCCCCAAGGCCACGTCCACTTCGTCAGCCGTTGGTCGCTCAGCGGCTGGCGCTAGCATCGCATCGACCAAGTCCGCAAGCTCGGTCGATGTCTCGGCAGTGAGGTAGTTGCGCAGCATTTTGCCCAACGCAAAAATGTCGTCGCTGGGTGACGCCAGCGCTCCAGGTTGGCGCTCTGGGCTGCGATAAGCGGGGGTGCCGTCTCCGCCGCCAACGGCAATTGTGCCGCGGCTTGCGCTACCAAAATCGATCAGAAAAGGTGCACCACCGCGATCAAATAAAATATTGCTGGGATTGATGTCCCCGTGGCTGACATCGCGACCGTGCAAATAACTCAGCGCTCGTACGAGCAAGCGGATCGGCCGTGCTAACTCCAAAAACTCAACGGTGCCGAGATCGGCCAAACGCTGACCGTCGACAAAATACTGCGCGAAGGCTGCAGGTGACTCATCGTGGAAATCGAAGGCGCGAATGATATGCGGGTGGTTAACCGCGCGAAGCGTCTCCCACTCGCGTTTGAGCGCCGCCGAATCACCACTGCGCTTAATGACGACGTTGCCTTGGGCATGCTCGTCCACACACAGCCAGACGCTACTGCGCGGGGTCTCGTGCAGGCTACGAACAGCAACGTAGCGGTCGTGTAACTGTGAGCCGGCTGTTAACGTCAGTCCGGCCGCGTTCTCAGACACGGTCAGACAACTCCGTTAACGGGTCGGTTGCGGTACGCGTTCGGGAACGCCGATAACCGCCTCTTCTTCGGTGAAGCCGGTTTCCGCTTCGTAAATTTCCTGTAAGAGTTTCCGCCACTGCCCGTACTGCGCTTCTGCCGTGCCGCTGAGACGGCGGGTCTGTCCGCGCACCTCGACGACCATATCGGCGGCCTCGGCGCCAAATGAATCGGCCAACTCGGCAATAGACTCTTTGTAGAGATTGGCTGACGCCCGCAAGTTAAAGCCAGCACGTACCGCTTCGAGTCCGCTGTAGATCACCATATTACGCAACCCGCGCTGGGCACGACCGCTCGCATCGTTGCTGCGATCGACGTCGGCTTGCATCGCAGCGGCGACGGTCACGACACCGGCTATTTGCTTGATTAATGCCGAGCGGCGCACCTCTTTGTACGAAATCACTTCTTCACGTGCCGCTTTGCGCCAGTCTTCGTAGGGGATGGCGATGCCATAGTAGAAGTTCGCGTAGTGCTCGTTAAGCGTGTCGATAAACAGTTGGTCGCGTTCACGAACGCGTCGCAGCCGCGCCACCATCGGGTCTTCAGCCGCCGGTAGTCGCTGGATCTTACGCCGCCCTTTGTCGTCAACGGCGACATAGTCACCGAACACGCGCGGTGCCATATCGGCCATGAAATTTAACTCGGTTACCGAGCGAATCATGCCAATGCTCTTATCGGGCAAATCGCTAAGGTGGGCCGCCAGGTCGTTGGCAAATTCGTTGTAGACGTTCTGGTACGGGTCGTTCGCGTAATCGCGACGCGTCGAATAGGAGTTTCGACCGGTGCGAGTCTTGTAACTTCGCGAGAACCACGTCGCCCCGGTTGCATCGGCCGCGCTGAAGCGAATCGAAGCGCTTTCGCCATCGGAACTCAGGATCGTACCGCTGACCGTTAAATCAACGTGGGCTTGCGCACTCGGTAAGACTCTAATCGCGCCCCAATGGCCAGAGCGCTCTAGCGTGCTTTTGAGGTGATAGGGAATGTACCGCGCTTCGGCACGGCGAATATCGGGATATACCCAGTCCGCGGGCTTGTCGGGGTTGAAGTTAGGATCGAACTCGACGATGCCAATGTCCAACAAACGTTGCTCATTGACCGCGTTGCCAGCGACGTTCAACTCGACCTGTTCGACCGTCGCCTTTTCAACCTTCGCAATTGCGCAGCCGCCGGCTGTAAATGCAGCGACAACAAGCGCGAGACGGCGCCAAGCGCACGGAACCGATAACGCCATCAATTAATCCCTTTGTACTTCCGATACTCCTCCCAGTACTTCTCACGTAGCTCTGGGTCTTCCTCTGCCAAGGCAGCTTCTCGCAATTGTTGCGCAACGATGTCGTCATCGAAGCCTTCCGGGATATCGTCCGGCGTCCGCTCGGCCGCCTGATCGGATGAGATACCGCCAACGCTTGGCTGACTGTCACCCGACTCCTCGCCGCCGGGTGCGCCGCCGCCAGAGCCGCCGCCACCCGACGACTGGCCACCCCGGCTAGGCGCCGAGGCGTTCGGGTCGGCCGTGTTACCGACGCTAACACCGCCGCCGCGGCGACCACCGCTGCCACCGCCGGCTTGACCTCGCTCGAACGTACCGAGATCTCGGCCTTGTTCGCCGGCCTGGCGTTGCTCGGTTATCAGGTCGTCATCAAAATCATCGAGTGACTTATCGAATGTGTCGTCGAGTCCACCAAGATCGCCGCCACCGGCGCCGCCAGCACCGCCGTCCGCTCCGCCGAACGGGTCGCTAGCGCCGCCGCCCGGCGAACCGGCACCACCGCTCGGCGCACCGCCACTGGGCATGCCAGCGCCAGGTAGCGATGGGCCACCAGCGCCGCCACCGCCACTCGGCAAGTTGCCACCGGGTAGACCGGCGCCGCCGCCGCTCGAGCCGCCACCAGGCAGGCCGCCACCGCCGCCAGGCAGCCCTGCGCCGCCAACACCGCCGGGTCCGCCGACACCGCCGCCGCCACTGACACCAACCGAGGTCGATGAGCACCCAGCCGCAGCGGCAAGCAACGCCGTTAAGGCCACTGCGCTGACGGCCTGACGGGCACGAAATGGGGACTCTTTGGCTTTCATACGGGCTCCTCCGCAGACTCTGGCGAGTATAGCAGTGCTGTGTCGTCAATCCCTTGGATTGACTTGATCTGTCTTAGTTCCGCTACAAATACCGCTGCTGCGCCGGTCAGCGCCGGAACACGAGCAGCGACAGATCGTCCGGTTTCGATGGCAGCCCAGGCTCGAGGCCGAGCATTCGCCGCGCCGCCACCGTTATCAGCGCAGGCACCACATTGGCCAGGGGTCCGCAGCGCATCAGCGCGACGATCTCCTCACTGAACAAATTGTCCGTCAAGCCATCGCTACAGACCAAAACCGTGTCACGAGAGCGCAGCTGAAATTCGTCGCTTATGTCGACCCGCATCTTCGGGTAACCGAGGAAATTAGCAACAATGTGCCGATCGATGTGAAACATCGCTTCACCCTCGGACAGCAAACCGGCGGCCACGGCGAAAGCGACTGGCGAGTGACCAACGGTCTCGAAGCGGATCGCGCCACGCTGCCCAGTCACCATCGCCGCCGAGTCGCCGACATGAAAGCACCGAGCCCGCTGTCCCTCGATCAGTACGGCGGTTAATGTCGTTGCAGAGCCATTGCGAAGCGCGATTACGGCATCGTTGGCCACATCGATTGCCTGCCGTAAAACCATCGCTCGATTGCCGGCGGTCGCCTTAGCGGATGTCATTTCGGCCAGGACGGTACGAATCGCCGTTTGCGACGCAGCACGCGCGCCCGGCAACCCACCGGCACCGTCCGCGACAACGAGCACGCAGGTTTCCGGGTCGATCGCCACGACGCCGACCGCATCCTCGTTGCCCACCTCTTTTGCGGGTGCGACCAGCGAGAAAGCGGCAGCGGTACCGCCACCGGCACTGACCTCGAATACGCTACCGTCGTCGACGTCAGCCGAAAACCACGCCGTGGGACGATCGGTCACGCCGGCCACAGACGGATGCCGCCAAGACGGTCTGCGGATCTACTAAACAGGACTGGCAAACGGAATCCGGCTAGCACGACACGGCCGTTAGCTGCCTAGCCGACGACGTACATTGACAGAATTTCGGCGACCAGCGCTGGCTTCGGTTCACCGTCAATATCGATCGTAATGAGATTCTTAACGAGAATCTGGCCGGGGTTCTTCTCGTCTGCACTTTGCATAACAGACCGCGCTCGAATTCGCTGACCCGACTTAACCGGCGTTATGAAGCGAACCTTGTCCGAACCGTAGTTAATAGCCATGACCAGTCCCTCCGGCGCGACCGCGCGAAAAGTGGCGAGATAGGTGACCATGGACAACGACAGGAAACCGTGCGCAATCGTACTACCGAACGGCGTTTTCGCCGCCTGCTCTGGATCGATGTGGATAAACTGATGATCCATTGTCGCGTCGGCAAATTTGTTGATACGGTCTTGGTCGATTTCGAGCCAATCCGACGGCTCCCCTTCGACGCCAATGTAGTCGGCGAGTTGTTCTTTCGGTACAAATTGCACAAGTATTTCCTTGTCGGTACAAATTAGGTCTTGCCAACTGGCGAGACCGGTAGCAAAAACCGGTAACTCACGTGTATCGCGAGCATCAGTCCTTACCCACCCAGCGAAATGAGTTTACGGCGGTCCTTGTTTTGGCACCAGTCGCGATGGCGCTGGCCCTGACCGCACTGATGGTCCTTTTTCTTGGTGTACCGCTCGATGCATTGGAGCCGATGCGCGCACTGTTGCTGCTGTGGTGTGGCGCCGCCTCACTATGGCTGGCAACGATCGCCGTTCGACCGACGTATTCGATCGCCTCTGCCTGGTCGCAACTTCCGGCATGGGCATGGGTAGCCGGGCTTGGCCTCCTAACCGTCGCCGTACTATCGGCCCTATCGCTCGTGGTGGCAGCACGGCTCATCGAGACAGCGATTGCAGAACCCGCCCTCGCGACGTTTGCGCTGGCATCGGCGGTCATCGCATTTTGGACCGCGCTCGGACTCGCGTTTCCAAATGGCCGGGGCGCGACCCGATTCAGTGGTCCCGATTACTGATACCTAGCGCCTATCGAACGCGTTGTACGGCATCGACCCAGCGAGCGTAATGTGAATCGGCGTCAGCACTCGCCATCGCGACGTCAAAACGATGGTCAAGCGACCACGTGTCTGCCAATGCATCCTTCGAGGCAAACAATCCGACCCCTAAACCGGCCAAGGCGGCCGCGCCTAAAACAGTGGACTCGGTGTTGTGCGGTCGCTCGACCGGTATGCGGATCATGTCGGCCAAGAACTGACAGTACCAATCGTTCGCGACCATACCACCGTCGACACGCAAGGTCGTCGGGGCAATCCCGTCGTCTGCCATCGCCCGCATTAAATCGGCGGTTTGATACGCCACCGATTGCAACGTCGCCGTCGTTAACTTGGCCCGGTCGGTGTCGCGGGTAAGACCAAAGATTGCACCGCGCGCATGCGGGTCCCAATACGGCGCACCGAGCCCGGTGAAAGCGGGTACGACGGTAACGTCATCGACCACACCCGAGGCGTTCGCCAACGCTTCGGTTTCGCGTGCATCGTTGATGAGACCAATACCGTCGCGCAGCCATTGGACCGCCGACCCGGCGACGAAGATACTGCCCTCAAGCCCGTAAACTGCCTCACCGCGAATGCGGCTTGCCACTGTCGTCAACAACTGATTTTGCGAGCGCAATGCCTTGCTACCGGTGTTCGCGATCACGAAGCAACCGGTACCGTACGTGCTCTTGATCATGCCCGGCTCAAAACACGCCTGACCAAACAGCGCCGCCTGCTGATCTCCGGCAACGCCATGGATCGGTGCGCAAACGCCGAATAGGCTTGGATCTGTTGTGCCGAACAGCGCATCGCAGTCGCGAACCTCACCAAGCACCGCCGTTGGCACATTGAAGATCTCAGTCAGCGTTGAGTCCCAATCGCCGCTGTGTATATCGAACAAGGCAGTGCGCGAGGCATTCGTGGCGTCCGTAACGTGCTCTTTGCCGCCCGTCAGTCGATAGATCAAAAACGAATCGATCGTACCGAAGCACAACTCGCCCGCGTCGGCGCGTCGGCGCGCACCTGGCACCTGGTCGAGAATCCATGCGACTTTGGTCGCCGAAAAATAGGGATCGAATCGAAGTCCGGTCTTACCGGCAACAAAGGACTCGTCGGCCGAACGCTTCAGCGCATCACAGATATCGGCGGTGCGCCGATCTTGCCAAACGATCGCGTTGTGAATGGGCTTGCCGCTCGCGCGCTCCCAGACAACGGTCGTTTCGCGCTGGTTGGTAATACCGACAGCCGCGATTTGCTGCGGCGTAATTCCGGCGTCAGCGATCGCATCGCGGCAGACGCTGATCACGCCGTCCCAAATGACTTCGGCATCGTGCTCAACCCAGCCAGGCTGCGGATAGATCTGCGCAAACTCCTGTTGGGCGTTGCCGCATGGGTTGAACTGCGTATCGAACACGACGGCCCGGGAACTCGTCGTACCTTGGTCGATCGCTAGAATGAACGTATCGCTGGTCATGTATTTCTCCGTCGCATCGTAATCGCTGCGGACACCGCGTCCGGCCACGGCAAGTCGCGTTGCTGCTCAAGAAGCTTTGTTAGGTTTGCGCGTATCGTCGTTGGCCACGGCGTCACGCGCCGTTGCTGTGAATCAACGTGCAGGTGCAGCCACTCACAGGTTGCAATCAAACGTTGCTTACCGGCTGAGGTAGGCGCCCACATGCATTGGAACTGGTGCAGACGTTTGTCGTCGATCGCGATAAGGCGTGTGCTTACAGCGAACGGTTCGCCGACAGTAATCTCGCTGATGTAGCGTGAATGCGACTCGACGGCGAACGTCGTTGATGGATGCCGCCGACGATAGTCCTGTCCGTGCCCGCTAGTTAGCCACAGTGCGTCGACGCCACGGTCGAACACATGACCGTACCAGGCAACATTCATATGGCCGTTATTGTCGATCCATTCCGCCGGAACGTTGTCGGTGTAGACAACCTGACCGCCCGGGTCATCGAGCCAAGAGGGCCGCACCGTCAGACAGAGACCTCCGGTATGTCGCCGTCCACATGCAGCGGCGCAGCCGTCGCCGCCACGATGTCGGCGACACTGACGCCCGGCGCGCGCTCACGTAACTCGAAACCACGCTCGGTCACATCGATAACGGCGAGGTTCGAGACAATGCGCTTTACGCAACCGACACCGGTTATTGGTAGCGTGCACTCGGTCAGCAGCTTCGACTCCCCATTCCGACTCGTATGAATCATCGCGACGATAATGTTGTCGGCCGCAGCGACAAGGTCCATCGCACCACCCATCCCTTTGACCATCTTGCCCGGGATTTTCCAGTTGGCGATATCGCCATTGTTGGCGACTTCCATGGCCCCCAGCACCGTAAGGTCAACGTGTCCTCCACGGATCATCGCGAAGCTGTCGTCCGACGAGAACAACGATGAGCCCGGCAGCGTGGTCACCGTTTGTTTGCCAGCGTTGATCATGTCCGGGTCGACCTCGTCAGCGTAAGGAAACGGACCCATACCGAGCAAACCATTCTCGCTTTGTAAGACAACATCAACACCGTCTGGAACGTAGTTGGCGACGAGCGTCGGAATTCCGATGCCGAGGTTCACGTAATACCCATCGCGCAGCTCACGAGCGATGCGCTTGGCGATCCCGTTCTTATCAAGACTCATCGTGCCGCACTCCTCACGCCGCCCGCTCGCGGATGGTACGCTGCTCGATACGCTTCTCGTAATCGACACCGGCGAAAATACGTTGGACATAGATGCCTGGCGTGTGTATCTCGTTGGGATCCAACTCGCCGACCGGTACGAGTTCGTCGACCTCAGCGACTGTTATACGACCCGCTGTAGCCATCGCCGGGTTGAAATTCCTGGCGGTGCCGCGGTACACCAAATTTCCCATCGAGTCACCGCGCCAGGCTTTGACGAATGAGAAATCCGCGGTTAGCGAACGCTCGAGGACGTAGTACCGGCCATCTATCTCGCGCGTCTCCTTGCCGTCGGCAATCTCAGTCCCAAAACCCGTAGCGGTAAAAAACGCTGGAATACCGGCGCCACCGGCACGAATTTTCTCGGCCAATGTGCCTTGAGGGGTCAGCTCGACGTCCAGTTCGCCACTCAGCAACTGCCGCTCAAATTCGGCATTCTCGCCAACGTAGGACGAAATCATCTTGCGGACCAGTTTTTGGTGCAGCATCAGTCCAATTCCGAAGTCATCGACACCGGCGTTGTTGGAAATACAGGTTAAGTCCTTGGCGCCGAGTCGCAGCAACGCCGCGATCGCATTTTCGGGAATACCGCATAGCCCGAAACCACCGAGCATCAAGGTCATCCCATCGGTCACGCCGGCGACCGCCTCGTCGGCATCGGCTACACGTTTGTCGATCGGCATTTGTGTCCGCTCGAGGTTACAGGGACGCTGATGCTAGCAGATGCTCGCTGTTTGTCGCAGCTGGAGTCGATCGCTCGACCTCGGTACGGTATGGAGTATGACTTCGAAAACAGCCAACGTTCGAGCCGTGGAGATCGTCGCGCCTGGCGGACCCGAACAATTACAGCCGACCGAGGTTAGCGTGCCAGCGCCCGCCGCGACCGAGGTACAAATAGCCGTGCAGTACGCCGGGGTTAACCGACCGGATTGCCTGCAACGGTTGGGGCGCTACGCCGTGCCGGCCGATGCCAGCCCCTTGCCAGGTCTCGAAGTTGCCGGAACGGTCGTCGCTGTCGGTGAGGCAGTCACCGATATCGCGCTCGGCGATCCGCGGTGCGCGCTTGTGCATGGTGGTGGTTACGCAGAAATCTGTAATGCCGATGCCGGGCATACCTTACCCGTCCCCGCCAGTTACGACATGCGTGAGGCGGCCGCGCTGCCGGAAACGCTGTTCACCGTTTACTACAACTTGCTCATGCGTTGCCGATTGCGACAAGGTGAGTCACTGCTCGTCCACGGCGGATCGAGCGGCATCGGCAGCACCGCTATTCAGTTAGCGAAAGCACTGGGCGTGACGGTCGCTACAACGGCCGGTAGCGACGAAAAATGTCGCTTTGCAGCAGAGCTTGGTGCCGACCTTGTTATCAACTACCGCAACGCCGACTTTGTCGACGAGATCCGCAACGAACTCGGCGGCGTCGATGTCGTTCTCGACATGGTCGGTGGCGATTACACACAGCGGAACCTCGACCTTCTCAAGCAAGATGGTCGCTACGCGTTGATCGCCTTTTTACGCGGACCGAAAACGGCCGTTAACTTGACGCCGATACTACGGCGACGGCTGACCGTGACCGGATCGACACTGCGTCCACAGTCAACGGCCGAAAAAGCCGCGATTGCTGCCGGCATTTTTCGCGACGTATGGCCAGCAATAGAGTCCGGCTTGATTCGCCCATCCATCTACGCAGAGTTTCCATTAGACAACGCGGCGGCCGCACATACGTTGATGGAATCGGGCGTGCACATGGGCAAGATCGTATTAGCGGTTACCTAGCCGGTGGATACAACGCTTCAAGACACGAATGCCGATCGCGGCCCTATCTCCCCACGCGATCGCATCGGCTATCTCGATCTGCTACGTGGGCTAGCGGTCATGGCGATATTCGTTGTCAATATCAAAGCGATGGTCATGCCGTATTCGTTTTACCTCAATCCGTCGCTGTGGCCAGCAGCGACGGATCAGCTCATCGCACTCGTCCAAAAATATGCCGTAGACGACAAATGGCGGACCATATTTACCGCCTTGTACGGCGCCGGATTGATGATGATGTGGGAACGCTTAGCGGCACGGCGCGCGAGTCGCGGCGTTTTGTTCCGCCGCACGGCCTGGCTCAGCCTTTTCGGCGCCTTTCATCTGTTCGGTCTGTGGATGGGCGATATTCTTTTGATGTACGGGCTCGTCGGCTTTTTGGCGATCCTCTTTGTCCGGCGGAGCACCCGTACGTTACTGGTGACCAGCGCCATTGTCTTGGCACTCGGTACAGCCTGGGTATGCTTATTTGCGGCCGGACCTGTCTTCGAACCGGAGCTTCGCGCGGAACTTAAACCGCTGTTTTGGGCGCCGAGCGCGGAGTTAATCGCCGAGGAGATGGCCCGCCAGAACGGTCCGATGTGGCCGAGGCTGAGCAATCGGATGATCGAGGCGCTCGACTACCTGTTGTTCTATTTTCTGCTCGGCGGATTTTGGGCCGTGACACTCGGATTGATGCTTGCCGGTATGGCGCTGTACCGCACGGGCCTCTTGCGTGGCACGTGGCCGCGCCGGGTAACCTTACCGCTGGCCGCTCTTTTTCTTGGTGCGGCCTGGACGCTCGACGCCATTCAGATCAGCGATCTCGCGGCGAGCGACTACGACTTCGACCGTTACAGTTTGAATCAATGGATGGCGTCACTCGACGGTTACCTCGGCGGTTTCGGGTATTGCTGCCTCATCT
>JBCDBO010000092.1:0-12017 GCA_039183535.1 Pseudomonadota bacterium | reverse complement strand
GCACGTTCATAGACCGTTTGATCCATGGCGACGAAAAACGTTACAGCTGTTCGTCGCGGGTGCACGGTCATTCGTCTCTTAACGGCTTGGATGCCGCAATTCGGCAAACGGTTGCGAGGCGTACACAACAAATCAGTGCACCATTGCGGTGCCGTGTAGACAGCGTTGGCTGTTTCTGTTGAAACGAACGCGCAGTGGCGCGACGACTATTTTTTGCGAAGCGGGCCGGAGGATTTGTACGGATTAAACTCATCCGACCGATGCAGCTCGTCTTTCATCGAGCGTGCCGATTTAGCGCCGGCCGCAGAATCGTACGGGTTGGCGTTCTCGTCTTTCTCGATCGTGAACTTTTTCTCTTTGCCTTGCGAGACCAGCTGCTCATCGAGGATGACGCGCAGCATCTGCGTATCAACGAGTTCCAGATCGTCGCCGTCGTCTGGTATTTCAAGCTCGATTTGCCGAACGTTGGCCGCTGAACGCGGCTGTGCCGCTTGCGGTGGCCGCGCGGGTGGTGCGGCCTCGTTCGCCGGCGGGGCGTAGTTAAAGTCCGGCTTCGCATTGCGCGAGCGCGTTGGCCGCTGCACCGGGCCGCGCGACTCATTCATCAGCGAGTCGAGCGAGGTTTTTTCCAGCATCGCAAAGTCGCCGTTCTCGTCGCGGCCAAGGCAGCCATCGGTGTCGGACAGCGCCGTCGCTTCTAGGTCGGCAACCGTGATCTCGTCCTCGTCGAGCATTTGGCGGAGCACGGTCGTCGACAACAACTCGATCGTCGTTGTCTCATCGGTCGCTCGTTTTTTATCGCCGGCGTCGCTCATGGGGTCGAAGATGGTGGAAAACCTGGGATTTTAGCAAGCCAGCTAATGAGTTCGCCGGTAACCTCGTCACGATTTGTTTCATTAAAAACTTCATGCCGAGCCTCGGGATAGACCTTGAGTTGGACATTTTTGGACCCGGCGCTGCGGTACGCCTCGGCCAATATCGGCAACCGATCGGTCGCGCTGACCGGGTCGTCGCTGCCGCCGAAAACATAGATGGGCAGGTCCGCCGGCAACGCTGATAAGGCTTTAACGCGGGAGAGCGCCCGCAGACCACCGAGAAAATCGACCCACAGCCCGGTTGTTGCGTCGAAGCCGCACCAGTCGTCGGCGATGTAGCGATCGACCTCGGCCTCGTCGCGGCTCAGCCAGTCGAACGGCGTGCGCACCGGGTCAAATTTCTTATTAAAGTTGCCGAAGCTGAGCGACGTCAGCAATTTGCTCGGTTTGTCCGCACCGAGACGCCAGCGCTCGAAGCGAGCAATCCACGACGCGATGGTCAGCAGCACCGGTTGGCCAAAATTCGAGCCGGATAAGGCCAGTGCATGCCACGGCGCCGCCGAGCGCAGCATCGTTGCCTGGGCGATGTACGAACCCATGCTGTGGCCAAGCAAAACAGTGGGTGTCGGACGCCCAAGCTCGACGTCGATGTTGCGCCGGACAGCGAATACATCGTCGATGACGCGGTCCCAGCCGGCCGCATCGGCGAAGTAGCCTTCGGTGCCGGCGGCGATTGCCTCGCCATGGCCGCGATGGTCATGGGCAAAGACGTGGTAACCCGCTGCGTCCAGCGCGGCGGCCAGCCGCGCATAGCGCGCGCAGTGCTCGCCGAGCCCGTGGACGATTTGCACAGTGCCACCGTTCGGGTTGTCGCTGGCCCAGTAGCGAACTGGGATGCGTGTGCCGTCATCGCTGGGTACCGTCAGTGTCGCGGCACCGAACGATGCCTTATCGATGTCCAAAATGGTTGAACTCCCCATTGCTCCTCTGCACAGTGTAAGCCGAGCGCGCCGCTCGTCGCGACATTCAAAAAGAGGCCTACCGATGCAAGAGATTTTCTACGACTGCGCCACGGCGCCGAGCCCAAAACGGGTCCGTATGTTTCTCGCCGAGAAAGACTTGCAGCCAGAGGTTCGCCAGGTGGATTTAGGGTCCGGTGAGCATTTCGGCGATGCGTTTCGCGCGGTGAATCCGATGTCGATGGTGCCGGTGTTGCAGCTCCCCGATGGGCGCGCGATTGCTGAGGCGAATGCGATCTGTTGGTACCTAGAAGAGACCTACCCAAACCCGCCGTTACTCGGTGCAACACCAGCCGAGCGTGCGCTAACGTTTTCGTTGTCGCAGCAAATCGAGTTTTATTTGATTGGCGCCGTTGCCGAGAGCTTTCGAAATTTCTCGAAAGCGTTTCCCGATCGGGCCATGCCGGGGCCGTTCAAAGCCGAACAAGTGCCCGCGTTGGTCGAGCGCGGTCGCTCGCGGGCCGAGCAATACATTGCGTATCTGAATCAGATTCTCACAACGCGGAAGTTCGTGGCCGGCAACAGCTTCTCGATGGCCGACATCACGGCCTACATCGGCGTCTCGTTCGCCGGCCGCATCAAAATACCGGTCCGCGAGGATTTCACCGCGTTACACGATTGGTTCGAGCGCGTAGACGACCGCCCGTCCGCGCAGTTGTGACAAACGAAGCTGTAGGAGGGCCGTCCCGGCCCGATGAATGCATTGCCGATGAAAGCCGCGGCTAATCGCGGCGAGACGCCGCTCCCACATCGGGGTTTGGCGCGGCGGTGAACGGAGGTGTGGGAGGGCCGTCCCGGCCCGATGAACACGTCGCCAATGAAAACCGCGGCTAATCGCGGCGAGACGCCGCTCCTACATCGGGGTTTGGCGCGGCGGTGAACGGAGGTGTGGGAGGGCCGTCCCGGCCCGATGAATGCGTCGCCAATGAGAACCGCGGCTCATCGCGGCGAGACGCCGCTCCTACATCGGGGTTTGGCGCGTCGGTGAACGAAGGTGTAGGAGGGCCGTCCCGGCCCGATGAACGCATCGCCAATGAGAGCCGCGTCTAATCGCGGCGCCCCCCCACAGACCCACTCGAAACACCCCGTACACCACCGATGGCAATCGCCACCAACGCCGCTGCCTTCACCAACTCCAAACTCGAATAAATCCCATGCGCGGACGAGGGCGGCGGTGACCCGGCGCCGACGATGATGTGGGCACGCTCAACCAGCTCCGGCATCAACACCCAAGTCTCGTACCCAAGGATCCCGCCAATAACGACAATCACCCCCCAAACCCACAAACGCGGTCTCGCGATCAGCCCAAACACCACCATCACGCCAAGCAACCCCCACTCCGCCATATTCAGGCGCAAAAACAGCTTCGAGCCCATACCAATCGCCGCCGCGTAGTCGATTTCTGGCGCACTAAAGCGCACCGGAAACTCGATTAAGTACAAACCGACCAATGCGCCGGCCCAGAACCACGCGATTTGCTGCGGTGCCGGCATCAAACGGGTTACAACATTGCTCATGCGAGTTACCTTCAGTCTCTCGGCTATTACGGTGGGTTGCGATGCCAGAGGCACAGCAAAGTACGGATACCGTTGTGATGATCCGCCCGTTCGCGTTCGGCTTCAATGCCGACACAGCGGCGTCGAACCGCTATCAAGCCCAGCAGCCCCCTGAACACGATGTCAGCGAGGTGGCGCGGCGTGAGTTCGATGCCTTGGCAAGCACTCTATCCGCAGCGGGCGTTAACGTCGTTACCGTCGACGACACCGCCGACCCGCACACCCCCGATGCGCTGTTCCCGAACAACTGGTTCTCGACCCATGCCGACGGACAGGTCGTCTTATACCCGATGCTCGCGCCGAGCCGGCGCGCAGAACGGCGCCGCGACATCTTCGAGCAACTGCAGACCGATCGCGGCCACAGCGTCAGTGATATCACCGACTTCAGCGGCCTCGAAGCTAACGACGTCTTCGTCGAGGGCACCGGGTCGCTGGTGCTGGACAGGCACGCAAAGGTCGCCTACGCCTGCTTGTCCGACCGCACCGACCCAGTCGGCGTCAAAACAATCTGCCAAGCGCTCGGCTACACACCCGTCATGTTTACCGGCGTTGATGCCGGCGGCATTCCGATCTACCACACCAACGTTTGTCTCGCGATTGGCACCAACTGGGCGATAGTCTCGGCCGAGGCGCTAGCAAGCAGCGTCGAACGCGCTGCTGTGCTCGATGCACTGGCCGAAAGCGGTCGCGAAATCGTCACAATCTCGCTAAACCAGGTCGCTAAATTCTGCGGCAATGCGCTCGAGCTTATGAGCACGAGCGGCGAGACGCTGATCGCGATGTCCTCGCAAGCGCATGGCGCCCTCGATGAGTTGCAGCGGCTGACGCTTTCTCGCCACGGGCGGATCGTCCATGCCGACATCGGCACGATCGAGCGGCTTGCGGGTGGCAGCGTACGCTGTATGCTGGCGGAGATTTTTCTGCCGGCGGCCCGTTAAGCGCCGCACTGACCACCGGAGTACCCGTGTCGCTGCCGATTGCGTATAGCGTCGCCTGCCACCGCCCAAGCGCGCATTTGCTCGACGTTACGCTAACGATCGAGACCCCCAACCCCGACGGCCAGCGGCTGCGCATGCCGGCCTGGATTCCGGGCAGCTACATGATTCGCGACTATGCGCGCCATGTGGTGCGGCTGTCGGCCAGCGCCGGCAACGAGGCGCTGGCGGTTGCCCGCGACGACAAATCGACGTGGCGGGTCGCCCCGTGCGATGGCCCGCTAACGGTTCGCTACCAGGTCTACGCCTGGGATGAATCGGTCCGCGGCGCGCACGTCGCCAACACGCACATGTATTTCAATGGCACCTGCGTCTTTCTCGAAGCGCTCGACATCGAACCGGCACAAATCGCTGTGGAGATTCGTCGGCCCGATATCCCCGAGGCGGCGGCGTGGCAACTGGCGACATCGCTGCGCCCACGCGCCGTCGATGCGAACGGCTTCGGCCACTACCAGGCCGACGATTACCAAGACTTGATCGACCACCCGGTCGATTGCGGCGAGCTCGACGACATCGCCTTCGTTGTACGCGACATCCCGCACCGCTTTTGCATTCGTGGCGCGCGCCAGTACAGCCGCGAGCGCCTTCGCCAAGACGTCACCAAGATCGCTGAGGCCCATCACGACTTACTCGGTACACCGGCCGACTTAGACCGCTACGTTTTTTTGGCGACGGCAACGGCCAACGGTTACGGCGGCCTCGAACATCTGTACGGCTCGTCGCTCGCCATTTCACGCTCCTCGCTACCGGCCCACGAGGACGGACCGCCGGAGGATGCCTACCGCACCTTGCTCGGGCTCATCAGCCACGAGTACTTCCATCTTTGGAACGTAAAGCGGATGCGCCCGGCTGTGTTAACGCCGTACCAACTCGAGGCCGAGGTGCACACCGGCCTTTTGTGGGTGTTCGAGGGCATCACGTCGTATTACGACGACTTAGCGCTGGTGCGCTCGGGCGTGATCGACGAGGCGTCGTACCTTGAGCTGCTCGGCAAACAAATCACGCGCGTGTGGCGCGTGCCGGGCAGGGCGGTGCAGTCGCTCGCCGATTCCAGTTTCGACGCGTGGACCAAACTCTACAAACGCAACGAGAATTCACCGAACGCGACGGTGAGTTACTACACGAAAGGCTCGTTGGTCGCACTCGCGCTCGACTTGGAGCTCCGCCGCGCCGGCAACGGCATGACGCTCGACCACATCATGCGCGAGGCCTGGCGACGCTACGGCGAAACCGGCAGCGGCATGCCGGAGCGCGGCTTGGAAGCGCTGGTGGCCGAACTTACCGGCACTGACATGAGCGAGTTCTTCGAGCGCTATGTGCACAGCACCGACGACCCGCCGCTGCAGGAGTTACTCGCAACGATGGGCATTGAGATGCAGCTTCGCCAAGCAACCGGCGCCGGCGACATGGGCGGCAAAGCGGCCGACGGCGACGCGGCGCCGTGGCTCGGCGTTACCGCGAACAAAGCGGTCGACAACGTAACCGTTACCAGTATCGTCTCGTTCAGCCCGGCCGAGTCGGCAGGCCTTTCGGCCGGCGATCAGCTCATTGCGCTCGATGGACTGCGACTTACCGCCGCGAGTTGGGACACGTTAATTAACAGCTACACGGTCGGCGACCGTGCCCGCGTTAGTTACTTTCGAGGCGATGTACTCAGCGAGACCGACGTCGTGTTCGGTGATGCACCGACCGACACCTGTTACCTGCAACCATCGGCCGACCCATTAACGGCACGCCGCCGGCAGCGCTGGTTATCGGCGCCAGCCGATTGATGCGCGCGCTCGTTGCGACGGCGGCGCTATTCGCGAGCGCCGCGCTGGCCGATGATATCCCGCCGCTGCCAGCTGGCATCAGCAACAACGCCGTGGCGAGCGCTAACGTCGACGGTACGCCAGTGCTGTACTCGTTCGCTGGCATTGGTGGGGACTTTACGCATCAAGCCATCCATGCCCGTACCTACCGTTACCGCACCGGCGAGCCGGCGTGGCAACGCATCGACGATATCCCGGGCCGTATTGGCCGCCTCGCCGCCACCGCCGTCACGGTGGCTGGCACGATTTATCTCTTTGGCGGCTACGAGGTGTCGGCCGATGGCAGCGAACGCTCGCTGCCCGATGTGCATGCGCTGAACCCAGCGACCGGCAGCTACACACGCCGTGCCGATATGCCGGTCCCCGTCGATGACACCGTCGCACTCGTTTACGCGGACCGCTACATCTATTTGGTGAGCGGTTGGCACGACGTCGGCAACGTGAACCTGACCCAGCGTTACGACACCGAGACCGACACCTGGCAACAAGCGACACCGTGGCCAGGGCCAGCCGTGTTCGGGCACGTCGGCGCGATTAGCGACACGACGCTGGTCGTCTGCGACGGCGTAACGATAAATAACGCCACGTTACCGCGCCGCTTCGTCATGTCCGCTGCTTGCTACCGCGGCGACATCGACGCCGATAACCCACGACGCATTAACTGGCAGCAACTACCGCCGCATCCCGGCGGTGCCTGCTACCGCGCAACGGCACAAGCCGACGGCGCGCGGCTCTTGTTCGCCGGCGGCGCCGACAACCCGTACAACTACACCGGCATCGGCTACAACGACATACCGGCCAAGCCGTGCCAGCACCGCTACAGCTATTCGGTTACCGACAACCGCTGGCTGCGCGAGCGCGATGACACCGACGCGACGATGGATCATCGGGCGCTGCTTCGGTGGCACGGCGAGTGGGTCGTCGTTGGCGGCATGCGTACGCCGAACAAAGCCGAGAAGGCCGTGCGCCGCCTGCCACCGTGGTAGGCCAGTTCGCAGAAAACTCGGCGCGCTGGCGAGTGATGGCCGGCGTCGTCTGCATTAGTTTCTCGCCCATTTTCGTGGCCCTGGCCGATGTCGCGCCAACAACGAGCGCGTTCTATCGTGTTGCGATCGGTGGCGGTGCGTTGTTGCTGCTGTTGCTGGCGCTTCGGCGTAAGCCCGGTTTCTCGCTGGCCGTGTACGGCGGGCTGTTATTCACCGGCGTTTGGTTCACGGCCGATCTGTGGTTCTGGCACAGCAGTATTCGTGACGGTGGACCGGGCCTGTCGACATTGCTCGCGAGCTTACAGGTTTGTTTCGTCACACTGATCGGTTGGCTCGTTCTTCGCGAGCGAGTGAAGCTTAGGCAACTGATCGCGATCCCGCTCGCGTTGTTCGGACTCGTGTTGATCGTCGGCATCGATTGGAACGCGCTGCCGACCGATTACCGGCGCGGCGTTATCTTTGGCGTGTTAACCGGCCTTAGCTACGCGTTGTATTTACTAACGCTTCGGCGCGTGCAAGCGGCAACGCGCTCCAGCATCCCGCTCGCCGAGATCGCCATCATGTCGTTGGTAAGCGCCGTGTTCCTGGCCGGTATCGCCGGCGGCGAAGGCGAGAGCTTGGCCGTAACAGGCACGGCGGCGATCGGCTGGCTTATTGCCTACGGTGTGCTCGCCCATGTGCTCGGGTGGCTCCTTATCGCGAGCGGTATCGCACAAGTCTCGCCAGCTGTTTTTGGTTTATCGCTGCTCGCGCAACCGGTGCTGACTTACATCTGGGATATCTTGATCTTCGGGCGCAGCATCGGGCTGATCGAATTCGTCGGTGGCGCGATTACGCTTGCGGCCGTGTTCATAGGCGGTGCAGCGCGGCCCGATCCGGCCTAGGTGCTGTGCTAACCTGCCCCAATGGGGAACTTAAAAGAACACATCGACGCACTAAGCGTTAGCGAGCGGCTCGACCTGATCGCGCTGATCTGGGATTCAATCGCCGAGCGCCCAGAAGCTAATACCGGTGATACGAGCGACACCGTCGCTGCGATACGGGCGGCGCTGCAGGCCGAGCGGGACGCCCAGCTCGCACCGCGTGTCGCCACTGGCCGACGCGACTGACTAACCGCCGCCCGCGAGGGCGGTGCTACAATTAGCGTTGCTCTAAAGCAAGCGTTACGCGTGCTCGAACTCATTGCCAAAGTCATCGTCGCCTACCTCGTGGGGTCCATCAGCGGGTCGCTGCTGCTCGGCCGCCTGAAAGGCATCGATATCCGTGAGCACGGTAGCGGTAACGCCGGCGGCACCAACGCGATGCGCACGCTCGGCGTTGCGTTCGCGATTGGCGTCATCATTATCGATATCGGTAAAGGCTGGCTCGCCGGCGCCGTTATCGGCCCGTACAACGCCGGCGCCGCGCGCGACATTTTCCTCTGCGGCGCGGCTGCCGTTATCGGCCACTGCTACCCGATCTACCACGGCTTTCGTGGCGGTAAAGGTGCTGCGACGTTAGTCGGTGTATTCGCCGCCGTGCATTGGCCGATGATTCTGCCGGTGTTCCTCGCCTGGCTCGCCGTTGTTGTCGTTACCGGCTTCGTCGGGCTCGCGACCATTACGGCCGGTTTCGCGGCGCTCGTCTACACGTTGGTAACCGGTCAACCGGCGATGGAAGGTGCCGTTTGGTTCTTCGGCGCGATGGCCGTGTTCGTCTTGTACACGCACCGCGCCAACATCAGCCGCATGCTCGCCGGCAACGAAAACCGCGCCAGCCGTTTGTGGCTCTTCAAACCGCGCACGCGATGACCAACGCTCCGAACGCTGAACGCATTCGCGACGCACTTAGCGAAGCGCTCAAGGCGAAACTAATCGCGCTCGATTGCTACGCCGCGATCGGTTCGACCAACGACGAGCTAATGGCCGCACCGGTACCGGCACCAGGACAAGTGCGCCTCGCCATCGCCGACCACCAAACCGCTGGCCGCGGTCGCAGCGGCAAGACCTGGCACTTACCGCCCGGGGCAGGCCTCTGCCTATCGTTCGCGACAACGCTACCGGTCGATGCCGCACGCATTGCACCGCTAACACTCAGCGTAGGCGTCGCACTAACGAACGCACTACGCGCGCTCGGCGCCGACGCGATGATCAAATGGCCGAACGATTTGGTTCACGACGGCCACAAGCTCGGCGGCATACTCGTTGAGCGGCGCAACTACCCGGAAGGCTCAAGCATCGTTATCGGCGTTGGCCTCAACGTGCAACTGCCACCGGGCTTCGGCGACAACTTCGACCAACCCGCCGCATTACCTCCGGGCGACATCACAACCGCCGTCGGCAACAACATCGATCGCGATGCATTGGCCGCCAGCGTCGCCAACGCCTTGCACGAAGCCTGCGTCGCGTACGCCAAAACCGCACGACCCCCATCCCCCGACGACTGGGCAGCGATCGATTTTCTGCACGGCCGGCGCATTACCGTCGAGTCTCCCGGCAAATCGCTAACCGGCACCGCCCAAGGCATCGCCGCCAGCGGTGCGCTTTGCGTGAGCGACGACTCGGGCAAAACCACTACCGCCGACTCCGGCAGCGTGCGCCTGCTATGACGTTACTCATCGACATCGGCAACTCGCGGATCAAGTGGGCGCGCGCTCACGACAACGGCCCGCGCGACATCCGCGCCGTCGACTACCGCGACGACGTGGCCACGGCGCTCGCCGGCATCAGCGACGATATTGATGCATCTACGACAGAAGCCATCGGCGCCTCGGTCGGCCCCGTCGATGTACGCGATGCAATGACCGACATCCTCGCCAAGCGCGGCGTCGAGACACGGTGGCTCGCCGTTACCCGCGAAGCACTGGGAGTAACCTGCGGCTACCGCGACACCGAGCGCCTCGGCGTTGACCGCTGGGTCGCAACGCTCGCCGGCTTCCAACGCGCCGACGGCGCCGCCTTAGTCGCCCAAGTCGGCACCGCCGCGACCATCGACGCCGTTAAGGCTAACGGCCAACACTTAGGCGGCATGATCCTGCCCGGCTTAGGCCTAATGGCAACGGCCTTGTACGGCAAAACCGCCCGCATCCGCGCCGGCGCCGATGCACTCGTCGACCCGACCAACCGACTCGAATTCTTCGGCAACGATACCGATCTCGCCGTACAAAACGGCTGCTTACTTGCCGTAACGGCCGCCATCGAAGCGGCCTACGAAGCACTCGTAATCAAAGGCGAAACCCCACGCGTATTCCTAGCCGGCGGCGCTTCAGCCGCCGTCGCGCAACAGCTCACGATAGACTTCGACCATGAACCAGCCCTGGTGCTGGACGGTATTCGCCGGCTCGGCCTAGGGGAGGGCGTGCATGCGTAATTTTGTTTTGCTGCTCGTGCTCGCGAATGTCGTGTTCTTTTTGTACGCGCAGTACGTGGAGCAACCGAGTGTCGACACCGGCATTGTGCTGCGTACCGAGGCCGAGCTAACGCCCGAGGCCGAGTTGTACGAGCCGCCACCGGAGCCCGTACCCGCGTGTTACCGCCTTGGCTATTTCGACTCGACCGATGCAGCGGAAGCGGCCATTCGCTCGATCGACGGCTTACCGGACAACTGGCAAGTCGCGGAGGCCACGCAATCGATCTTCGTCGGCTTCTGGGTGCAAGTGGTTAACCTTCGCACCGAGAGCGAGGCGCGCACCTACCAGACGCGGTTGCAAAACGGCGGCGTGGAAGAGAGCTACCGCACCGGCGACGCCAACGAAGGCTACACGCTCTCGCTCGGGCTGTTCAGTGAACGCGACCGCGCCGAGCGCGTGCTGAAACAAGCGACAGATCTGAACGTACCGGCCACCATCATCGAACGTTACCGCCCCGAGCCCGGCGCTGTCGTCACGATCGAGCTACTCAACCCAGCCGTACTCGATGCGTTAGTGGCCGGCAGCGAGTCGCTAACGGTAAGCGACTGCGCTGCCAGCGAAGAAGAAGAGGCGGACTCAGAAGCGGTAGCTGATCCCGAGTGAGATAAAGCTCACGCGGTCGGTGTCTTCCACATCGAACCACTCGAACTCACCGCGAACGGCGAGGTTATCGCCGATGTCGACCTCGGCACCGATACCGAGCGCCAAGTCGGTGCCATCCTCATCGCGACGGAACCGCTGCGGCACGTTAAACGTGTCTTCCAGTAACGCCTCAGTTTCAGCTTCCCAGAATATCACACCAGCTTTGCCGTACAGGTTCAGCGGACCAACCGGCAGCTTCAGCACACCGAACGCATCCACACCGGCAATCTCGGCATCGAAGTTCGTCGCAATCGGCGGTAACACAAAGAGCTCCGAGTAACGACCGAGATCGGTGTAGCCAATCTCAATGGCGAACATGTCGCCCAGCGGTATACCGGCATGCACCGACCACCCGGTGTCGTCCGAATCGATCGTGATATCGGTGTTATCGATATCGAGCGCGACGGAACCCGCCGAACCCCCAATGTAAAAGCTATCGGCAAAAGCGCTCGACGCGACAAGGGCGAGCGGCAAAAGCGCCAAGTGTTTGCGTTGCATCGAAAGTCTCCCTGACCACGCGGGTCGTTGAATAAACGTGTGAGCGGGAGAGTCGCCCGATGCGGCTGAAAGGAGGCTGAACGGGGCGTTTCGGTGTGCGGGGAATGCGACGGATGTCACACGGACGGCCTAAGTTCGTGTCAGAGCTAGTTCGCCGTTTTCCTCGGGTGCCGCGACGTTCCGATTAAGAGTTTCAGGCGCCTAGTCGAAAGTCTGGATTGGATACTCGCTGCAGCCTATAATTTGGATATCGGAGCCGGCATAGCTCAGCTGGTAGAGCAACTGATTTGTAATCAGTAGGTCCGCG
>JBCDBO010000091.1:0-12023 GCA_039183535.1 Pseudomonadota bacterium | reverse complement strand
GGCACCGGCACGTGGCGGACTACGGTTTCCAAGTAGCTCGCTTGCACATCGCGCTCAGCACGTGCATCGGCAAAGCGCTCAAGCACGAGATTGAACTGGTCTTTGAGCTCTGCATCAAGATCGTCGGCGATAAAGTGGCGTGTGAAGTCTTCGTAGGTCACTGCCGCGAAAAACTCCTCCAGTGTCTCTACGTGCGATTGCACCGAGGCCAGCAATCCAGCGACTTGTAAGCCAATCAGTAGGAGCAACGCCGCTGGAATGGCAATGTGATTCGTTTGCAGAAGGGTCCATGCCAATAGCGCACTCGTTGCAAGCAACAGCCCTACCTGCACGACGATGGACAGTCGAAACCTTGCACGCAGACGCTTTTTCATAGGCCGTGCTTCTTCATGCGTCGATACAGCGCAGCACGCGTGATTCCCAGCACCTCGGCCGCTCGCAAGACATTGCCGTCTTCCTGTGCCAGCGCGAGTTTGATCGTATTACGTTCGGTTAGCTCTAAATCGAGCGTGGCTTGGCTGTCGCTGCTACGAGCCTTACTCAGCTGAAAGTCCTCGGCGCCAAGGTTATCGCTATCGCCCAAGATCAATGCGCGCTCGACAGAATGCGAGAGCTCGCGAATGTTGCCGGGCCAATGATGTGCACGCAGTGCCTTTAGGCCTGAGTCACTGAGAGTTTTCTCAGCCAATCGATACTTACGAGCGGACAAGCGAACAAAATGCTCGACCAGCGCCGGTAGGTCCTCAAGGCGCTCGCGCAGCGGCGGGAGCGTGACTTCAATCGTATTAATCCGGTACAGAAGATCTTCGCGAAACAAGCCATCCGCCACCATGTCCTCGAGCGGACGATTGGTTGCACAAATCAGGCGCACGTCAATCGGAACTGGTTGATCGGTACCGAGCGGAATGACCTCACGGCTCTCGAGCGCGCGCAACAATTTGTTCTGCAGCGTCAGTGGGAGGTTACCGATCTCGTCGAGAAACAACGTACCACCGTGCGCTGCCTGGAACCGGCCGGCGCGATCACGGACCGCATCGGTGAACGCGCCCTTGGTGTGACCGAACAGCTCGCTTTCGAACAGCGTCTCAGCGACCGCACCGAGATCCACGGCGACCAGGGCATTATCGGCGCGCGCGGATTGGCGGTGCAACGACTCGGCGATCAACTCTTTGCCGGTGCCGTTCTCGCCGCGGATCAGTACGTTGACGTCGGTCGGTGCGACGCGGCTCAGTAGTTTGACCACCGCTTGCATGGCCGGCGCGCCGGCGATCATGGCCGGCTCCGGCCCGGTCTCGCTCAACGCGCGGACGGTACTTCGCGACTCGCGCAGTTTTACGGCCACACTCAAGGTCGCCACCAGTTTGTCGTTTTGCCATGGCTTTAGCACAAAGTCGGCAGCGCCTTCGCGCATCGCCCGAACCGCCGTATTCAAATCGCCAAATGCGGTCATCAGAACAACGACGGCGTCCGGGTCCAGTGTCGTGATCCGATCGAGCCACTTCAGACCCTCATCGCCGCTGTTGCGACCGATCGCGAAGTTCATGTCGATCAGAAACACGTCGATGCGCTCGTTAGCCATCAACGTTTCGATGTCAGCGGGGTCCTGGCTGGTCAGGACGCGGCCGAAGTGCTCGCGCAGCAGCAGGCTCGCTGCGGTCAGGACATCGCCGTCGTCATCGACGACCAGCAGGGTAGCGGTCTTGGTCATCGCCGGACTTTAGCGGCTCAAGTGTTCGATTTCGATTACGGATTTACGAAAGTGAACACCAACGCCGGGCCGTATCGCCATAAGTCATTGATTTATCGTATGCCAACACTGGCACGGCCCTTGCTCCTTTAAAGCCATGGACGCAAGAACACTGAAATCGGCCAAACGCCAACCCGACGCGACGATGGATCGCAAGATCGAGACGTCGCGGACCAAACCGCTGCTAATCGGCCTTGTCGCCGTCGTTGTGTCGGTTGCCGCCGTTCTCGTCTATCGGTCGCTGGATCAATCCACCTCTTTCACGCTGGATGGCCAGCGCCTGCGGATCGAGACCGTTAGCACCGGTACGTACGAGGACTACATTCCGCTGCGTGCTGCTATCGAGCCCGAACGCACCGTCTACCTAGACGCGATCGAAGGCGGCCGGGTCGACAAAGTAATGGTCGAAGAGGGCGCCATGGTCGAGGCCGGCGATGCACTAATGGAGCTGTCCAACACGCAGCTGCAGCTCGATGTTATCGCCCGCGAGGCGGAGGTTAGCGAACAGCTCAATAACCTTCGCAACACGCAGCTCGCTATCGAACAAAATCGGCTGCAGCTGAAAAGCGACCTGATTGAAATCGACTACCAAATCGTTCGGCTCAATCGTTTGGTGAATCGCTACGAGACGCTCGACAGCAAATCGCTGATTTCGAAGAACGACTACGAGCAGGCGACCGATGAGCTCACGTATTGGAAGCAGCGCCGCGATGTAACCCAGGAAAGCCAACGCCAAGACGAGACGATTCGCCTAGCGCAGATCGACCAGCTTAACGACTCGGTTCAACAGCTTGAGAAAAACCTTGAGCTCGCCCGCGCCAATCTCGACAACTTGCTGATTCGGGCGCCGCGCAGCGGCCGCCTAACGTCGTTGAGCGCCGAACTTGGCGAGTCGAAAGCGCGCGGTGAGCGCCTGGGCCAGATCGATGACGTCGACCGCTTCAAGGCTGTCGCATTCGTCAATGAGTTCTACCTAAACCGTGTGCGCGTCGGCCAGCGTGCATCGTTAAGCGTGGACGGCGAGGATTTCACCTTGGAGATCAGCAAGATCTATCCCGAGGTCAGCGCCGCGCAATTTGAAGTTGACCTGCGCTTCCTCGGCCCGGCGCCGGCGAATGTACGTCGGGGCCAGACGCTGCAACTGCGCTTAGCGCTCGGTGACTCAACGGCAAAAGCGGTCCTGCTAGCCAACGGCTCGTTTTACAACGACACCGGCGGCGCTTGGGTGTTTGTTTTGGAGCCTGGCGAGCAAGCTGCGCGCCGTCGCAACGTCACGCTGGGCCGGCGCAACACCAATGTTATTGAAGTACTGGATGGCCTCGAGCCGGGAGAACGCGTCGTCGTGTCGTCGTACGCGAGCTTCCAGGATGTCGAGCGCCTACTGATCGAACAAAACTGAACCTCGAGAGAGACGTCATGATTGAGATGCACGACCTAAACAAGGTGTACCGTACCGGTAACGTCGAAACCACTGCGCTAAGTGGCATTAACCTTGAGATCAACAATGGCGAGTTTATCGCCATCATGGGGCCATCCGGCTGCGGCAAATCGACGCTGCTAAATGTTATGGGCATGCTCGATACACCCACGTCGGGTCGCTACGGATTCCAAGGCGACGATGTCGCAAACTATGCCGAGGCGAAGCTTGCCGATATCCGTAAGCGCAACATCGGTTTTATTTTCCAGAGCTTCAACTTGATCGACGAACTGACCGTTCTCGAAAACGTCGCTCTGCCTTTGCTCTATCAAAAAATGCCGAGCCGCGAGCGACGCGAGCTGGCTGAGTCTGTTTTAGAACGTATGGGTATCGCGCACCGTGCTAACCATCGACCGCAGCAACTCTCCGGCGGGCAGCAGCAACGTGTTGCCGTCGCGCGTGCGGTTATTACCCAACCCAGCCTGATACTGGCCGATGAGCCAACCGGTAACCTCGATACGGGCAACGGCGAGGAAGTGCTCGATTTATTGAATCAGCTTAACGCCGACGGTACGACGATCGTCATGGTGACGCACGACCCTAGTCACTCGGACCATGCCAGCCGGGTTGTGCATATGCTCGATGGTCGAGTGCTGACCGAAAACGTGACCTCAGTTCAGGAGGCGCGGCGTGCTTAGTAACTACCTAAAAATCGCCTGGCGCAACATCGTCGGCAACCCGCTGTTTAGCGCGATCAATATTATCGGTCTCGCGATCGGCCTTGCCTGCTGCATCATTATCACCGTATTTGTGCAGTACGAGTCATCGTTCGATAAGCAGTGGGACAACGCCGACCGCACCTACCGTGTGACCCGCGACTTTTTCTCGAACAACCTTCGTCTCGCGGCCGTTGCCCCACCGATCGGGCCCTTGCTGGCGGAGGACTTCCCAGAGATCGAAGCCTACACACGGGCGCTCGGCGCTGGCGATGTCGGCATGAGCGTCGATCAAGAACAGTTCATGGCGGAGAATGTGGCAATCGCCGATCCCAACATCTTTGAGTTCTTTGCGTTCGAGGTTTTACACGGCGACGCCGCGACCGCGCTCGAAGATCCGTCCAATTTTGTTCTGACACGCAGTGCCGCTGAGAAGTACTTTGGCACGGATAACCCCATTGGGCGCCGTGCCGTGTTCATGGGTCAGGCCGAAGCCACCGTCGCTGCCGTCATCGAGGATCTACCCAGCAACACGCACATGCGCTTCGAGATGTTGTTATCGATTCGGTCAATACCGTTAATGATGGGGCCGACAGCGCTTGAGAACTGGGGTAGCAACAACTACTACACCTACCTGCGCTTGCCAGAGGGTTATGCGCCTGAGGACTTGTCATCTCGCTTTCCGGCGTTTATCGATAAACACCAGGGAGCCGGTCGAAGCGACAGCAATGCACTCAATTTACAACGACTAACGGACATTCATCTGACCTCGAATCGTGACGCTGAATGGCGTGAGAACGGGAGCCTCGCAACGGTGTACACCTTTTCAGCGGTCGCGCTCGTGATCTTGCTGATCGCGTGCATCAATTTTATGAACCTAACGACAGCGCGCTCGACACAGCGTGCCAAGGAAGTGGGCATCCGCAAGGTCGTTGGCGCGACCCGTGGTCAGCTGATCTTCCAGTTCCTCGGTGAGTCGACGTTGCTGGTCGCGCTGGCGATGTTACTGGCCGTCGCAATCGTCGAGCTAGCGCTGCCATTTTTCGCAGCGTTCCTTGAATTACCGTTGTCGTTCTCACTGGCTAATCCCGAGACGCTTGGCGTATTACTCGTCGGTGTCGTCGTCGTTGGACTGTTCGCTGGTAGCTACCCGGCGTTCTATCTGTCGCACTTTCGCCCAGTTGAGGTGCTGAAGGGGCAAGCGACCGGTGGTAACAGCGGCTTGTTGCGAAAGGGCTTAGTCGTATTTCAGTTCGCGACATCGATCGCGTTGCTGATCGCGACCGGTGTTGTGATGATGCAGATGCAGTACGTACGCAATATCGATCTCGGTTACGACAAAGCCAATAACATAGTGCTGCCTTTGCCGTTCTTCGCACCGTTGTGGGAAACCTACGAACCGCTGAAGGTCGAGCTGGAGACGCATCCCGACATCGTATCGGCCGTTTACTCATCGCGCGTGCCGGGCATGCTCAATCTCGACAGCGGCGTCTATATCCGTGGCGATGAACAAATAACCGACGAGTCGATGGTCGGCATCTCGGATATCAAAGTCGACTACCAGTGGTTCGATCACTATAACGTCGAGTTTCTCGCGGGCCGAAGCTTTCGCGAGAATGAGCGGCGCATCGAAATGCCAACGGATGAGCAGCCGGTAACTCAGGGCGCAGCCATTTTGAATGAGTCGGCGGCACGGCGTCTCGGTTGGAGCCCGCAGGAAGCCGTTGGCCAGATCCTGCGCCAGCTCACCAGCAGCGGTACCGAAAAATTCATCGAGCGGGAAGTGGTCGGCGTTATTCCGGATATTCACTTCGCGTCGCTGCACAACGAAATGAAGGCAACCCTGTATGCCGAACCTAATCCGGTTTACAACCGACAGTTATCGGTGAAAGTCGATGCGCGCGATCCAACATCGGCTATTCAACACCTTGAGGACGTCTGGGCCCGGATGCTACCGGCCAACCCAGTCTCCTGGGAGTTCTTGGACGATAACTTCGCGGCGCTCTATCGCAGCGAGCAGCGCCAAGCGCAGATGTTCGGCATGTTCTCGGCATTCGCGATTTTCGTCGCAACGCTTGGGTTATTCGGCTTGGCCTCATTCACGACCGAGCGGCGTACGAAGGAAATTGGCATTCGTAAGGTCATGGGTGCGAGTGTGCGCGACATCGTGTTGTTACTGACCCGCGACTTTACCGGTCTTGTGCTACTCGCCAATGTGATCGCATGGCCGGCCGCGTTCTATTTCATGAGCGACTGGTTGAATCGGTTTGTCTACAAGGCACCGTTCGCCGAATGGGCCTGGCTGTTCATCGTTAGCGCCTTCGCAGCATTGGCCGTTGCCTGGATCACGATTGCCGTACAAGCGTCTCGCGCTGCTACGGCACGGCCTGTTATGGCGCTTCGATACGAGTAGCTGTTGCCGCCATCGGGCCGGGACGGCCCTCCTACAGCTTCGTTCGCCAACCCCGGTGTGGGAGCGGCGTCCCCGCTGCGATAACCGCGTCGGCGAGAACCGCTGCCGCGATCGGGCCGGGGACGGCCCTCCTACAGCTTTGTTTGCCGTTGGTGATGGCTGTGTATTTTGTGGTTACGTATTTCTGCCTGGGGTTTTTCGACTACTGGTTGGAATTCAACGTTGCTTCGAACGTAGGCGAGAATGCGATCGGGATAATGTAGCGGTCGTTTACCTGGTTGTAGCGGTCATCGAGCACAGCGGCCTCGTCCGCGGCGCTCGGGTTCCAAACGGCTTCGATTCGGTTAAGACCAGGTTTGAGTCCGGATAGCGGTACCAAGCCAACCAAGCCGCGCATACCGATATCGGCACGCTCGGCTGGCATGAACGCTGCCATCGAGACCGGTTTGCCTTCGATACTGATGGACCACAGCCGGCGCAGACAATCGATGCTATCGACTGCTCCGTCAGCGCCAACCCTTGATGTAGGAGCGGCGTCCTCGCCGCGATCACCACGTCCGCTGCCAACGTTGTTGCTACTATCGGGCCGGGACGGCCCTTCTACATCTTCGTTACCCGTCGGCGTGTTGCACAGTTGATCGAGGACGAGATTGTCGCGTATTGGTTGGTACGGTAAGAACACGGTGACGAAACTACCGCTTTGATTGAAGCTGTCGATGCGCGGCCAGCCGCGCAAACGATCTAGCGGACTCGACATATCCTCGTAATAAGTGCTCCGAAAACCACCACGAACGTCGTCGATATCGAGGTACGAAAACTCGTCGGACACAGTAAAGTTTCGCCACGCAGCCGCTCTGACATTGCCAACCGACACAATTACGGAAATGCTGACGACCAACGCGATATAGAAGACAACCGGCCGCGTATTGCTCTGCAGCGTTAGCTGCACCGGCACAACCAAGCGCTGCGGGTAAGCAAGCCCAGCGACCCGTCTCAGTAATCGTATCAGGCGTCCAAAAAGCGGATTGTCACCAAGACTGGGTATTCGCGCCGCTAACTGCGCATCGAGCAAGTAGACCAGAACGGGAGCGCCGAGGAATACGATCAGTAGCGCCAGTGTTCCAGCACCAATACCGGCGTTCGTCAGCCCAAAACTGGCGCCTATGGCCCCTGTGGTGACCAAAACAACGACTAAGATCGTACCGAACCACAGCACGATGAGCGTTAGCATACTAATCACGGCGAACAACGACGATGCCAACTTGTCGGTGTTCTTGATGATCGTATCGAGATCGGGCAGCGTGTCCTGATAATACCGACGGCTCAGCGGTCCGAGCCCGGGTGTCTTACTCCAATTGATGCCATCCGGGAAAACGGTGCGCAGGCCAATCAGTCCTACCCAGTAAGAGCGCGCCATTAGATGGATCACGAAGCACGCGGCAAGGCCGTAGCAGGCGCCGGCCAATAACGTTGTGCTTAACATGCCCGCGATGACGAGACTGGTTGATAGGTGTGTGTAGCTATCCGCAATCCGGTCAAACAGCCACCCGGGTACCGACACCAACGCGAAGATCGTCAAGCTCGAAATGATCAACTCGAGTTCATCGGTCCTGTCGCGTAATCGCTCTAAGGCATCGGACTGCGCTTTACGCGTCGCTACAGACTTTTGGTCGCTCACGAGCTCGCTACGTTGGTCGCGTCAGTTCGTTTTCGTTTGCGCGTCGATAAACGCGCGAATGTCGGCCAACAGTTCCGTTCGCGATGGCTCGTGGACATACATCATGTGGCCACCCACGTAGTAGGTGTATTGCACTTGATCGGCATTGATGCCGTGCCGATTAATCGTGTACTCAGCATCGAAAAACGGTGTAACCAAATCGTGATAACCCGACGCGACCAGTACTTTCAAGGACGGATTTTTACGCAGAACCTCGCTTAAGTCCGGCGCGGTATTAACGTAGGTCGGCTCCCAGCCCTGATCATCGGAGACAGGACGCCAACGCCATTGTCGGCTAAGCCCATCCATCCCCGACACGTGGTACGTGCGCTCGAGCGTGACATTAAGATCCGATCGCAAATAGCTCATCATCGCGCTGGTGAACGGTGCCGCCAGTGCATCACTCGATGCATCGCTTTCCGGTTCGGCGGCGTGGTCATCGATGTCATCGCGGGTGTAACGCGCATCGGCAATACCGACGGCCAGGCCTTGGTCTCGCAACAGCTCTTTCGCAAAGCGGCGACCGTCAACCCGAAGATTCGCCCGGTCGATATAGTCGGTGGAAATGCCCAAGAAATAACTCAGGCGGTCACTGACTGAGCGTGCTTCAGAATCACTGATCGTGTTGCCTTTCCACAAGGCCGGCAGCAGCTCGTCGGTTGCGAATGCGCGCGCATCGATCATGAACTGTTCGAGGCTCTCCGGTACCGGATTGACGCGACCGTGGTGATGCGCTGCCGCAGCCATCGTTGGCAGGTAAGTCACGAAGGACACCAGGTTGTGGTCGACGTACGGCGTTGAGCCTTGGTAGTCGAGCGCTTGCGACACAAACACGATGCCGTTCAACCCGATGTTCATGTCGTCTTCGAGCATCAAAGCGACTTTGGCGGCACGGGTCGTACCGAAACTCTCGCCCAGCAAGAACTTCGGCGAATTCCAGCGGTTATTCACCGTTATCCACTCGCGGATGAACGCCGACACCGACGTCGCATCTTCAACAAGCCCCCAGAATTCCTTGCCTTCGTGTTTACCCAGTGGCCTGGAAAATCCAGTACCTACCGGGTCTACAAACACAAGGTCGGTGACATCGAGGACTGTCTCAGGTGCGTTTCGCACATCGAACGGCGGCAGGCCGGCACGCTCGGCATTACTGGGTACAGAGATGCGCTTCGGCCCGAGTGTTCCAATATGCAGCCACACCGACGACGAGCCTGGGCCACCGTTCCAAACGAACGTGACCGGTCGATTCTCGCCCGCGTTCTTTGCGACATAAGCGAACGAGAAAAAGGACGCTTTCGGTTTACCGTCTTTGTCTTTGAGGTAGAGCTCGCCTGCCGTAACCGTGTAGTCAATTCTTTGACCGTTGAAGTTGCCACGGTGCTCGGTGACGAAGGTCACTGGTTCCGGGATCGGCTGAGCCGCATCTTCGGCTGGTTTTTCGTCGGCCGATGTCACGGACGCTGCAAATACGACGAGAAACAGCCCGTTACGGGCATTCGACAGGAGTTTGTTCATTGGCAGGCTCTGGCCGACGTGTTGATCGCAAGAATAGCATCGCGCAACACCGATCTGGCGATAGGCGTAACGATGGGTCCGTGCAAAAGGACTATGGCGTTTGTACTGCGATTGGTGTCGCCAGGTTTTGCGCGGACCGCAGCATTCGCTCGGTGTTCGATCTAGACTCTTGGGTTTCTCGAATCCTCGGATAGCACGCCATGCCAAAACGTCATGCGACCACCATCGTGATTGCCCTAGTCTTAACTGGGGTTGGTGTCGACTCAGCGCTTGCGCAAAAAAGAATCGCAATCACCTACGATGACGCGCCGCGGGCGGACGGGCAGCTCTTCACGGGCGAGGAGCGTGCTACTGAGCTTATTAAAGCGCTCGCGGATGTCGAAGCAGGCCCGGTAGCGTTCTTTGTCACGACCCGTGGGCTTACCGGGCAGAGCGATGGTCACGAGCGGATCGATCGCTATGCGGCGGCCGGTCACCTCATCGCCAACCACACCGACACGCACCCTTGGGCACACAAGACCGACGTAACTGACTACCTGGCCGATATCGATCGGGCCGAGTCTCTATTGGCGCCATTCGACAACCGACGCAACTGGTTTCGATTTCCGTTTCTGGATGAAGGCAGGTCACCCGAGAAAATTGCCAAACTTGCTGCAGGGCTCGCGGAACGCAATTTGGTCAATGGCTATGTCACCGTCGATAACTACGATTGGTACGTCGATGCCAAGCTCCAGGACGCGATTGCCGCCAGTCATACGATCGACTACGACAAGCTCGGCAGGTTGTATGTACGCATGATGCTCTACGTCGCCGAGTACTACGACAGTATCGCAGTACAAACGCTGGGTGAGTCGCCCGTACACGTCTTGTTACTGCACGAAAACGACTTGGCAGCGCTCTACGCCGATGATCTCGTAAGGGGTCTGCGCAAAGCCGGGTGGACCATCGTCAGTCCCGATGCCGCATATGAAGCGCCGTTGCCAACGCCGAAGACCCGATTCACATCGCAAGGCCGCGTGTTCGCATTGGCGGCTGACCGCGGGCGGCCACGCCACACGATGTGGACGTGGGCGATTGATGAGCAAATGATCGACATCGAACTTGCGCGCAGCGGTGCGTTCGTCGCAACCGTGGCTCCGGACTGATCGCCGACGCAGCACGATTGGTACGGCAGCGACTAGGTATTATCGAGAAAGAGCAGGGTTCGCCTTGGTTTGAGACTTATAGCAATGACCGATCACTCAGATACGTCGCAACTATCAAACAGCAAGCGCGAATCGTCTAACCGGCTTAGTCCACAGCGGTTAGGTTTCGCTTGTGGCGTTTGTTCGCTGTTGCTTGGTCTTATCTATCTCGGTGTCGCTGGTGCGCCCCGCCAATACCTCGCGATCAACGTGGCTGCGTTCACACTCGGTATCGCTGGAGTCCTGTTGGGCAGTCTACTGCGATGGGTTAGTTCGGTACTAATAACGCTCGGAATCCCGCTGATTGCCCTCGTGCTCGTGGTAACAGCTGTTGTCGGGCCCGAATTCTCAGGGGCATCACGCTGGCTCTCACTCGGGCGACTTTCTGTCCAGCCAAGTTTTGTCTTTCTGCCGCTCATAGTCGTTAGCTTTGCTAGGGCGCCTAGTGCGGTAACGCTAGCGGCGATACTTTTTGCTGCGCTCGGGCTGGCCTTGCAACCGGATCGCGGTATGGCGGGTGCCTTGGTGTTTGCACTCAGTGCTCATACGGTGCTTAATCCGAATCGCCAAGTATTCATTGCGCTGGCGGCAGCGATTGCGGCTTTTGCCGCTACGCTACTCCAGCCCGATACATTACCGGCAATGCCGTACGTCGAAGACGTGGTTTTCAATGCCTTCAGCGTCAGTTTGGGTATTGGTGTTGCGGTAGTCTGTGGTTTGGTGCTGCTCGTGGTTCCCGGGTTTGCAGGCGTTTGGCAGCAAGGTACCGATCGACGGGTTTGTTTCCTATTCGCTGCGACCTGGTTTGCTGTAATCGCAGCGGCTCTTATCGGCAACTACCCGACGCCGGTTGTTGGCTACTCGGGCGCCGCTGTTCTGGGGTATGTATTAAGCGTAGGTAGCCTACCCAGTGCAGTTGCGCCAGATGCGTCGAAAGTATTTTCGTAGCTGGCAGCAATGCGAGTGAAGGCAATAAAGTCCCACAGCTTTAGCCGCGCAACTAACGCGGCCTTTGGTAATCAAAGCTAACGATCACATGCTGCCAGTTAATTTGAGAGTAGAAAGCGTTCGGACGTCAACAGCGGCCACGCCCGTGGATAACTTGTGATCTCATTTAGCCAACTGCACGCTCGATCGACCGCTTCGTTAGCGCAGGTACCGCTCTGGTTGTTCGGAGCATGGCTCGTTCTCAGTACCAGCCAATCGCTGCATTTCTATTTCTATTTTGAGCAGAGTTTATGGGACTCGATCCGCTGGAGCGTTCGCGACTGGCTCGTTTGGTATCTGATATTTGCCACTGTTTTCGCACTGTGT
>JBCDBO010000090.1:0-12460 GCA_039183535.1 Pseudomonadota bacterium | reverse complement strand
TGCGCGGCGAGAGCGATCTCTGGAGCGAGCCAACGACCAACCGCACCATCAAATTCGCAAGCTTACCGGCGGGCGACTACACGTTTGAGGTGCGCGCCCGCAGTGCAGGTAACCTGTGGAGTCAACCCACCGAATGGTCGTTGAGCGTTCCTGCGCCGTTCTGGCAATCGCCCTGGTTTATCGCAGTCGCCGCAATTGCTTTGGTGCTGCTGGGCCGTGGCATCTTAGACTTTCGCGTGCATCAGGTTGAGCAAAGTAATCAGCGTCTGCGCGCCGAAGTCGATGCGCGTACACACGCTATCGAACAAGCGCGACAAGCTTTGCAAGACAGTCATAACCGACTGCAAGAAGAGGTCCGTGAACGCGAAAAGTCCGATGCGCTCCGCGCCGATGTCGAAGCGCGATTCCACCAGGCGTACCAAAACGCCCCCATCGGCATGGCACTGATCGGTACTGACGGCATGGTGTTCGATGCCAATCCGCAGCTCAAAGCAATGTTCTGGCCGGAGTCGATGCCCGAGGAGAAAGAAGTCCTGCTCGACGTCGTGGCGGAGCATGAACGAGAACCGTTTGTCCAATTCTTCTTCGACTTCGTCGCCGACACAAGCATCAATCCCAGTAAGGAAATTCGCTGCCTGTCGTATACCGGGGAGACGCGGCAAATTGCTTTTTCCTTATCGCCCGTCACGAACGCCGATGGTGACCTTCACTACGTGTTGCTAATGGCGAATGACGTTACCGAAAGTCGCGCGCTAACCGATCAACTGCGCTACCAAGCGAACTACGACGAATTGACCGGTCTGCTGAATCGTCGTGCCTTTGCGCAACGACTGAAAGAAACGATCGATCAGAGCCGCGCACCGGAGCAGATGCCTTATCTGATGTTCCTTGACCTCGACCGCTTTAAAGTCGTCAACGACACCTGTGGCCATGCGGCGGGCGACGATTTACTCAAGCTCGCCGCCGAGGCGATCGTCAGCTGCAATCGCGAACACGATACGGTCGCCCGGCTCGGTGGCGACGAGTTTGCGCTGATCGTAGCGACAAACAAGGAATCGATAGCCATGCAACGCGCCGAGCGCGTCCGCAGAGCGATCGACTCGCTCGAATTCTACTGGGAGTCCGAAGTATTTCGGATCGGCGTTAGTATCGGACTCGTCCGAATCAGCCCAGCTGTTAGTGATATTGACGAGGTGCAGCAACTCGCCGACGCTGCTTGCTATGCCGCCAAAGAATCGGGTCGCAATCGCGTTCACCTCGTTGGCGATGAGAGCGATATTGTTCACGAGCGGCGCGGCGAGATGCGCTGGGCGCATAGGCTCAACTATGCGATCAATAACGATCGCTTCGCACTGTTCGGGCAACGGATAACGTCGCTCAGGCCCGATACCGTTGATGGTGATCGATTTGAGATCTTGTTACGGATGAAAGACCAGTCGACGCGCAAATTGATACCACCGGCTGCGTTTCTACCGGCCGCTGAACGATTCGGACTGCAGGTTCGGCTCGACTATTGGGTCGTCAATCGGGTTACCGAGATGCTCAAAGAAGATCACCACGGCAAACGTTCGACGCTGTGTGGCTACTGGGTCAACTTATCGGGCGCGAGCATCAACGACCGTGGCTTTTGCCGCGACGTGACCGCACTGATTCGGCACGCTCAGCTTCCACCGGGATCGCTCAACTTCGAAATTACCGAGACGACCGCGATTCGCCAGATCGACGCGGCGGCCCAACTCATTGAAGACCTGCGAGAACTGGGCTGTCTGTTTGCGCTCGATGACTTTGGTTCCGGCCTGTCATCGTTTGATTACTTGAAGCGACTGAACGTCGATTACGTCAAGATTGATGGCCAATTCGTCCGCGATATCGCTGCCAATAAAACCGATCGCATCTTCGTTAAATCAATTGTCGACATTGCACATGCACTGGGCGTCAAGGTGGTCGCCGAGTTTGTCGAAACGGAAGAAGCATTGGCGATTGTTACCGAGCTCGGCACCGATTACGCGCAAGGCTTTGGTATCCACCGGCCGGAACAGCTCATCGCCGCCCAAACAACGAACGTCTACGCAACCTCCACCTCGCAGCAGGCGATATAGACGAGCGGCGTTTCTTGAACGCAAGCGGAATCGGCGCAAGCACGGTATTAGACGACGTGTGGCCACCACATTAGTGTGATGGTCCCGAACACACCAACCGCCGTGAACAGCGTGCTGGCAACGATTAGCAATGTCGTCACGACAGTCGTTAGAGCACCGCCGTGGCGCTGCGCGCGCAAGTAACACTCCAACACGGCCAGTGGTATCAGGTAACTCCCGAACGTTATCGCAATATCAGCGGGGCCAGACAACGTCCCGTTCATTCCGCGTGGAGCTTGGTTAACGATGATCCAACCCATCAAACCGATGCGGATGAACCAAACGCCACTGACCACCATAAACGTTCGCAGCGCCCAGCGACGATGGGCGGCAAATTGCCGCCTGCGCGCGTAGCGCCATGCCAAGACTGCAAACAGTACGATCAAAACGCCGTTAACCGTCGTTGAGAATGCCGATATGAACGACAGTCGCGTCCCTCGAATCCAGGCCAGCCAGATACCGCCGACCGCGAGAAAAAGGCCCACCGATAGAAAAACACGCCCACTCCACCGATGGATACTGGGCAACCGCTTGCGCACGACCGGCACCAGTTGCACCAGACCGGTCAGTGTTACCAGTGCGGCCAGAAGCACATGGCTGATGAACATAAGATTTCCGACGGAATCGTCTGCGATGTAACCATCAATAAGCGGCTTGTCGTTCCAGCGCGAGAAGTTCCCGCTCGCTGTTCGTGTCCCGTAGAACACTAGAATGAAGCCGATAAACGCACACTGACCGAAAGCCGCAACAGCAAACCAACCAGTGGCGGCCCGATGCAGCAAGATTTGACCGAGTTGCTCGGTAAATTTAGGGTATCGCATGAAGAGACCGGGTAACGAAGACCGACCTATCGTCGTTTGATAATGCTCGGTGATCTCGCCGATTCGTAAATCGGCGAGCGAATCACGGCGAAAGCCTTGCTGAATACGACGAGCCGTTTCCAAATGAGTCCTGAGGCGAAGAAATGCTGAACGTGACGAACTGGCCACTGCCTTTTGCACACCATCCGGCGGGACGCCCAGACGATCCGCAGCCTTTACTAACGTGGTATTGGCTCGCCTTCACGATATCTATTAGCGCATTTGTGATTGAATTCGCAATTGGACGCGAGGTTCCATTTTTCGGCGTTCTATTGCACGTAGTCGGCCTCGTTCCGTGCGGTTTTGCATGGCTATTCGCCCGCGCCTTGTTTCAGCGGCAGCCAACGCGGGCCACGTGGCCGTTGGTGCTCGTCGGCGCATTATTTTTGGTCTGCCTGATTCGCTATATCGATCGATCCGGTGCGACTACTGGGTGGTTGGGCTACCTTGGTCACCTCCAAGTGCTGTTAGGTTCAGCCGTATTGATTCTGACTGTTGTCGAGGCGTTTGATGGTCGCGATCACAGCACGGAGGAGCAGTGGTTTCGGCGGTACTTCGTGGGTGGTCACCTCAGTCTCGTAGCTGCGTCCATCGTTGTAGATTTACCGGAGTTTAGCGCCGAGAAGGCTGCCGCCCAGGCTGCCTTGGCCACGATCGCGTTGGTCGGCGCCGCCGCGGCGTTTCGGTTTCGGTGTTTCCATCCACTGCGTTCGGCGCCAAAGAAATGCATCCCTAGCAATCGTCCAGCCAGCCAACCGGCTCTGGCTGAGGCGATTGAGCGATCCTTGGTGGATCAGCAGGCCTTTCGCAATTCAGAGTTGAAGGTGGCGGAGTTGGCCGCGATGTTGGAGCAGGCCGAGTACAGAGTTAGCCAATGCATCGTTCACGATCTTGGCTATCGTAATTTCAATCAGATGGTAAATACGTACCGAATACGCGCTGCCAAATCGCTTTTGGCAGACCCGGCGCGGTCAGACCAAGCGATCTTAGCCGTTGCGCTGGAGTGTGGCTTTGCCTCACTGGGTCCGTTTAACCGTAGCTTCAAAGCGCAAACTGGCATGACACCGTCTGCGTACCGCCGAGCAAGGCAAGCGACACGTACGCGCTGACGTTACGGCGACATAGAGTATTCGCAGGATCCAGCGCTCAGCAGGTCAGCTGAGTCCTTAGGCCTGCGACGTTTTAACGTCGCACACGCCGCCCTGTTGTTTGGGCAACGCAACGAGGCTCTGCCACTCCCGCTCGTCTTGCCAAACCGGACGGACCGTCACGGACAACGGCCGACGTGACGCGGACTCGCGTTTGTTGCGCCGTGTATGCAGGTCCATAAATTGACGATCGAGGGTACGCTTAATTAGGGTTGCGGGTGACGGAGTCCGACCGCCACCGAAGACGTGCTGCGCACCGACCGCGTTTGCCGTCGCGTTCAAAACAAGGGGACGCTAAGAGGTAGTTAGTTGATGCAACAAGCATTCAAGGTCGTCTTTGGCCTTCTGTTTCTGGCAGTAGCGGCGGTAATCATTTGGCGGGTACCAATAAACGGCTGGGGCTCGTTAGTTTGGGTCTTAGGCGGATTCGCGATGACCATCATCCGCTCGCCGCATGAAAAAGCCAATAAAGCCAATACCATAACTGAGTCTCGGCAGACGGCAACAGAGAACGTATTACTCGGTTTAGTTTTACTGGGCGGCTCGTTCGGTCCCGCATTGCACCTCGCTACCGGTGTGTTGAGCGTTGCGAATTACAGCGCTCCCATCACCGTACCCATTGCAGGCGTTGTGCTGAACGTCATTGGTACATGGTTGTTTTGGCGTAGCCATGCTGATCTCGGTCGCAATTGGAGCGTCACGCTCGAAATTCGCCAAGAACACACGCTAATCGAACACGGTATCTACCAGCGAATTCGCCATCCGATGTACACAGCGATCTTCTTTGTCTTTGCCGCTCAAGCGCTGCTACTGCAAAACTGGATCGTTGGCCCGAGCGGGCTTATCGCGTTTTGGCTGATGTACCTCATTCGTGTACCGCGTGAAGAAGCGATGATGCAGCATCGATTTGGCCAACAGTATGCCGAGTACAGCGCACGCACCGGACGCTTGTGGCCGTTGTTTCGCCAGTGAGCAACCCAGCACCAGAGGTACTAGCCAATCCTCGTTGACGAGCATCGCATTGCGATAGCCAAGCCGCTCCGCCCCACTCCGAAAAAAATTTTCAACAAAGGGGTGGAAATTGGCCTTCGAAAGCGTCTTATAAGTAAGACCGATTGTTGCAACGGTCAATGTACAAACGGTGTTGGCACTGCCCGGCGCCCGGATGTTAGTTGCTGCGGAGCAATACGCCGCCGTGGCTGTCTAGGTCCGCGAGTCGGTGCGGCGGGACGCCTTAGTTGGTTTCCCACCAACACCGACGGTAACGGAGTACGAATGAACGAACCTCAAGCAGCTTTCGTAACGGACGATGCGGGCGATTCACTGTTTTCAAAGCTGAGTTCCTATGGATTACGCCCAACCTGGAGCCGCCAAAAAGTTTGCGAAGTACTGGATGCTGCGACCGATCATCCCGATGTTTATGACATTGATGCGGCGGTCAACGCAGGAACTCGCCGAGTCTCGCTAAGCTCGGTTTATCGGATACTGGCTGAGCTCGAACAGCACAATCTGATTCGCCGCTTCGATATCGGGGACGACCGCGCACGCTTTGAGAAAATTAGCGGCAAAAAACCGATTCACGTCATCAACCGAGCGAACGGCGAAATTATCGCGTGTGATAGCTCGACGATTGAGGCGTGTTTGCGCCAAGTCGCAGACGATGCCGGCTTCGAGCTCGTTGATTTCGATCTCAATCTTTTTGCGAGACCCACACAATAGGCCTCGCACAGTCTCGTTGCCGCGTATACTAGTCGTCCGCCGGCACCGCGTGTTCAGCGCCAAGTTCCTTCAAGCGCTTGACGATGTGCGAATGTCCATTGCGCTCTGCTTCGCTCAGCGGCGAACGGAAAGCGCCACCGGGGTCGTGTGGCGGTGTCGCCACCGTTAACGACACATCGGCACCCGCATCGATTAACACATTGAGCACATCCAAATGCCCTTGCTGTGCTGCGTTGATCAGCGGTGTTTCGTCACGATAGACGTAACCGTTCGGATCTGCCCCGGCCGCAAGCAGTTGCCGCGTAACGCCGACGTTGCCCATTAACGCGGCAGCGATCAGTGGGTTGCCATCTCTCGGGCTGGCCGCGTTCGGATCAGCGCCTTCCGCCAATAGTGTGGCAACAATCTGCTCATACCCGTTATGCGCGGCAACGATCAGCGGATTGCCATCACCGGGCACCGCGAGATTGGGCTGCGCGCCGCTGGCAAGCAGTTGCGTAACCAGTGCCGACTTGCCGGTTCGAACCGCGGCGATAAGTGCTGTTCCATCCCCGGGTGCTACGGCATTAACATCGGCGCCGGCCTCTAGCAGATAGTCAACAACATCCGTATGAGCGCCGCGAATCGCACCCATCAGCGGCGTACCATCACCGTGCGCAACGGCGCTCGGATCGGCGCCGGCGGCTACCAAACGGCGCACATCTTCCAAGCGTCCATGGCGAGCCGCCGAATACAACGTTAGGCGCGAGTCATCGTCGTCCTCCGTCCACGCGATGACAACGGCCTCGTCGTCGTGAGCGATCACTTGCGCCTCGCCTAGCCGCGGCGTTGTGGTCCACGCCACGACGAGGACGATTGGCACAACGGTGCTAAGGCGACACCAACTCCTAGCGGGAGAGGCATACAAGGCGTCGCTAAGACGCCGAACACGCGCACGCAGCATCGAGCCTTCCTTGGCGGCCGCCAAGGCAAGCGCCGGTGTTTGTCGCGTTGCGGCCGCAGAGTCCAATAACGCGTGTGCTAATGCCACGGGCTCTCCAGTGACTTGGACGGCGTAGCTGTCCGCCAGCATTTCCCGAGTACGGTGAATGATCGGCAACACGACGCGTAATGGTATTAACCACCAGAAGAAAACAAGGCTTAGATGTACAGCGAGCGCAATCCATGCGTCGCCACGCACGACATGCGCGATTTCATGCTCGAGAACGGACTGGGGTACCGGTGCAGCCCGGTTCGGCAAAAGAATGACCGGCCGAAAAAATCCAACCAGTAACGGCGCAGGGACCGCATTCGACACGCGAATCGGAATCGGGCGCGACAAGCGCAACTGCGAGTACCGCGGATCGCGTCTGGAGGCGTCGGTCAGTCGCTGTAGCGAGCGCAGTGCAAACGCCGTGCGTAGCAACCCGGCGACGGCACCAATGAGCCAAATCGCAAGAGCCAGCGGCGCAAACGACATCGGCTGGACCGACGTTACCTGCGTTGGTTCGACATTCAGCCGCTGCGACTCGATCGTTGGCATGGGTGCCGAACTCACGTCTGGCGTGCCACCAGGCGATGCTACGTTGAATGCTGCGTTTGATGCTGGCGCGGGCTGCAGCGCAAGCCAGAAGATGATCGGCATGGTTACGATCGCGACGACGGCGACGTCGTGGCGCTCTCGGACCCAACGTGCCGGCAATACTCGGTCGGCAATTAGCACCGCAACGGAGACGGCGGCGGAGATCGCCAGCAGTAATCCGGCCGCGCAAAGCCACGTCGCTGCGTTCATTGTTCATTCTCCTGTTGCGATTTTGTTCGTTCAATTAATTCAGTGCGTAATGCTTCGATATCATCGAGTGACAATTGCTCATCGGCAACCAAGCGTTGCGCCAGTTGTTGCGCGGAGCCCTCGAACAGCGCCAGTAGCAACGATCCCAACGCTTTGCGCTGCGCGCCTTCGCGGCTGATCAATGGCCGGTACACGTGCGCCCGACCCTCTTTACGAAATTCGACGTAGCCCTTGTCCGCCATGATGCCGATCGTTGTTAGCACCGTTGTGTAGGCCAACCCATGCTCCGCATCGAGTGCGTCCGTTACCTGCCGGACGGTCGCTTCGCCAGCCGCCCACAATACCGTCATGATTCGATGCTCGGCATCGGTTAACTCTGCTGTTCGTTTTCGGGCCATAAACTAATTCCTTAGTAGTTTCGACAGTTAACGCGACAGCAATGGGGTATGTCAACTAATAAATTAGTTTTAATGCGATTCGCGAGCCGTCAGGTCTGCCTATGCAGCGGCTCAAACCCCAGTTACAGCGCATCGTCGTTTGGTCACAAAGCGGTAGTACTATCGAGGTCCCGGCAAGCTAATCCGGAGGTAGTGAGGTGCTCAAGACCGCAAGCGCGCTGATCGTATCGGCACTGATCGGATCGGGCATCACCGTGTTGCTGTTTTCGGTCAAACCGGTTGGCTTAAAAAGTACACCGCCGGTTCGCGACATTGCCGTCCAGCAACGCATCAGCGCAGCCGCGGCCGAAGATCTTCGCGCCGACAACTATGCAGCGGTAGACGGCATTCGCACCGTGATGGGCTTGCCGTCCGCGTTCGCCCGCCGCGAAGCACTCCACGTTCTGGCCGGTCGGGCTGACGCCGATGCCGTTCAATTGTTGATCTACGATGCTGGTCGAATCGAGAACGATGCGGAACGGCGTGTTGCGCTATCGATTCTGTTACAGCGACTGACTGACTTGGATCCACCGTCGGCGCTTGCGCTTATCCGCAGTGGCGCCGTCGATGACGCTGAATACTTGGAACAGACCATTTGGGCAGTCTGGGCGCAGCAGGACTTTGCGGCAGCCGTGCAAACCGCGGCTAGCTTGCCATCCGCGCAGCGCCGATTCGCAGCACAGAGCCTGTACCTGGCGTCCGGACTGCTCGGGAACGATCGAACCTTAGCCATTGAGGAGGCGCTCGGAATCGAACCGGACCGTTTGATCCGAACGTTGTACTTGTTTCGTTTGGCGGATCGATCTGTCGACGCCGCGATTGCCTATGCTGATGCAACACCACCCGGCTATAAGCAGCTGCAAACGGTCGCCTGGCTTGCCCATTACCTCGTAGAGCAAGACCCACAGAACGCCCTCGCGTACACAGACCGGTTCACTAACGCCGCCATCAAACGCCAATACAAAGCGTCCGCTCAGCGGATGCTGGCATACGCGGACCCGAAGGGTGTGCTCGCCGACTTTGATGTTAACGGTGCGCGGTTGTGGAGCCAGCCTAAATACAGCTATGCCATCGCCGAACTCGCGGCGATGGACCTGGATGCCGCACTGGCCATATTTGATAGTGTCGCGGACCGGCAAACCAAGCAGGAGGTTGGCGCCGTTATTGTCAGGGCCATCGCGGCGGACGATCCTGACAAGGCGCTTTGGTGGGCACAAGAACAAGCGCAATCGATTCCGAACGGCGATACGCTGATTTTTAGTGCGTTAGGCACCATCGCCGAGTCCGATCCACAACGCGCCGTCGAAACCGTACTGGCTCTTGCCAGCGATACCGCGCAGCGCCGCGGCATCCAGACGGTGTTCAGCACTTTGTCGTACCGCAACCCCGAAGCCGCCGCAGCACTGCTGGCAGACTTACCGGACGATACACGACGTCGGGATGCCGAGCGGCAATTGCTGCAGGGGTGGACGCAACGCGATCCTGCCGCAGCGGCACGCTGGGTCATGACACTGAGCGACGAGCGATTCGCCGATGTTGCCGAGCATTCGGCGTACCTGTTCGGGCAGTACCCGGACGTTGCGAAAACGGTGATGCCGCGCTTAGCGCCCGAGAAGCGCTCGGCCGTCGCGCAACAAGTGGCGAAGTCAATTGCGATGCGCGACTCGCCCGAGGCAGCGCTCGATTTCGTCAATCGTTGGGCGGATGATACTAACCGCGATGCCATGACCATGCAGGTCATTGCCGGTGCCGCCGCCACCGATATCGTCCATGCTGAGCAACTCGCGCAACAATTACCGACCGTAAAGGCACGTGATATGGCCTTAGTAGCAGTTGCCGCAGTGAAAAGTGAGCACGATCCGTGGGCCGGGCTAGCAATGGCAGAGAACATCCGCACGGCGCAGTCGCGTCGTCAAGCAATAACCACGTCGTTAGCGAGGATGGCAGCCTCTGATCCAACGCAGGTTCTGGACTATCTTGAGTCGATGCCCACTGGCGACGATCGCGACAGTGTCATTACGGCGATGGCCGGCCAACTGCGCGATCCCGGCAAACGCGAAGCCCGTCTCGTAGCAAGCATCAAGAATGACCAAACACGGCGAACAGCCTACGGCCAATTGCTGATGAACGTCGCCCGTCGCGACATGCCGCGCGCCGAACGTCTGCTCGACGACGCTCGATTGACGAGCGATGAACGCGAGCAACTACGCCAAATGTTGCATACCGTTACCCGTCGGTACTGAACCAAAGCGTCACCACGCGAGCGCCAGATTGTCTGGACCAACAGTGGCTTGTTGACGGGGCAGCGCGGTCGATTCTGCGCAGCGGCACTCACCAACCTATGACCGATACACTAATTAATTAGTATAAACAGTGGTCTATGAAAAAGTATTAACAACTCACTGTACTATCCGGAACCTCGGCGATTGGCAAGCTCAGCAGCAGCCTCGGTAGCGTCTTTCCGAGGTCGCATTACGCCGAGGCATGGGATTACATGCGAACGCAGTACAGCAATCACGGCAAGATCGTTATCGAGACTGGACTGGCCTAGCGGCGGCACTGCGCGTCAACGGTAGGTCTCAATTACGCTAGCGTCCACCCACATGATGTCGTCACCCTGGGTGAAGAAGAAATACCGGCCATCGGGCGTCACCGCCGGGCAATAATCTGCGTCGCTAGAGTTGATGCGATCGCCCATGTGGATACCGGTTCCCCACGTTCCATCGGCTTGGCGAAAACTGATGTACAAGTCAGCGCCACCTAAGCCATCGGTGCGATCCGCACTCACGTGTATGAGATAGCGTTCATCGGGACTGACGAAGATGTCGCCCTCGAACATCTCGCTGTTGATGCCAGGACCAAGATTCACCGGTGGCCCGAAGGCCCCGTCTGTCCACTGCGCACGGTAGCTGTCGCGGCCGCCCACGCTGTCGTCTCTTTGCGCCGAAAAGTACAAACTGCCGTCCGCTACTAGCCACGGGTATAACTCGTGATCCGGGCCATTGATACCCGGCCCCAGCGGCTCTGGCGTCAATAATCCGTACTCGCTAACTTCGCTACGCCAAATGTTGTAGCGCTCCAGTGCATATCCGGCGAGTGGCCGATCCGAGATAAAGTACAACCAGCCACCGTCCGGCGAAAAGGCCATGTCCGCGTCACGGTGCTGCGGATAGGTCTTAGACACCGACGCCATACGCGGCGCTTGCCACGTGCCATCGGCCTGTTGGAAGGTGAAAAACATCTTGAACACCCCATCAATCGAGCGGGTGAACATGAAGATGCGACCGTTTGGCGAGAACACGGCGTTGAGTTCACGCTCGCCGGCCAATGAAATTAGGCCCGGTGCGAATACGGTTGGTGTTGTGCTGGGCGGCTCCTGACCGAGGTACGGACCGGTCAGCTCCGGCCAGTCCTCTTGTGCCATGCACAGTGAGGAGAACAGCAACGTGGCACAACTTAGCAGGCGCATAACAGACTCGGCGGTAATGATGACCCTGGGACGCTATCAAGCGTTGTCGTTTGAGGAAACCGTTAGCACCGATTCCGCTCAGAATCGCTCAGCTTTGCTAGTTGGACTCGGCGGATGATCGCCCGTCGACCGCACCTATAACGATAAGGTTATCGCCGCGATTGACCGGCGGCGAACCGAAACGGATCAGTAAGATCCCGTTAGCCGGTGCAGCCACCGTCATCAAACGCTTGCCGTGGTAGTCGGTGATGTAGCCGAGTTCCTGTCCGGTCGTTACGAAGTCGCCGGGTCGAACCAGATCACTGGGATACCAGATACCGTCATGGTCGCTGTAGACCCGTGCGCGGTCGCGAATGTAAAGCGGCTCGCTTACGGTCGCCGCCGCGCCCGGTAGCATCTTCAGCGCCGCCAGTACGTTATAGACCCCAGAGACGATGGGTCGCACGTATTCATCGCTGCGGCGACCGAGCTCGCCGGACTCAATATCAATGGCCGGAATACCGTTGGCGACGGCTTGGGCGCTCGTGTAAATCGCTTGCTGCGGCGATGACACTTGGCCACGAAACAGCACGATGTAATCGAGGCCAAACGCGCGCGCCAGCCGCTCCGACTCGCGAATCACCGCCGGGCCGCCGGCCTCCGCGTAGTAAGCGCTGTAGCTTGGCCGTAGACCTTCATTACCGTCACCGGCATGAATATCTATGAGGTAATCCGCCTTAGTAATTACAGCGTCGGTCAGCGCCGCTGCAATTCGTTCGGTGACGGTGCCACCGCGTTTGCCGGGAAATGATCGATTTAAGTTCTTCAAATCATGCGGGCCGACGTAAATCGTACGCCGTTGAAACGATGGCAATGCAGCAAGTGGCCGGCGATCTGCAAGCGGAGCAATTGGCCGGTGCGGTCATCATCGTGCACATC
>JBCDBO010000089.1:0-12748 GCA_039183535.1 Pseudomonadota bacterium | reverse complement strand
GGCGCGCGCCATCGCTATGGACCCCGAGATCATCATCTATGACGAACAGTTTGTCGGCTTAGACCCGATTTCATTGGGTGTCATCGTGCGGCTCGTTCGGCAAATGAACGACGCGCTTGGCATCTCAAGTATCGTCGTCTCTCACGATGTTGCTGAACTCAGCAGCGTGGCAGATCGAAGTTTCCTGATCTCGGGCGGTAAAGTCGCCGCGTCCGGATCACCGGAGGACCTGTCCACAACCCCGTCGGACCTCGTCCAGCAGTTCATGAACGGCATGGCCGACGGCCCGGTGCCGTTTCATTTCCCGGCCCCAGACTACGCCGAGCAATTGCTTGGCGGCGACGAACAGAGCTAAGTCGCCTCATGTTGCGTGATTTGTGGGCCAATACGGAAGAGTTTCTGCGTGCATTCGGTGCGCTGCAGTTGTTTTTCCTGCGCTTGCTGGCGGCGACTCCGCGGGTCCTGCTAAATCGCTTTCGCTTGGTCGTTTACCAGGTGTACAACACGGGTGCCTTATCGTTGGTCATTATCTTGGTCTGCGGTTTCTTTGTCGGCGCCGTTTTGGGGTTACAAGGGTTTCGCAATCTAGCCCAGTTCGGCAGCGAAGATGCGCTCGGCGCCGTCGTCGCGCTGGCCTTGATCCAAGAGTTAGGACCGGTCGTTGCGGCCTTGTTGTTCGCAGGTCGTGCCGGAACGGCATTGGCATCTGAGATCGGACTGATGCGTGCGACCGACCAGCTGAGCGCCATGGAGATGATGGCTGTCGATCCGATTCGTCGCGTCGTCGTACCGCGCTTTCTTGGCGGGGTTATCGCGATGCCGCTGCTGTCCGCCATCTTCATCATGGTCGGCATATTTGGTGCTTATCTTGTCGGTGTTGGGCTCTATGGCGTAGACCTCGGGGCGTTCTGGGGTCAGATGCAAGATACTGTACAGAATTCAGATATTTACGAGAGTGTCATTAAGGCATTTGTGTTTGGCGTCGCCGGTAGCCTGTTGGCCGTTTGGGAGGGTTACAGCGCGATCCCCACGGCCGAGGGTGTCGGTCGTGCAACCACCCGTACCGTCGTTCTGACCTCGATCGTCATTCTTGTCCTCGACTTCATTATTACCGCTTTCGCCGTTGGCTAAACGGGGAGACTAGACTCATGCAACAAACGAAATCGATTGAGATCAGTACCGGCTTGTTCGTCGCGTTAGGCTTTGCAGCGCTTTTATTCTTGGCGACGCAGACAACGTCCAGCAAGCTGGTCGCTAGCGATGTGTATCGCGTTACAGCGCGCTTCGAGAACGTCGGTGGGCTCAAAGTACGCGCCCCGGTCAGCATGGCTGGCGTAACGATCGGTCGAATCGAGGCCATCGATTTCGACCCGCAGATTCTCGATGCTGTTGTCACGATGGCTATCGACACGCGTTATCAGCAGATACCGGAAGATTCCGATGCCAGCATCTTGACCGCCGGATTACTCGGCACGCAGTACATCGGCTTGCAGCCTGGTGGCTCGGATTTGTTCCTCGAAGACGGCGGCGAGATTGAATTTACCCAGTCTGCGATTGTCCTTGAGAACTTAATTGGTAAATTTTTGGTTAACCAAGGGGATTGACTATGAACCGGCGAGTATTTACCTGGCTGGCAGCTGCTGCACTGGCCGCTGGCTTCGCAACCAGCCATGCCGAGGAGTCCCCGGTTGATGTCGTTACTGGCGCTGCAGATGCGCTAGCCGCGGCACTGCGCGACAACCGTCCGGCACTGGAAGCGGACCGTGCCGCCTTGTACGCAATGATCGATGGGATACTGGAGCCCCGATTTGATCGGCGCTATGCAGCGCAATTGGTCTTAGCGCGCAGCTGGCGTTCTGCGAGTGACGATCAACGCGCCGCATTTATCGACGCGTTTTATAACGCGATGTTGCGCAAATACGCGGATGGCGTTCTGCAATTCGATGAGGACCGGCTGACCGTGTTGCCCTTCCGTGGTGAGCCCGACGCGAAACGGGCCACGGTAAAGACCGAAGTCGTATTGGACGATGGGTCCACGGTGCCGGTCAATTACGGCTTGGTCCGTCGCAAAGCGGGTTGGAAAGTCTACGATGTAACGATCGAGGGCATTTCGTACGTGCGCAACTTTCGCACCGAACTTGCCGCGGAGATCAACGCGACCAGCCTCGATGCGGTTATCTCGCGCTTGCAGGGCGCGGCTGGCGATGGCGCCAGCGAAGACGACTCTGACGTCGTTGCGGCCAGCGGCGCCGTTGAGGATCCGACGAGCGATGACGAGTAGCCGCGCCGCTAAGCCGGAGCTGCGCGACCTCGGCAAAGGTCGCTTCGCGCTGCACGGCGATATGACGTTTACAACGGTAGGCGGCATCCTAGATCGGAGCGAACTGGCCTTCGAAGACCACACCGAGCTCGACGTCGATCTGTCCGGTGTAACCCGGACAGACAGCGCCGGACTCGCGCTGTTGCTTGAGTGGATCAACTGGGCGAATCACTCGGTTCGCGAAATACGTTTTCGCAATGTGCCGGATAAGATCTGCCGTATTGCTCGGGCGACCGAAGTCGAAGATCTGCTGCATCTCGGCGAGCGATGGACCGGCTTTATTGAACCGACGATCGCCGCCGACGAAACGCCGTCAGACTGGCCGACCTAACGCGCTTATTCCTCAAGCTCGTCCTCTTCGTCGAGGAACTCATCGAGAAACTCGTCCTCGGGTGCCGGCGGGTCGCCGTCGTGGATTAGAAACTCACGCCGCTGCAACCACGCCTCGCGAAGCGTGATGTACGTGTCGAACGAATCGGCCAACAGCCCCTCAGCGGCGATCAGGTTGCTACGGGCGTTAACCACGTCAAGAACCAGCAGCTTGTCTTGCAGCGATGAGCCACCGAGGAAATTGCGCCCGTCCAAGGCAAAGCCGGCACCGAGTGCCGGACCATCGCGTAGCGTGGCGGGGCCCAGAAACGGCAGCACGATGTACGGCCCGGCAGGGACGCCCCAAACGGCTAGTGTTTGCCCAAAATCCTCGTTGTTCGCCTCCAAACCAACGCGACTCGCAAAGTCGAAGAATCCGCCGACACCGAGGGTCGAATTAAGTCCGAAGCGGGCCAAATCGCGGCCGCCTTGGGCGAGTTTTCCCTGAAGAAAATCATTTATAAAAACAACAGGGTAACCGAGGTTATTGAAAAAGTTGGTAAGTCCATTGCGGGCAAATGTTGGCGTCACTTTACGGTAGCCGACGGCGAGTGGTCGCAGCGCATAGCGATCGAGCCTATCGTTAAAGACCGTGACGTTGCGATTCAACGGTTCCCAGGGATCGTAGTCCGCCTCGGAATACTTACCGCCCGGCGGGCGCGCTGCTGCGCAGCCGGTCAAAACAGCGAGGGCGATAAGAAGAATAACGCGGGGAATGTGCACTGCCCTGAACATCATGGGTGTCTCGTTGGCGAATGGTATTGGGCGAGTCTAGCGGCGCCGCGGCGGTGCTGCGATTGCGCCGGTCTGTGCGCGCTGCTCAAGAAGACGTTTCTGCTCGTCGGTGAGGTACTCAAAGACGAGTTCAACGCGAGCATCGAAGCGTGCGCGCTGAACCGTCGAGATGTCGGGCACGGCCAGGGCTCGGCGCAACATCGTGATCGATCCGACCAGATCGCCCAGCATAATGTTGTACTCGCTTTGGTAGTAATACGCCTCCGCGGTCGCGCCCGCTTCAATCGCGGCCTGGCTAATCAATCGAACTTGGTCCAGAGTTGGTGGCACGTTGTTGAACAAGTCGAGCAGCAGGTTGTGGGCGACGTCCGGTTTGCCTGAGGCCATGAGGATCTCGGCATAGGCGACACTTAGAGGCACATTCCTTGGGAACAAGGAGGTAGCGTCGGCCATCGTGGCGAGCGCGGCCGCTCGGTCGTCATCAAGCGCTTCGGCGCGGCCGAGCGCTATTCGAAACGCGATTACCTCGGGATGCTTTTCGACCAACGCTTCGAGCAACGGCCGTGCGGTGTGCGGTTGATCGTCTTTTACCAACGTCAGCGCCTCGCCGTAGGTCGCGAGTGGCTCTTCCAAGCCGGCCGAGTCGAAGGCCACGCCGTAATCGACGTCTTCGCGTTGCAATGCGGCAAGGCGGACCTTCGTAAGCCCGTAACTCAGTGAGTCCGGCTTGTCCTCGCCAACGTAAGCGCGGGCCCGTCCGCGCGTCTCGGCGATACGTGCGCTCGTTACTGGGTGGGTCCGCAAGAACTCCGGCACGCGCGCTGCCGATGGCCCCGCTTCCCGGCTCATTACCGAGAAAAAGTCGGCCATGCCGTGCGGATTGAAACCGGCCGCGGCCATAATCTGTACGCCAAAGCGGTCAGCCTCGTATTCGTTGGCGCGGGTGAAATCGATTTGGTTTTGTATCGATAAGGCTTGGCCGGTCATAACGGCGGCTTGTGCGCCTTGAGCGCCGGCATCTGCCGCTGCCGCTGCTAACAACGCGCCGAGCATCGTCGCTAGGTTCAGTAGACTGGCCCGTGAATTGGCATGCACGGCACGAGCGATGTGCCGCTTGGTTACGTGGGCAATCTCGTGGGCCAGGACACCCGCCAACTCGTCTTCGTTGCGGGTTGCATCGATCAGGCCGGTATGGACTCCGATGTAGCCGCCGGGCAGGGCGAACGCGTTGATCGATGGGTCGTCGACCACAAAGAAATGAAATTCGTAATCGCCGTCGTTGGCGTAGGCGGCGAGCCGATGCCCAATACCCTCGACGTACTCGGTAATTTCTGGGTCATCGATAATGACGCCCTGGCGTCTGATCGTGCGCATGATCGATCGGCCGAGGCGCGCCTCTTCGGTGCGTGGCAGCACGACGTCGGCCGGACTGCCGATATCGGGCAGGCGTATCTCGGCTCGGCCGGTGCTGGCACCGCCGATGACGAATAACGCTGTGATGGCAACGATGGCAATGCGCATAGCGAGTCGGACCGTTTTGACCGGTGGACGTTCCGTATATTACGCCTTCGGTAGCGCTTTGGCGGCCTCAAGCACCGCTTCGGCGTGACCGGCGACTTTCACCTTGCGCCACTCGGCCGCCAGTTTGCCGCTGGCGTCGATCAGGAATGTCGAGCGTTCGATGCCCATGAATTTACGCCCATACATGTTCTTTTCTTTGATGACGTCGAACAGCTCACAAACCTTGCCGTCTTCGTCGGCGATAAGCTCAAACCGATACCCTTGTTTGTCGCGAAACTTGTCATGCGACGCCAGCGAGTCTTTAGAGACCCCGTAAACGACCGTATTGGCGCGCTTGAACCGTGCGAGCAGTTCGTTAAAGGCGAGCCCTTCTTTCGTACAGCCTGGCGTCGCATCTTTTGGGTAGAAATACAAAACGACGTTTTTGCCGCGTATGGACTTTAGGTGAAACGGGGCTGTGCCGGTTACCGGGGCTTTGAAGTCTTTAACGACACGGCCGATGGCGGGTGCGGGCATAACAGGTGACCTCTTTGAAGCGTTTTAGGGTTTGATGGGCTCGATAATGGCATCGAGATTCAGCGAATCGCTGAGCTCTAGGAAGTCCTCGCGCAACTGCGCGATTGACAGAGACGCCGGCACGCCGACGTTCATTTGCACCGCAAACATCGGTGCGCCGGTATGCGCAGCGGCGTAGCTACGTGAACTTACTTCGGCGATATCGACGTCCCGGCTTGCCAAAAACCGCGAGAGCTCGAAGACGATGCCCTGCTGATCGAGGCTGATGACGTCGATGGCGTAGGGCAGGCGTTCGGCGGCCGGTGTGGCTTGTTCGGTTGGCTTGATCGCGATGGTTAGTTCGGCGTTGGCCTCGAGTCGTTGTAACGATTGTTCGAGTTTGCCGACGGCGTGCCAGTTGCCTTGCACGAGAACCAGCATCGCAAATTCTCGGCCGAGCCGCGTCATCCGACTTTCGAGTATGTTGCCGCCGCTATCGAGAATGGCCTGTGAAAGGTCTTGTACAGCACCGCGACGGTCGGTGCCGATTGCTGAAATAACAATAAGTTGTGACATTAAATTAATTTTCTAGCTTGCATTATGGTGGCGTGTTGAGTCGCCATCGTTTGAATCGCGTCTTAGCGGCCGGAGACCGGTTGCTGTTGCTGGGAGCTGGCCGTACCATGCCCCGCTTGTTTTGGGTTTGGGCGCGCAGCGCATGTTTCAGGGCAGCATCGTAGCACTGGTGAGTCCTTTTGGAAGTGACGACCGCATTGATGGTGCGGCGCTGTCAGCGCTTATCGATTGGCACGTCAGCGCCGGCACGAGTGCGCTCGTTATCGCCGGTACAACGGGCGAATCGGCGACGCTCGCGACTGATGAGCATATCGCGCTGATCGAGCAGGCCGTCGGGTATGCGGCTGGTCGTTTGCCGATTATTGCCGGTACCGGTTCGAACTCGACGGCGCAAACGTTGGCTCTATCGAGGGCGGTTGGTCACTGCGATATCGCTGGCTATCTGGTTGTCGCACCGTACTACAACAAGCCCAATCAAGAGGGGCTGTACCGACACTTTAGCCATATCGCCGATGGCGTCGACAAACCGATTCTTCTCTACAACGTTCCCGGTCGTACCTGTTCCGACATAGTGCCGGCGACCGTTGCCAGGCTCGCTCGGCATGCCAATGTCGTCGGTATTAAGGACGCGACCGGCGAACTTTCGCGTTTGGCTGAGACCAAAGCAGCGGTGGATGTTGATGATTTCGTTTATTTGAGTGGCGACGACTTTACGACCCGTGGGTTTCTCGAGGGTGGCGGCCACGGCACGATATCGGTTACGGCGAACATCGCTCCGTCGGAGGTCGCCAGCTTGTGCACCGCAGCGATGCACGGTGACGCCGACACGGCCGACCGGTTGGATCGCTGGCTGCAACCGCTGCACACAGCAATGTTCCTCGATTCAAACCCGATGCCGGTCAAATGGGCGTTGGCCGCCATGGGACGCTGCACAGCCGCGATGCGTCTGCCGCTGCTAGAATTGCGCGGCGAGCATCAAGCGATGGTGCGCGCCGCACTTGAGGAGGCGGGACTTGTTTAACCAGCGACTTGGCCTATTGATCGTGTTAGCCATGCCAATGGCCGGGTGTTTTAGTTTTGGCGGTAGCTGCGAGACGCCGCCGGAGGTAACGGCGCAGCAAGAGATTCCCGCGATTATCGTGCCGGAGGGCTTGGACCCACTCGACCCCAACCGCGCCCTCGATATACCAGTTTCGACAGCGCCGCCGCGCGGTGATGACGACTGTCTCGATAAGCCGCCACGGCTTGAGGGCGGCAACTAACGCGGGCCGAGCGGCGCTCGTCGGACCGACGAGCAGCGGAAAACAACGGAGAGGTGGCTGAGCGGTCGAAGGTGCTCGCCTGGAAAGCGAGTGTACGGTAACACCGTACCGCGGGTTCGAATCCCGCCCTCTCCGCCACATTCTCGACGCGTTCGCCCGTTGCAGGTGCGTGTTACGGGCGACGCCAATCCCGCCCTCTCCAGCAGCACGCAGGATAAACAGTCTCCAGACACCTCGCCCAAACGGGGCTGACCTGCGATAATTCGAACTCTGGTCCGCGTCAGTTCCCCGCGACGAATATCCGTGAACCCCGTCAGGCCCGGAAGGGAGCAGCGGCAGCGGTGATTTCGGGTGCCGGGGAATCACTGGCGCGGACCTTTCCTTTTGCCGGCCCGCCGCTACACTGAAAACATGCTTCGCACGACTCGCCCGCTATGAATTACCAGGTTCTTGCCCGCAAGTGGCGACCGCAGACATTTGCCGATACGGTCGGCCAACAACATGTCCGGCAAGCGCTTGGCAATGCGCTTGACAGCGGTCGGTTACACCACGCCTACCTGTTCGCAGGAACCCGTGGTGTCGGGAAGACGACGTTGGCGCGAATTTTCGCGAAAGCGCTCAATTGCGAGCGCGGCGTCAGCGCGAACCCCTGTGGCGAGTGCTCGGCCTGTGTCGAGATTGATGAGGGCCGTTTCGTCGATCTCATCGAGGTCGATGCTGCGTCACGCACGCGCGTGGACGATACGCGGGAGCTACTCGATAACGTTCAATACTCGCCAGCGCGAGGTCGCTTCAAGGTGTACTTGATCGACGAGGTCCACATGTTATCGACGCACTCGTTCAATGCGCTGTTAAAAACCTTGGAAGAGCCGCCAGAGCACGTGAAGTTTCTGCTGGCGACGACCGATCCGCAGAAACTTCCGGTCACGGTATTGTCGCGCTGCTTGCAGTTCAATCTTAAACGTATCGATCCCGTTGAGATCGGCGATCGCATGGCAAAGATTCTTGATGCCGAGTCGGTTCCGTACGATTCGCCAGCCCTGCGCTTGCTGGCCAACGCTGCGGCGGGCAGTCTGCGTGATGGGCTCAGTTTGCTCGATCAGGCGATCGCGTTCGGCGCCGGCGAGGTTCGCGAGGAACCGACTCGGGCGATCCTCGGCACTGTCGACCTCAATTCCATAAGCGAGGTGTTTGCGGCGCTGGCGCAAGACGACGGCCGTGCCGTTTTTGACGCGGTTGAACAGCTCGATACGCAAGGGCCGGATTACGGACGCTTGCTGGCCGATATCGCGTCGACCGTCCAGCGTGCCGCCGTCTATCAAGTGTGCGGTACGACCGGTGGTGTCGACAGCGATACGGAGCTGGTGGCGCGGGTCGCCAACGACTTCGCGGCAGAGGATTTACAACTGGCGTACCAAATTCTGATCAATGGGCAACGTGACCTGAATTTCGCGCCGCACCCACGGGCTGGCTTCGAGATGACCTTGTTACGGTGGCTGGCATTCCGGCCTGCGGCTGCGGCCGCTGCTGAGTCCGGCGGCGGCAGTGGTGCGGGCCTGCCCGTGGACCAAGCGACAACGCCGGCAAAACGGCCGGCTTTACGCAACGCCGCGACAACTAAGGCAAAACCGGCGCAACCGGTCGTATCGGAAAGCAAGACGATTCCTACCGAGATCGATTGGTACCGTCTCGTGCCGGAGCTACGTTTGAGTGGCGTTGATCGAATGCTGGCGAGTAACTGTGCGTGGCAGGGCAGCGATGCAGCCACCGTTACACTTTCGCTCGACCGTCGCAGCGCGTCGCAGTACACCGAGGCGCGGCGCAAGAATATCGAGTTGGCATTAGCAAAACACTTTGCTGCGCCGGTCAAACTCGTTATCGAGACTACGGCCGCCGGCGAGACGCCCGCGCAACGCGATGCTCGTGATGCGGCCGATAAACGCCAAGCGGCGGAGCGATCGTTAATCGATGACCCGAACGTACAGTCGCTGTTAACACTCTTTGATGCCGAGGTCGTCCCGGACAGTGTCGTTGTTCGCGACACGGCGGACCGAGCATAACCCGTTACGGAGAGCACGAATGAAAGGTGGGATCGGACAGCTGATGCAACAGGTTCAAAAAATGCAGGCATCGATGCAGGAGGCGCAAGCCGAGCTTGCGAACCTGGAAGTTACCGGAGAATCTGGCGCTGGCATGGTCAAAATCACGATGAACGGCAAGCATGAAGTGAGTGCCGTCTCGATCGATGACAGTTTGGTCGGTGATGATCGCGAAATGCTCGAAGACTTAATTGCCGCCGCCTGTACCGACGCAGCGCGCCGTATTCGCGAGCAAACCGAAGCCAAGATGGCCGGCTTGACCGGTGGATTGAATCTGCCACCGGGTATGAAGTTACCTTTCTAGTACCGCTTGTGTACACGCCCTCGCTTGATCGCTTAATTGAAGCGTTACGTTGTTTGCCTGGCGTTGGTCCGAAATCGGCGCAACGCATTGCGTTCCATTTGTTGGAGCGCGATCGCGACGGCGCCGAATCGCTCAGTGCGGCACTGAGTAACGCTGTGCAGTCCATCGGCTCTTGTGAGCGTTGCCGAATGTTCTCGGAGGCGGCGCTGTGTGGATGGTGCGCTGACGAGCGCCGCGACGACGCCCAGCTATGTGTCGTCGAGTCGCCGGCCGACGTCATTGTGCTCGATGAGGCGACCGGGTTCCGTGGACGCTATTTCGTTCTGCTTGGGCACATATCGCCACTGGACGGCATTGGGCCTGACGAACTTGGGGTCGATTTGTTGGAAGCGCGACTCAAAGAAGGTCATGTTCGTGAATTGATCTTGGCGACCAATCCGACCGTAGAGGGTGACGCGACAGCGCATTTTCTTGCAGAGCTGGCGGCGCGGCATAACGTTAGTGCGAGCCGCATCGCGCATGGCGTGCCGGTGGGCGGGGAACTCGAATACGTCGATGGCGGCACGCTGTCGCATGCCTTTACCGGACGAAGGCAATATGCGCTAGGCGGAGAGTTGAAGTGAGCACAGACTGCTTGTTTTGCCGCATCGTAGCCGGCGAAATCAGTGTGGATCGAATTTATGAGTCAGAGACCGTCATCGGCTTTAAGGACATCAACCCGCAAGCCCCGATTCATGTGTTGTTCATACCGCGTAAGCACATTGCAACCTTGAACGATGCCGATGCTGCCGATCGGGCCGTGCTCGGTGATCTGCTGTTAGCCGCACGCCACTATGCAGCTGAGCGTGGCATCGCCGAGGACGGCTTTCGTGTTGCCATGAATTGCAACCGCGATGGCGGCCAGACCGTTTTTCATATCCATCTGCATATGTTAGCCGGTCGGTCGTTGTCGTGGCCGCCAGGATAGGCGACGCGAATCGCACCCATTCTTACAAGCGTGCCGCAATAATGTGCATTATCCCAGTTCGTTTGCACGAATGGCGGATGTCATTTTATTGACGCGATCCGTCGTCACAAAACCGTAAGACATTCGCGCTAGCGTGGCTGCCTTGGGCTGGCGCGCGTTATGTCAATGCTGCATGCTCAACACTGAGCCGAGCCCGTTGAGCGGCTGACGATTGCTACTTCGACCGCCAATCGCCCTCGGGTCTTGCCGGGGTGGCGTGGTCGGTGTCGAGTGGTGCTCGGCGACACTTTTTCCCGTTCGGTTCTTTTGATTGCGCACACAATGACGTGTGTCTGCGATCGTTGGTTATGAGTTTATTTTAGGAGCAGACAATGAAAATGAGGTTTTTGTCCGCAATAGTCGTTGCGATATCGCTTGGGTCGATCGCGACGATGACGGGTCAATTTCGAGCGACCGATGTGCCGGTGGCCGAACGATCAGGGCGAGTGCAGTCCTTCATCGTTACGGGTCGCGCCAGCAATGACGTTCGCGAAATCGTTGCCGAAACCGGTGCGCGGATTAGTCGCGACATCCGGCTGCTGAACGCGGTAGAAGTCGCGCTGACGTCGCAACAAGTTAAACAACTTAAAGCGGACGGTCGCGTTGAGTTATTCCCTAATGCCCGAGTGCGAACGGCATCGGCCTACGGGAATGCGAAGAATGCCGCTGGGCTTGCCCCGGGTCGCCAGCAGTTCGCACCTCCGTCGGCGCCGCTGCGGCGCGGTCCCTGGCCGGACTCGCACTTTCCCGAACAAGTTGGTGCGCCGGAGCTGCATCAGCGCGGCGTCACCGGTAGCGGAGCAGCGGTTGCAATACTCGACTCCGGTTTATGGTCGACACATCCGGCGATTCGGAACGATTCGAACGGTCAGCCGCGGGTTGTCGCAGAGTATAATTCCCGACGTGCCCTGTTCGCGCAGGATGTCGATGACGGTACCGGTCACGGTACCCACATCGCGAGTGTTATTGCGAGTTCCATGCGCTCACGCACGGGTGTCACGCACGGCATTGCGCCCGACGCTCGGTTGGTCAACGTTAAAGCGTTCGATGCCGATGGGTATGGCAGCTACGGCAGTGTTATCCAGGGCATCGCTTGGGTAATCGCGCACCGCGAGCAGTACAACATTCGGGTGCTTAACCTGTCGATCAGCAGCGATGCGCGCTCGCCGTACTGGGCGGATCCGCTAAACCGTATCGTTATGATGGCGTGGCACGCGGGAATCGTTGTCGTAACGTCGGCCGGAAACACAGGGCCGGATGCGATGACCATCGGTGTTCCGGGCAACGTGCCGTACATCATTACGGTCGGGGCAACGACGGATAACTTCACACCGGCCGACCCAGTCGATGATCGCCTGGCGTACTTCACCGCGTTCGGGCCGACGACCGAGGGCTTTGTAAAGCCGGACTTTGTCGCGCCGGGTGGACACATGCTAGGCGTTATGGACTCGGCCAATCATTTGCTGGCCAAACAGCATCCGGAATTTGCAACCGGTAACCGCCATTTGTATGAGATGTCGGGTACATCGCAAGCCGCTGCGGTCGTCAGTGGTATTGCTGCGCTGATGATCGATGCTGAGCCTTGGCTAACGCCAAACCAAATCAAGTGCCGTTTGATGGCGACGGCGCGACCGGCCACGGAAGCGGATGGCTCGCTTGCCTACACGGTGTTCCAGCAGGGAACCGGACTGGTTAATGCGCCGGCGGCCGTCGATTCGGCATTGGCGAATTGTGCCAATCAGGGTTTGCATCTGGCTGCCGATATAAGTGGCGAGGCTCACTTTTACGGCAACGCACGCCGCGACCCGGCTGGTCACTATTACGTCGTTGGTGATAAGGGTTTCGGGCTGACCAGCGGTCAGCCGTGGGATGACAGTGTCGCGTGGAATGCCGGTGCCGCGTGGAACGACGGCAACTATTGGCAGGACTACAGCGCCTGGCAGGACGGTAACTACTGGCAGGACGGCAACTACTGGCAGGACGGCAACTACTGGCAGGACGGCAACTACTGGCAGGACGGTAACTACTGGCAGGACGGTAACTACTGGCAGGACGGTAACT
>JBCDBO010000088.1:0-12802 GCA_039183535.1 Pseudomonadota bacterium | reverse complement strand
GCCCCGTCTGGCGAGATTGGCAGCGACCGCGGCGGGATCGGCGCGTAGTACTTTTGGATCTAGCATGACTCGGTCCTAACGAGGCGCAAGGCGCTTAACGACGGTCGCGGATGATAAACCGGTTGCCGCAGGCGTGCATCGCCGATGGCGAATTAAAGAGGGCGAATCAACGATGGCGAGTTAACGCGAAACCGCCCGGCCGACGATCCGCTCAGCCCATAGAGCCCAGCGACGCAGCCCCAGCCAAGCAAGGCCTGCGCCGGCAGCGATGCCGATTACGTCGGCAACGACATCCAGCACATCGGCCTGACGCGTCGCGGTAAACGACTGGGCGACTTCGATCGCGATACCAAACACGAGCATAGCGAGGGCCAGCTGCAATAACCGACGGCGTGGCGTAAGTGCGCTAAACCAAACGGTGAGCACAAAAAAAGCGAGCGCGTGGCTGGCCTTATCCCAAATCGTGGTTGGCACAAACAGTGTAATCCGCGTCAAGGCGCCATAGATCACGTATGCGCTTAGCAAGATGCCGCCGCTGGCCCATAGCAACGGCCAGCGTAGCGCCGGTTCAGCGCTCATTCTGACAACGGGGTGTCGCTTGGCGCCTTAGTATTATCGACAACGTCAACGTAAGGCGGAATCTCCAATGCGAAGCGTGCGTCGTCGACCGGATCGTTCAGTGTCATGTCGGAGAAGCGAATAAACGTCTGCTGCCCCAACCGATCATCAAGCACCATCGCTTGTAACGTCGACCCGGCGAAGCCGATACGAACGACCGCGAAATCGACGTCATCGGCACGCGGAGTTAGTTCGAACCAATCGACATCGTCAACGGTGTAGGCAGCGGCACGCTCAAAGGCATCGAGCGCGTCCGATGAACCGGCAAGCAGCGCAGCCGGCGATCCGCCGAGCGTATCGTTTTGGTCGCTGATCGTGACCTGGTCAACCTCGCGGTCGAACAACCACAATCGCTCGCCGTCGGCGAGAACGGTCTGATCGGGCTCGTCGTAGTCCCAGCGGAGCCGCCCGGGTCGCTCGATGACGAGACGACCGCGCGAGGACTCAACCAGGCGCCCGTCCGGATCGGTAAGTTCCTGCTCGAAATCGGCGGAGATTGTTGTTGTCACTTCGAGAAATGCCACTAGCGGATCGTCGCTAGCGGTTGCAACGCTCGTCGCAATAGCCATGGCGATAACCGTGGCGATACGCGCAATCGCCGCTCGTCCGTGCATCGACCTATCCATCCTCCGCCGGTGGCGGCACCAGGATTTCCCGCGAGCCATTCGATTGCGGTGGCCCGACCAGACCTGCCGCCTCCATCGCCTCGACCATCCGCGCCGCGCGGTTGTAGCCGATTTTCAAACGGCGTTGAACGCCCGATACCGACGCCCGACGCGTCTCTAGCAAAACTTGCACCGCCTGGTCATACAGCTCGTCCTGCTCGCTATCATCGACACCGCCGGACCATTCGCCAGCGCCACCGTCAGCAACGTTTAGACCGCTCGGACCACCAAGAATTTCGTCGATGTAACAGGGTTCGGCCGACTTTTTGAGGTTGGCGACGACGTTGTGCACCTCCGCATCGGCAACGAAAGCACCGTGGACGCGCTCCGGCAGTGACGTTCCCGGCGGCAAATACAGCATATCGCCGTGACCTAAGAGATTCTCCGCACCCTGCTGATCCAAAATCGTCCGCGAGTCGACCTTGGCCGACACTTGGAATGCAATACGCGCCGGCACATTAGCTTTGATCAGCCCGGTGATGACATCGACGGACGGCCGCTGGGTGGCAAGGATCATATGAATGCCAGAGGCGCGCGCTTTTTGCGCCAAACGCGCGATCAGTTCTTCGACCTTTTTGCCGACGATCATCATCATGTCCGCCAACTCGTCGATAATGACGACGACGAACGGCAGCGGCTCCAGCTCCGGTGCCGACACTGGGTTGTCCTCATCGATCAGGTCTGGGGCTTGCCATGTCGGGTCGAGCAGCGGCGTACCGGCATCCAACGCATCACGAACTTTGCGGTTGTAACCGCCGATATTGCGCACGCCAAGCGCCGCCATCAGTTGGTAGCGACGTTCCATTTCCGCTGTGCACCAACGCAACGCGTTGGCCGCTTCTTTCATATCGGTGACGACCGGTGCCAACAAGTGAGGTATCCCCTCGTAGACGGACAACTCGAGCATCTTTGGGTCGATCATGATGAGGCGCACCTGCTCAGGCGTCGCTTTGTACAAAAGACTCAGCACCATCGCGTTAATGGCGACCGACTTACCGGAACCGGTTGTCCCCGCGATCATCAAATGCGGCATTCGCGCAAGATCGGCGACGACACTCTGGCCGCTGATGTCTTTGCCCAGCGCCAGCGTCAACGGCGATTGATGGTCGTCGTAGGCACGCGAGCGCAATATCTCACCGAGTGTCACCAGTTCGCGATGTTCGTTCGGAATTTCGAGGCCGATGTAACTCTTGCCAGGAATAACTTCGACCACACGCACACTGATCACGGACAAAGACCGTGCTAGATCCTTGGCGAGGTTTGAAATTTGCGCGGACTTCACACCGGCGGCTGGGTCTAACTCGAATCGAGTAATGACCGGTCCAGGATGAACGGAAACGACATCGACATCGATGCCGAAGTCCTTGAGTTTCAACTCGACCAGCCGCGACATCGCGGCCAGTGACTCCTCCGAATAGCCGGCGGTTCGCTCCGGCGGATCATTCAACAGTGACAACGGTGGCATTTGGCCGGCGCTCTGCGTATCGAATAGTGGCACCTGACGTTCTTTTTCGGCGCGCGCACTTGGTTCAACGGCGGTGATCACCGGCTCGATGCGCGGCTTCGACTTCAACCGCGCCCTAGACTGCTCCTCTTTGACACTCTCCTGCCGCTCGGCCAACGCACGCCGCCCGGCCGCGCGGTCGCGCATCGAGTCCACGAAACGTGCCGCTGCCGTCGCCGTGCCCAGCGTCCAGGCCCCGACCCGGTCCATCACGGCAAGCCACGAGATGCCGGAGAACAGCGACACCGACGCAAGCCACAGCGCGAACAGTGTCAAGGTTGCACCCAACAGACTCATCGCATCGGCGAGTGTCGTGCCGATCAACTGGCCAGCGATGCCACCAGCGGTCTCCGGCAAACCCCGGGAACTGAAATGCAGCGTCGCTAATCCGCAAGAGGTCGCCAAAGTGGCAAGAAAACCGATAACGCGCAGGCCGAAATCACGCTTATCGACGGCTAGCGGTGTATGTCGTTCGCGATAAATGAGCCAGCCAGCCAGCAGCGCCATGACCGGGAACAAAAACGCCGGTCGACCAAAGAACATGTACGCGAATCCAGCAAAATGCGCGCCGACCAAGCCAATCTGGTTGTTGATATCGGCGTTCGGTCCCGCCTGACTGGGACCGACATCGCCCTGGTGGTAGGTCAGCAACGCAACCAACATCAAAACAGCAAGCGCACCGAACACCCACAGGGCGCTCTCGCGAAGTGTCCGCGTTACTGGAGAAATAGGAGGGTTGCTCAGAGCTTTGGCCATAACGAACGCGTCAATCGTACCCCAATGAAACAACGGCTCGCGGTCGCGGCGGGCCGACGTCGCCGCGCACCACCGACTCGGCGGAATATTGACAGCGACGCTACAGTTTACGCCACACAACACGGTCGTGTGTAAAACCGTCTACACTGCAGGCCACGCGCGAAGTACGGCGTTGCTTTCGGTATGACAAGCCGACTCCATATTCAATTTCACGATCAGGTAACGGACATCGCTGCCAGCGAGTGGGATGCACTCACCGGCCGGGCAGCACCGCCGTTTATGCGCCACGCATTTCTGAGCGCGCTAGAGTCCAGTGGCTCGGTTGCACCGGAGCAAGGCTGGGAGCCGATTCATCTGTCGGCGACAAGCGACAGTGGCCAGTTGATCGCTGTCATGCCGCTGTACCTAAAACACCATTCGTGGGGCGAGTTTGTGTTCGATTGGGCCTGGGCGGATGCCTACCAACGCGCCGGCCTCGCCTACTACCCGAAACTCATCAGCGCCTCACCGTTTACGCCAGCGGGTGCCCAGCGATTACTCATCGCCAAGGACGTCGAAGCGCCGGCCGTCGCTGACGGGGTATTGCAAGCGGTCGAACAACTGGCGCGCGGCAACCAGCTGTCGTCGATTCACTTGCAGTTCCTTGCCAACAGTGACGCCAGTTACTGCCGCGAACGCGGCTACGTCTTACGCAAGGATTGCCAGTTTCACTGGCGCAATAACAACTACGCCGACTTCGACGCGTTTTTGGCAACGTTTTCGAGCGCGAAACGCAAAAAAGTGCGCCGCGAGCGGCGCCGGCTGGCAGAAGCCGGCATCCAATTCGAACATATCGCCGGACCCGACCTCTCCCGAGAGGATCTTGACATCGCCTTCGGCCTGACTCGCCAGACCTTCATCATGCGGGGTCGTGAACCGTATCTAAATCGCGATTTTTTCACCGCGCTACAGTCGGCACTGCCGAAGGCCCTACACGTTGTGTTCGCCAACAATGGCGACAAACGGATCGCGGCCGCCGTGTTCTACAAGTCGGCCGACACGCTGTATGGCCGGTACTGGGGCAGCGATGCCGACTACCACAGCCTGCATTTTGAAACCTGTTACTACCAAGGCATCGATCTGGCCATCCGTGAAGGCCTGGCCGTATTCGAACCGGGTACGCAAGGTGAGCACAAAATTAGCCGCGGGTTTTTGCCGGTGGAAACATGGTCCGCACACTGGCTCAGCCACGCCGCTTTCGCCACCGCCATTGGCGATCACGTCGAACGCGAGCGCGCCCATATCGATAGCTACATGGCGGCCGTAAACGACCACAGCCCTTACCGCAGCGATACCGGCAGTGACTGAGCTCGCGTGGCTCGCGCGCAACGCGCCAATCGACAGCTTTCCGGCGCCGCATATGGCGCTGCACGAGCCGGATGGTCTACTCGCTGCCGGTGGTGATCTGTCGACAGATCGGTTATTGCATGCCTATCAGCACGGTATTTTCCCGTGGTTCGAAGAAGGCCAACCGGTATTGTGGTGGACGCCCAACCCGCGCTGCGTTTTGCGATGTGCCGATTTTCATCGGTCTAGGTCATTGCTGCGTACACTGCGGCGCCAGCCTTGGCGAGTGAGTTTTGATCAGGCTTTCGCCGAGGTCATCGACGGCTGCGCCGAGGCGCGCAGCGGCCGTCGGCGAACCTGGATAACGGCATCAATGCGAGCGGCTTACCAAGCGCTGCAGCAGCGCGGGTTCGGCCGCAGTGTTGAGGTTTGGGATGGCGACGAACTCATCGGCGGTATTTACGGCGTCGCCATTGGCCGAATGTATTTCGGCGAGTCGATGTTTTCGCGGCGCGCCGACGCATCCAAAGTTGCGCTGCTTGCGCTGTGTCAGCAAATGGCTGCGCACGACATGCCGCTGCTCGATTGCCAAGTACGATCGGCGCATCTGACCTCACTCGGTGCGACCATGCTTGCACGCGAGGAGTTTTTGCAAATGATCGCTGGCTTATGTCCGGCTTGCGTGCCGGCCGCATCCTTCGACCCCGGTGCAATACCGGTATTGAATTTCAAGAATTCGGCAGCATTTCAACGTTAGCTGGGAAAACGCCGGTTGAGGAGGCGTTTGCTCGTTGAAAAGACGAGCCAGTTTGTTCAGAATCGCGCCCGGTAATGAGGGCTGAAGGAGCCGTTAGCCAATATGGCGAAAGAAGAAGCCATTCAAATGGAAGGTGTCGTCGTCGAGACGCTGCCGAACACAACGTTCCGAGTAGAACTCGAGAACGGTCACGTTGTAAACGCGCACATCTCCGGCAAGATGCGCAAGAACTACATCCGTATTTTGACCGGCGACAAAGTTACCGTCGAACTCACGCCTTACGACCTGTCGAAAGGCCGCATCATCTACCGCGGCCGTTAGTTAATCCACCTCGTCGCCTTCGGATACTGGCGCCGCCAATACCTTCTGAGCCGGTTCCGTGATTAATGCCAACTCGTCGTTGTCGTCCACACGGATTCGCACGTGCCCGCCTTGCTCCAAGGTCCCGAATAACACTTGCTCGGCGAGCGGCTTTTTGATCGTTTGCTGAATGATCCGCGCCATTGGACGCGCACCCATCTTCGGATCGTAACCACGCCGAGCGATCCACCGGCGCGCGTCGTCGTCCAGTTCGAGCGTCACCTGCTTCTCGACTAAGCGACCTTCTAACTCGACGACCAGCTTGTCGACAACCCGCAAGATAGAGCGCTCATCCAGCTCACCGAATTGAATGATCGCATCGAGCCGATTACGGAACTCCGGTGTGAAACTTCGCCGGATGATCTCCATCCCGTCGGTCGAGTGATCTTGATCAGCGAAGCCAACGCTCGCCCGACTCATTTGCTCCGCACCAGCGTTGGTCGTCATGACCAAAATCACGTTGCGAAAATCGGCTTGGCGGCCGTTGTTGTCGGTGAGCGTACCGTGGTCCATCACCTGCAACAGGAGGTTGAAGACTTCCGGGTGGGCCTTTTCGACCTCATCGAGAAGCACAACAGCGTGCGGATTTTTATTGACGGCTTCGGTCAACAAGCCACCCTGATCAAAGCCAACGTATCCCGGTGGCGCACCGATAAGGCGCGACACGGTGTGGCGCTCCATGTATTCGGACATATCGAAACGGATCAATTCGATTCCGAGGGACAGGGCGAGCTGGCGAGTGACTTCGGTCTTGCCGACACCGGTCGGCCCGGCGAACAAAAACGAACCAACCGGTTTTTCGTCGTCGTTAAGTCCAGACCGCGCCATCTTTATTGCCCCAGACAAAGTTTCGATCGCTTCGTCCTGGCCGAAGATCACGAGCTTTAAATCACGTTCGAGGTTTTTCAGTACGCTGCGGTCGGTCGCCGATACCGTTTTCTCCGGAATGCGCGCCATCTTCGCGACGATGTGCTGCACCGTCTCGACCGTTACTGTGTCGGGTCTGTCGTCTTCCGGTTTGAGCCGCAGGTTAGCGCCTGCTTCATCGATAACATCAATGGCTTTGTCCGGAAGTTGCCGATCGTTGATGTGCTTTGCGGCGAGCTCGGCAGCTGCGGACAGCGACGCATCGGTGTATTGAATACCGTGGTGCTCTTCGAACCGGCTCCGCAGACCGGCGAGTATTTCGACCGTCTCCGCAACGGTGGGCTCGACTACATCTATTTTCTGGAAACGACGTGTAAGCGCATGATCTTTCTCGAATATTCCACGGTATTCTTGATACGTTGTGGAGCCAATACAACGCAACTCACCGTTAGCCAAGACCGGCTTGATCAGATTGGATGCATCCATGACGCCACCGGACGCCGCGCCAGCGCCGATGATTGTGTGGATTTCGTCGATGAAAAGAATCGCGCCGGGTTCGTCGCGCACTTCGCTGAGCACCGCTTTCAAGCGCTTCTCAAAGTCGCCGCGGTACTTGGTACCGGCAACCAACGCGCCCAGGTCGAGTGCGTAGATCGTTGCGTCGAGCAACACATCGGGGACGTTCTCTTCAACGATCAGCCGAGCCAGACCTTCGGCAATCGCCGTCTTACCGACGCCAGCATCGCCAACGTACAGCGGGTTGTTTTTGCGCCGACGACACAAGATCTCGACGGTACGCTCAACTTCGACCGTGCGACCGATGAGCGGATCAATACGACCATCGCGGGCTTTCTCGTTCAGATTGGTGGCATAGCGCGCTAGCGCACCGCTGTCGGCTTCGGCCTCTGTGCTGGCATCGGCGTTTGACTCGTCTGCGCTCGTCTCACCCTCGTCGCGGCCACGCGTTAATCCGTGCGAGATGTAATTGACGACGTCGAGTCGCGCAATGTCCATCATGTTCAGTAGGTAAACGGCCTGCGATTGCTTCTCGCTGAAAATAGCCACCAGTACATTGGCCCCATTAACCTCGCTCTTGCCGGTTTGTTGGACGTGATAGACGGCGCGTTGCAACACGCGCTGAAACCCGAGGGTCGGCTGGGCATCCTGGTCCGCGTCATCGTCAAGCCGTGGCGTGGACTCATCAATAAATGCTTTTAGCTCCTTGCGAAGTCTCGCCACATCGGCGTCGCAGCCACGTAAAACATCGTAAACCAGCGGTATATCGAGCAGTGCTAGCAGCAAATGCTCGACCGTCATAAATTCGTGACGCTGCTCGCGGGCGTTTTGAAATGCCGTGTTTAGGCAGTATTCGAGTTCAGAGTTCAGCATGGGCGGTATTAAGCCTCCTCCATCGTGCACAACAACGGGTGCTGGTGCTGCTGTGCGTAGGTGCTGACCTGGGCAACTTTCGTCTCCGCAATCTCGTGCGTGTAGACGCCACAGGTCCCTTTCCCCTTGGTATGGACTTCGAGCATGATCCGGGTCGCCTGGGGCCGATCCATCGCGAAAATGCTCTCCAACACGTTGACGACGAACTCCATCGGCGTTTAATCGTCGTTAATCAAGACAACACGGTACAACGGTGGCTTTTTAAGCTTGGGCTCGGCCTCGTCAACGGCCAGCTCGTAGCTGCCGATCGCGTCATTGTCGTCGCTTCCGGGTTCACTCATGGACTTTGTTGCGTGCGCTACCCGAACGAACGCTATCGCCGGGCTGGTGGGGTTGTTCAATGCTCAGAAGTGCGTCCATCGGAGCGCACTTCAAGGGAGAAAATACCCCGGTTCGACGGCGAAGTACACGCGCCTGGGACCGCCGTCGCTGTCGCCCGGAGGCGACATAATGGCGGATCGACGCGTACCCAATTGACGATTGGTGGGCGCTGCGGTGTGGCTTGCCACCAAGAGCCGTGACCCAGCGCACGAAAACCACGAAAAGTACTGATTTTGCGCAAAGTTTGCGCTTGTTCACCTCGATGCTGACCCTTATCATCGAGAGCCTGCGTTGAAGCTGTAGGAAACCCCTTGCAGAGCTTCGCAGCGAGTACACCAATACGCCTATGGCCGCCTCCCTAAAATTTGACAGTCTCACCGCCTTGTCGCCCGCAGAACTCGCCGGTCGCGCCACGGCCACAATGCCAAAATGGCTGACGCTCGCCTTGGTCGTCCTCATCGGCTGGCAAATTGCCAACATATTGTTTGCCCTGTTCGACTCGTCCGCACCGGCCGATGAGTCGCTGGCGCCGCGCAATTCGGCGACAACAGCGCAGCGTACAGAGACACCGGTCTACAACGTCGCAGCCATTCGCAACGGTTTGCTGTTCGGCGATCTCGACCCCGCCAAAGCGGAACCTAAACGCGACGAGCGTGCTCCAGTCGGCAAAACCAACCTTAACCTGGAGTTGAAAGGGACAATCGCCGCGGACGATCCCGATTTCGCCCGCGCGATCATCGCCGACGCGCAGCGCAACGAGAAGGTTTACGCCGTTAAGGACACGATCGCACAAGGCGTGACTTTGCATGCCGTTGAGCGTTTGCGGGTGATATTGGATCAATCGGGTCGATTGACGACACTCGACCTCCCGCAAGAATTCAAAGGCAAGACGAGCACGACGCGGCGCGTCAGCCGACCAACACGCGTCAGCAACACCCGCACGCGCTCAACGCAGAGCGTGCAGCAAGCGCTGACCGAAAACGTCGCGAGCTTAACCGACATCATTCGGCCACAGCCGTATTTCAGCGGCGGGCAACAGAAAGGCTACCGGGTCTACCCGGGTAAAGACCGCAAACAATTCGCCGCCCTTGGCTTGCGCCCAGGCGACTTGGTCACGGAGATCAACGGGACGCCGATGACCGATCCGCGGCAAGGCATGCAAGTCTTCCGGTCATTGGGCGATGCGACCTCGGTCTCGGTCACCATTGAACGCAACGGTCAGCCGCAACAGCTCACACTGAGCACCAGTCAACTTAACCCGAACAACCAATAAACGCAGGCACGACCACTTCGATGAACACGCTCGTTCGACACGTACTCCGCCAAGCATGTTACTGGCCACTCGCATTGTGCGCGCTGCTGTTCGCTGCCATGCCTGCAATGGCGCAAGATCAAGAAGGTGGCATCACGCCCAACTATAAGCAGGCCGACATTCGCCAAGTTGTCGAAGCGGTTAGTGCCGTAACCGGCAAAAGCTTTATCGTCGACCCGCGCGTCAACGCTGAGGTCACGATGCTGTCGAGCCAACCGATGACGCCGGATGCGTTTTACGAGACGTTCCTGTCCATACTCGAGGTTTACGGTTACGTCGCGGTCGAGAACGCTGGCATTGTCAAAATCCTGCCGAACGCGAATGTCCGACAAATGCCCGGCGGTGCGTCGTCGCTGCGCGATGCGGCTCCGGACGACGTGGTAACGCGTGTCATTGAGGTTCAAAACGTTGGCGCCGCCCAATTGGTACCGATACTGCGGCCGCTGGTGCCGCAATACGGGCACCTCGCCGCCCATGCGCCGTCGAACATGCTGATCATCTCGGACCGCGCGGCCAATGTGCAGCGGATGCTGCGGATCATCCGCCGAATCGACCAGGCTGGCGATGAAGAGATTGAGGTGGTGCCGCTGTTGCACGCCTCCGCCACCGAGCTCGTGCGTGTTATGCAGTCGCTCGCTGGCCAGCCGCGACCCGACCAGACAACGGCCACCAACCTTGTTGCTGATGAACGCACCAACAGCATCTTGATCGGCGGCGAACGCAGCTCACGCCTGCGCTTACGTGCGCTGATCGCTCACCTCGACACACCGCTAGAAGATGGCGGCAACATGCAGGTGCGCTACCTACGCTACGCCAACGCGACAGAGCTCGCTGACAAGTTGCAATCGCAGTTTCAAGAGGCTGCCGAAGGGGGTGCTAACGGGGCAGCAGGCGCGCAATCGAACGCTCCGTTCAGCATTTGGGCTGACGAACAGACCAATGCATTAATCGTTACCGCCCCGCCGAAAATTATGCGCTCGTTGATGGGCGTCGTCGACAAGCTCGACATCCGCCGGGCCCAAGTGTTGGTCGAAGCGATCATTGTCGAGGTGTCGCTCGATAACAATTTGGATCTCGGCGTAACCTGGGCCGCCTACGACACGGAAGGCAATACGCCGTTCGCATCGACCGATTTTCCGGGCTCCGATCGACGCACGATTTCCAGCGCCATTAGCGCAGCCGCGACGGCCGGAGACGGTAACGATTTAGCCCAAGCCGCCGGCTTAATCGGCACCGGCGCAACATTCGGCCTCGGTCGTATCACCGACAACGGCATCAGTTTTGGCGCGATCATTTCTGCGCTGGCCGGTGATGGCAACACCAACATCATTTCGACGCCGACGATCGTAACGATGGATAACGAGGAAGCACGCATCGAGGTCGGCCAGGAAGTACCGTTCGTTACCGGTTCGTTCTCAAATACGGGCGGCGGCGTCAACAACGGCGTTAACCCGTTCCAAACGATCAACCGCGAGCGCGTTGGCACGCTGCTCGAGATAACGCCGCAAATTAATGAAGGCGATGCGATCTTGCTGAACATTCGCCAAGAGACGTCGAGCATTAGTACCTCCGCCGTGACCGCGTCAGACTTGATCACCAACGAACGCGTTATCGAAACGTCGGTCATCGTCGACGATGGCGGTATTTTGGTCCTCGGCGGCCTGATCGACGATGAGTACCGCGAAAGCGAACAACGCGTGCCGCTGCTTGGCCGGATCCCGATTCTCGGCAACTTGTTCAAAGCGACCAACCGCTCGAAAGAGAAAACCAATCTGATGGTCTTTATCCGGCCGAAGATTCTACGCGATGGCACCCAGACCGCGATCGAGACGAACGCCAAATACAACTACATTCGCGATATCCAGCTGGAAGGCGTGCGCGCCACCCAAGGTCAACCGCTATTGCCGCCGGTCGAGTCATACCGACCATCAGCCGCTGAGCCCGTCGATCTTCGCGGTCTCGACGAGGCGAGCGAGAACCCGTGAGCGCCGACGTCTCGATCACGCTAGCGGGCGACGAGGCGACGGTCGAGACGCCAGCACTCGATCCAGAGTCCACCACCCCGACGACGGAAGGTGGCCGCACCTTGCCGTTCTCGTTCGCTAAGCGCCACGGCGTTCTGATTCGCGGCTACGAAAACGGCTTTGCAGAGACGGTATACCGCACCGGCACCTCGCCGTTGTCGCTGGCCGAGGTGCATCGCATAGCGACCGCACCGCTGAAATTGACGCGCGTCTCGCCGGAGGCCTTCGATGCGATGTTGCAGCAGGCTTATGAGAGCGGCACGAGTCAAGCCATGCAAATGGCCGAGGGTCTCGACGATGACACGAACCTGTTACAAGTCGCCCAAGAGTTACCGGAGCCATCCGATCTGCTCGAGAGCGATGACGATGCGCCGATCATCCGATTGATCAACGCCGTTCTGACCGAGGCCGTCAAGGAAAACGCCTCCGACATACACATCGAACCGTACGAGAATCGACTGATGGTGCGGTTTCGCGTCGATGGTGTGTTGCGCGAGGTCTTGCAGACACGGCGTGCCGTTGCGCCGCTGGTCGTCTCGCGCATAAAAGTCATGTCGAAACTCGACATCGCCGAGAAGCGCTTACCGCAAGACGGTCGAATCTCGCTAAAGATTGCCGGCCGCGCCGTGGATGTCCGTGTCTCGACGATGCCGTCCGGTCACGGTGAGCGGGTAGTGTTGCGCTTGTTGGATAAACAAGCCGGTCGGCTCGATCTTGCGCAGCTCGGTATGGCGCAGCAAACGTTGGCGACGATGGATGAGCTAATCCACAAACCGCACGGCATCATCTTGGTAACCGGACCCACCGGTTCTGGTAAAACAACGACGTTGTACGCCGCGCTCG
>JBCDBO010000087.1:0-13001 GCA_039183535.1 Pseudomonadota bacterium | reverse complement strand
GCAGTGGCTCAAGCTGGATAGGAATTTTGGAGTAGCGGTTCGCGTCTGCGACCACTTCGGCCAGCGATACGCCGTCGTACTGCAAACGGCCATCACGCCAGTTCCCGACGGTCGCTGGATTGATCGCAGAAATGGCGCTAATCCCATCGTGTACCGTTGCCGTTATGGTCTCGCCTTTGCGGAGGCGCTTATTGTCGTTGATATCCGTCGTACGATCGCCGATTGCAAATGGCTGTGAGACATCGACGACGCCCTCGGCAACAGCGACGCGGAAAACACCGGCACTACGGCGTACATCGAAGGCGGTCCCGACCACCGTCACCGTCAATTGACCCGCCTGCACGGCGAATGGTCGGCTTGGATCAGATGAGACGGCAAAAAACGCCTCGCCGCGGTCGAGTGTTACCGAGCGGCGTTGGGCTGCTAGTGTGACCGATACGGCAGACGCCGCACCTAACGTGATCTCGCTACCATCGCGAAGCGTTATGGTTCTAATCTCACCGACGTCCGTATCGTAGGTGGCGATCGACACAGGCGTGGCGGTGATTGATGGTGCGGCTGGTTCAGGTCGTGGTAATACGGCAACGGCCAGTAGAACAGCCGCGGCGCTTGCCAGCGCTGTCGGAATACCGAAGCGGACGATGCGCGATAACACAGCGTGCCGGCGCTGCCGCTTTACTTCGGTTGCCGATGGTTCGTGCAGATCTGGGTTGAACGCGTTCTTCGGTAGCGTCTTGATCGCCTCGCGGTAGGTGATGACGCGGTCGTAAACGTCTGCGTGGCGTGGATTTTCCGATTGCCATGCCGCAAACCGCTGGCGCTCGTCGGGCGAAACATCGGGATCTTCAAGCACCAGCATCCACTCATGGGCGGCCTCGAGGATCGCTTGGGTTTCACTGCTGAGATTCATCGCCACCGTCTCTCTCACGCCTCGTCGAAGAACAGCGAGTTAATCGCAATGTCGGCCCGGGTCACGTGCTTTGTTGCAGCTGTACGGGAGATACCCAGTCGCTCAGCGACCTCTTTCATTGGCAGACCTTCAACACGGTAGAGCATGAAGGCACGCCGGCGTCGTTCTGGCATATCGCGTAAACAAGCATTGATGGCCGTTAATTGCTCTCTTGCACTAATGATGCGCTCAGGACTGGAATTGTCACCTTTGGGCGAAAAAAGCAGCTGCTCAACCTCAAAGTCATACTTCGTCCGCACATCCGACTTACGTTTGTAGGCAAGCACGATGTTGCGTGCCGTCCGCCACAGAAACGCACGCAGATTGCGGATTGAGCCGTAGTCGCCTCGTTCATAGACTTTTTGAAACGCCTCTTGTGCAACGTCGTCGGGATCCGGCGGGCCATTACCGAAGGCGGCGCGAATACCGTCGGTCAGTTCACCGGCATAGGCCCGGTAAGTATCGATCAGTAAATCGTCGGTTGGTGAGGATGGCTTTGGATTGGCCTCCAAAGCCGGCGTGGAAGTACCAGGTCGCGATTTCGTGTGCGTCGGTTGCCGTTTGAGAGGCCCGGCCGTTCGCCATTGATCAATGTCTTCGTCGCTGCTCACACCTGGCCCAATGCCGGTTTAGCGGAGTGTTTTTCTTCGCAGCGTAACAGATATGCGTTTGATCACGATCGAGGGTCACAGCCAAACAAACGGAATCGCCAATACAGCGGACGCTATCGTCGCAAAAACTAAGCCCTTCAAGAAACCGACGAAGTGGTGCCGGTAATTGTCGTGATGGCGCATTTGTTCGGCGCCTTCGAGCTGAATCCACTCCGGTCGCCACCAGACGGTAATCCACCAATCCAGGATCAGCAGGTCGACGATACTGAACACTTGCATGATCGACCACATGGCCAGAGCGGCGTCGAAGTACGAGAAGTCGTAGACCGAGTGCCGCCATAGCGCGAATAGAAACGGCCCGAACACCATGACGCCGGTGACGGGCAGCGCCCAAAGGAGCATGCGCTTTTTTTCCGCATCGGTCTTCGGCGGGACCAGCGCCTGCATTTCCTTAGGGTAGTCGTGCAACCACAACCGTGAGTCCTGCATGTACGACAAGACGATAAACCCGCTGAGCCACAGGCTGTAAAGCAACCCGAAACGGACGACCTCAAGCGCTAATGTCGAAAGATTTGCCATGCGATCCGCTGCGGCACCACTCCGCGTTTTGGATGTTGCGCCTTACGTTAGCACCTTGGACGCATCGGTTTCGGCGATCAATCGAGCAGCACACGCCAGTCAATGACGTTGGATGAGCATTCATTGACAAAGCCGATAATAATGGATATTTTTTATCCATTATTTATCCACTGGGACGAAAACGATGAAAACGGTGCTGGTAATAGTGGCTGTACTCATTATCGCGGCTATTGGCGCGATGGCGTACATGGGCATCCAGTCAAAAAGCGGATCTGCGCCCGGTCTGGTTGGCGCGGCACTAACACCGTGTCCTGATTCACCCAATTGCGTTAGTAGCGAAGCCGATACGCCGAGCGAGAAGAAAGTTGACGCACTACCGGTCAGTGCCTGGGCTGAACTGCCAGCCGCCGTTGCGGCCATGGGTGGCCGAGTTACGCAGACTACCGATGCTTACCTCGCAGCAGAATTCACCTCGAAGACGTTCAAGTTCGTCGACGACGTCGAATTTCGATTGACCGACGACGCTGTCCATGTGCGCTCGGCCTCCCGAGTTGGCCATTCCGACGGTGGCGTTAACGCCGAGCGGATCGCGACGCTGAAAACCGAACTCGGCTTGTAACGACTTTGGGGTGGCAATGGCTTCGATGCGCGTCGAGCGACAACGATCGGAGCCGGCCAGCGGCAGCGCGCGACGATGAAAATGACGAAAGGCGTCGAGTGGGCGGCGCATACGTGCGCCTTGCTGGCCTTGCTCCCCAACGGCGCGGCGCTACCCGGCGATGCACTCGCTGAGTTTTTGGGTGTACCGACACCGTATTTAGCGAAACAACTGCAGGCCTTGAGCCGCGCCGGCATCGTACAAGCAAAACGCGGCGTTGCCGGTGGCTACCGTCTTGCCCAACAACCCGATGCACTGTCGCTGTGGGACGTAATGGCCGCTATTGATGGTGCTGATCCGGCCTTTCGGTGCACCGAAGTTCGCCGTAGCGGCCCGTGTGGCGCAGCGGCTGCTGACTGTAAGAAACCGTGCCCAATCGCGGCCGCGTTCCATCGCGCCGAAGCCGGATACCGGCAGGCGTTGAGAGCCGTGCGTCTTACCGATGTGGTTGCCGGTGTTGCCGAAGAGGCCGCGCCAGCCCGCAAACGACAAATCGTCGAGTGGCTTGAGCAACATGCCGCCGTGCCTGCGTAGCGTCGCGGGCCGATGCAGCGCTGCGCAGCCGCGATCCGGCCGTTGCACCTCAACTTCCGCTAGTAACTGGAGAAAACGATGATCGCAGAGCACCGACTACCCAATCACCCGACGCTAACCATTGCGGCGCGGCTCCTGTTCACGTCCCTGTTTTTCCTGTCTGGAATTACCCACTTCACCAGCATCCCTTACTACGTTTCGTTGATGCCAGAGGCGGCACCATACCGCGTATTTTGGGTGCTGCTTTCAGGCGTCGTTGAGCTGCTAGGGGCTGCGATGATCCTATTTAATTGGCGTCCACGCCTTGGCGGTTGGTTGCTCGTTCTCTTTCTGTTGCCGGTGACCATTGTCGTCCATGGTTACGAAATGGTGAATGCCCAAGACGCGGCCTGGCGCGCCATTCAGCAAGCATCGTTCTACAAAGGCTTCGCGCTAATCGGTGCGGCGTTGCTCGTCACACAAATCGGCGTCAGCCACCGCCAAGTGGTCGCGCCGAGCCCCAGCTAGCAACGTGCCTATCGTGGCGATACAGCCTGAGCGATAGATTCGCTCGGCCGGCAGTGAATACCGTAAGATAACGGTCCGGCCGGTCGTGCCGGTACGCTACACCTCTTCATCCGCATTCACTGTTTGGTGGCCAACCATGTTTCGACCCACAGCGATTCACCTAAGCATTTTCACGATTGCACTGACGCTTGCTGCATGCTCAAAAAAACCGTCGGATATCGAACCGCTGGAAGCCGTCGAGCCGCCGGCGGAGACCGAGGAGGCCATGGTTGCGCGAGCGCTCGCCATTCATGATCGCGTCCTGACGCTCGATACCCATGCCGATACGCCGTTACGGATGATCGAGCCCGGCTTCGATATGGCTGTGCGGCACGATCCGAAGGAAACCGGTTCCAAGGTCGATTATCCGCGTATGAAAGAAGGCGGCCTGGACGCAATCTTCTTCGCGGCATTCGTCGCTCAAGATATTCGCAACAACGAGGGCAATACCCGCGCGAAAGCACTCGCCTTACAGATGATCGACGCGGTAACGGCATCGACAGACGCAAATGCCGACGCAGTGGGTTTGGCGCTCGACCCTGACGACGCGTACGAGCTTGAGAAAGCCGGCAAACGGGCCATCTACCTCGGTATCGAAAATGGTTATCCCGTTGGCGACGATCTATCGAGCCTACAACTCTTTTTCGATAAGGGCGTTCGCTACATCACGCTGGTGCATTCGACGAACAATGATCTCGCGGACTCCGCGACCGACTCCAACGGTCCGGAGCATGGCGGCATTAGCGAGCTTGGTGAGCAGGTCGTCCTGGAAATGAACCGCCTCGGCATCATGGTCGATGTATCGCATGGCAGCGAAGAGGTATTTTACGACGCGATCGCCGTATCGAAGGCACCGATCATTGCCAGTCATTCCAATGCCCGAGCGATTACCGAGCATCAACGCAATATGTCGGATGACATGTTGCGTTTGATGGCCGAGAACGGTGGCGTCGTGCAACTCACGATGCTGTCGGATTATCTTCGCGACGCACCGCCCAACGAAGAACGCGACGCGGCGCTAGCGGCGGTACGTGCTGATATGAAGCCGACCAGCGAAATGACCTACGAGGAGCGGGCCGAGATGCGTGAGCGGATCAACGCCGTCTATGACAAATACCCTGGGACATTAGCAACGGTGACTGACGTTGTTGATCACATCGACCATATCGTCGAGGTAGCGGGTATCGATCACGTTGGCATTGGCTGCGATTTCGACGGCGGTGGCGGCATCGACGGTGTTTTTGATGCCAGCGAAGTTATGAACATCACAATAGAGCTGGTCCGCCGCGGTTACACCGAAGAGCAAATCGAGAAAATTTGGAGCGGTAACTTGATGCGGGTGTTCCGCGACGTCCAGACCATCGCTGCAGAGATGCAATCGGCAGCGTAAAACCGAGCCGATGCATCAGTCGGTTACCAGCAAGGTACTGCTGATTGCTGCCTTTGTTTTTCAGCCGGTCGCAGCGGACGCGCACCCGCTGCGACTGTCACTGAGCGAAATCGAGTACTCGTCAGAGCAGCAATTACTGACGATAAGTCTGCGGCTGTTCCTGATGGATGTTAATGAGGCGTTGGTATTCGACCCGGACAGCACGGAACTGGCGTTTTGCCAGCCGAACGAAGCGCCGTATGCCGAGCGCCTGTTAATGGAGTATCTCGACCGTTTTTTTCATGTGAAAATCGACGGCGAGGAGATTGCGCTGACCATTAAGAGCAAGCAGCTGAGCGGCGAAGGTATCAACACGGCCTTGGCTGTCTTGTTTGAGCACCGACTCGCTTCACGGCCAACGTCGCTGGAAGTTAGAAACGCCGTATTTACCGATTTGTTCTTCGATCAAAGCAACGTCGTCTATGTCCATGTCGATGATGACTCGAAGAGCTTGATGCTCAACAAAGAAACACCCGCTCACCAGCTAACATTCTGACATGCATCCGTTTGCATTTTATCTGCAGCTTGGATTCGAGCACATCTCTAACCTAGCCGGGTTCGATCATATTTTGTTTCTGGTCGCGTTATGCGCGGTATACCGTATTGAGCAATGGAAAAACATCGTGATTCTGGTTACCGCGTTTACGATCGGGCACAGCATTACATTGGCGCTGGCGGCGTTTGGGACGGTGACTATCTCGTCCGAGGTCATCGAGTTTCTAATACCGACGACGATCTTACTGACGGCCGTTCACAACGTCGTCAGCCGCTCGGCAGGCGACACGCGTTCGGGTATGGGGTGGACCTATGCGATGGCGCTTTTCTTCGGCTTTATCCACGGCATGGGTTTTTCGAACTACTTTCGCGCGTTGCTAATGGGCGACTCGTCGATCGCGGTTCCTCTAGCGGCTTTTAACATTGGGATCGAGCTTGGCCAGTTGTTGGTGGTGGCAGTAATTGTCGGTCTTTCGTTTGTGGCACTTAGATTGATCGGCGTAAAACAGCGTGACTGGAATGTCTTTGTGTCCGGTGCCGCGGCCGGCGTGGCTGCCATGCTCATGGCAGAAACGAAATTCTGGTAAGGCTGAACGCCGCCGATTTAAAAAAACAAACCGTAGAGGGTCTCTGTCGGCGAAGCACGGTATGGCAGCATCTAAGGCAACGAATGACATACCGGTCCTGATTGTTGGGGCCGGCCCAACCGGCCTCACCGCTGCGCTAAAACTCGCGAAGCATCGGGTGCCTGTACGACTCGTTGAAAAGCGGACCACGCCGTCGCCGTTGTCACGAGCTGTAGGACTACTACCACGCTCGATGGCCATCTTTGAGTCCCTAGGGGTTGCTGAGCAAATACGACACGAGGCCCTCGAAGTCGAGGCGATTGAAGTTTATCGTGGCGATCGCCCGATCGGACATATTCGGATGAGTAGTCACCCCGATCCGACGGTTCGGATTTTGTGTCTGCCGCAGGATCGTACTGAGTCGATATTGGCGGAGGCGTTATCGACACACGGTGTCACAGCCGAGTACGGCACGACGTTTGAAGGACTAGAGCAAGCGGCAACCGTATCGGCTACGGTCAGTGGCGAGAGGCGTCGTTATGCGGCCGTACTCGGTTGCGACGGATCGCGATCGACCGTGCGGAGTGCTATCGGGTTGTTGGCGGATGGTTATGACCTGGAGGAGGAATGGTCAATTGCCGATCTCTATATTCCAGATTGGTCGGATTATCGATTCCGCATCTCGATAATGGACAGTGGCGAGATGACGCTTATCGTGCCGATGCAGCCGGGTCGGTATCGACTGGTAACGACCGAACCAGACGCGTTACTCGCCAACCCGATTCCATTGCCAGACTACACCGTGCGGCGGACAGGCAGCTTCAAGATCAGCGTTCGGCAAGTGCCGGAATACGGCGTTGGGCGCGTTTGGCTGGCGGGTGATGCGGCCCATACGCATTCGCCGGTTGGTGGACGCGGTATGAATTTAGGGATAGCCGACGCCAATGACTGGGCTGATCGTTATGTCGCCGACACACTTGAGGGTTACAGCGGCGCACGGCACGCCGTTGGGGCTAGAACCATTCAGTTTACAGAGCAGATGCGAAAACTGTTGCAGGAATCGTCGCCATTAAAACGCGCCGCGTTGATGCTGCTGGTGCGATCAGTGTCGCTCGCCAGGTTCATGCATCCGAGAATCGCGGAACAGATTGTCGCTGGAGAGTTTTAGCGGTACCCGCTGTCGAGCAGCGCTCGTCAGTTTAGTCGCGGTGGCTACGTTTATTTAGGTGGGGCAACCAATCGCCGGTCAGTCCGAAGAACACCAGATAAATACCGCCGAGCAAAGCGCCGAGGGTTACGACACCCAACAGGAATTCATCAAATATCTCGATCAATCTCGGCATGAACCGAGGCCAGGTTACGGCGTACAACAGCATCAACAGCCCGATCCCGCCGGTAATCAGCCGAAAAAACATGCTGTCTCCTTGGTGCACAACTTGACGCGTATCCGCGGCGATCTTATTGATCTTTGCACTCAGCGTAGCTGAATGACGTACCGTCGTTGGCTCGATGTAACAATGTGTCGTAATAAACATTGTTTTTGCCTGGCTTGTGTAGGCTTTGTTGACCGTTGCCGCTCCCCGCTCTCGCCTATTTCTGACACCATCAACATGAGAACAAAGCGGGGCCCTTCTCGCTGCCACTTGTTACTGGAAAACTGCCTTTATGTTGCTATCGAATCGCGCCGCGGATCGACCCCTTCGATTAGACTGGCGACCTCTGGCGGCGGCGCTATGTATTGGTATTTTGTCGCCTTTCGTAGCGATTTCGGACGAGACGAGTGACTCTACGACAATGTTGATTACCGATTTTACCGGCACCAGTCCAAATCTCGGTTGGCGGGTTGTCAACGACAACGTCATGGGCGGTCGGAGCGATGGTGATTTTGCGATTGTCGATAAGGAGCTCAGATTCACCGGCCGAACGAATACGCGCGGCGGGGGATTCAGCTCTATTCGCAGTCAACGCCTCGCGCTCAATCTTTCCGCGTTTGCTGGTCTGCGAGTCCGTGTTCGCGCCGATGGCCGTCGATACACATGGCGTCTGACCACCGACGCACGCGTTTACGGTCGACAAGTCTCATATTGGGCGGACTTTGAAACGACCGCGGGCGAGTGGCAAGACATCGATATCGCGTTTAGCGATTTTATCCCCCAGTTTCGTGGTCGACTTCTGGATGGCCCGACGCTCGACACGAGCAACATCCAGGGTATGGGTTTGATGATCTACGACAAGCTTGACGGCCCGTTCGATCTGCAGCTCGCGAGTGTTCACGCCTTTGCCGAACCGTTTTCCATACAGGCGCTGCGCTGGGATAAGCGCGTTCTCATAGTCAACGCCGCATCGGCCAACAGCGAGGCACTGCAACAGCAATTGATGGCGATTGATGCGACCGCGCAGCAGTTCAACGAGCGAGACATGGTATTGGTGACGCTGGTGACGGACAACAAATCCAAAGCCGGCGCACGGGACTTGAATGCGAGCGACGTCGATGCATTACGGCGCTCGTTATCGATAGACCGCGGTGAGTTCGCGGTACGCCTCGTTGGTAAGGACGGCTCAGTGAAGCTGACGGCTAACGAACCGGTAGCCACAGACGAACTTTATGCCTTGATCGATAAGATGCCTATGCGACGGCGTGAGATGCAAGACGATTAATGGCTTTGGGCCGACAGGTACTCAGCGAGATGATCAATGAACGCCCTAACCTTCGGTGCGAGATGCTTGGTACGCGGGTAGAGCGCAAACAACCCAACCGTCATATCGATTTCGCCGGGCAGAACTTCGGTTAGCTGGCCGCTGTTAATGTGATCATCAACGAAAAACGCGGGTAGTACAGCGATACCGGTGTGTTGCAGCACCAAATCGCGAGCGATCTCGCCGTTATTGACGGAGATGTTCCCGTTAACTGACACATATCCTCGCTTGCCCGCACCGCGTAGGGGCCAATTGTTGGCGAATGATGCGACCTTATCGATGATGCAGTTGTGGTCCCGTAAGTCGGCCGCACGGTGGATGGTCTCCTGGTTAGCAAGGTAGTTTGGGCTAGCTACCAGCTTCAACCGAAAGTCCCCTAACTTGTGCGCCACCAGCGATGAGTCCGCCAAGTTGCCAACTCGCAGAGCAAGATCAAAACCTTCATCAATGAGGTCTACCAATCTGTCGCCGACGATCATCTCAACGGTAAGGTCCGTAAACGTTGATAAAAAGTCCGGTAATGCGCGGCTAATGCAGGCTTTCGCCAAGAATACGGGTGCCGTTATTCGTAAGGTCCCTGTCGGTTGCTGCAACTCGGTATACGCCAGGTGCCGAATGCGTTCGATGTCACCCAGCACCTTTTGACACTCAGTCAGGTAGCGCGAGCCATCTTCAGTGATCGCTAGATGCCGAGTCGTCCGTTGAAACAGCGTGACTCCGAACCACGATTCTAGATCGATGACGTGACGGCTAACCGACGACGTCGATATTTCCAGCGCCCGAGCAGCAGGGGCGAAGCCTTGTTGTTTCGCGACTTCCGCGAAGACTTGCATCGACTTTATCAGATCCAATCTATTATCCTATTTTCTGGGATAGTAATTACTATTTTATACGTATTATCACGTTTTGCGCTTCGCTTTAGAGTCTGCATTTGGGTTGAGAACCAGGTGCAAATAGACGCAGCCGAGTGTCGGTGGCGACGTTTCGCACCGTCACAGGAGCAATGCGATGAACAGAGCGGCGATCGTTTTTTTGAGCGCTATTGGTGTTGGATTGGCTGGAATCGGTTCGGCGCCATTAGCAAACGCCACCGACATCGAAACAAAGTCACTGGACGAGCTTTACGCGGACGCTCTGGCGGAAGGCGGCGACTTTGTCTTACGAGCGGGCGGCGACAAAGCCGACCAGATCGATTACTACTTCGATAAGTTCAAAGCGCGGTTTCCGAAAATAAAGGCTGTTCACAGCGTGGATGTGAGCCTCAATCACGCCCCTCGTTACGACAATGCACGCGAGAGTGGCGGGGACAGCAACGTTCCCGACGTTATTCAATTTCAAACGCTGCACGACTTTGACTATTACGCGGACCGCGGCTTGCTCGAGCCCTACAAGCCGAAACACTGGGACAAGGTGTTTCCCGACCATAAGGACCCTCATGGGCGTTGGACCAGTGTGTACGGGGTAACGTTTAGCAACTTTGTTAATACAGCGATGGTCGATACGCCGCCTCGCGATGCCATGGATTATTTGGATCCGGCGTTGAAGGGAAAAATCATCCTTACCTATCCGCACGACGATGACGCTGTGCTGTATCAATTTTGGCACTTAAAACAGCAGTACGGCTGGGAATACCTCGAGCAGCTCGTTGCGAATGAACCAGTTTGGGTACGCGGCACCGCGATGCCGTATGTGGCGATCAACAACGGATGGTACGCCGCGAGCTTCACGACCTTTTGGGCGTTCGAGAACCCACCGGAGAGCGAGACGCAGTTCATGCTGCCCGAAGCAGACTTTTTCTTAACGTGGTTTCAGACGGCTGCGATTCCCACGCAGGCGAAGAACAAGGCAGCCGCAAAGTTGTATCTGAACTGGATGCTCTCAGAGGAAATGCAGGGCACGTGGCTGCAATTTCCCGTCCGCTACGACGTCCCAGCACCGGCAGGCTACAAATCGGTTTTGCACCACAACACATCGCCCGGTGACTTTCGCCGATTCATGATGAACCGCGATCGGCTTGAGCGATTTCGTTTGCAAATGCGCCAGCTCATCGGTGAGGCCGAAGGTCCGACACCGGTAGAGATGGATTACACACAGAAACCCTGATCGGTGATTGACCGGTTTCTCGACGATCAAGACTAATACGATGGCGGACAAGCACATGAAAGAATGGCGATTGCCGAATCGTCCTGGCCCAAAGCCGGCCACGACACAACGACTCCCGCATTCGCAGCTAACCCAACATGGCCCTGACGACGTTATCGATAAGCTCCACGAATGGGCGTTTGGATTAGCTGGGGTACGAAATGAGGCCAGCGGGATTTCAGTGCCCGGCTCGCGCGCGTTGGTGATGCACGAGACTTGTGAGTGCAATCCGGATGCGTTTATGGTCGGGCGCGAATTCGCGCACATACACCCGCACCCTGACAACGGAAGCTTGCATGTGATGCTACCGGCCGACGAGGCGCGTGAGGTTAACGCCTGTGGCTGGGGCGAAGACCATTACTTGGTCACGGCCGGTCGATGGCCGGCTGGTTTGATTATGGTTTTCTCGCCACGCGATGACGATGAGCTGACAGTCGTTAAACAGATCGTGTTGCGATCGTACGAATACGCCACCAACGAACGCTAGACGATTCTGGCCGCAAAACCCGCGAAAATCCGACGAAACCTGCTTTACAAAGGCGCGCTGGCACTATATCGTTATATTTCATTAATTGTTCATATGTTTAATCGTTCACATTCTGATGAACACAGCCCAAAAAGTCGCGGATGACACCTCCGTTGGAGCTCCGCAATTGGTGATCGACCGGGCGGCCGGCATGCTGCGAGCCGCTGGCGATCCGGCTCGGCTGAGGATCCTGGAGCTGTTGCTTGATGGCGAGCTACAAGTTAGCGACCTAGCCAGGCTTACCGAGTCGGAAATGTCGACGACGTCGCAGCGCATGCGCGTTTTGTTGCAAGAGCGGCTAGTTGTTCGCCGGCGTGACGGTCGCGACATGCATTACCGACTCGCCGATGAACACGTCGAGACATTGATACGGAACGTTATTGAACATGCGGATCCAAGCCACACCTAATAGCGGAGTTTTCTCAAGACATGGACCACAAGATTCACGAAGATCATAGCCACGAACATGGGCCTGGCTGCGGCCACGTTGCGATTCAGCATGGCGATCATATTGGTTACTTGCACGATGGCCACCTGCATTGCCCACACGATGGTCATTACGACGAACATACGATCGACGTAACGGCGTCGAATCCCGCCAGCTGTGCACCGCATGATTGTCAGAGCCATCCTGCCGACCATGTGCACGGGCCGGGTTGCGGACATCCGGCGGTGCCGCATGGTGACCACATCGACTATTTAGTAGACGGGCATCTGCATCATCCGCACGGCGACCACTGCGACAATCACGGACCGATAAAGCTGGTCTAGTGCGCTAAGCTTTGCATGACTGAGTTGAGCGGGGGCAATTGCCCCCGCTTTTCATTGGGGTTGCCATAATTGACGCCGCGCGAGCTGTAACCGCGATGTCTTTTGTCTGCTAAAGAACAACAGTACGATGACCTGGTGACTCGGCGAGCACCATACCGGCCAAACCAAACCGTGTTTAATCTCTTCAATAAGAAACCCAACTGCGCCGGTCCGTTCGATTCGTCCGACCAACGAGTAAGCGCATTCATCGACCGCTGGTATGCCATTTCCAGTACCGTGAGGTCGATGAAAAAATCAAGAAACCGGTTAAATCACGACGTCGATGCACGGGATATCCGTCTAGCAACAACCCGAAACCGAGCCAACCGTGTCCACGTTTGAACTTACGCCCGGCAGAAGACTCGGGCGCCGTTACGAGGTAATTGATCTACTGGGCGGTGGCTGGGAAGGCGAGGTCTACCTGGTACGCGAGCGGATAACGGGTATTGAACGAGCGGT
>JBCDBO010000086.1:0-13136 GCA_039183535.1 Pseudomonadota bacterium | reverse complement strand
TGGCCAAATCGTCAACCGAATCGACCAAGCCGCGATCGAGGGCGATCCCAAGTAAGGTCGATGTCACCGACTTCGCTATCGACCACGAGGTAAAACGTGTCTGTGGTCCCGTTCCCATACGGTAGCGCTCAAACACAATCTGGCCGTCTTTTACGACGAGGAGCGACGTGACATCGTTGCGCTCCAGATACTTCGCGATGGTGTAGCGCTTGCCGGCATGCCGATAGGTAAGGTCGGACAGGTCGCGTGGCGACTCCGGCAGCTCGTTAACTGCGCCGCCGCGCGCCACCATACGCGTTGGGTAAATCTGCTCGAGTTGTGTCCAGCTACCGAGCAAAAACGGCTGCTGCAATACCTCCATACGATTGCCAATGGGCGCCGTCGTAATGTCCGCTTGGGCGACGACTGTCAGCAGTAACACGAAGACAGGAACACATCGAATCATCGTCGGACTCCAGAGCCGAGTGACGCGCCGGCGGAACACCAGCGGCGAGGCATGGTAAACCTGACGACACCTGCTTCGCCACCGAGTGCACGAGTCGGTGAGCGCAGTCCCGATGACGACGGCCTAACAGTGGCGGGTCAGCCTACAAGCAAAGAGACACCGGCTGACTGGCGACTAGTCGATAGTTATCCGCGGGCACGGCAGTGTAATCGTAAGATCGGTGTGATACCGATATTCACGGCCCTCGTGCGAGAGCGTCAAAACGAAACCATCGCGCTTACCCGTGGCGTACGTTTTACCGGGCTCCGGGCAATCCAGCGAATCGTCGTCGAATTCGCGCGCTAACGCTGAACGGATAATGATCTGGTCTTCGGCGATACCCAGGGTTTCGGCAAGGTCCTGCCGCGCAACAATCATCTGCGGACCCCAAACCAACTGTCGCTCGGCATCAATGCTACTGAACATCGGCTTACCGGCCGACTTGCACACAAACATCCGTTCCTTACCGACATGGACGAAGTGCAATGCCTTCTCAACCCGCAGCGTTATCCGATAACCAGGGGTAATGACTTGCCCGTACGCCTGGTTTGGCTGCGGGCAACCGATGCTCGAATCGCGCCACTGCATTGGGCGAATTGTATCGAGGCTGATGTCGGCCTCCGGTACGTTGAGATCGGTCGACAGTATCCGTACGGCGCGCTTAGCGAGACTACGTTCCTCGCGATTGAGATCGGCAATGTCGCCCTGGCCGGGTACATAGCGAAGTGGCGTGTCGTCCGGGTCGGTCGTCGCGTCACTGCACGCTGCCAGAAGCGCGGCGGTCGCGGCGATCGCGGCGAGTGAGGGTTTTCCAAACATAGCGGCATTGCCTTAGAAATTCTGGCGTCGGAGTTTACCGCACCATTGCAGCAAGTCTTACTGCGATTTAACGCAATAGCACCTCGATCGGGGTTCGCTAGGCAGACTCAGCAAAGAGCTCCCGACCGATCAACATTCGCCGTATTTCGGACGTTCCTGCACCGATTTCGTAGAGCTTCGCGTCGCGTAGCAGGCGACCGGTTGGGTAGTCATTGACATAGCCATTACCACCAAGACACTGGATCGCATCCAGCGCCACCTGCGTCGCTTTTTCAGCGACATAGAGGATCACGGCCGCCGCGTCTTTGCGATTGCAACGGCCCGCATCGAGCGCCCGCGCAACCGTATACAGATACGAGCGCGATGCGCCGAGCGTTGCGTACATATCGGCGAGCTTACCTTGCATCAACTGAAATTCACCGATCGGCCGACCGAACTGACGGCGCTCGTGGACATACGGTAAAACAACGTCGAGTGAGGCTTGCATGATACCGACGGGTCCGGCCGCCAATACCGCTCGCTCGTAATCGAGCCCAGACATCAACACGGCGACGCCACCGTTCTCTGCGCCGAGAATATTCTCAGCGGGTACTCGGCAGTCCTCAAACAATAACTCGCCGGTATTCGAGCCACGCATCCCCAGCTTGTCGAGCTTCTGCGCGCGTGAGAAGCCAGGTGTATCGCCATCGACCAAAAACGCTGTGATGCCTCGCGAGCCGGCATCAGGATCGGTTTTTGCGTAGATGATGCAAACGTCAGCATCTGGCCCGTTGGTGATCCACATCTTCGACCCATTGAGAATGTAATGGGTACCGTCACGCCGCGCCGTCATGCTCATACCGACAACATCGGAACCAGCGCCGGGTTCGGACATCGCCAGCGCACCAACGTGCTCGCCGCGGCAAAGCGCTGGCAGGTATTTTTGCTTTTGCGCCTCGCTGCCGTTGCGGCGGATTTGGTTTAAGCACAGGTTGGAGTGGGCGCCGTACGAGAGTCCGACCGAGGCCGAACCGCGGCTCACCTCTTCCATTGCAATGCAATGCGCGAGATAGCCCAAGCCACTGCCGCCATACGATTCCTCGACCGTGATACCGAGCAGGCCCATATCACCGAGCGATCGCCACAGGTCGCTGGGAAACTCGTTGTTCGAATCAATATCGGCAGCGCGCGGTGCAATCTCACTGTCGACGAATTGCCGGACCGACTCACGCAGCATCGCCAGCTCATCGTCCAAGCCATAATCCAACTCGGTATACAGTGTCATCGTGACCTCCCGTCGCCAGCTCGGCTGGCCGTATCGTCATTAACAACGGCGCGAACACGCTGCTCGACCGTCGCGAGCGAGTTGAGCATCGCGTCGATGTCGGCCCGCTGCGCGCGAAGTGCCTGGCGACGTTCGGCGAGGCGCTCAAGAAGCACGGCAGCCTGGCCAGCCGTGCCGGCTGGTGAGTCATACAAATCGATAATTTCAACGCTTTCTTCGAGTGACAGGCCGATTCGCCGCCCGCGAAGAATCAACCGTAAGCGCGTCCTGTCTTTGCTACTGAACACCCGGCGACCCCGCTCCCGGCGTGGATTTAACCAACCCTTTTCCTCATAAAATCGGAGGGTTCGCGTCGTAACATCAAACTCTTTTGCAAGTTCGGAAATGCTGTAATTGCGAAGCTCAGTCATCGTTCTCACCGTTGCGTTCGGCGCGGAGCATAGTTAACGTTTACGTCAACGTCAATTATGCGTCTGCTCTTCCAACGGACCGCCAGCGGGAACTGTCTCCTGCGTACCGACCGCAACGGCTGCGCACCGCACTTGAACTCGGCACGGCGGTGCCGCCGGCGCTACCATGACACCGACCTCAGCCGATCAACCACGACGCCGCACAACCTGAGCGTCGAACCAACGCTATGAGACAAGCCGCCGGCCAACGCAGCGACTACCGCTGGTTTTTACCACTGACCACCCGCTGGGCAGACAACGACATTTACGGGCACATTAACAACGTCAATCACTACGCGTATTTCGATACCGTGGCGAATCAGTACTTGATCGATGCAGGCGGCTTCGATCCGCTGACCAGCCCGGCGATTGGTTACGTCGTTGAGTCAGGCTGCCGCTACCACGCATCGATTCGTCATCCGGAGCCCCTGCACGGCGGCCTGCGCGTCAGTCATCTTGGGACCAGTTCGGTCAGATACGAAATGGCCATTTTCGGTGCTGGGGAGAGCGCCGCCGCCGAAGGGTTTTTCACGCACGTGTTTGTCGATCGCTCGACCGAACGGCCGACCCCAATTCCGGCTACCATTCGCGCTGCCCTTACTCGTATTTTGACGAACCCCTGATGACAGACCCACTCACGCCACTGCGCGAGCGTATCTCGAGCTATAACCTCGCCGACGAAGATACGTTGACTGACGAGCTGATTGCGACCGCTGACTTACCACAGCCGGAACGGGACGCGATCAGCGATCGAGCGGCTACCTACGTCAGAGCCGTCCGCGATTCCTCGGACCCGAGCATGATGGAGTCGTTTCTAGCGGAGTACGGCTTATCGACCCAAGAGGGTGTCGCGTTAATGTGCTTGGCGGAGGCACTGCTACGCGTGCCGGATAATGCGACGATCGACGATCTGATCCGGGACAAGGTGATGCCGCACGACTGGGGTGCTCACGTTGGGGACTCGGGATCGATTTTGGTCAATGCATCGACGTGGGCATTGATGTTGACCGGCAAAGTTCTCGCGGACGAGGAACCGGGCGTTGTCGGCGCGTTGCGCGGTATGGTCCGCCGAATGGGCGAACCGGTGGTTCGCTTGGCTGTACGCCGGGCGATGCAGGAGATGGGCGAGCAATTCGTACTTGGCGAGACCATCGAGTCTGCAACCCGGCGCGGGTCTGCCATGGTCGAGCGCGGCTATACCTATTCGTACGACATGCTTGGCGAGGCGGCACGGACCTTCGACGACGCCGAGCGGTATTTCGAGGCGTACCGCCAGGCTATCGCTGCGTTGGCCGCGCGCGCCCAACACGATGACATCGCCCGGAACCCCGGTATTTCGGTCAAGCTTTCGGCGCTGCATCCGCGTTACGAGCAGACTCATCACGCCCACACGTTGGTGCCGTTGTCGGAGAAAGTGTTAGCGCTCGCCGAAGAGGCGCGTAAGGCGCAGCTGGGCTTCAATATCGATGCGGAAGAAGCCAATCGTCTCGAATTTTCGCTCGACATTGTCGAGCGGGTCTTTAGCAGCCCGACGCTCGCCGGTTGGGATGGCTTTGGTGTCGTCGTACAAGCGTACGGACGACGTGCGCTGCCGGTTATCGATTGGCTGTACACGCTGGCCGACTCTCTGGACCGGCGTCTGATGGTACGACTTGTCAAAGGCGCCTACTGGGATACTGAGATCAAGCTCGCGCAAGTGCTTGGTCTTGACGGATACCCGGTGCTCACCCGCAAGATCAATACCGACGTTAGCTACATCGCCTGCGCGCGACGACTGCTCAGTCGAAGGGATCGCTTTTATCCGCAGTTTGCAACCCACAACGCCCATACGATGGCAGCCGTCCTCGCAATGGCCGATGGTCGGACCGATGATTTCGAATTTCAGCGCTTGCACGGCATGGGTGAGGCCTTGCACGAGGCTGTGCGCCGCGATGCCAACGTGCGCTCGCGCATCTACGCACCGGTAGGCGCTCATGAGGACTTACTGGCGTATCTCGTCCGGCGCCTGCTGGAGAACGGCGCGAATTCGAGCTTCGTGAATCAAATCGTTGATGAGTCGATATCACCGGAGACCATCGCTGCCGACCCATTCGCAGAAATGGCCAGTCGCTCGAGCCAAGTGAATCGAGACATTCCGCCGCCCAGTCAGCTGTACGGACCCATGCGGCAAAATTCCGCCGGCTTCGACCCCCAAGACGCCGCCACGCTAGCGACGATCGCGACGGCACGAGCGCCCTTTTTGGCGCCGTATGTCTGGGACTTCGCCGACGATACGAATGCCCAAACAATTCACAACCCGTCGAAAACCGACGACATTGTCGGGCGAATTACGCTCACACCGATCGCGTCCGTAGCCGACGTTGTGGAACGCGCAAGACGCGCAAATGCGGCATGGTCAACGACATCGATCAGCACGCGCGCGGCATACCTGCGCAAGGCGGCCGACGCATTCGAAGCGGCCTATGGCGAATTGTTTGCGTTATTAGCGCGTGAGGCCGGCAAAACCATTGCCGATGCCATCGCCGAGCTGCGAGAGGCTGTCGACTTTCTGCGTTACTACGCTGCCGAGGCGGAGCGCAGCGGATTGCCAGGCGAACCGCGTGGGACGATCATTTGCATCTCGCCGTGGAATTTTCCACTCGCGATTTTCACCGGGCAGATTGCCGCTGCGTTGGTAACCGGCAATACCGTCGTGGCCAAACCCGCTGAGCAATCGCCGTTAATCGCGGCGCGCGCCGTCGCCTTGCTGCATGCGGCCGGCATTCCGGCCGATGTGTTGCAACTCGTGATCGGCGACGGCGAATTGGGCGGCGCGCTAACTGCGAATGCCGACATCGCCGGCGTTTGCTTCACCGGCTCGACGGCGGTCGCCCGCGTAATCGAGCGATCGCTTGCCGCCAACAATGACGCGGATACGATGCTGATCGCTGAAACCGGCGGTCTAAACGCGATGTTGGTGGATTCAACGGCACTTAACGAACAAGCCGTTCGCGACATTGTCGCCAGCGCCTTTCAAAGTGCCGGCCAACGCTGCTCGGCCTTGCGGTTGCTATACGTACAAAAAGAGCGCGCCGAATCATTGCTCGCGATGTTAGCTGGGGCCATGGACGCGCTGCAGCTCGGTGACCCGCTCGATACCGCCACCGATGTCGGACCTTTGATCGATGCACAGGCACACGCCGAGATCCGGGCGTACTGCGACGACCAGACTCGTGCCGGGCGTATGCTTAAACAGTTACCGAGCGGCGAATCGAACGGCTATCAACTGGGGCCTGCGCTCATTAAGACGGACGGAATCGAGTCGATCGAGCGCGAGGTGTTTGGTCCTGTCCTGCACGTCGCCGAGTTTGATGCTGACGACGTCGATTCGATCATCGCTGCCGTCAATGAACGCGGCTATGGCCTAACGTTCGGCCTGCACACACGCATTGACGAGCGCGTACAGCGAGTGGTTAACCGTGTTCATGTCGGCAACGTCTACGTCAATCGCAATCAGATCGGCGCCATCGTTGGGTCGCAGCCGTTCGGTGGTGAAGGCCTATCCGGAACTGGCCCGAAAGCCGGTGGCCCGCATTACCTCATGCGGTTTCGAACATCGGGTTTCGGCAACGCCGGCGTCAGCGATGCAGCGCCTGCCGCACATTACGATGCGGCCGCATTGGATGCGGCGTTTAGGCATCCAGCAAGCGCTGCATGGTCAGCCCGGAGTGATCGTCACGAGCGACTTCGCGGACTCGGTGCTGACGATACGACGTTGCGCCTAACGGCTGCTCTACCGTTCGCGGCGGTGGACTTGCCAGGCCCGACCGGCGAGTCGAACCGGCTGAGCGTTGTTCCGGTTGGCCGCGTTATATGCCTCAATTCGGCCGCCAACGATCTGCGCCAGCACGTGATCCAAGCGCTCGCCTGTGGCAACACGGTCGTCGCGGTGGCGCCCGATGCGGCCGAGGTCCTGGCCGACTTGGTACGCCCGGATATTCCGCTGTGCGCGCTGTCGGGTGCGCTGAGCGACGGCGCACTGCGTGAGGTGCGCATCGACGTGGTCGCGAGCGCAGCGCCGAATGCTGAACGTGCCGCTATCCGCCAGGTGCTTAGCGAACGCGACGGTGCGATTGTTCGGTTGATCGATGAGGTCATCGCACCAACCCGCTTCATTCACGAGCGCGCTGTTTGTATCGATACGACGGCAGCGGGCGGCAACGCCGAACTACTGGCCCAAAACTCCTAAGCCAGAACCGCTATTGGGCGTCTGACTCCGGCCATACGACGTCCGGAGTGGTTTGGTCGATGTCGACGTGGATACGCCACTGACCATCATCACCGCGCCGGTAAATGAGTAGCGACCGACCTGCGTCTTTGTAAACGTAGCCGTTTTCTTTGTTTACCGCAGTAAGCCAATACTTCGCCATGGCATGGGCGATGTCGCCATTGACTTCGATATGCTCGTGATCCAACTCGAATGTCACGTCGCTCATGCCGACGCTTTGCGAAAAATAGGCACGTACCGCATCGCGACCGAACAGACCGGGTTGATCGTGCAAAGTGACAATCGCGTCGGGCTCATACAGCGCCATTAAGCCATCGAGGTCGCCAGCCTTGTAGAGCTCGATCCACCTGTCGCCGTGCTCTCGAATCGCTTGTTGATCATGCGCCTCGTCGTGGTGCGCTTGCACGGGTATGGCAAAAACCGTTGCCACTACGAACACGGCTGCTGCCATTCGTACGCTGAGCTTGCTCATCATTACGCCCTCTTCATAAATAGGTAACGCCGCCGAATCAGTGCATTTCCTCGCCACCCGAGACGTTCATCGCCTCGCCGGTGACGTACGCCGCTTCGTCTGAGCACAGCCACGCGCACGCCTTGGCGATATCGTCTGTCAATCCTGGTCGTCCAATCGGAATTCGCGACCGCATATCCGCCATGTATTGATCGAGCGAGCGGCCGGTTGCTTTTGAAAAGTACTCGTTCTGCCACGCGCCAAGGCCGGTCGTTATATGGTTGGGACAAATTGCGTTCGCCGTGATGTTGTGCTGCCCAAGCTCGATGGCGCTGACCCGCGTTAAGCCAATCAAGCCATGTTTAGATGCGCAGTAAGCAGCGGCGAATGGAAACCCACTTTTCGCGGCCTGGCTCGCAATGTTGATGATCCGCCCGCCCTCGCCTTGCTTGATCATTTGCTGCGCGGCGTGTTTTGTCCCTAACCACGCACCGCGCAAGTTTACTCCCAGCACGGTATCCCATTGGTCCGCCGACAGATCGGTCAGCGGCTCCATTAAATACCCAACACCTGCGTTATTCACCCAAATGTCCAGACGACCGAATTGCTCGACGCAATGAGCAACGCACGCTGCAACGTCGGCTTCGCGCTGCACGTCGCAACTCGTGGCCCGCGCTTGGCCACCATCGGTTTCGATTTGCGCAGTAATTCGGTCGAGTTCCGCCGTCGTGCCGATAAACGACTCGGGTAGATCGGGACCCGCCGGTTTGCCGATGTCGGTTAGCACGACACTCGCGCCCTCCGCGGCAAGACGTCGCGCAATGGTTGCACCAATGCCTCTCGCACGACCGGCACCGGTTATACAAGCCACCTTCCCTTGCAGCGACGGGTAACGAGCTGTTGATTGGGTCACGCGATTCGTTCCAAGCAATAAATGAAATTCGCCGTCAGAAGCTCAGCTTTGACAGTCCCGCGAACGTTGCAATCAACACCAATACGTAGATGGCGATAACCGCCCAATACACAGGCGCCAGCGCGGTCGAGTAATCGCGATTGCGTGCCTCCGTCGGGCCCTCGGTCACGATAGCGACAAAGTGCCCGACGGCCGGTTTGAACAAGACATCGAGTGCCACGCCGGCGACGAAGACCAAGCCGACGACCAGAATCTTCAGTGCGACCCAAGACGGCAACGCGGTGCTGACGAACGCGTAAATACCGAGAGCGGTGACACCGATAGCCAGAATCGCGTTCATCGCAAAGTTAAACAGCATTGACTTCGCTTCAAGCGGCGTCTCGGGATTCAAAAACCCGGTCCAAAGAATCACCAGCCAAACGCCCGCAACCGCCCACACGGCTGCTATTGCCGCGGTCGGTAGCGCGATGAGGCCCAGACTGTTCAATAACATCATCCCGGACGGCAAGATCAGTACCAGTGCCGAACGAGGTAATCGGTCGAGAATCATGCCGAGCTTGAGAACCGTTGCGCGCGTCTCGACGCTAAGCTCAGCTCGCTCAGAAAATTTGGCCGCAAGAAACACGCCGAGATCGGTGCCCAGCCAAAAGACCAATAACAACACGTGCAAAAACAACCAAAACGTGTAGGCAGTCATGTTACGTCCTGCGCCTTTCGATGTTCTGGGCCGAGGCGATAACCGCTTCAATAAACGCAAATGACTGCTGATCTAAAGCCGTGTCGGATTCCTCACTGGCTACAGCGCTCTCAAGCTCGCCAGCCTCCAGGACACCTTTGTCCGCTAACAGCTGCTCGAGCAATTGCACGCGCTCGCGCAGCACCCAGTGCTCGCTCATGAACCGCAGCAACATTGCCATTAAGCGATCGGAATCGGCGTGTTCGAAAAACGCATCGCGCCCGCCGCGTACTACCCGGCTAACGTCGTCGTTCATAAGGCTTTCCGGGCCCCGAACCCGTACCACTGAATTCCGTCGGACAAGCGTCCGGTGTCTTCGTCGAATTCCGCCGTACCGCCAACGGCTGCCGCAAATGCGGCTTCGTCGACGTAGGTAAAGCGTGGCATGACGCCTTCGAAGAACGCATCTGGCGCGAAACCCGCACGCTCACACAACTCTTGGTAGTCCTGGTCGCGGAAATTCTTATAGAACGGTTCGTTGTTGTAGTAGCCATCCCAATCCAGATAAAACGCATCGAACGGTGTCAGTGCGCTGTTCGGTGGTAGCTCCATGTGCAACATAATGCCACCGGGACGAAGCACACGATGCGCCTCAGCGAGAAACGCGCGGATCGATTTCAATGGCAGCTCGTGAAGAAACATCGATGAGAACACGACGTCGAACGAGTTGTCGTCGAAATCAAGCGACTCTCCAGCTTGCTGATGAAAGTGCGCTTCGATTCCCAGCGACTCAGCACGTGCGTGTGCGTAGCGCAAGCACGCCGCCGCGACGTCGACACCGTGAACCTGGGCATCGGGGAAGGTCTGCTTCCACGGCAATGTGTTATGGCCGATGGTGCAGCCGACATCAAGCACTCGCTCGGGCGTGAAGTCACGGAAGCGATGCTTCAAAAAGTTGGCCATCGACCAACCGATATCATTGAGCTGCTTGCCCATGGCACCGAATGCGAACACGTTAAAGCCGTTGTCATAGACGGCGCCCGGCAGCAGCGAATTCGCGTTCTCTCTGCCGTCATAATTGCCGGGCATCAAGTGCACATCAACCGCGGCTACGTAGCGCGGCATATCGAGTTCGGCGTTTAGCGTCAGCGAGCCCAAACGCTCGTCATCGGCGAGCGCCGTGAATGCGGCCTCCAACTGCGCTTGGTTGGCATTAACGGAATCGATGACCGAGTTCCAAACCATCTCTTGGGCGGCACAGCGAACCGAGCTGTATAAGTTGAATACATCGCGCCCCTTCATCAATTTATGGACATCGGGTCCATCTTGCGGCTCGCTTTCGCCGCGTTTGAGCGCGTCGGGGACCGCCTCGGTATCGAAATCGGCGCGGAGCTCAGCCGCCATATTGTTCAAAACGTACGCGCGCAATGAGCTCGCGAACCGCTCACGCGCTCGGTGGCCCTGCGTTTTGTTCAGTTCAAGACCGTGATGCAGACGGGTATCCATGCATGTCCCTCGTCGATTGTTTGTTGCAAAGATCGCACAGGTTAGTCGCTGCGAACACCAGCAGCGCCTCCCAAGCCCCTGATGCAGTTGACTAATTGTTATAACGTTATACCATCTAACGACGGGCGCTGACCATCGCGCGGTGTATCAAACAAACAACATATTGTCTGCGGGGACGAAGCTATGGGAAGCAGGGCGTTAGCAATGCGGTCGGTCGCCATTCGATCGGCTGTGTTAATTCTGGGCGGTTTGGCGGCGTTGCCGGCCAATGCCCAGCTGGAAGAGATCATCGTAACGGCCGAGCGCCGTGAGGCGTCCCTGCAGGACGTACCGATCGCCGTCAGCGCGTACAACGAAGTGCTGCTGGAAAAAATGCAAATCCAAGAAACCTTGGATCTGATCAACATCGTCCCCAACCTGTTCGGTGGCAACAACACCGGTCTCGGCACGGCGAACATGTACTACCTGCGCGCGCAGGGTAACGATGAGTCGATCGCAACGTTTGACCCACCGGTCGGCACCTACATCGATGAGGTGTACGTGTCCCGGCAAAACGCCAACAACTACGCGTTCTTCGATGTCGATCGCGTCGAGGTGCTACGCGGCCCGCAAGGAACGCTGTTCGGTCGCAACACGACTGGCGGCGCCGTCAACATGGTGTTGAAGAAGCCGGCAGAAGAGGCCGGCGGCTTTGCCGAAGTCGCTCTCGGGCGATTCTCCGAGTTCTTCTTTCGCGGTGCCGTTGATCTGCCCGTTAACGAGAAATTCTTGACCAAGATTTCGGCGTTCTCGATTACCGACGACGGCTTCCTCGAGAACACAGCCGTTAACGGAGACTTCAATGAGAAAGATGCCTTCGGTGTTCGTCTGGACCTTCGGATCCTGCCGACTGAAACGGTAACCTGGGATATCGCCATCGATTACATCGATGACACAGAGGCGAACGTCTGGGGCCGGATCCAAGGCCGTGATCGCATCTCGACATCGGTGCTGCCCAACGGACTGCCACCACAGTTCACGCAGAAGTCCGATTACGGTAACGAAACCAAGAACCTCAATATCGTATCGAACCTTGGCTTCGAACTGGGCGCCGGCATGATGAACATTATCTTGGGCTACCGGGATCTCGAGCAGAACTTCCTGCTGAATTTCCCGAGCGCAACCAGCGATGACTTTTTCTGGATCGATAACCGCGGTGAACACGATCAGTTTACGGCGGAAGTCAAATACAACGTCGAGTTGTTCGATGGCAAAGTCGACTTGGTTACTGGCTTGTTTATCCTCGACGAGGACAACTCGACCGACTTTGCGGACTACGTCTTTGGGTTCCTGCAATTAGCCGACCGCGTCCTCGATAACTCGGCACAAAGCTGGGCCGTCTACGCGCAAGGCGATATCCAAGTGGGCGATAACGGCACGTTGACGCTGGGCCTTCGTTACACCGACGATGAGAAAGACGTCGGCTTTTCTGACAACACCGGTGGCGACTTAACGACGGCTGCGTTGATCGCTGCTGGCGTACCGACGAGCCAAGACGAGCAAATCGTCACCCCGCGTATCGCCTACGCCCACCAGTTCTCGGACGACATGATGGGCTATGTTTCCGCGACCCGTGGCTTTAAGTCTGGCGGCTGGAACGCGCGTGGTACCTCCGCGATCTCATTGCAACCGTTCGGTCCGGAGACGCTGTGGTCATACGAACTTGGCTTACGGGCTGATTATTTCGATGATCGGTTGCGGGTTAACGCGACGCTGTTCCAGACCGACCTTGAAGATCTGCAAACCACGGCGGCAACACCGAGCGGTCAGTTCCTGACAACCAACGCCGGTGGTCTGGATGTGACGGGGTTGGAACTTGAAATCACGGCGGTGCCAACCGAGAACTGGGATATCTTCTTTGCGGCTGGTTTCCAAGACGCCGAGTATGTCGACCTACCGGGCGGCTGCGTCGCACCGAACACAAGTCTGGCCGCGTTCGACATCAACTGTAACGTCGCCGATCCGAAACGCTCGCCCGATACGACCGTGACGCTTGGCACGACGTACGACATTCAAATTCCAGCGCTTGGCGCAATTCTGCGGCCGACAGCAACGGTTCGATGGATCGGCGAGAACGTCGTCGGTACGAGCCAGCAGGGCGAGAACGACCCCGAGGCGATCATCAACGCCGGCCTGCAATTGGTTGACGATGAGAACGTCTGGACGGCAGCGATCGAATGTAAGAACTGCAGCGACGAGGAGTACACAACCTCGTTCTTGTTCGTGCCCTATTACAACGAGCCAATGACCTGGCAACTGCGCTTCCGG
>JBCDBO010000085.1:0-13303 GCA_039183535.1 Pseudomonadota bacterium | reverse complement strand
GTCATCCTGGCGCACGAAGTTATGCACACGCTTGGCGCGAGCGACAAATACGATCCGCGGACCAATTTGCCGGTGTTCCCTCACGGTTTCGCCGAACCGGAACGCAAGCCGTTGCTGCCGCAGCGGCGCGCCGAATTAATGGGCGGGCGGATACCGATCGACGAGACGACAGCAACGATACCCCGTTCGCTGCAAAGCGTCGTGATTGGACCGGCCAGTGCCCTTGAAATCGGCCTAAGCGAACCGTGACGACGGCCGGTTCGTTATCGCGTGGCTTCGCCCCGATTTGCGGTCCGAAACCCGCCGTCCTGATACTCGGCTCATTGCCGGGCGACGCATCGATTGCCGCCCAGCGTTACTATGCGCACCCGCGCAACGCCTTTTGGCCGATCATCAGTGCAACGTTGGGATTTTCTGCCGATGCCGGTTACGACGAGCGCTGCCGGCGCCTGATCGCTGCTGGCGTCGCTCTTTGGGATGTACTAGGCGCGGCGGAACGCCCTGGCAGCCTCGATAGCGCGATTCGTGCAGCCTCCGTTCAGCCGAACCCGTTGGCGCAGTGGCTATCGCGCCGCCCGACCATCGCTGCGGTGTTGCTGAACGGCGGTAAGGCCGCAGCCCTGTTTGAACGGCACATCGTTCGTGGAGCGACGCAGCGCTACGCGATCGAGCGCTTACCGTCGACCAGTCCCGCGTATGCGGCGATGACGGTCGCCGACAAATCGTCCGAGTGGCAGGATGCTCTCGTGCGGTACCTACCCGCATTAGCGCGCTAGTCGGCGCAGCAGATCCTCATGTAGCTCGGCATTGGCCGCGACGACGCTGGATGTGTCGAGATCGATAGGGCGCCCGTCGATATCGGTGATGTTACCGCCCGCTTCGCGCACAATCACGGTCAGTGCGGCGATGTCGAGGATGTTCAAGTCCGACTCGACAACCGCATCGATCTTGCCGCTGGCTCGTAAGTGATAGTGATAAAAGTCACCATAGCCGCGGTTGCGCGCAACTGTTGCGATCAAATCCCCGAGCGCCGCCCAGCGCGCCGGTGAAGCCGGCATTGAGCCAAGATTGCCCGTTGACAGCGCCGCGTCGGACCAATCGGCGATGTCGCTAACGGCCAGTCTTTGCCCATCGAGAAAAGCGCCATCGCCGACGCTCGCCCAAGCGACTTCGCCGAATGCCGGCGCACTCGATACGCCGACCACCAACTCACCGCGGTAACGCAGCGCGATTTGTGTCGAAAAAAATGGATATTCGCGAACGAAACTGCGGGTCCCATCGATAGGATCGACCAACCAAACGGCATCACGATCCGCGCCGTGCGTGCCGGTCTCCTCGCCGTAAAAACCGTAGTCAGGAAATGCCGCCAGCAAGACGTTTTTAATGGCTTGCTCCGCCTCGACGTCTGCGACGGTCACCGGCGTTCGGTCGGCCTTGACCGTCACCGCAACGTTCGCCCGATAGTGACCCAATATGACACCCGCCGCGGCCGATGCCGCGTCGCGTGCGGCAGCGAGCTGCTGACTCCAATCGTTGTTCACACGAGACTCTCCGACGCTGTGCCCAGCGAGTGTACGTGAAAAACTGCGTCGTCCTCGGCGGCGGTTACAGTAGACTTAGGGAATGGGAAATCGACTGACAAAAATTTACACACGTACCGGCGATGACGGAACGACTGGTCTGGGTGACGGCACGCGCGTGGCTAAAGACCACCCTCGCGTCGAGGCCTACGGGACTGTGGATGAAACCAACTCTTGCATTGGTGTCGTGCTTGCCAATACAAGCCTAAACGATGCAATCCGTACGTGCTTGACGGAAGTCCAGCACGACTTATTCGACCTCGGTGGCGAGCTGTGCATTCCCGGCTACGAAAAGATCGATGATGACTACGTAACGAGACTGGAGACGGCGCTCGATGGCTTCAATGAAGACCTGCCGGTATTGAAGGACTTCATTCTGCCCGGCGGCGGTCCAGCCGCCGCTGCCTGCCACGTTGCGCGGACGGTCTGCCGCCGCGCCGAACGAGCCGTCAACACCCTCGCTAGCAGCGAGCCTGTTAATCCGGCAGTCACGCACTATTTGAATCGCCTATCGGACCTGTTGTTCGTAATCGCCCGGGTTTTGGCTCGCGCGGAAAATGGCGCCGAGGTCATTTGGGCGCGCGGCCGACTTGCCGAATAAGTGCTGACCCAGTCGCTAGACGACCGGTCCAGCCAACGTAATCAGCGACAGTGCGACAACCCAGGCGATGAGTGAGCGAAACAACAAGCGCTTCGCGGCCTGTGCGCCCTGTACCTCAGGCGTGTCAGCCGCAGATTCGTCCGGCGCGAACGCCAGCGCCGCGCAGCCTATGTCGATGAGTACACGATCATTGCCCTCGCCTAGCGCGAGCGGACCGTCACTGGCTGGTCGACCCCAGGCTTCCCAGGCGCGATCGAAACTGCCGGCAAGCGCATAACTAAGGGCTGCCAGTCGCGCCGGGATCCACGCCAACAACGCGTGTAAGGTTTCGGTAGCGCGCACCAAGTTTTCGCTGTCGCTGGCGTCGGCCGATGGGTCCACATCGTGCAAGATTTCGCGGCGTACGATGCTGCGCCGGCGCAGCAAATCGGCCACTTTCATCGCCCAGGCACCGATCGGGCCCAGACAAACGAACCAAAAGACAACGCTAAAAATACGGTTGTTGCCCTGCACAAACACCGCTTCGACAACCGTGTGGTGCGGTCGCGGATCGCAGTCGAGCAACGCACTGGCTCGTTCGGCGGCCAAACCATCGTCATTGGATCGCACGGCATCGGACCAGGCGTCGACCTCCTCGCCAATATCCTGCGGGCCGAGGCAGAGGAACAACACGACAATACTGAAGACGAGGTACGGAACACCGAGTAACGTGTCGATCGTTGCGTAGCGAATCCAAATGAGGGGAACGACAAGTATTAGGAGCAGGCCGATGACGGCGGGCATCGCGCCCAGCGACGGTAACCGCCGCGGCCAATCGAGTAACGTATCGACCAATCGGCGTAACCAACGCAACTCGCGCCAGTGGAATAGATGAGTGGCCAGTCGCTCCGCCAGTAGCGCGAGCAATAACGCGATCAACTTCATAGCGGCAAGGTAACGGAATCGTTACTCAAGGTGAAGCGCTCACGCGTTGCAAAGCCGTCGCTCGCGTCCAATCAAAGCCACTCCCAGGATCTGTTTTTCGCCCTGGTGCGATGTCCGCATGACCGACGGCATATCCGCCCGCTAGCGACGGAATCGCTGCACGAAGAACGCTAGCTAATGCGTTGAGTGTCGCGTATTGCGCATCGGCGTAGCCGCTCGAATCGGTGCCTTCGAGCTCTATGCCGACACTAAAATCATTGCAGGCATCTCGACCGCAATACTGCGACTGACCGGCATGCCAGGCGCGCTTCGATACAGGCACGTATTGAGTGAGATGGCCGGTTCGTGCGATCAAAAAGTGCGCAGAAACGGTCAGCGAGGCGATCGTTGCGAAATACGGATGCGCCGCCGGATCAAGCGCATTGGTAAACAGCGCATCGATGTAACCGGTGCCGAACTCACCCGGCGGCAAACTGATGCAATGGATCACGAACAATTCTGGCTCGACACCTGGCGGTCGACTGTCGCAATTGACCGAGGCAACCTGCCGGCACGGCGCTACCAGGCCCGATTGCGGGTCGACGGCCAACGCGGACCCCGATACAGCAACTTCATTCATCGCTCGGGAGGGTAGCACGCCGCATTGCGTCGCCGGCGACGTGCACCGACAATTGATCGCAATGCGAATCCACAGACTCTTTATCGATGTGCCACTGGCGAGCGACACCGATCTGACGTTAGGTCCAGAGGCGGCCAATTATCTGGGGCGCGCGTTGCGCGCTAGGCCTGGCGGCAAGCTCCTAGTCTTTAATGGTCATGGCGGCGAGTACCACGCAACGATTACGACGCTTGGACGCCGAGACGTATCGATCCGCGTCGGTGAGTTCGTCGATGTGGCGCGTGAGTCGCCGCTCGACATTACCTTGCTGCAAGGTCTGTCCCGTGGCGAGCGTATGGACTTCGTGGTGCAAAAAGCCACCGAACTCGGTGTTACTGCCATCGTGCCGATCGATACCGAATACGCCGGCGTTAGTCTCGATAAGGAGCGGCGCGAAAAACGTCGCGAACACTTTCGCAGCATCGCGATCGCAGCGGCGCAGCAGTGCGGACGGACGAGTGTTGCGTCAGTCGCGCCGATAACAACGTTGGCTCGCGCGATCGCCGATTTGCCGGTTGATGCGTTACGGCTCGTCGCGGACACGGCGCCTGGCGACGCGTGGCCGGCCGACTCGACCCAGAAAATTTTCATCGCCGTCGGACCCGAGGGTGGCTTCGCGGATCATGAGCGAGACACGCTAGCGCAACACGGTTTCTTGCGTGTCAACCTCGGTCCTCGCGTTCTGCGGACGGAGACCGCCGCACTGACGGCGCTGACGGTTCTGCAGAGCCGATACGGCGACATGACCGGCGACCCAGCAGGCTAGCTAGAGCGCCGTCGCCTCGCCGATTCGGCGTTCGATCAGCTCCAGATCCGGTATGAGCGGGTACTCGTTGATCATCCGGACTTTGCAAACAACGGGCTGTTCATCCGTGAACGTCTCTGACTCTTCGAGCCTGAGAACCTCGCGATTTACCCGCACGAGCTGCGGGAAACCTTGCGTCAACATGCCGAAGTAGCGCTGCCTCAAGACACCGCCAATAGCGTTAAAGACGATAACGCGCGTGCGCCCACTCGGCGCAGGTATCGACTCACCAGCCAATCCTTCGAAGGACACCAGCGGCAGCTCGCGGCCGTTCCATGGGAACTCGCCCAGCAACCACTCGGGCGTATCGGTTGGCGGCGATTCGGGACGCGAGAACCGCACCACCTCGGCAACACACGCTCGCGGCACGATCAAACGCTCGTTGGACAACGGGACTAGCAGCGAATACAGCTCTTCGATCGATGCACCGCTCAAGCGTTTGTCTCCGGGGTCGGCAGGTGCCGGCGAATGGTCTCCAGCAGCTGATGGTCTTGATAGGGTTTACCAAGATAGTCGTTAACGCCGATTTCAATCGCCTTGGCCCGATGCTTCTCACTGACTCGGGACGTAATCATGATGATCGGCGTTGTCGAAAACCGCGCTTCGCTACGCACGTGCGTGGCAAATTCATAACCGTCCATTCGCGGCATTTCGATATCGAGCAATATGACCGCTGGCTTTTCGTCCTCCAGGCGCGCGATGGCATCGATCCCGTCTTTCGCGGTTACGGCACGCAGTCCTTGACGGAGCAAAAACCGTTCGGTGACTCGCCTGACCGTGATCGAATCGTCAACCACTAAGATTAACGGTGGCCGGTCTGGCGCAGGTGGCTCTTCGGCCGGCTCCGACGTTCGCGGCAACAACGTCGCCTCACCGTCACTGATAAAGGCACCGGGATCGAGGATCAAAACGACGCGACCGTCGCCGAGAATCGTTGCCCCGGCTACGCCGCGCACGGCGGCGATTTGTGGACCGACCGATTTAACGACGATCTCGCGGCTGGTCAGCATCTCGTCCATCAACAGCGCGACGGCTTGATCGCCTTTGCGCACCAATACCAGCGGCACCTGAGCGTCGTCGTCACCAAATTCGGTGGCCCGACCCCCGACCAGGTGACCCAGATGGACCAAGCGATAGGCACGCTCACCGTATTCGAACAGTTTCTCTTCACCGGCAAGCAACTGATCGATTTGACGGCGCTCGACCCGTGCCACGCCTTCGACGGCAGGTAGCGGTAAGGCATACACTTCATCGCCGGTGCGCACGATCAAGGCTTGGGTAATCGCCAGCGTGAACGGCAAACGAATCGTGAAGTTCGTGCCCTGACCAGCGAGCGATGCGATTTTCAGCGAGCCACCCAGCTTCTTAATTTCGCTGGCAACAACATCCATTCCGACGCCTCGGCCGGCGGCCTGAGTGAGCCGATCGGCCGTGCTAAAGCCCGGCGTCAAAATTAGCTCCATCGTCGCTTGGTCGCTGAGTGGCGCCTCACCCAACAAGCCCTGCTCACGGGCTTTACGACGGATACGATCGAGATTCAAGCCAGCACCGTCATCAGCGACATCGATGACCATCTCCGAGCCTTCGCGGTGTAAGCGCATCGTGATCGCCCCGCTACCCGGCTTGCCAGCGGCTAGACGCCCGGCCTCATCTTCGATGCCGTGCACGACCGAGTTTCGCAGCATGTGCTCGAATGGCGGCAGCATTTTCTCCAGCACTTGCCGATCCAACTCACCGCTAGCCCCTTCGATCGATAGCTCGACCTGTTTGCCAACCTCTTGTGCGGTTTGGCGAACCAGTCGTGTCAGGCGAGCGGTGTGGCGCGAAAACGGCACCATCCGCGTTCGCATTAGCCCGTCTTGCAACTCCGCTGTCACGCGAGCTTGTTGAACTAGGAGCGTGTCGGCTTCACCCGTGAGGCTCTGCAACAGGTCTTTGATGCTACCGACATCACTGGCCGATTCGGCCAGCGCCCGCGACAGCTGTTGAATAAGGGAGTAACGATCGAGCTCAAGTGGATCGAACGACGGGTCACGTTCGTCGTTTTGGTGCCGGTTGATGATTTGCGCCTCGGTCTCAATCTCGAGTTTGCGCAGCTGCCCGCGCAATCGGCTGACCGTCTGTTCAAGCTCGGACAGGTTGAAATTGATGAGGTTGACTTGCTGCGACAACCGACTGTGAAAAATGCTGATCTCACCGGCGGCGTTCAACAGCTCTTCCAGTAACTCCGCGTCGACGCGGGTAAATTCTTGGCGTTCCACAGCAACGGCAGGCGCGCCCGGACGATCGCGCTGCGGCGGCGGTGCAGGCTCGGGCTCGGCACTGTCATCGAGCGCCACCAAATCATCGGCCTCGTCGAACAACGGGGCCGGCGCCTCATCGATCGACTCGACCGTCTCGGCCGACCCACCCGACAACGACAACGCGTCGAGGACAACGTCATCGTCGGGCGCGGCATCCGCAGAATCGGTGTTATCGGCTGCCGCACCGCCGAGCTCGATCGAATTCGAGTCATCGGCAGGCTCAGCGTCACGATCGACGGCTTTCGACGCATCGAGAACCTCGGTTCCGACCTCTAGCAATGCATCGAGGCCGGCGACGGTATCCGGGTCGTCAAAGGCCGCTGTCAACGACACGACGGTATCGTCGGGGTCGACGGTAATCTCGTCCTCAATCTCACCGTTGCGCGCGTCGACCGCTTCGTCGACTGCCATCTCGTCGTCCAGCGGCGCGTCGCTGTCATCGTCGACAAATGCGGGATCGAACAGACTGTCTTCGAAAACCGGCGTGTCTGACTCTGGCGGCTCCTTAGCGGGCGTCTCCACCAGCTCGATCGGTGCCTTTGACGCGGCATCGAACGAGATAGGTCCGCTCCAGGTTTGATTTGGATCGGTGAATGGCTCCCCGGTCGCTGCGCTGTCGCCGTCAGCCGCAGCGTCACTGGTCGGGGTGCCCAATAACTCGGGCGGCAACGCCTCAACCAGGGCCGTGTCGTCACTGGACTCTACCCGCTGTGGCGGCTCGTCGCCGGTGTCGCTGGGCTGTTCTGGCGACCGGCCTGCAGACGGGAGCTCGACGACCACAGCCGCATCGTCGGCGGTGTCCGTCGGCACGTCTGCCGCGCCCGGTTGCGTCAACGCGGTGACCGCACCGAGCAGCTCCGTCGCGGGTGCCGGCATTTGGCCGTCGACGACGAGATCGCGCATACGATGCAGCTCATCGAGCGAGCGTTGCAACAAACCGAACAGCGCTTCGTCGATCGAGACCCGCTGATCTTCAGCGGCGATCAACAGTGACTCGAGTTCGTGCGCCAAGTCTCCGACCGTACCGATGCCGGCCATCCGCGCACCGCCCTTTAACGTATGTAAGTGGCGTTTTAGCTCCAGCAGTGCGGCATCGGCGGGCGCTTCAGCGGCCAAACGCTGCAGCGCCGCATCACTGGCTTCGAGCAGCTCTGCTGCCTCTTCGCCGAAAATCTCAGCGATCTCGAGGTCGAGCTCAGCGTCGCCCGTTGCGGCACTGGGCGGCGCTTCGGCAGCTGGCTCTGTTGGCGCCGGTGGCTCAACGACGGGTGGCGATGTCAGTACGGGCACCTCGGCCGTTTCCTGCGGCTCGGCCAACGACTCGGTGTGAATCGCCTCGGTTGCCGCAACAATGTCCGCGACCAGCGGGCCGATGTCGGTGCGCTCGCCGTCGGTCGCGTTAATTTCCGCGACAACAGCACTGACCGTCCGCTCGGCGCGGTCGAACAGCGCTAAGGTCTCTGGCGAACACTCCATGTTGCGGTCGAACAGCTTGCGGGCAAAGGCGTTCAATGCACCAGTGAGCGTCAAAACACGCTCTGCATTCGCCATGTTCGCGCTGCCGTGCAGCGTGTGACAGGCCCGATGAACAGCATCGGTCAGCGTCGGTGCCGAACCGCTTCGCGACGCGTCATCAACAAACCCGCGCACCATGGCCAAATGACTGGCAGCCTCTTTGGAGAAGATGTCCTTGAGGACCGGATCCATTTCGGGTGGTGCTGGGTCGAGCGTCTCGGTCGGTGGCCGCATCGCTGCCGCGTTCGGATTACCCTCGGCGAACGCATGCGCTTTTTTCATGATGAACGACAGATCATCGGCCGGATCGGTACCGACCTCGATTTGTTCAACCAAGTCCGGCAGGACACGGCTGGCCTCGCCGACGAACTCAATCATCGGTGGCGTAGGTTGCAACGTTTTGTTGATTAACCGATTCAGCAAATCCTCGATCGACCAACAGTACTCGCCCATCCTTTCTGCACCGACCATGCGCCCAGAACCTTTGAGCGTGTGGTAGGAACGACGAATCGTGATCAGCGCATCGCTATCAGTCGGGTTCTGTGCCCAGGCCGGCAAATGCTCCATGATCGAGTCGATCTCCTCGCGCGACTCTTCGATAAAGAGCTCCAGCAACTCGGGGTCAATATGCTCATGGCCATCGGCCACGACGGGCAGCCCGCCGAGTTCAGGCCGCTGCGGCGTATCGAGCACTTCGGTCGAACCGGACTTCAGTAACTCGGCGTCGATCGCATCGGGCGATAACTGCTGGGTCTCGCCGGCAGCGATATCGGCGCTGGGAATCGACTCCAAAAGGTCGAGGCAACTTTCCGCGTTGTCGAGCATGTACCAAGGGTCGCGACGCCCCAGCTGGATCGTTTCCAGGTAGTACTCGAGACTGACCACAGCATCCGCCAAGCGGTCCATGTCGTCGGTATTTAACGGTTGTCGACTGACCCGCAAGTGTTGATCGACGAATGCGAGCACCCGCTCGCTGACCTCCATCGCACGAACTTTGCCGAGCATCATCAATCCGGCCGTTACCCCGCGCATCAACGATCCCGCCGCATCGATACCGATCCGGTCGTCGTTGTTGGCGGCCACGCGGGCAACCGACTCTTTGAGTCTTGCAAGATTGATTAGGCACTCGCGAACGACGGCGTGGGTTACCTGCTGATAGTTAACCTCATCGCGCGAGTCGAGTGCTGGAACAGACAGCGTGTCTTCGCTATCGGGTGTGGCTTCTGCCGGGCGAACTAAGTTGGTGAGTTGGCGTTCGAGGCTATCTTCGACCTTCAGCAACGTGGCTGCGATTTGAATAAGGGTGGCATCGTCAACGGGCCCATCGGTGTCGACAACGTCGCGAAGGCGAACGATTTCCGTTTGGATGTCGCCGCGTAAATCGCCGAGCCCGAGGACACCGAGCGTATCGCTGATTTTTTTCAGCAGCTCTAATTGTGGTGCCAATTCGCTGGCGTTGTCGCCACCGGTTCGAACATAAATATCCAGAACGTCTTTGACGCGGCCGAGATCTTCACGAATGACGGCAGCGACGGTCTGCATGAGCTCCGCCCCGGGAGCGTGTAAACCTTCACGGGCATCCTCGACCTGACGATCGCCTGGAATCAACTCCGACAAATTAAAGGCTTTGCGGACCGACGCAGCTTTCTCGCCGCTACCACCGGTGCGAGCCACGTAGTACAACAAATTGTTGAGTAGCTGATCCGGTCGCTTCGCCTCGTAACCGTCAACCCCAAGGTCGAGCAAGCGCTTGATCTCGCGATCGGCTTGGCCGAGCAAGCGCTTAACGGAAACACTGGTATTGAGCGCCCCATCGGCCAGACCTTCGAGGACGGCACCAACGACCCACCACAGTTGATGAATGGTTTCGGTGGTGGCCGCGCGCTCCAGCGAATCGGCAACGCGGGCCAATTTGGCGAGATGCTCTTTCGTGTTTTGGCCTTTAATCCAACCGAGCAAAGCGAGCTGGAACGCGGGCCGCAGCTTTTGCGCCAGCGCGATAATGTCCTCGCCGGTAGGCTGGCGAGCAGGCATCTCGTTGTCGGCGCTGCCCGAGCGTGTGTTTAGGAGCAACAACGTACTCTCGGACATCAACGGCTTGCCGCGCACCGCGCGCAGATCGTTGAGCAGCGGTAACAGCACCAAAGCGATATCGCGTCCGCCGGCCAACATTCGCTCAAGGTAAACGGGCAACTGGACCATGCTACGCGTCAGCGCGTCGAGTCCATCGTCATGACCAGGGCTACCAGGCCGAAAGCCTGCTAAGTGGCTCGCTGCCGCCTCCATCTCCTCGGCGAGCAATGCCGCGCCGTAGACCTCAACCATCAGCAAGACACCGCGCGCCTCGTGCAAATGCGACGCGCAACGGTTTAAGGCGTCCTGGGTATTACGCTGCTCCACAGCGTCTTCCAGCGCCAAACGCGCTTTGTGCAATGTTTGCGTTAGCTCGTCGCTAACGACGTACAGCGATAATGCTGCTGATTCAGCCACCCCGGATTCCCCTGTCGGCTCCGCCCCGAACCGTCACTTAGCCGCGCGCGTTCGCGGCCGTCGCCGTTAAGCGCTCAGGGGCGCTGTCGGCAAGATCGTCGTCGGTCACGTACGCGCCTGAGTCACCGGCCGCATCCGGCAGTTGAAAGCCGGCGACCGTGCCACGCAATTGGCTTGCCAGCTCCGACAACTTGCTGATCGCCGCCGCTGTAGCCAACGTTTCTCGGCCAGTCTTCGCACTAATTTTGGTTAACGTGGTCGTGCGTTTGTCGACGCGCGCCGCCAGCGTGTTCTGTTCGCGCGCCGACGTCGATATGTTCTGTACAAGACTGGCAATCTGGTTGGACACCTGCTCGATTTCATCGAGCGCTGCGCCGGCGTTCTCCGCCAGCAGCGCCCCACCGACGACGTCCGTCGTCGACCGCTCCATCGACACGACCGCCTCGTTGGTATCGGCTTGAATGGTCCGAACCAGCACTTCGATTTGCTTGGTCGCGTTGGTGCAGCGTTCCGCCAACCGCTGAACTTCGTCGGCGACAACGGCGAAGCCGCGACCCGCCTCGCCGGCCATCGACGCCTGGATCGATGCATTCAGCGCCAGAATATTGGTTTGCTCGGCGATATCGTTAATCAACTCGACGATATTACCGATCTCTTGCGAGCTCTCGCCCAGCCGCTTGATGCGTTTCGACGTCTCCTGGATGGTCTCGCGGATGGCGTTCATGCCATCAATCGTGCGCCGCACCGCCTCGCCGCCTTTGTGCGCGACGTCGACCGAGTGGCGCGCGACGTCACTGGAGCGTTCCGCGTTACCGGAAACCTCCTCGATGGCCGCGATGATTGCGCCGAGTTCGTCGGTGGTCGCCTTCACCTCGTGCGCTTGCAGGCGCGCTGACTGGCTCATCGATTTCGCCCCTGCTTCGGTTTGCTTGGCGGCACTGTCGACCATGATCGACGTATCGTTGATCGTGGCGACGAGCCCGCGCAACGCCTCAATCGCGTAGTTGATCGAGTCGGCAATAGCACCGGTAATGTCCTCGGTAACGGTCGCCTCGACCGTCAGGTCGCCGTCAGCTAACGATCCGAGCTCATCCAAAAGCCGCAAAATGGCATGTTGATTACGCTCGTTCTGCGCAGCTTGATGCGCAGCAACACCGGCCTTTCGCGATGCGCGCCATAGCGCGATCGCGACAACCAGGCTGATCAGTGCCGTAACCGCGAACAAGCCAGGTAACAACCACGCCGGCAGCGAACCGCCCGCCTCGGCGAAGCGCGGCAACAACTCGCCGCTCGCGATATCGAGCGAGCGTAGCGTCGACGTCTGCGCGCTCGCGTCGGTGGCCGCTTGCATCACCGCCGCAACCTGCGCCGAAACGTCGGCAAATGTATCGCGGACCGATTGCAGGCGCTCTAAATCGGCAGCCTCGGTCAGCGGCGCGATCTCAAAGGCGGAAAACTCCCCGGCCAGCGCGGCCAGTGCGTTGCCGATCCACTCGAGCGCCGAATCGGCGTCCGCTGCAACGACGCTGGCTGCAGGTCCGGGCCGAGAACCGAAAGTCGCTAGTCGGCTTTGTTGTTGGTCGAGCTCACCGACCAGATTGACCGCACCGGCGGAAATTAGCAGTGCCCGGGTTCGGCCGATCAAGTCGTCCGGGTCCGCGGTGAGCTCCGCTGCTGCCGCTGCCGAGGCGGTCCGCTCTTTGCCAGCGGCAACAACCAACCGCGCGTCGTTGAGCAGTCGATCCCACGCGCCGGCTTCGCCAGGCAGCTCACCGGCGAGACGCATCGAATCGAGGGTATTGATTTGTGTCGTTAGTGCATTGAGCGCAGATGCATCGCCGCTCATGGCGCGGCGAGCCAGCGACGGCAGACTTTGCGACAACGCCGCTGCCTGTGCACCCGCTGGGCCGCCCGTTTGGTACGTGTACCAAGCGCCGGCGGCCAACACTAACGGTACGGCGCAAGCCAGCAATTTGATAAGGGACGAGGTCCGTTGCGTGTCTGCCATGTCGAGTTACTCGTTGCGGGCCTGGTCGCGTTAGCTCGCTGCTTTTAGAAAGCGATCGCTTTCCACCAATTGACGCAGCGCGAAAACCGGCCAGGTTTCGCTGCCTCGCCGGAACGCGCCGGTGAGGTATTCCTCGCAGCGAACGATCGTCTGCGGGACATCTGCACTGTATTCGTTATCAACAAAGCGTCGAAAGCCGAGCACCTCGTCGACCAATAAGCCGCACGAAGCCTCGCGGTGATTGACACTAATAACCCGCGTTTCGCGATCGAGTGCCGACCGACCGCTACCGAGTAAACCGCGCAAGTCGACGATAACCATCAACTGGCCGCGGACATTGGCGATACCACTCAGCCAAGGCTTGGTGCCGGGAACGCGGGTCAGCGATTCCGGTGGCATCAGGATCTCGCGGACCTCGT
>JBCDBO010000084.1:0-13498 GCA_039183535.1 Pseudomonadota bacterium | reverse complement strand
TTGAGCCAGTCCTTGACATCGATAGCGCCGTGTTCGGCCGCCACCTCCATATCGTCGAGAATTCGCCAAGCGGGTTCGATATCGCCTTGCAGTGCGGCGGCCGTCGCCAGTACGGCCTCGCCCGTAAATGAACGATCAGCGACAACGCAGCGCTGCGCGGCATCAATCGCGGCGGCGTCGGTCGCCAGTTGCTGCTGCGCTAACAGCTGAATCTCGCAACGTTGCCTTGGCTCATCGACTCTCTCAGCCAGCACCAATGCCTCGTCGTAATCGCCTTCCGCGATAGCGTAGTGCGCTCGCTCGTAGTAAGACTCAGTGGCAAACAGTCTCTCAGCAGTCGCCAGAGCACGCCGACCGACCTCAAGTTCCCCGACGGCACGCGCCATCGCGCTGAGATTAATGTGAATAGCCGCACTTAACGGATCGAGCTCGGCCGAGCGTCGTTGCCGCTCATACGCCTCGCGCACGCGCCCAAACGTAAACAAGTCGCCCGCTTGGAGAGCGAGCGCCTCGGGGTCCATCGCTTCAACAGAAACACCGCGCCTGCGCCGTTCCATACCCCGCTCGACCTCGCCAAGTAGCATCAGCAGTCGGCCGTACCGTATGTTCGCCGCCGCGCTATCAGGCTCGAGCGCGAGCGCCTGTTCCAGCGCGTAGCGCTGGCCGTCGACCAAACGCTTTTTTTGTGATCTGTCGGCCTTCAGTGCCTGCAGGCGGTAACTGCTCGCAAGACCGATCCAGGCTTTGGCGTTTCCAGGATCGGCTTGCAACGCCTCTTTGAACAAACGCACGGCTGCCGTGAGATCGCCCTCGTTGCGCCGGTCGTAGAAAAAGCGGGCGCGTAAATACGCCGCGTGCCCATCACCTCGTTGCGCCGCCTCGTCAACGGACGGCGCGGGCACACTCGGTGGCGCCAGCCTCGGGACAGTGGCGATGGCGATTGCGGCGACGCTCGCGGCGATACCGACCGCGATGATCAGCCGACGTCTGCCGCTCGCAGGCGCAGGTGTCGCGGCATCCCCGGACGCACTAGCCGCGGCGGTCACCGGTACCGCGAGTCGATAGCCGATGCCGCGGACCAGCTCGATGTACTGCGGTTGACTGGCGTCTTCCCCGAGCGCATCGCGTAACAGTTTTACGCGCTGTGTCAGCGTTTCGTTACCGACGACCCGCCCTGACCAAACAGTCGACAATAACTCGTCAGCAGTCGCAACCGCTGGCGCCCGTGCAGCGAGCGCATGCAATAAACGGAACGATAACGGGGGTAAATGCAGCGCAACGCCGTTACGACTAACAACATGGCGCGATAAGTCGATTGTTAAATCGCCTGCCTGCAAAACGGTATCCGATCGAAGATCGGCCGTCTCGGCGTTGGTCATGCGGCGTGCACCCTTGCTGCTGCGGTCTCAGCACTAACCCTGCAGCTCAACTTTACCCAATTTTTCGGAAAGCTTTGGTGTTTCTTCAGTCGATTCGTCGCGCTCAAGCCTAGCGTTGTCGCAAGCGGACGGCGCTTTGCCAGACCGCGGTACACATCTAGACGTGGGAGAAAGTAACGTGTCAGAAAGTAACATTACCAGGGCCAACAGTTGGGCTGCGTCCGCCGCAGCCGCCACGCTGCTGGCGACGATGCCGGCTATCGCAGGCGCGACCAATTGGGGAGCGGAGTACGGCTACGGGGACTGGTTAGAAACGACGCCGGTTGACGGTGTAGCGGGCGGCTGCCCGATCGAGTCGTTCGACGCTCGAACGCTATGGACGGCATCGGGCCGTGGTGGAACGCTCGACGTATGGACCTATGAACGCAAGCGTAAAAAGGGACCGTTTACCAGCGGGCCGAACTTAATCGGCGACCCGGTCAGCCTCCCGGATGCCGACGATTTTTGCCCGACCCCGATCGGTGATCGATGGCTGTTTTTTGTCTCCGACCGGCCCGGTGGTTGCGGCGGTGTCGATATGTACATCGTGCGCTTGCCGAAAAACGGCAAACCGAACTACGCCGCCGCCAAAAATCTTGGTTGCGCGGAGGATGGCGGGCCGAACACGGCCGGTCGCGAGCTGGCCCCAGCGTTCGTTCGTACCGAAGCCGGTACCTTCCTTTACTACTCGAGCGATATCGGTGGCAGCCAGGATATTTACGTCAGCGCGCAATCCATGACTGGTGACTTCGGAGTTGGCGAGCCGGTACACGAACTCAATACGGACGCCGCCGATCAGCAACCGAACGTACGGCGCGACGGTCTTGAGATCGTCTTCAGCTCGAACCGTGACGGAGGTGGTCAAGACGTGTTTGTCGCATCGCGTGAATCTGTCTATGAGCCATTCGGCGATGTGCGTAACTTGACCACCGAACTTAACTTACCGACCGTTGACGGCAACGAAACACGAGCCTCGTTATCGCGGGACGGTTACCGGCTCTATTACGGAAGTGGCGGAACAATCTTTGTGACCGAACGCGAACAAGTGATTCTTAGCTGCCGCGCACCGCGCTGGTGGCGCTTCTTCGCCCGCTGGTTCCGCTAACGTCTTTGCAAGGACCGACCGGCGAGACGGGAACACGGATGTTCCCGTCTCGTTTTTTTTGACGCTGATTGATAAGAATTGCCTACTCAAATGCTCGGACAACTTCGCGCAACAACGACCACCGATCGAAGCCTTGCTTTCCGAAGTCGAGTCCGCGCCGGACAATGACGAGATCGTGGGACGGGGCGATGATCACGTATTGGCCGCGATTACCGGCCGTCGCATAAGCATCAGCCGGTACGTCGTTTTTACGATCGTCCGGGACTAACCAAAACTGCCCACCGTAGTAATTACCGCGCTCCGCAAGTGCCGGAGCCGGCGTGCGAACGAAATCGATCCACGACTCGGCGATCAAGCGCTCACCGTTCCATACGCCGCCGTTCGCATACAGCAAGCCGAAGCGTGCTAGGTCGCGCGCGTTGGTATAGACCTGACTGCTGAGGATGAAATCCCCAAATCGATCCATCCCAAGAACCGTACTGCGCATACCGATCTTGTCGAGTAAGCGCTGCCGCGCAAAGGTGTGGTACTTCTCCGTCGACGCCAGCGCACGTCGCAGGGCGTAGATTGCACGGAGCGTATCGAGATTCTCGTAGTCCCAGTGCGTACCAGGTTTGCGGATTAATGCGCCGCTGCGTAGCAACCGAGCAGAACTCGCCCCTGCCCAGTACGCAAGACCAGAGCCCGTGGCGTACTCGAGTCGGTTGTTATCCACCGGGACGAGTCCGCTCGACATATTGAGGACATGGCGTAGCGTAATCGTATTGCGAGGATCGAGCATTGGCTCTGATGCCTCTGGCAGCCAGTCGACATCGATGGGCTCATCGAGGGCAAGCAACCCATCCTCGACCGCCATGCCGATCAAGGTCGCGGCGATACTCTTGGCTGTCGACCACGTTCGCGTCCTTGTTGTTGCATCGACACCATTAGCGTAGCGCTCATGGATGATCTGCCCACGATAAACAACGATAAGACTGAGTGTCAGTTGTTCCGGCGACTCGCGCTCGAACGCCCAATCGGAGGCAGCTTGTAACGCCGCCGCATCGACCGTCGCCGGTAGTGCCGTCGGCTCTAGTCTGTCGCCATCGGGCCACGGAATCGTCGCGGGATCACCCGGCGGCGGCGCCAAGTCGATCCGGGGTAACGAGTCGATGGCATCGAATCCTTGATCGGGTGCCAGCGTCATGCAACCTACGCCGTGCCGATGCACGGCCCGCATCACCGGAACGCCGTCATCAGTTCCAACCGCGACGCTACGCTGCTGAGCATCGACCACGTAGTCACCACCGTCAGCCGTACCGATTGGGTCCGGCAAATAGGCGAGCTCATCGCGAAACACTTGCTCGAGCGTGCGGTTGGACTCATACAGCCCGTGGCACATAGATAGCGCCTGCACACCACGCGCAATCAACGCACGGTTGTATTGCCAGTAGTCGAACGTCTCGGTCTGTTGAGTATGCCCAGGCGTAGCTGTCAACAAAACAAGCGCCAGGACGATCAGTAGTAACTTGCTATTCAATGCGCGCCTCCCCTTCAGCGTTACCGATAACGATGCCATAAATCACGGCTGTACCGTACCGAGTTAACGGGTGTCGGCCCACCGTCGCCACAGCGCCCGCCGCTAACAGCGATGTTGAGGCGCCGCCTCGGCGTGATGGGAACGGCGCCGTGGGGTGCCGCGGTGGATCGCGGCGGGGACGCCGCTCCTACATCTGTGGACGCGTTGCGGTAAACGCGGTCAGACTCAACCAGTACTAAAAAAAGCCGCACTTTACGGGGTGCGACTTTGGTCGTGACGGGGTCACAGTAGCGAACCATTACTGAGGAAAAAAGGTGGGCGACCCGGCGACTGCTGTCACCCATGCGGCCGCCGCGGCACGTCTCAGCCCGTACGACCCGCTCGTTAGTCTTATGCTAGGTGCTCAAGGGTTTAGCGCAACGCTGCAAGGAGATTACGCAGGCGGTGCTAACTTGCTTGTACAAGCAACCCAACAACCCAACTTGCACTACGCCGTGTTTGCGAAAGCGGCGGTGTCGTGCGCATTGGCCGGGCGCGACGACGAAGCACGCGATTTCCTCAATCGCGTTCGTACTGTTAAGCCGAATTTTGACCACCAAGCCTTTCTTGACTTGTTTATGTACAGACGCCGCGAAGATATCGCGGTCATCAACTCGGCGTTTGCACAATTAGAAGCCTAGTCGACGATGACAGATCGTCATTCCATGCTCGATGTGATGAACGGATCTCGACAGACGGTCGACACTGTCGTTATTGCAAAAAAGTGTTAGGTAACGATCGCTAGCACCGGCTACAGCAGCGAATGTTCGGTACACTGACTCCAGAACCAAGAACAAGAAAGACCGTCTAGGGGAACCCATGCAGTACATGAACGACATCGCCTGCCGCTCAACTCGGCGGATAACGAATCGCTGTGCACTCGTCGCGCTCGCTATCTACCTGGGTGCTTGCGGTGGCGGTGGTGGCGGCGGCGGCGCCGCTCCGACGCCCCCGCCCCCACCAGCAAATTCGCCGCCGACATTGCTTGGTAATCTCAGTCCCACGTTCCCCGAAAACGCTATCGTGTCGTTTGTGTTGTCAGTCGATGATGCCGACGGCGATACGGTCACGGTTACGATTGGCAACTCAGCCGATGGTCAATTCTTCACTTTGGACACCAGCAGCGGCGAGATTCGTAGCACTCAAGCATTCGACTTTGAAACACCGCTCGATACCGACGCTGACAACGTCTACGAGCAGACAGTCACGCTAAGTGACGGCACCAATACCGTTAACAGAACCGTCCGCGTCATCATCACAAACGTTGACGAACCGCCAACCTGTCTGCCAGTAGCCGACACGGCTATCGATGAGAATGCGACGGGTCCGCTCGTCACGTTTGCTGGAACCGACCCTGACGCCGGCGATGAGGCGATTGCGATCTTCGAAGACTTGATGGTCCTCGATATGCGCGTGGACGGTTCGGTAGCCATCGATCCATCAACCGGTGTTGTCAGCTTAACGTCGCCGCTTGATGCTGAAGCCTTCGACGAGAATTTCACCTTTGACGTGACCGCCAACTACCGGACCAATAACTTGTTCGACCAGTGTCGTGTCACAGTCGCGTTGAACGATATTCCGACAAGAGTGACGTCCGGCATCTTATTCACCAACAACAAGCAACCGGTTCAAACGCTGACGGACCTTAATAGCGACGGCGTCGCCGACTTTTGGATGGCTGACGAGCCGGGCCTTCTCGCGACCGATCCTATCACCGGTACACTGGTGTTCGGCGAGACGCTCAACGCCGCTGTACAAGCGAGTGGCGCAGCCACCATCGACGTTAGTGCACTCAGCGCCTCAGAGGCGATTCGATTGACGGTTGCGTTTGATCGGGGTCAAGGCAATGCCAATAGCGCCGTGGTGCAGACAATCAACGATCTCGACGGAGACGGTACCGACGAGCTATTGGTGATGACGGCCCAGCCACCTAACGACGGCCTTGACCCAGCCCGACGTCCGTGGGGCTACGTCGTTTTCGCGGCGACCATTGCCGCCGAGACAAGCGGCACGCTCGACCTCAATGCGTTAGGGACCACCGACGGATTCAGCCTGACCGGGCCCGTCGACTTCAACGGCTTTTTAGCCAGTTACGCCGTCGCCGACTTTGATGGAATCGCTGGTGATGAGTTGATCATCAGTACACCGGAGGGGATGCCGGCAGGCAGCCCGGAGCAAGGCGTGTTGTATGTCGTTGCTGGAACGACACTCGACTCGGCCAGCGGCAATTTGGATTTCGACCTCGACCCGGCAACGAAAACATTTGGTGGCGATCTCGATCCCGATGCCAGGCTGACCATTGGCCCGCCAACCGAGTTGAACGACTTAACGGGTGATGGGATCAGCGAATTGGTCCTGCAAAGCCGCCAAGCGGCCGCTGTAATTCCGAGCGCGAATCTGATTGCTGCCGCCAGCGGTCCGATTACGGCGCTAAATCCATTACTGCTTAGTCTCGGGGATGATTTCAGCGGCGTTATAGATACGGCTAATCTCGATAATGATAGCGACGATGAGTTATTGATCGTTCGAGGTGACGGCTCTGCTGACACCGAACAGGCCAGTGTCGTGTTTGGCGATGCGATCGCACCGATTGCTGCGTCCAACACAACCGTAGCGGTCGACGCTGCTAACTTCAGCGCCGGGCAGTACCTCGGTATCACGTCTTCCGGGAGCGCCGGCAGTGCTTCTACGCCAGTGACACTGACTCGTATTGGTGATCTCGACGGCGATGGTCGCGATGAGGTCGCTTACGGGCTGTTTAGCAATGCGGGAAACACACCCGGTTCCATTTACATTGTGCGCGGCTCAGTGCTCGCCGATCGGACCAACACCAGTTTTGATGTCGACGGCTTTACCGCTGCTGACGGCACTCGGATCGCGGCGGTACCGTTCTTGTTTACATCGCTGTCTACGCAAGTATCGCTGACGCCGGATATCGATGGTGATGGGCAACCGGAGCTTTACGTCACCTCTAACCAGCGTCTCCAAGGCGATCCGCCGGGGCTTGGTGCGATAGTATTTTCAAGCGCTGTATCTGCAGCACTCGTCAATAACGAATTGGCTGTTGATATGGAAACGTTGTTCTTCGACGAAACACCCTGAGTTGTTATGACTACGATTGCGATCGCGGCGGGGACGCCGCTCCTACACCGGTAGAGGCGTCGTCGTAAACGACGATGTAGGAGCGCCGCCTCGGCGCGATTTCCAACGTACAATTCGGACTTCGCCAAGCGAGCTCACTTTTGAACAACCTCACACCTCAGACACGCGCCCCTAAGATCGCTACCCGACTCGTAGTCGCGACCTTGGCCGTCGTTATTGTGCTCTCGGCCGTCATGTTGATGTTGGATCCAGAGCAATGGCCGAAATGGTTAGCGGCATTGGCTTTTATTTTATTTGCTTACGCGGCCGCGTCCTACACGGTTAGCCGACCGGGCCGGGCGAAATCCAGAAAGTACTGCGGAAGCTTGCGCGCCGCGCTCGTCGGCGCCGGCGTCTTACTCGCCACGGCACTTGGCTTTTCGCTAACAGACGCCATCGGCTGGACCGGCGAGAACGGCGTCCTTGAGGATCGCGGTTTCCTCGTTTTTCTCCCCGCGCTCGCGGCAGTAGTAATCGAACTCGTCGGGATGGCACTCGAGAAGCACGCTGAGAACGACCCAGACAGTTGAGACGCCGATGAAAAACGCTGACTTCGAGCAGCTGCGTACTAGCACTCCCACACCGGTGGTTGGCCGATCTTCTCGATTAAGAAATCAATAAAGACGCGTACCTTACCGGTCAGCACGTTCGACTTCGGGTATACCAGCCAAATCGCCGACTGATCATCGACCTCATAGTCCGGAAGTACGCGTAGCAAACTGCCATCGCGGATATCGGGGTTGACGCTCCAACACGAATTCATCGAGATACCCACACCGGCTATCGTCGCGGCACGCATCGCAGCGCCGTCGTCGCACGTTACTCGGCTTTTCGCGCCCGGTGGTGGAAATGTGCACGAGCGCTCGCCCGTTGCGGACGATAGCTTGCGCGCTGGGCCATTCATGAACGTGAGTATTTGATGACTGTCGAGATCGGTCGGATCTTTCGGCGTACCAAACTTCGCCAGGTAGCGCGGCGACGCGCACAAAATACGTTTGTCATCCGCCAGTTTTCTGGCACGCAAACTGCTCTCTTCGATCGCGTAGTTGCGTAACGCTAAATCGAAGCCTCCTTCGATGAGGTTCGTCGGCGTATCGGACAGGCTAAGCTCAACCCGAATGCCGGGGTAGCGTTCGAGAAACTCCGCAAGCACCGGCGCGACGTACTGTTGCGCAAATGTACTCGATGCAGCGAAGCGCAGCTTACCCGTCACATCGTTCACGCCATGGCCCAAGGCCGCTTTCGCGGCCTCTTCTTGCGCCAGAATTTCCCGCGCGAACGGCAGAAACTCGGCACCCTCAAGGGACAGTGACACCTTGCGTGTTGAGCGATGCAGCAAATCGGCACCGAGTTGTTTCTCTAGCTTCGCCAGCCGCGCGCTAGCAACGGCCGGCGCAAGGCCCAGCTGACGGCCGGCCTGACTGATGTTCAGCAGGTCGGCCGCCCTGACAAATAGCCGGATGCCGTCGATATCCATAAACCGATCTCCATCGAATCGAACCGCGGCCTGCGTGGCGTTTTTATAGAAAAACGGAATTCTAAACCAAATTAATACCGGTTTTTACCGCTAAACAATATCAATAAAGTCTATCGCATCGGTTAAGTGGCCCGGTAACGAGATTACCGAACAGGACAGGCACAGATGCAAACCACAGCGTTCGTCAACTATCACGTCAAGCACTCACGTCGACAGTCGTTTCAATTCGACGTTGGGGGTCAGGTTGGCAACTTGGTGTCGCCGGAGCTGACACGTGCGCGAGTCAGCGTGGAAGACATACGCGGCAGCCAACGTCCCGTGACTTTTGATGCAGATGGCGTCACGTTCCAGCACCACCGGAGCGCCGTCGCCGATTTTACTGCTCCAGGTACTTGGCAAGCGACGTACGACGCTGAGCTAACCGTTCTGTTGCAATCGACGATCGGTGCAGACGATGTGATTGTTTTCGACCACACGGTGCGTATCGACGATCCGAGCGCAGCGCGCAAGCCCGCCCGCAACGTTCACAACGACTACACCGCCGACAGCGCTAAGCAACGGGTGATCGACTTGCTCGGTGAGGACCAAGCTCAAGAATTCGAGCAGGGACACTACGGCTTCGTCAACGTCTGGCGTCCAATCGAGCAACCGATCGAGACCTCGCCACTCGGGTTCATTCGGCCGCAATCGATGAACGCCAACGATTGGATGAACATCGATCTGATCTACCCCGACCGGGTCGGCCAGATTTTGGGTGTCGCGGCCAATCGCAATCACGAGTGGTTCTACCAGTCGCGAATGACGCCCGACGAAGTCGCGATCTTCAATATTTACGACAACGCTGGGCGTTCGCACGTGGGGCATAGCGCACTCGACCTTGAGCCGCCGACCGACAGCCTAGCAATACGTAAAAGCATTGAAAGCCGGACGCTGGTGCGCTTCAACTAAAGCGCCGCGCTGACTTCATGAAAAACGATTCGATGGAGACGCGATGCGTCCGTCGACACCTAAGATAACCAGGAGAGAACCATGAAATACGAAAACTTCCAGACATTTACTGTTGATGTCAGCGATGCAATCGCTACCGTGACGTTCGACTTTGGCTCGGTCAACGTTCAGGGGCAAGAAATGCTTGCCGATCTGAATTCGCTCGCGATGCGTCTTGAACGCGATCGCGAGACGAAAGTCGTGATCTTCCAATCAGCGAATCCAGAAATTTGGGTCTGTCATTACGACACTGAACTTTTGAAGGACATGTCTGATGAAGCGGTATCGCGTGACGAGGCGCAGCTGCTGGACCTGCAAGCAGTCTGCGAACGGATCAGTCGTGTACCGCAAGCGACGATTGCGAAACTCGAAGGCTTTGCTCGCGGTGGTGGCCATGAACTGGCACTCGCCCTGGACATGCGTTTTGCAGCACGCGGTAAATTTAAGTTCATGCAGATGGAAGTGGGCATGGGCATTTTGCCGTGCGGTGGCGGTGCATCGCGAATGGCCCGTCAAACCGGGTTAGGGCGGGCGCTTGAGATTATTCTCAGTGCGCGCGATTTCGACGCCGATGAGGCAGAGGCGATGGGTACGATCAACAAAGCACTCAACGCCGATGAGATTGGTCCATACGTAGACCAACTGGCGCAGCGCATCGCACAGTTCCCCGCCGAATCGATCAATGCGTGTAAGCAAATGGTGTACGAGTCGATCGATAAGCCGATTGAGGAGGCGCTGAAAGCGGAGGCCTATTGGCTCTACCAGGCGACCAGCAAAACGCCGGCGTTGACGCGGTTTCGGATTGCCGATGAGCAAGGCTTAGAGCACGACATCGAAAACCAACGCAACTGGAATGAGCTCGTAATGAAAGTGCAGGAGATTAACTAGAAGCCGCGATGGCGCTGAGTGAGGAGCGTCTTGGTTTGGCGCTGACAGGGGTGAATCGCGGCGGGACGCCGCTCCTACATCCTTAGAAGCGCGGCGTTTAACATAGTTGTAGGAGCGCCGTCTCGGCGCGATGGCAACGGCGGCGTGGTGCGCCGCGTGCAGACCGGAGCTACCCCAGCCACGCGATTGGTGGTGCTGGTGCTAGGTCCGGTTGTGCGTTGGCCCGTTGTACGGTTCGTAATGCGAAATCGATCAGGTACTGCCAGCGTGACGAGAGCTCCGCGGCCTTATTAAGTGCGTCTAACGAATCATCCAATCGGCCGAGTCGGTATAGCGCCCACCCTCTGGCAACTTGCAGAAAGCTATTGGTCTCGAACGCTGTGGCGGATTGGTCGATAAACGCCAGCGCCGCATCGGCTTTGCCGGATTCGATCAGCGCAAACGCCAGCGACCATGCGGCGTACCCCGATGGCTGCGCGTCCCACGATGCCTTGGCGAAATCGACGGCCGCCGCGAAGTCGCCGAGTTCGTAGTAAAACAGCGCAATGTTGGCCTCGGTATACGCGGCGTTGTTCCGGCCCTCCGCAGCTGATATAGCTCGATACTCATCGACTAAGGCGGGCACAAGCGTTGGATCCAGCCGTGCCTCGGCCAACGCTCGTCGATAAAACGTCGAGCGCCATGTTGTCCGGTTCGCCTGACCGGGATTAGCCGCTCTAATGGCAGCTGCGTACTGACCGCTGCGGTACAGCGCTTTCGACCGCAAATAGAACAGCCACGACGCTTCCCAACGCTCTGTATTCGGCTCTTGCGCTATTGCTTGCCCCGCGGCGTCAGCCGCTTCGCGATAGCGTTCGACCCGGCTAAGCGTCGATGCCAACTCATACCAGGCCCAGCGATCGCCCGGGTGCATCGTCGTGACCTTGCGCCAAGCGTCGACCTCGGCAAACGGTTCGTCGTCAGCGCGCTGCGACAAGGCAGCTAACCATAGTCGCTCCCGTGGCGATAACGACGCCGGATAGCGGCTCGCTTGTTCAAGATGCTCCGCCATCGCGTCGTAACGACCGACCTTGGAGGCGGCGTATGCCGCGTGCAGACGAGCGGCACCGAACGTTGGATACCGCTCGATCAGGTCTGTCAGCGCATCGACGGCTGCCGGGTACGCAAACCGGTCGCTCGCACTGTACAACGTCACCAGAGCGCGCTCGTATAGGGCTTTCGAGTCAGTATCCAGCGATGCCAATGGCGTTGCCGAGGGACGCGGTGCAGCGGTACAGGCCACCAAAGCGAGGATTGCAACCAGGCCCAATCCAAGGAGCCGACGACTATATCCTGTCAACATCGATAATCTCACGGTTCGAATTTCGAAACGGTCCAGGCTCGCAGACGTGGAACGTAGCGTGTCGCGCCATTCTTAGTCAGCGCCAACGTCTAGGGTTCATAATAATGACAATCCCCGATGCCACAAACACTCAGGCGCCGAAAGATCTGCGCAGATTTGATGCCGTTTTTTTACGGACCATCTTTGGCATATTTTGACGATTCGTCGAACGCACCAGCGCGGTCTCTCTCAGCAAGGCGATCCTGCGACCGCGAGAAAAACTCCCGAGCGTACGACCTGCTTGACGTTATTTGCGTGCCAGGTGCTGCGGGAAAAGCCGCCGTTGGGCGCACATTTAGATCGTTAACGAACGTCCGATTTAAGCCCACGGAATGGCGTAGCGCTGTTTCAACCAATACGGGCCGACGAGCCAGCACTGCAACATGAAAAGACAACACGATACCGCGCTCGCGTCGAACGTTGACGGGCCTGGTATCATTGCAACGCTAGCGAGCGCTGCTTAGTCGCTACAAAAACAACAAGACGGGGATTTTCCATGCGCATATTCGCCATTGGCTCACGCTTACTACTAACGCTGTTCGTCTGCTCAGTTGGGTTCGCTCAAGAAAGCGAGGAGAGAGAAACAGTGTCACCCGAACTCGCTGCGGAGATCGCGGCCGTACAAGCATTGCTCGACGGCCTGTCACCGCAACAAGGGGAAATCGCGCTCGGTGACGGCTTGCTAGCGATGAATGTCCCAGAGACGTTCAACTACTACTCGCCGGAAGATGCCGCCGCAATCTTAGTCGACTTATGGGGCAACCCTCCCGATGCCGCGGAGAATATGTTGGGTCTGCTAATGCCTACGCAGTATTCACCGATTGATGAAGGCAGTTGGGCCGTGACGATGGAGTACATCGCTGATGGCTATGTGTCTGATGAAGATGCAGCCAGCATCGACTATGACGAACTGTTACGCGATATGAAAACGGCGACGAACGAACGTAACGATGCGCTTCGCGAGGCCGGCTACTCTGGCGCAGAACTGTTGGGTTGGGCAGAAGCCCCGCATTACGATGCGGCGACGCACAAGCTTTATTGGGCGAAAGAACTGATGTTCGACGGCGCTGATGCGAGCACGCTTAACTACGACATTCGCGCACTTGGGCGACGCGGTATTCTGAGCATGACATTCATCGCGTCGACCGCGCAGCTCGATGAAATCAATGCGCTGCGCGATTCGGTACTGGCGATGGCAGAATTCACACCGGGGAATCGCTACAGCGATTTTGACCCAAGCTTGGACAAAGTCGCCGCCTACGGCATCGGCGCACTTGTCGGCGGTAAGTTGGCGGCAAAAGCCGGCTTATTCGGCGCCGCCCTGGTGCTGTTGAAAAAGTTCTGGTTTGTCATCCTTATTGGCATCGCCGCGCTAGGACGCTTTGTCGGTCGTTTGTTCGGGCGTAAGTCCGAGGAACCCGAATCGCCGCAAGCGCCGGGCTAGTACCGCGTACTGTCTTGACTGCGCAGCCTCCAAATAGGGACCTAGCGATCTTGTGATCGTCCGTTTACGGCAAGATGCTCATTAAAAAAGTCGATGACG
>JBCDBO010000083.1:0-13622 GCA_039183535.1 Pseudomonadota bacterium | reverse complement strand
CCTTGCCAGGTCGGTCATCTCGAGTCCTGCGAAACCGCACGGATTGATGCGACTGAACGGCTCAAGGTCCATTGCAACGTTCAGGGCCAAACCGTGATAGCAACAACCGCGCCGCACGCGTATGCCAATGCTGGCGAGTTTTTGCTCGCCGACGTAAACGCCCGGTGCATCGCGTTTACCGTATGCGTCAATGTCATTGGCGGCACACCATTCGATGACAGCGCGTTCGAGTGCGCAGACCAGGGCGCGGACACCGATTCCGGCGCGGCGTATGTTCAGCAGCGGGTACAGCATTAACTGGCCTGGCCCGTGGTAGGTGACCTGGCCGCCTCGATCGGTTTTCACAACCGGAATCTCGCCCGGCGCCAGTACATGACTCGGGTCACCGGCGAGCCCTAAGGTGTAGACGGGCGGGTGCTCAGCAAACCAGAGCTCGTCAGGCGTTGTGTCATCGCGCTCATCGGTATGCGTTTGCATCGCACGCCAGAGCGGTTCGTAGTCGCGACGCCCCAACCAGGTCCAGTCAATCGGCTCAGTCATTGTGCAAACAATACGTCGTCACTATCGGACAAAGCGCGATAGACGGCGTCGAGTTGGTCGCGACTCGTCGCCGTGAACGTAACGGTCAGTGCCAGGTATTTACCGCCGCTGCTGCGTGCCTCGCGAATGTTCGCAGCGTCGATGGGGCCAATAATCGGCTCTAACAGCGCGCGAGCGATGGAATGGAATTGGCCATCATCTCGGCCGATCAGTTTGACCGGAAACTCCAGTGGAAACTGCATGATCTCAGTGTCGTCGGGAAGATCCGTCATGCCTGATCACTCAAACCAAAGGCTGACTTCATCGGTCATACGTTTCCAGAGGCCGCCACTCGCCACGGCCGTGGCTGTTAGCAGCTCCACTTGATCGAGCGTCGTGCCGTCGTGTTCCAAGATCAATTCACCGAGTGGCTCCCCGGCCGACAGCGGTGCGATGATTGTCGCCGGTAACTCAACGCGTGCTGAGACTTCGTCAAAGCGGCCGCGCGGTAGTGTAATGGCGACATCGCGTGCCGCTTGCAAAGCGACCGTGTCGACCGAGCCTTTCCAAACCGGAACGTCAGCGCGTACGTTTGCGCCGGCCGGATACAGCAGCCGAGTTTCGTAGAATCGAAACCCGTAGTTTAGAAGTGCCTGGCTGGCCTCAACACGGCCGTCGGGATTGGCCGCTCCCATCACGGCGGAAACCAGCCGCATGCCATTTCGTGCCGCTGATGCGACTAGACAAAATCCGGCCGCGTCGGTGTGCCCAGTTTTCATGCCATCTACCGTGCTGTCGCGCCACAGCAAGCGGTTACGATTTTCCTGCCGAATACCGGCATAGGTAAATTCACGTTGTGCGTACCAGGCGTAGTACTCCGGGAACTCACTAACGATGGCCCGGGCCAATCGCGCGATGTCGCGGGCCGTTGTGTAGTGCGCATCACCGGGTAAGCCGCTGGCATTCTCGAAATGGGTCGCGGCCATACCCAATTCGGCAGCGAATGTGTTCATCAGGTCGGCAAAAACGCTTTCGGCGCCGGCGACATGTTCGGCCAACGCTACACTAGCGTCGTTGCCGGATTGAATGATCATGCCTTTGATTAAATCCTCGACGCTGACCATCGATCCTTGTTCGATGAACATGCGCGAGCCCGGGGTCTGATACGCCTTGCGCGAGACTTGTACTTGGTCCGCCAGCGAAATCTGGTCTGCACGCAGGTATTGAAAGACGACGTACGCGGTCATCAGCTTCGTCAGGCTAGCGGGGGCGACGCGTTTGTCGGGCTCTTGGCTCGCCAGCACGGATCCGGTCGTCGCATCGATCAACATATAGCTCGTCACGCCGACCTGCGGCGGAGCCGGAATCGGTGTTCGGGCAACTTGTGCGTGCAGCGAAGTGACGCTGAAAATCGCGATAAAAATCGCACTGATGCGGAAAAACAAACCCATGATGTATCGGACCTCGGCGGAGCGGTGATTACTCAACGATAACTTGGACAGTACCAATGCCCGTGGATTGCAGCCGTGTGACTATCGCATCGAGCGCGGTCGCATCGCGAAGCGGACCAACGCGGACGCGGTACAACGGCGGTGACTCGTCAGGGATCGTTACGATATCGACGGGCGAAAATCCAGTCTCGCGCAAACGGATAAACATGCCTTCCGCGTTATCGAGGCTGGCGAACGCACCAACCTGAACGAACAACGCGGCGTTCGTGACAGTATGTGCAGGCGGCACTGTGTCCGGCTCGGCTGTATTGCTGGCGTCGACGTCGTTTGGAGACTCGTCGAGCGGTGTGGGCGCCGTCGGCGGCGGGGCCGGTTCGCTCGTTCGTCGCACGACACTGGCACGCGATGGTTCTGGTCGCGCCTCAACTCGTGCTCCGCCGTTTGCGTCGAACACCAGCGCGGTTACTTCGACCAGTCCTGTCCCGTCACGCACAATCTCGAGGCGACGCGCGGCTTCGTACGATAAATCGATAATTCGATTAGCGACGAACGGTCCGCGGTCGTTGACCCGGACAACGATCCGCTTGTCGTTCTTAAGATTGCGCACTTCCACCCAAGTCGGTAACGGCAGCGTCTTATGCGCAGCGGTCATTGCGTACATGTCGTAGGTATCACCGGAGCTCGTTCGACGGCCGTGAAACTTCTGTCCGTACCACGACGCGATACCGCGTTCGTGGTAGCCATCGGCACTTGCCAGCACGTGATAGCGCTTGCCGAATTCGACGTAGCTGCTTGGATTGCCATAACGGCTGCGCGGCTCTTGGCGCGGCGCCGGATCGTTGCGACTCGTGACAACGGGCTGTGTTACCGGCGGGGCGCTATCGCGAGGGTAAAAACTGCAACCGGTCAGCGCGGCCAGCAAAAACAAACCGCTTAAACGCATCAGCGCTGCTTGCGTTCGGCCGCAATCGCTACACCCAACTGATGGACGGCCAGCGCATACATGACACTGCGGTTGTAACGAGTAATGACGTAGAAGTTATGCCGGCCCACCCAATACTCGTTGCGATCGACGTCATCGAGACGGATGAACGTTGCCGGTGTTTTTGAATCCCCGGCGATTGATGTATGCACGCCTTGCGTGCGCAGCTCACCCAGTGTTGCAGTCAGCTTCAGGGTATTTTTTGTCGGCGGAACGATCGTGAAAGGCTTCTTTATGTAGGCCCGCTCGACGACCGGTTCGTCGCGGCGCCAGCGATGCCGGGCAAGGTAATTAGCGACGCTGCCAATGGCGTCCGGCCAACTGTCGAAAAGGTCGCGCTTGCCATCTTCGTCGAAGTCGACCGCATATTCGCGATAGCTGGTCGGGATGAACTGGCCTCGGCCCATGGCACCGGCGTACGAGCCAAGAACCGTATCGACGTCCCAGCCCTCGGCCTTCGACAGCAACATGTACGCTTCCAACTCGCCGCCGAAAAAGCGACTGCGCGGCGGGTAGTCGAACGCCAATGTTGCCAATGCGTCGCGAACCGTATAGCGCCCGGTAATCCGGCCGTAGTACGTCTCAACACCGATAATGCCGACAACAATCTCAGCGGGTACGCCAAATTTGTCGGCCGCCGCCTGCAGCGTCTCGGCATGCGTATTCCAAAATTCGACGCCAGCCGCGATACGTTCTTTGGTGAGAAAAATCTGCCGGTACTCGTGCCACGGCCGAACCCGTTCAGCCGGTCGGCTGATTTTCTCGATGATGCCGCTATCGAGCGTGGCACGGGACAGCCAACCCTCGACAGCGCTGCGTTCAAGGCCGTGATTATCAACCACGCGGTCGACGAAGGCCTGCACATCGGCGCGGGACGTATCAAGTGCCAGCGCCGACGAACTGGCGCTGACGACGACGGCGCCGATAACGATCCGGCGCAGGAGTGTAAGTGTTGGAATCAATGCGGCAGCAGTTTGCGGCGAGTATGTATCGACATGAGAATACCGAAACCGGCCAGCAGGGTCACCATCGAGGTTCCGCCGAAACTAACCAGCGGTAATGGCACACCGACGACGGGCAGGATGCCGCTGACCATCCCAATATTGACGAACACGTAAACAAAAAACGTCAAGCTGATGCTACCGGCGGTTAGCCTTGCGAACGTGTCTCGCGCGACCAGCGCAATGTAAAGACCACGGCCGACGACAAACAAGTACGCCAGCAACAATGCGACAACGCCTAATAAGCCAAATTCCTCCGCGAGCACTGCAAAAATGAAGTCGGTGTTGCGTTCTGGCAGGTAGCCGAGCGTACCCTGGGTGCCGTTGGTCCAGCCACGTCCGAACAAGCCACCCGAGCCTATCGCAATCGTCGACTGGATAATGTTGTAGCCGGCCCCGAGTGGGTCGGAGGTCGGGTCGAGCAAGGTCAGCACCCGTTGGCGTTGGTAATCGTGCATTCCGCGCCAGATCAAAGGCAACGCCGCAGCGAGCAGGGCTAGCGCGGCGAGTACGATCCGCAGGCGCAGTCCCGCCAGTAGCAGCACCAAGGCGCCCGATGCGGCGATCAGAATCGAGGTACCGAGATCCGGTTGGACGGCGATGAGCGCCGTTGGTGCGGCGATCGCTGCGGCGAGAAGGGCGGTCGTTTTCAAAGACGGTGGCAGCGGCTCTGTGTGCAAGTACCAAGCCAGCAGCATCGGTACGGCGAGCTTCATGACTTCGGACGGTTGAAAGCGAATGCCGATCTCTAGCCAGCGCTGCGCCCCGTGGCCGGTATCCCCAATGACGATAACCAGCACGAGAAGGGCCAAACCGCCGAGGTACGCTGCCGGTGTCCATCGGCGCATGAAGGCGGGTGAGAACTGCGCGACGATGAACATTGCGGCAAAGGCGATCGCTAGACGAATCACCTGCGCCCGTACGAGTACCCATCGCTGGTCGACCGCGCTGTATAAGACCGCCAGACCGATGGCGACAATAATGACCAGCCCGAGCAACAGCGGCCCATCGATATGGATGCGCCGTAGCGCGCTGGCTAGCCGACCACCCGTCGAGGGCTCCGGCAATCGCACCCAGTCGGTCATGGCCGCGGATTATTCGATGACTGCGTCACCGCCTGGTCGCGCAGCCAATAGTCGGTGAGCGCGCGGGCGACCGGCGCGGCGACACGCGAACCACTCGAGCCGTTCTCGATGACTACGGCGACCGCGATACGCGGTTCATCGACCGGTGCGAATGCGACAAACAGAGCATGATCGCGCAGGCGCTCATCGAGCTCCTCTTCGTCGTATTCGTCTTCCTGCGCAACGCTAAAGACTTGTGCCGTCCCGCTTTTACCGGCCATTGCATAGGGTGCGTCGACGCCGACGAGTCGTGCGGAGCCGTTGAACCCCTGCAGGACCGATTGCATCGCCGCGATGATCGCGTCCCAGTGCGCGTCGCTGTTCAGGGACACTGGGTCAAGTGGTGCACGAACCGGCGATTGCATAGCGCCGCTGGCGGGATCTTCGATGTAGCGGACGATACGCGGCGGGACGCGTTTGCCGCGCAGTGCGATCGCGGCCGTTGCGTGTGCGAGTTGCAGCGGCGTCGCTAAGAGGTAGCCTTGACCGATTGACGCGATAACCGTTTCGCCCGGAAACCAAGACTGATCTTCGCGGCGCGAGAAGCTCGCTCGCTTCCACGCTTGCGATGGTACGAGTCCGGCTTTCTCACCGGACAAGTCGATGCCGGTCAGGCTACCAAGCCCAAAACGCGTTAAGTACTCGTGCATTGTGTCAATGCCGAGCGCCGGCGCCAGCGCGTAAAAATAAACATCGCACGACTGAGCGATGGCATCGTGCATGTCGACCAACTGATGACCCTCAGGGCGCCAGTCACGGTAGCGGTGAGAGCTGCCGGGCAAACTAAACGCGCCTTGGCAATTGATCTTGTGGCTTAGACTCGTTACGTGCGTTTCCAATGACGCGAGCGCGATGATCGGTTTGATCGTTGAACCGGGTGGGTAGCGGCCGCGCAGTACGCGATCGAACAATGGCCGGTCGAGATCGTTACGAAGCGCAGCAAATTCTTGTTGGCCCAGCCCGGCAGCAAATGCATTCGGATCGAAACTGGGGGAGCTGGCCATCGCCAGCACATCCCCAGTCGCCGGCTCCAAGGCTACGACCGCACCGCGGACGCCTTCGAGCTGGGCTTCGGCAACTTGCTGCAGACCAAGATCAATCGTTAGCCACAGATTGCGGCCCGGTTCGGGTGCGTCGCCCGGTCTCGATTCCAACGCGCGGCCTGTCGCCGTTGTCAGTAACTGGTGGTGGCCGACTTCGCCATGCAGCGCGGCTTCGTAGTGTTGCTCGACACCGACCTTGCCGATTTGCCGCGTCCCCGCGTAGTTATCGGGGCGTTCTAGGCTATTGAGATCGGCGCTGCTGAGACCGCCAACGTAGCCGATGGCATGCGCGGCGAGCGTGCCGTGCGGGTAGTAACGCAGAAGTCTCGCCTCTATGGCGACGCCGGGGTAGCGCGGGCGAACCACGGCGAAGCGCGCCACATCGACATCGCTAAGATCGCTGCGTAACGTGACGGACTCGAATCGCTGGCTGCGTTCCGCGCGCGCGTCGAACCGTTCCACATCGGTGGCGTCAATCAATCCTTCGCGTTGCAGAGACTGCAGCGTCGCATCTAGATCAGCGACCCGCTCCGGGACGATGACCAACTGCCATACCGGACGATTATCGGCCAAGACCTGGCCGTTACGGTCGAGGATGAGTCCGCGTGTCGGCGTCAGCGGCGCAACCCGCAAGCTGTTGTCGGCCGACAACGCGCGGTATTGGTCGTGCTGAACGATCGTCAAATAGGTCAGTCGACCGACGAGCAGCAGGCACGCCATGGCGATGACCAGTATCGCGAGCAGCGTGCGGATCCTGAACACCAGCACTTCGTGGCCAGAATCCTTAATAGGCGTGCGCGCTTGCAGGGCGGGTCCGTTCACGGGCGATCCCGGGCGATAACTGCGTCCAGTATATAAAGTACGAAAGGCCAAGCGACAGCGCTCGTGACGACCGGCAGCCAATAATCGACGCCGCGAGTCGACAGACCGGCAATGCCGTTACTCCAAAATAAGACGAATTCGTACACGATGACCAGTAATACGGCGGCGGCGGCGAGTTGCGCCCACGAAAACACGCGCAGCTGCAGGTGCAAGCGCAGTGCAGGAAAGGCCATAACGACGAGCGCGAGTGCGTGCAGCCCGAGCAGCGTGCCGTAGAGTGCGTCTAACGCCAGTCCGACCAACGCGATCGCCCAAAATGGCAAGCGCTGTGGAGCAAACACCGACCAATAGATCACGACCAAGGCGACCCAATCGGGCCGTGCCGCGCGCAGAAAATCGGGTAGCGGGACGACGGTCAGCGCCAGCGCGACGATCAGCGATCCGGCGATTCGCCAGATGGCGCTGCGCGCCGAGGCCGCACTATTCATCGGCAGGATTTACGACTGGACGGTCCGCGCCGTCTGCGGCACTGACCGCGCGCTCGATTAACACGACTTCTCGAATGCGGTCTAAGCCGGCAATGGGCTCTGCGCGCACCGCCGCGAATGGCTGCTCGGGACGACGTTCGATCGACGTCACCCGAGCGACGGGGTAGCCGATTGGGAACACGCCTCCGAGTCCCGACGTGACCAGTACATCGCCGACATCGATGTCCGCACTGTTTGGAAGGTAAACGAGATCAAGACGATCGATCTCGCCGGTGCCTTCGGCGATTGTCCGTAAACCGTTGCGCACCACTTGCACCGGGGTCGCATGATCGGGGTCGGTGATCAAAATCGCCGTCGCGCGAAAGTCGGTCACGTCAAGCACCTGGCCAACGACGCCGTTCGCATCGACGAGGGCTTGCCCGGTCGCTACGCCACGCTGTAAGCCTTTATTAAGAGTGATGCTGTGGCGATAGGGATTCGCCGCGACCGCTAATATTTCGGCCATGCTGTAGTCGTCGGCCACTTGTGCCGAAGCGTTCAACATAGCCCGTAAACGTTCATTTTCCGCCTCGAGTGCATTAAAGCGCTGTAATTCGGCCCGGGTTCGCAGGCGTTCGACTTTCAGTGCATTGTTTTCGCGTTCGAGATCGGCGCGCGGGCGAGCGGCGTCGCCTGACCAGTCGAATAAGCGTACTGGGAGCGAGACGCCGATTTGGATCGGCGCGACAGCCGCTGACAGCGAACGCCGCAACAGGTCGAGTGAATTGCCGCGATTGTCGATGACCATCAAAGCGATGCAGATCATCACGTAAATCGCGGCCCTAAGGCCGAGGGCTGGAAGTACTGCGCGGGTGTCCGGGTTCGGGGTCGCCACAGTCGTCACGCACTCTAGTACGCCGTATCACGGCGATGTCGAAGAATCATTCCAGCCCGAAAACACCGGGCCCGTATTCGTCGATGAGTTCGAGGACGCGACCGCCGCCGCGAGCGACGCAGGTCAGCGGGTCATCGGCGATAACGACCGGCAAGCCGGTTTCTTCCATCAGCAACTTATCGAGATCGCGCAGCATTGCGCCACCACCGGTTAGTACGATGCCACGTTCGGCAACATCGGCACCGAGCTCGGGTGGGGTTTGTTCGAGCGCTTCTTTTACAGCGCCAACAATACCGGCGAGCGGCTCTTGCAGCGCTTCCAGAATCTCATTGCTATTTAGCGTAAAGCTCCTTGGAACGCCTTCGGAAAGATTGCGGCCCTTGACGCTGATCTCGCGGACTTCATCGCCCGGATATGCCGAGCCTATTTCGTGCTTGATACGTTCCGCCGTCGCCTCGCCGATCAAAATACCGTAGTTGCGGCGGACATAGTTCGAGATCGCCTCATCGAAGCGGTCGCCACCGATTCGCACCGACGCGGCGTAGACAATGCCGTTCAGCGAAATGACCGCGACTTCTGACGTTCCGCCGCCGATATCGAGCACCATCGACCCACGGGCCTCATGGACCGGTAAGCCGGCACCGATGGCCGCGGCCATGGGCTCATCAATGAGGTGAACCTTGCGAGCGCCCGCGTTCTCAGCGGATTCGCGGATCGCCCGTCGCTCGACTTGCGTCGAGCCGTAAGGGACGCAGACCAATACGCGCGGGCTGCGAAAGAAAAACGAGTTGCCGTGTACCTTCTTAATGAAGTGCTGCAGCATCCGCTCGGTGACCGTGAAATCGGCGATAACGCCATCTTTTAACGGCCGGATCGCTGTGATGTTGCCAGGCGTTCGGCCCAGCATATTTTTCGCTTCCGTCCCAACCGCTTCGACGCTGCGGCCGCCTTTGCCGGTTTCCTCGCGAATCGCCACGACGGACGGCTCATCCAGCACGATGCCGGTGCCCCGAAGGTAAATCAGTGTGTTCGCCGTCCCGAGATCGATGGACAGGTCGTTGGAGAAATAACCCAACAGATTCTTAATCATTGACGGCCAAAAGAGCGTCCGTTAGCAAGCCGGGCACTCTAGCAACGGGGGGGACAATCAGCAAGGCGCCGTGTATCATTTTCGCGCTTGTTCGCCGCTGTTTTCTGACCTTTTCGGAGCTTTTTCGGTGCCACTTAGTCAAGCCGATGTCCGCCATATCGCCACGCTGTCGCGACTCGAATTCGATCAAGACCAGCTCGCCGATTTTCAGGGCAAACTGGACCGTATTATCACGTTCGTCGACCAACTCACGGCCGTCGATATGGGCGGCGTCGAGCCGATGGCGCATCCGCTCGATTTAACCCAGCGGCTGCGTGCCGATGAGCCGGACAGCGCGATCGATCGCGACCGGATTCAAGAAAACGCCCGCGAGACGACAGACGGCTATTACCGTGTCCCGAAGGTTATTGAGTAATGCAAACGGTGGATTTAGCGAGTCAGGCCGAGCAACTGGCGGCCGGCGAGACGACGAGTGTCGATCTGACGGAACGCTCGTTGGCGGCCATCGACGCCCTGCAGCCGACACTGAATGCGTTCATCACGGTCGATCGTGACGGTGCGCTAACGGCAGCCGCAGCCGCCGATCAACGCCGTGCTGCGGGGCAGCCATTGAGTTCATTGGATGGCGTGCCGATTGCCCACAAGGATATTTTTTGCACCGCGGGTGTGAAGACCACCTGCGGCTCGCGGATGCTGGAGTCGTTTGTGCCACCGTACAACGCGACGGTCGTTGAGCGACTCGCCGCTGCGGGTCTGGTTATGGTCGGCAAGACGAATATGGACGAGTTCGCGATGGGCTCGTCAAACGAAACGAGTTTTTACGGCAACGTCGGCAATCCGTGGGATACGACCCGTTCACCGGGCGGTTCGTCAGGCGGATCGGCTGCGGCGGTTGCGGCAGGCATCGTCGCAGGCGCTACCGGCACCGATACCGGCGGTTCGATACGTCAACCGGCGGCGCTCTGCGGCATTACCGGATTCAAACCGACCTATGGGCGGGCATCGCGCTACGGCATGATCGCGTTCGCGTCGAGTCTCGATCAGGCCGGCACGCTGACACGTACTGCGAAAGACGCGGCTCTGCTGCTCGATCACCTGTGCGGCTTCGATCCGAAAGATTCGACATCGCTCGATGTCGCTGCCGAGTCGTTTTCTGCAACGCTCGATAAGCCGCTGACGGGCCTGCGCATCGGCGTCGCCGAGGCATTTTATGACGACGGCCTTGCGCCGGGTTGCCGCGATGCGCTCGAGCAGGCGCTCGATCAGTACCGCAGCCTCGGCGCCAGTGTCGCCTCCGTCGAGCTACCGCACTTGTACCTGTCGGTGCCGACGTATTACGTCGTGGCGCCTGCTGAGTGTTCATCGAACTTGTCGCGTTTTGATGGCATTCGCTTTGGGCATCGTGCCGATGATTGCAATGACCTAACCGAGCTGTACACGCGCAGCCGGTCGGAAGGGTTCGGCGACGAGGTGAAGCGGCGGATCATGACCGGGACCTATGTTTTGTCGTCGGGCTATTACGATGCGTATTACTTGAAAGCGCAGCGGGCCAGGCAACTGATCAGCGGCGATTTCGCGGCGGCGTTTGAACAGGTCGATCTGATCGCCGGTCCGACAGCGCCAACGCCGGCCTTCGGGTTGGGCGATAAAGTTGATGACCCGGTCACGATGTACCTCAACGATATCTACACCATCGGCGCTAACCTCGCGGGCTTGCCTGCCATGTCGCTGCCGATGGGCACGGTCGATGGACTGCCGGTTGGCATGCAGCTAATCGGTCCCGCGCTGAGCGAGGCGCGTTTGTTGAACGCCGCGCACGGTTATCAGTCGGTGACCGAGTGGCACCGGGCAACGCCAAACGTGTTTAGCGGAGCCGAGTCATGAGCTGGGAAACCGTCATCGGTCTTGAAATTCACACGCAGCTTGCGACGAACAGCAAAATCTTTTCGCCGGCACCAACACGCTACGGCGCTGAGCCTAATACGCAGGCGCACCTCATCGATCTCGGTTACCCGGGCGTGTTGCCCGTGCTTAACGAGCGTGTTGTGGCCATGGCCGTGCGCTTTGGATTGGCGGTCAACGCCGACATTGGCCGGCGCTCGGTATTTGCCCGGAAAAACTATTTTTACCCGGACTTACCGAAAGGCTATCAAATCAGTCAATACGAGCTACCGATCGTTGGGCTGGGTTATCTTGATATCGAAACCGCAGACGGTGCAACGAAACGCATCGGTATCACGCGCGCGCATTTGGAAGAGGACGCCGGCAAATCCGTCCATGATCGGTTTGCCGATGAAAGCGGAATCGATTTGAACCGCGCTGGAACGCCGTTGCTCGAAATCGTGTCCGAGCCGGACATGCGATCGGCTAGCGAGGCGGTTGCGTATTTAAAGAAAATTCACTCATTGGTGCGTTACCTCGAGATTTCCGACGGCAACATGCAGGAAGGCTCGTTCCGCTGCGATGCCAATGTGTCTGTTCGCCCGCGCGGTGCTACGGAATACGGCACACGAACTGAGCTTAAGAATCTAAATTCGTTTCGTTTTATCGAAAAAGCGATCAATTTCGAAGTCGAGCGACAGATCGAATTGATCGAAGACGGTGGCACGGTTGTGCAGGAGACACGCCTTTACGATCCAGACAAGGACGAGACGCGCTCGATGCGTGGCAAAGAAGAAGCGAACGACTACCGCTACTTTCCGGATCCCGATCTGTTACCGGTCACCATTGACGATGCTTACATCGACGGTGTTCGCGCCGAGTTGCCGGAATTGCCCGACGCCAAATGCGAGCGCTTCGTGGCGGAGCTCGGTATTAAGCCGGCCGATGCTGCGGTGCTGACGGCGTCACGGGAGCTGGCCGACTACTTCGAAGCAACGGCGGCAGCCAGCGCCGCAACGACGCAGACGACCGCGAATTGGGTCGTTGGCACCGTGACCGGTGCGCTTAACCGTGACGGCATCGAGATCGATGCCGCACCGGTAGGTCCGGGCGACCTGGCGGCATTATTGGATCTCGTCGAAGACGCCACGATTTCCGGGAAGATCGCGAAGGATGTGTTTGACGCCATGTGGGCCGGCGACGGCTCGGCGGCGCATATCGTTGAGTCCAAAGGGCTCCGCCAGATAACCGATACGTCGGCCATCGACGCGATTGTCGATGCGGTCATCGATGAGTTTCCCGAGCAAGTCGAGCAGTACCGCAGTGGCAAAACGAAAGTCATTGGCTTTTTGGTCGGGCAGGTGATGAAGCGCTCGGCCGGTAAAGCGAATCCGCAGCAAGTTAACGCTCGGCTGCGGGAGCGACTCGACGGCTAGCTCAGTCGGTGGCCGACGCACTGCAACCGTTTTTTTTCGAGAACCTACCGGTTCGCGGTGCGCTTGTTCACCTCGGCCAATCGCTCGACGAATTGCTTGACGATCGCGGTTACCCAAACACGCTGTTGTCGTTGCTCGGGGAAAGCGCCGCTGCTACGGCGCTTATTGCCAGCACCCTCAAGTCGCCAGGGCGTCTGACGCTGCAGATCGCTGGGCCGGGGCCGTTGCGGATGCTCGCGATGCAGTGCCGGGATTCGTTGGACTATCGCGGCATGGCGCTGCGCGGTGAAGACTGGTCCGATGAGCTTGATTACTACGGTGCCACAGACGGGGCGCGATGCACGGTCACGATCGCGTCCGACAATGTTCAGGACCGCTATCAAGGCATCGTTGAGGTCGCCGGTCTATCGTTAGCCGAATCGTTGGATCATTTTTTCGCGACGTCTATCCAAGTGCCGACCCGCTTCTGGCTCGCAGCGGCTGGTACCCAAGCGATTGGATTGATGTTGCAGATCGTCGCAGGGCACGAGTCGTTCGCGAGTAGTGACGATTGGCGACGATTGGCCTTGCTGGCTGAGACGGTGACGTTAGACGAGGTGTCGCGCTACGGCGTGATTGGTATGTTGCAACGCCTCTTCGCCGAAGACGATTTGCGGTTGCCCGCTGAGCGAGCGGCGCGGTTTTTTTGCGAATGCTCGCGTGAACGAGCCGCCAATGCGATCAAAATGCTCGGCGAGCAGGACGCGAATGCTGCCGTTGTCGAGCAAGGGCAGTTGGTCGTGACCTGCGAGTACTGCGGTACCGAGCGTGTCTTTGCGCCGACCGACGTTGCCGCGCTGTTCTCGACGGTCGCGCCTTCCTCGACAAAACACTAGTCCGACGCAGTCACTCGTCACATCCGAACGGCTGTG
>JBCDBO010000082.1:0-13738 GCA_039183535.1 Pseudomonadota bacterium | reverse complement strand
CTTCGTCGAGATAGACCAGTACGTGCTTCGGTAACGGCTTGCTGTCGTCATCGTCATCGGTGTCGTCGAGCGCGCCAATGGCGACTAAGGCATCACCGGGCGATAAACCCCGCAATGCGAGCTCGATGTCGGCACCGTCGTTGGCGATTATCAAATCGTCGTCGATCAGCAGGCTAATAGTGCCTGGAAGTTTCTGCAGCCCCTGCATTTCAGCATAAACGGCGACCGGTTCAAGACCGGCTCCGATAAGCCGCTCGCGGTAATTTTCGAGCCGGGTGCGGTCGATGACGGCCACCGGTGTTTTGCCGTTCGAGCGGCGCGCACCGGCCGCGAAATGCAGTGAGTCGATGTCGTCGGCGAGTTGCTCCTCGAGGGCGAACGGCAATGCCTGCAGCAGGCGATTGCCGCGCGCGGGTACCTCAGCTTGCGTGATCAGCACATCGTCTGCCGGCACAAGGGCGATCAGGTTGAGCCCGGCGGCATCAGCGACCGCCGAGTCAAGCAAGCCTTGCCGGGGCGCACCATGGCGAGCCCCCGAGGCGTCGGTTTTTATCCATTCGACGGCTTGATCGGCGTCGGCATGAAGACGGATGACGAGTTGCTCAGCCATGGCCTAGAGCGTTCCAAAAGTGCGCAGAATTGGGGTTACGGTGCCCTGCTGTCCGCGGTGCAGCAAACTGTACATCGTGACTCGGACCGTGCCAACACGAACAATCGCGCGTAAGCGAAAGAAATCGCTACGATTCCCAATTCTGGGCAGTAGTTCCGGTTCGACCAGATCGCCGAATGTCGATTCAATGTCTTCAAACCCAGCTTGCTCGCGTTCTTCGAGCAACCGCTCAACCTCAGACGGACCGATCCGTTCGTCGAGACTTTGCAGAACCGGTCCGGTGGCGGTGTTGACGTTAATCGTCGTCGCGCCTGGCAGTGCGATGATGTGCGGTCGCAGCGCCGCGAAAACATCAGGCTCCATTTCGGCGATAGCCGCCACCTCGGAAACGTCGGACAGCGGCTGATTCGCGGTCCTGTAAGGCGGCGTGAAGCCGGTGTATGTCGGATCTTCGGCACCGCCGGGAAACCCGGGTTCAAGGTCTGTGTCGATCCAATCGGCGACGGATGTTGCGTATTTCTCGTCTAACTCCAGCGCTCGCAGCAAGCGGCGAAACTGCTCCACTGCGATTTCGTCCGTCGCCCCGTCAGCGTCGACCAGATTATTGACGTTAAACAGGCCTTGTACATCCGACAATGAGCCGGTTACGTCGCCGACGATGCCGTTGCCTTCCAAGGGCAGCGGCGGTACGTCGATCGCCCACACTTCGCCGAGGTGATCCGTTTCCGAGTCTGCCGCGTCGTTTCTCAGTATGTCGCCGGTCCAGCCTTCAGCGCCCAACGCCACCTGTACGGATTGCTCGTACCAATAAAGGCTCGTCGAGCGCTGTGCATCGAGCGCGCTGTCCCAGGCCATATCGGTTGCGTACAGCGTTACCAAGGCGACGACGAGTACGGCGAACACGATCATGATGCCGCCGCGTTGTCGACTGGGCGCTGCGCGCATCAACCGGTCACCTCGATGAGTCGCCGCAACTCGCCGTAGTCGTCTGTCTCGATAATAATCTCGGCAGCGCGCGGCCGCAGGCGCAAGCTGCGGATATCAACGTTGCCAGTGTTGTTCGGCCAGACGTCAACCCAGTCGCCCGCACTCGGCAGAAATCGAATCTGGATCCCGGTCACACCGTCAAGCAGGATCAACGCTTGCGGCTCGGTGCCAAGTGTCCGGTCCAATACCGGCCACTGCAAGCGGATAAGTTCTTCATCGACCAGGCTGTAGGCGACTCGCATCAGACCCGGCCGCGGCATGTTCAGCGGATTACTCCAACCACCGCGGGTCAATTCAACAAGGTAGTCGCTGCGGCCGCTGGCCGACAGTACCGGGCTCGGGCGATCAGCTAACTCTTCCCGAACTGGGCGTGGCGATAGTTGGCTGAAATCACGCTGAATCGTCTGTAGCGTCCGCTGAATGGCCTGCAGGCGACCCATCTGCTCACTGACTGCAACCGCCGTTTCACTGGTTTGCTGCAACGTGACAAAGGCAATCGCGGCAATGACCGCGCCGATCGACATTGCGATTAACACTTCGATTAACGTAAAGCCGGCCGCCTGCCGAATGCTCATGGCTCCGCCACCGCATCGTCTGCATCGAGTTCATCGTCGCGACGTCGATCGCGTGGTCCGAAGTCGGCACTGCTGGGATTGCTCCATAGCTGGTTAGCCTCGTCGCCAACGCGGGGTTGACCAACAAATCCGAGCACACTTCGAATCACCGAATCGGGGTCGTCTGCCAAGGCGACGTCGACTTCGAGTCGACGCAGCGTTTCGACCTCGGTTTCGATCACCCGTGCGGTGTACAGCCAGTCGGTGTTCGCAAACTCCACCTCGTCTTCGGTTTCCCGAAGATCGGGCAGCTCGTCGCTCAGGCGCATTTCGGTAATGACGTTCAAACCGACATAGAGTGCTAGCGTCCGTTCGCGGTATGTGTACGAGTCACCGATGACTCGAACGGCGGTCGTAATCAATGCGCTCAATCCGAGCGCGACAATAACGAGCGCAACCATGACTTCAATTAGCGTAAAGCCGCTTTGCCGTTTCACTGCAGCTCGTCCGTGTTGGCATGAAACTCGAAGGCCGCCCAGGCATCGGCACTGACGGCAACCTCGACGTCAGCGTAGGGATCGGCGATGTAGAGCTCGAACGGAGTCGTCTCGCCGCTCGATAAAATCACGACGTGCGGCGGCGGTGCGACAACCGCATTTTCCGGATCGTCCGGGTCGGCGTCGGCGTCGGTCTCGCGCCGCTCGCCGCGTTGGTAGTCGTACAGGTCCACATCGAGGTCGAGTTCGTCGTTTTCGACCCACAACGCGAACTCGAAGTCGCGCCCTTCGGGCAGTGCGCGTGGTTTGAGGTTGCCGTCGTCGGGCAGTTCGACCCAGGCGCGGGTCTCGGGATCTAGGTCGTAGAACGCGTACTGCGTGCGACTAAATCGAATGCCAAGTTCGCGACCTTGTAGCGCGGCTTCGTCGGCTGCCAGTGTTAGCAGCGCCGTTAACCGACGCCCCTCGCGAGCAAGGTCGCGGTCATCGCTGACCGTCAAAAATTGCGGAATGGCGAAGGCTGTGACGACTCCGATGACGAAGAGAACGACCAATATTTCGATCAACGTAAAAGCACGCTGATCGTTGCGGCTGGCTGGCAATCGACGCATCGATAAACCTCGGCACGGTTGCGAACCGCTGCTTAGCGCAAGTCCCAATTACCGACGTCGGCGTCGATACCTTCGCCGCCTTCGCGACCGTCGGCGCCGTAGGTAAAGATATCGACCTCACCGTTGTTGCCCGGCGATAAATACTGATACGGGTTCTCCCAAGGGTCGATTGGAACGCTCTTCAAGTAGCCGCCGGGTTTCCAGTTTTTGATGCTCGGGTCATTCGGGTCCGTCACCAGCGCCTCAAGACCAAGCTCGTTTGACGGGTAACGAAAGTTATCGAGTCGGAACAAATTGAGGGCTGCCTCAATGTTGCGAATGTCGTTCTTGACCTTGGTGGCTTGCGCATCGCCGACACGGCCGATGACATTGGGCGCGATCAAGGCTGCCAAAATTCCGATAATAACGACGACGACCATAATCTCGATCAACGTGAAGCCGCGCTGGCGCGCGCGACGGTGCGTATTCATTGCCGCAGACTCCTGCTAAGTGCTATGCGCCGACGAAGATCTAGCGCTTCAGATACGATAACGAAAGTATAGCAAAGAGGGGGTTAACGGCCGTCAAGACACCGCGCACAAAAATGACGCTGTATTGGCCGATTGCGGCGCTAGTCGCCATTTCGACAGGTTTGCTGGCGCTGTCGGCGATCGGCGACCCAGGCCGTGCTTTGCTGCGTTACGACGCCGAGTTGGTCAGCGCTGGCGAGATCTGGCGCCTGCTGAGTGCGCATGTTGTCCACCTCGGACTGGCGCACACGTTGCTAAACGTGGCCGGATTGGTGTTGATCGGGTTGTTGTTCGCGGCAGTGATGACGCCGTCGTACTGGCTGCTAGCCACGGTCTGCTCGGCCCTGAGTGTGTCGCTTGGTCTGTACTGGTTTAACCCGACGGTCATTTGGTACGTCGGTTTTTCCGGCGTCTTGCACGGGTTGTTCGTCGCAGGTGCTACTGCGATGAGCCAACACGAGAAAGTCCTCGCGATCGGTTTGTTGGTGGGGCTCGCTGCCAAGCTCGGCTTTGAGCAGTGGGTCGGTCCTATGCCAGGGTCGGAGCACACCGCTGGCGGTCGCGTCATCGTTGATGCGCATTTGTACGGCGCGATCGGCGGTTGGCTCGCCAGCGTTCTGCAGCGTCTCCTCAAGCGTTTATAATGGCCGGCTTTATGTCGAGTGGAGTAGGTTAGATGGCGCAACGAGCCATTGTGTTCCCCGGGCAAGGATCGCAGGCGATTGGTATGCAAGCGGAGCTGTTCGAGGCGTTAGCGACCGTTCGGGATACGTACGCGGAAGCGAGCGATGCGCTCGGGGTCGACTTGGCGGCGCTGCGCGCGAGCGGGCCGGAAACATCGATCAACGCTACGGAAAACACGCAACCGTTGTTGTTGACCGCCGGTGTCGCTGTTTGGCGCGCGTATACCGATGCCGGTGGGCAAGCGCCAGCCTACGTTGCCGGTCATAGCCTCGGCGAGTACACCGCGCTTTGCTGTGCCGGAGCGATTGCCTTCGCTGACGCTGTGCGGCTTGTGCGAGACCGTGGCCGGTTTATGCAGTCCGCCGTTCCGGTCGGCGCTGGTGCAATGGCCGTCGTCCTGGGCCTTGATGACGACGCCGTTCGCGAGATTTGCGACGCGGCGACAGACGGCGACGATCTTGTCGCTGCGGTCAATTTTAATGCCCCTGGCCAGGTCGCTATTGCCGGGACGCGCGCCGCTGTCGAGCGCGCGACGGAGGCGGCGAAGGCGGCGGGTGCGCGGCGTGCCATGTTGCTGCCCGTAAGTGTCCCCTCGCACTGTGCACTGATGCGCCCGGCCGCCGAGGCACTGGCCGGCCCGCTCGCCGAGACCGAGCTTAAGGCGCCGTCTATTCCGGTCGTCAATAACGTCGATGTTGCCCTTGTTAGCGAACCCGACGCGATTCGCGATGCGTTACTTCGCCAGCTTTACAACCCGGTCCAATGGGTGGCCTCGGTCGAGTGGCTGCGCGATAACGGCGTTACGGCATTGGCCGAATTTGGGCCGTCAAAAGTCTTGGCCGGTCTCGTGCGCCGCATTGACAAGACGTTGCAAATGGACGCCATCGATTCACCGGCTGCAATTGAGGCGCTCGTTGCAGCGCCGGAGGCATAACAATGACAGCAATCTTTCGCGACGACGTTCTCGGCGGTCAAACCGCGCTGGTCACCGGTGCTAGCCGCGGGATTGGGGCGGCCATCGCGGCGGCGCTGGCCGGTGCTGGCGCCACCGTGATTGGCACAGCAACGAGCGAGCAGGGTGCACAGGCGATCGGGGAGACGCTCGGTGAGCGCGGCCGCGGTCACGTACTTGATGTGGCTGATGAAGAATCGGTGGCGAGCTTGTTTGCGGCGCTCAAAGAAACACCGCCCGGCATCGTTGTTAATAACGCCGGGATTACCCGCGACAACCTGTTGATGCGGATGAAGAGCACCGAGTGGGACGATTTGATTGCGACCAATCTCTCGGGGGTCTACCGCGTTAGCAAGGCCGCGTTGCGAGCCATGATGAAGGCGAGATACGGGCGGATTATTACAATCGCATCGGTTGTCGGTGCGATGGGTAACCCCGGTCAAACCAACTACGCGGCAGCCAAGGCCGGCGTCGTCGGGTTTTCGAAGTCGCTGGCGCGCGAGGTTGGTTCGCGGGGCATTACGGTTAATGTTGTCGCGCCGGGTTATATTGAGACCGACATGACCGCTGCGCTGGGCGACGAACAAAAAGCGGCCTTGGGAGAGCGTATTCCGCTCGAGCGGTTGGGGGCGCCGAGCGATATCGCGTCCGCCGTTGTGTATCTGGCGTCGCCCGCCGGCGCTTACGTAACCGGCGAGACCCTGCACGTAAACGGCGGTTTGTGGGTCGTTTAGCGAAAATCGGCTAACTTCCGCGATCGTGCAGGGATCGCTAAGACACTGATTTGTGCCGATTTTGTGTTGGCGACAGTAAAAAATTGCCCTACCATCGGCGACGGGTATGGCGCTCTTGCTTGGTTGCAGGTAGGCTCCCGCGCCCTATAGACATGGCCAGACGGCCCAGCCTTCAGGAGATAGTACGACCATGAGCAGCATTGAGGACCAGGTAAAAGCGATCGTCGCCGAACAACTGGGCGTAAAAGAAGACGAAGTTACGAACGAGGCATCGTTCGTCGATGACCTGGGCGCGGATTCCCTCGATACCGTTGAATTGGTGATGGCTCTGGAAGAGGAATTCGATACTGAAATTCCCGACGAGGAAGCCGAAAAAATCACGACGGTACAGCAAGCCATCGACTACGTAACCAAACAACGTAGCGAAGCGTAATTCGCCGTCAACGTGGATGAAGGCGCGGCGCTGCAAGGCGCCGCCGCCGTTTTTGTGGGAGCGTATTCAACGTTATGAACCGCCGCAGAGTTGTTGTCACCGGTCTTGGAGTGATCTCGCCCGTCGGTAATACCGTCGCCGACGCGTGGCAGAGCGTATTGGACGGTCGCCCGAACTTCACACCGATCGAGTCGTTCGATACGACCGGCTTCACGACAACATTCGCCGGTCAAATCCAAGATTTCGACACAGCGGCCTACATCCCGCCAAAAGAAGCGCGTAAGGTCGACACGTTTATTCAGTACGGCATCGCGGCGTGCCAACAAGCGCTCGACGATAGCGGTATCGATCTTGATGCGGCTGATCGCGGTCGGATCGGTGTTGCGATGGGCGCTGGAATCGGCGGTATCGGCACGATCGAGCAGAACCACGCGAAGTTTGCGGCCAGCGGCGCTCGGAAGATTTCACCATTCTTCGTGCCAGGCAGCATCATCAACATGATCTCTGGGCACGTCAGCATTATGCACGGCTTGACCGGCCCGAACCTGTCTGTCGTTACGGCCTGCACGACGTCGACGCACTCAATCGGCATCGCGGCGCGAACGATTGCATGGGGCGATGCCGATGTCATGTTGGCCGGTGGGTCCGAGTACGCGTCAACGCCGCTCGGTATGGGCGGCTTTTGTGCAGCTCGGGCCTTATCGACCCGCAACGACGATCCGCAACACGCCAGTCGCCCGTTCGACGCGGATCGCGACGGTTTTGTGCTAAGCGATGGTGGCGGTTGTCTGATGCTCGAGGACTACGACCACGCCAAAGCACGCGGTGCGACGATGTATGCCGAGCTGATTGGTTTCGGTATGAGCGGCGATGCGTACCACATTACGTCGCCGCCAGAGGATGGTTCCGGCGCGGCACGAAGTATGCAAGCGGCCTTGGCCGACGCTGACGTCGCACCGAACGAGCTCGATTATTTGAACGCGCATGCGACGTCGACCGTGGCGGGCGATATTGCCGAGACGCAGGCGATCAAGTCGACCTTCGGTGAGCATGCGTACACGTTAGCGGTTACCGGCACGAAAGCCACAACCGGCCATTTGCTCGGTGCGGCCGGTGCTATCGAAGCGATTATTACGGTACTGGCGTTACGCGATCAGGTCGTGCCGCCGACGATTAATCTCGATAACCCAGACCCAGCCTGCGATCTTGACTACGTACCGCACAAAGCGCGCAAACAAGCACTAACGGTAGCGGCGTCGAACTCGTTCGGTTTCGGTGGCACGAACGGGACGCTGGTCTTCCGGACCGTCTGACGTTGCACTTGCGTGCGCTAGGCCGGGCAGTGGACCTGTTGGCCCTGCACGTCAGCCAGCCCGATCGCTACCCGTACCTATTGCAAAGCGCCGCCAGTGCGGCTCGGGAGCCGGGCTTCGATATTCTGTTTCGAGCTACCGGCTCGGCCGAACGGTTTAGGTTGCCTGATTTGTCTGGGCTGCGTGACACGCTGCCCAGCGAGGTTCCCGAGTCAGCGCCGGTCGGATTGCCGTTTTATGGGGGTTGGTTTTGCTACTTCGGTTACGAATGCGTCGCGGCGTTCGAGCCGCATCTGTCATTGCCGACCCGGATAGAGCTCCCGGTGGCCTTATTGCATCGTGCCCCGGCTGCGATCGTCGTGGATCGTTCGACTGGCATCGCTTACGCGGTCGCCGAAACCGGCGCTCAGCGATTTCTTGCTGAGCTCGAACGCGACGCGAAGATTGCCCCGTATCGGCAGTGCGCGTCATTGGGGCCGCACAGCTTGCACGAGCCCGAGGCGGATGCGTTTGTTGCTGCCGCTGAGTCGGCATTGCGCTACATCGCTGCGGGTGAGGTTTACCAGGTGAATCTGTCGCGCCGCTGGGAAGCGACGTTTGCCGAGGCACCATCCGCGGCCGATCTGTATTGCCAGCTGCTACGCTCGAACCCGGCGCCGTTCGCGGGATTAATGCGCATTGACGATCACGCCGTTGTGTCATCGTCCCCTGAGCGTTTGCTGCGACTGCGCGGTCGGGCGGTCGATACCCGACCGATCGCCGGTACTCGGCCACGCGGATATGGGGGTACGGCGGACCGGCGGCTGCGCGCAGAGCTGGTCGCCAGCGAAAAAGAACAGGCCGAACACGTCATGCTGATCGATTTGGAGCGCAACGATCTTGGCCGAATCGCGGTGCCCGGCTCCGTTGAAGTCGACGAGTGGATGGTCGTCGAGTCGTACGCCCATGTGCATCACATCGTTTCTAACGTCAAAGCGACGCTCGCGAGCGGCGTCGGCCCGGTCGACGTCCTTGAGGCAGTGTTTCCTGGCGGTACGATCACCGGATGTCCGAAACTGCGCTGCATCGAAATTATCGCTGAGCTTGAACGCGAACCCCGCGGCCCGTACACGGGCAGCTTCGGTTACATCAACGGCGATGGCTCAATGGATCTCAACATTCTCATTCGAACGGTTCACTTGCACGGTGCCACGGCGACTTTCCGTGCCGGTGCCGGTATTGTTGCCGATTCGGTTCCCAGCGACGAGGTTCGCGAAACCCGCAGCAAAGCCCTGGGACTGATCAACGCGCTGTCGGCCGCAGCGGCATGAGCTGGCTGTTTGATCCGCCGACGGCCACGACGGGGCCAGATTCGCGTGCGATGGCCTACGGCGATGGTGTTTTTACCACCGCGGCCGTTCGCTCCGGCGCGATTTTGTTTCGCGAGCGCCATATCGAGCGACTGCAACACGGTTGCGAGCGGTTGGCTATCGAGCCGCCTGGACAAGGCCGTATCGATCAATTGCTGTCTCGGTCATTGAGCCACGGTACGGCGGCGGCCATGCTAAAAATCATGGCGTTTCGAGCGGGCAGCAAACGCGGTTATCGGCCATCCGAGCAAGACGCTGCCATACTGGCCGCGCGTTGTTATCCGCTCGATGGTGTCGATGAGTGGCCCGACTTGGCGCCGCTGCGGCTTGGTCTCGCCGCGCTCCGCTGGGCGGTGCAACCGGCGCTCGCGGGACTCAAGCATCTAAATCGCTTGGAGCAGGTGCTGGCCGCCGCCGAGATTCGATCGACTGACGACGTGCTGTGTTGCGACACGAGCGGCCAGGTGGTGTCGGCCAGCAGCGCCAACGTGTTTGCTGTTATCGACGGCGAGTTGCTAACGCCACCGCTCGATACGGCGGGTGTCACTGGCGTCACGCGTGCTGCCGTTAGCGCTATTTGCCGCCGTGATGCTATTGCGCTGCGGGTCGAGCCGCTGACACACGACGATTTGGTACGCTGTAGCGAGATGTTCCTCACAAGTTCCAGGTTCGGCATACGACCGGTCGGCAACCATGCCGGTCGAGCGCTACCGATTGGTCCGGTCACGCGCGATCTGCACCGGCGCCTGTTGCGGGAGACACCGTTATGCGCTGGTTGATCGCGGGTGGACTGATCGCGATCGCAACCGCGCTGGCCGGGGCCACCTACGTCTACGCACAGCACCAATGCCTATGTAGCACTGGCACCGATTCGGGTGACGTTACAGTCACCGTTACGCGCGGCCAATCGCTGGCCGGCGTCCGCGATACCGTCGCCGACGCAGGCCTAATTCGCTGCCCAGATGCTTGGTATTGGTATGCCCGTTTCAACGGTCTCGACCGACAGCTGAAAGCGGGTGAGTTTTCGTTGAGCCGGCAGTTGTCGGGTTACGATGTGTTGGCACGACTCGTCGAGGGAAAGGCGGTCGAGTACTCGGTGACGTTGATCGAGGGATGGACCGCCGCCCAAGCGATCGCTGCCATCCAAGCGCATGACGCGATTACTGCGACGATTCCGAGCGGCACTCGCGAAACGGATTGGTTGGCCGCGATCGGAGCGCAGGAGTCGCGTCTTGAAGGTCTGTTGTTTCCGAGCACGTACCGCTTCGAGCGCGGCACGACCGATGTGGCTGTTGTGGGCCGAGCGTATCGGCTAATGCGCAAGGAGCTGGCCGACGCGTGGGAGCAGCGCGGCGAAGGATTACCGTTCGATACGCCGTACGCAGCATTAACGCTCGCATCGATTATCGAAAAAGAAACGGCACGCGATGACGAACGCGAAGCGATAGCAGGCGTCTTCGTGCGGCGGTTGCATAAGGGGATGCGATTGCAAACGGATCCGACCGTCATCTACGGGTTGGGCGATCGCTACGATGGCAACATACGAAGACGCGACCTCGTGACCGATACGCCGTACAACACCTATACGCGAAAGGGCTTAACGCCAACACCGATCGCGTTACCGGGCCGTGCATCGCTGCGCGCCGCTGTGAACCCGAGTGACGGCGATGCCCTGTTTTTCGTAGCGACGGGCTTAGCGGACGGTTCGCACACGTTCTCTGCAACCGAGCAGGAACACAACGCGGCAGTGGCCGTCTACTTAGAACGATTGCGGGCGCGTAACTGATGTCCGATCGCATCGAACGTGGCCGCTTCGTGACCCTTGAGGGAATCGAGGGCGTTGGCAAAAGCAGCAATGTGGCGTTCGCCGCTGCGGTGCTGCGCGAACGCGGCTTCGATACGCTGGTCACCCGCGAACCCGGAGGAACACCGCTTGCTGAGGAGCTGCGGGCTCTGCTGCTCGCGCACCGCGATGAGACAGTCGACCCGTTGACCGAAGTGTTGCTGATGTTTGCAGCTCGTCGCCAGCATGTAACGGCCGTGATCGAGCCAGCGCTAGCGGCGGGGCGTTGGGTAGTCTGTGACCGCTTTACCGACGCGACGATGGCCTACCAGGGCTTTGGGCGCGGTTTCGATATCGAGCGCATTCGAACGTTGGCCGAGTGGTGCCATGCGGACGTTTGGCCGGATCTGACCTTGGTGCTCGATACCGATATCGAGACGGCCTTCGCGCGGCGCCGCGGTCGGGGCGGGGCCGCCGACCGCTTCGAAGCCGAAGACAGACGGTTTTTTAACGACGTGCGGGCTGGCTATCAGCGGGCCGCCGAGGACGAGCCGCGGCGCGTCGTTGTAACGGATGTCAGCGCAGCACTCGACGAGGTCCAAACGTCGATTCGCAACCAGTTACTGACGTTCATCGGTCGCGTCACGGCATGACGCCGCTGCCGTGGTTGGCCAATCGTCAGGCCGAGTTTCACCAAGCGCTAGCCGCTAATCGTCGGGCGCATGCGTACCTATTGAGCGGTCCGCGTGGCGTCGGCAAGCGGGCCCTCGCGGCGGTGATGAGCGATGCCTGTTTCGATGCCGAGCGGCGTGGTGTCAATGCACCGCATAGGTGGCCCGAGCACGCCGATTTTCACCGCATCGCACCGGCCGAAGACAAGACTGCGCTCAGCGTTGACCAAGTTCGCGAACTCATCGGTGAGTTGGCGATGACCGCCTACGCAGGCGCGACCAAAGTCGCGATCATTGAGGCTGCCGATACATTGTCGATAGCCGCGGCAAACGCGCTACTAAAGACCTTGGAAGAGCCACCGGGCGATTGCTGTATTGTCTTGATTGCAGACCGGTTGCTCAATCTTCCGGCAACCATCTTAAGCCGCTGCAGTCATTGGAAGATTGCGGCGCCGTCGATGGGCGATGCGCTGGCGTGGATGGCGCACGACGATCGAGCGCAAGCGGAGCGGGCGCTGGCCATGGCCGCCGGGGCGCCTTTGCTGGCGGCCGATTGGATCGCCAATGGCACGATCGACACCTGGGACCGGCTGCACGACGAGTTGGCTGCGTTAGTGGACGACGGCGGCGATGCGACAGCGTTGGCGACTGCCTGGTCCAAACACGAAGCGGCGTTGGTACTTAAGTTTTTGCTCGCGATGACTGAGGCGGCCTTGCATGTGCTGCTGAAGACTGGGTCGGCAATGCCGGAAAACCGTGCAATCACGCAAATTGCTGAGCGCAACGTAGACGCACGGCATCTGTTTTGTTATCTAGACCGATTGCGACGCTTACTGTCGCAACCGAAGGGCAGTTACAGCGCGCCTGCCGTGTTCGAAACACTGTTGTTGGCCTGGCAGGGTGGTTTTCGATCGCTCGGCGATGAGGCGCCCCTGCTACCCGATGTTGCGGCTGGTCAGCTGTAAGGAGTACCGATGAGTAAGCCCGGCCTGTTGACGCTAACGATTAAGGATAAGAGTGCGCTCTATCTGGCCTATATGCCGTTCGTGCGGAACGGCGGTTTGTTTATTCCGACCAATAGCTCTTACCGACTGGGCGACGAAGTCTTCATGTTGCTCAATCTAATGGGCGAGGAGGAGAAGATTCCGGTGGCTGGGCGCGTCATCTGGACGACACCAAAGGGTGCCCAAGGCAAACGGACGGCCGGTATTGGCGTGCAATTCTCCGAGCAAGACCAGGGCAACACACAAAAACGTATCGAAAATTACCTGGCCGGCGCGTTATCGGGCGACAAACCGACCCACACGATGTAGCCTGGTTAGTCGGCTGTCTTGTGGATACCGCCGCGAAGTACGAACGCCTGGAAGCCACGCTCCGCCAATATGAACGCCCCAGCGGAGCTGCGCCGCCCCGTATCGCAGCAAACAACGTACGGCGTATCTTCGCTTAACGCACCCAGTTTCAACCGAATGAAGTACAGCGGGATGTTGATCGCACCGTCTTGGTGGTAGGTCTCAAACTCGCTTGGCAGTCGAACATCGAGCCACTTGCCGCCTTTCGAGACGATCCGAAACGCGTCCTCAAGATCGACCCATTCGAGCATAGGCTCGTTCAGTAGTGTGTTGAAGTCGGTTTTACCCAGTCGCATCACGGCCCCGTCCGTCAGCATCGTGACGGTCGCGTTGCGTTTCGCATCGGAAATAAGCGCTTCCTCGCCGAAAGTATCGCCAACGATCAATTCAGCGAGCTTAATACCGTCCTTATTGAGCGGTGTTTCGCGTGTCACCAACGCCTTGCCACGGGTGATCACGTAAAAGTAATCGCCCTCGGCGCCTTGTTTGATGATCTGATCGCCCGCTTTGTAGTTGATCTGCTGCATACGCATGAAGATCGCCTGAATGTTAGCCGGCGGAATCTTGTGAAATGCCTTGGTCTGCAGCAGCGTTGTCATCCAATCGTCGTCGGAGACGTTTTGCTCGCCACGCAACTCAGCGACTTCGTAAGACCCGGTTTGATCCCAAGTCAGCATGACGTCGAGAAGATCGCTGTCG
>JBCDBO010000081.1:0-13804 GCA_039183535.1 Pseudomonadota bacterium | reverse complement strand
GTCTCGCCTGAGTTCTTACGGAGATAAGTCATGCTGACTCGACGCAGCCTCGTTCAAGCGAGTATCGCCGGAACGGCCCTGTTGCCAGGACTTGGATTAGCCTCGGCCGATACCGACCAGCGTTTGCTGGTCGTTATCCTGCGCGGCGCGATGGACGGACTATCGATGCTCGCGCCGTACGCGGACAGCCGTTACGCGAGTGTGCGCGGCGAGCTGGCGATCGCATCGCCACGCGCGAGCGACGGCGGTACACGGATCGATAGTCAGTTCGCGCTACACCCGGCGTTTACCTGGTTGGCCGAGCGTTTCGACGCCGGCGATGCGCTCGGCGTTCATGCCGTCGCGAGCCCGTACCGCGAGCGCTCTCATTTCGACGGTCAGGACGCGCTTGAAAACGGGACGAGTTCGGCACTCGGCACGAAAGACGGCTGGTTGAATCGCGCACTGGCGCCACTTGGCGGCCGGCTTGGCGACGAGACAGCCATCGCACTCGGTAGCACTACGCCGCTCATTCTGCGGGGCGCGCAGTCGGTTTCCAATTGGGCGCCGAGCCGTTTACCGGGTGCCGACGATGACACGCTGGCACGCGTGTCACGCCTATACGCCGACGATGCGTTCTTGCACGCGCGGCTCATGCAGGCAATGGAATCGCAAGCGATCGCCGATGCGTCGGGCAACATGGGTCAGCGACCGCGCGGCGGTCGAGACCAGCGTTTTCGACAAACCCTTGAGCAGGCAGCGGCGTTCCTAACGGCGCCGAACGGTGCCCGAATTGCCGTCGTCGATTCAAGCGGCTGGGATACGCACGCCAATCAAGGCGGTGCGACAGGTGCATTGGCGCGTGGGTTCAGCGCATTGGATAGCGCACTGAGCGCATTTCACAGCGGCATGGGCAAGCGCTGGGAGGACACGGCTGTCATCGTGATGACGGAGTTCGGCCGCACGGTAAACGTAAACGGTACCCGCGGAACTGACCATGGTACGGCCAGTGCTGCCTTACTCGTCGGCGGCAAGGTCCGCGGCGGCCGTGTCGTCGCCGATTGGCCAGGGCTTGCCCCGGCTGCGCTTTACCAAGAACGCGATTTGGCGCCAACGACCGATCTTCGCAGCCTGACCAAGGCCGTGCTAATCGAGCATGTCCGTCTTGATGCTGCCTTCGTCGATGCAAAGGTGTTCCCGGAAAGCAGCACCGCCAAACCGCTCGAGCGTCTATTTGCCTGAACGGCGGCGCACGAACTTAAGCGCCGACCAGTCCATATCGACGGCGCAGACTTTTACATCGACCCACTGTTTCTTTGGGAGCACGACACGTCGCAAGTCGTCTTCGGTAAGGTCAACGTAGAGCGGTGATGATTTCTTTGGCCACGATACCCAACACATTCCGCCGGGGTTGACCCGTTCGAGCGCCGTGTCGATACGACGAGTTAATTCGCTGTGGCGTTTGCAAAAGAGATGCACGACATCGGCTTGTTTGGCACGCTGCAAAAACGTGACATCGTCGACCGGGCCGAGCACATCGCGATAGCCAGCAGGCGCACCTATCAGCAGATAGCGCATACCCGCTTTGAGACCGAGTTTCCGATGTAGCGGTGTACCTGAGTAACCAGCGACGGACGACGTGTTGGGCATCGTTAGGCGGAATCGTCGGCGCCAAACAACGCCATCAACTCGGGGCCGGTCAACCGGTGGGTGTCGTTTGCGAATCGGTAGTACGCCGGCTGCTCGTCAACAAACACCTCTTTATTCAACACGAGACCGTCGTCGTCATCGAAGAGCCCAACCGGCACCGCCGTCATACTGCCATCGCGTAGGCGATAGAAGAGGTGCGTACCACAGCGCTGACAAAACCCACGCTCGGCCCAAGCCGATGACCCATAAACGCGAATCGCGCCGTCACCGCTAAACTCAACGTTGTTTCCAACGTTAAGATCAACGAACGGTCCCCCGCCCCAACGCCGACACGTTGCGCAATGGCATGCACAGACGTCTTTGCTGTCCGGCGTGGCGGTCACCGTCACCGCCCCGCACAGGCACTTGCCTTGCATCGTTGTCATTGACACCTCTTACTCGTTAGCGAAGCACTAGCCGTGTTCTCGCAGTGCGTAAACACGGATTGCTGATACAAAAGGATTGCGGGCCGCGATCGCCTCGGCCGTCGCACGATCGGGTACATCGATAACGGAATAACCGCTTAGGCACGTCGCGTCCCACGCGAGCTCAGTCGTACCGGCAGCCGAGATCTCGCAGCCGCCGCTGAATCCGGCGTTTTCAACAGTGACATCGGCGGTTTCGGCAAACCATGCTTGCCACGCCGCCATCATTTCAGGTGTTGGTTTTTCGAAACCGACATGCAAAAGCATGAACTTAGCCATCGTAGATCTCCGCTTAGCGAACCCGGTAATTGAGCGGCGGCGCTCGATCGCCAAGCAACGCCTCGTAGACGAAATCGTCACCGACGCGTTCGGCATGCTCCGCTTTCGCCGCGGCGACAATCGTTGGGTCCTCATAGAGCTCGATCGCCGTTAGCGCCAATGCCTTAGCAGCGACTTGCGCCCCTTTGAAGCCGATGCTGGTCCCACCGGCCGCCGCTGCCTGCCAGCTGTGCGATGGCGTGCCCGGAACCCAGGTGGCGGCCCGAACACCGACGGTCGGTACTTTAATCGACACGTCGCCGACGTCGGTCGAGCCGTAACCCAGCGAAACGTCGTACGGTTGAATCTCCGCGGCCGAGTCGATCGTCGCTGTCGGCGCCGCTAACGTCGCGTAAATCCTGTCGGCGAAGGCGCGTTCGTCCGCGTCGTAACGGACACCGCCGATTGCTTGCAGCTTAACGTCGGCGATCTTGTGCAAAATCTCATTGACGACGATCGGATGATTGCCGTGAATAATTTCCCAGTCGACCTCGGTACCGGTACCGAGCGCAGCCGCGCGTGCGGCCTGCTCGAGCCGCGCCCATAACTCGGTGAGCGTCGCCGAATCGGGATGGCGCAAGTAATAAAACACTTCCGCAAAGTCCGGCACGACGTTTGGCGCTAGGCCACCTTGGGTAATCACATAGTGCATGCGCGTTTGCTGCGGTACGTGTTCGCGCATCAAGTTCGCCATAAAGTTAAACGCCTCGACCCCGTCCAGCGCGGAGCGGGCCTTCTCGGGCGCACCGGCCGCATGGGCGGAGCGGCCGCGAAACCGAAACTTCGCCGACCGGTTGGCTAGCGAGGTTCGTGCCCGGGCCGTGTTCTCATCGCTCGGGTGCCAGTGCATAGCGATATCAACGTCATCGAGCAGCCCCGCACGAACGAGATACACCTTACCGCTACCACCCTCCTCGGCCGGGGTGCCGTAAACTCGCACTGTCCCCGGGCGGGCGGTTCGCTCCAGGTAGTGACGGATCGCGACAGCGGCGGTTACAGAGCCTGCGCCAAACAAGTTGTGGCCGCACGCATGCGCCGCCAGCTTGCCGCGAATCGGTGAGCGTTCGGGAACGGAATCCTGGTTGATACCCGGCAGGGCATCCATTTCGGCAAGGATGCCGATGACCGGCTCACCCTTGCCGAACTCAGCCATGAACGCCGTTGGCATTCCGCCAACGCCAGGCGTAACACGAAAGCCCTCATCGGCGAGCGCCTGCTGCAACAGTTGCGTGCTTTTGCGCTCGAGGTAACCGACCTCGGCGAACTCCCACAGTGAGCGCGCGATGCGCGCCGTTTCGTCATAACGCGCATCGATGGATGCCAGTGTGGCCGGATCGGCGCACAGACTTGGTGGCGCCGTCAGCAGCGCCAAGCCCAACCAAAGCCCGTAACGTGTTGGCATAACTGATCCCCTGCGCGTAGGTTGGCCCTCAGTCTAGCATCGCGGCTCTGGGCCGCGGCGCGGGCCACTTTTGTACCGATGACAAAGCGCGCAATCGAGCGCCTTCTGCGCGATAATCGCGCTATGGACGGCTCCAAACAGACCGGCCGCAAGGCGGCCATGGCCCGCTTCGATTGGGCCGACCCGTTTTTTCTCGATGCCCAGCTCACGGACGACGAGAAAATGATCCGCGACACGGCCCACGCCTACGCGCAAGGTGAGTTGCAGCCGCGCGTCACCGACGCGTATCAAAACGAGCACACTGACCCCGCTATCTTTACGGAAATGGGCGCGCTCGGATTGTTGGGCGCAACGGTCAGCGAAGCCTATGGCGGCTCCGCAGCTTCCTACGTGGCCTATGGCTTGATTGCGCGTGAGGTAGAACGAGTCGACTCCGGCTACCGTTCAATGATGAGCGTGCAGTCATCGCTCGTCATGTACCCCATCGACGCCTACGGTTCCGAAGAACAAAAACGGAAGTACTTGCCGAAACTCGCGACCGGCGAGTGGATCGGCTGTTTCGGGCTCACCGAACCGGACGCTGGCTCGGATCCAGCTGGGATGCGCACGCGCGCCGAGAAAACAGCGACCGGCTATCGGCTGAGCGGATCCAAAACGTGGATCTCCAACTCGCCGATCGCTGACGTATTCGTTGTGTGGGCGAAATCGGAGGCACACGGCGGCAAAATTCGTGGCTTTATTATCGATAAGGGTACGCCCGGTCTCGACGCACCAAAGATCGGTGGCAAGCTGTCATTGCGGGCATCGATCACTGGCATGATCATGCTCGACAATGTCGAGGTCGGTGACGACGCATTGTTACCAAATGTGGAAGGTTTGAAGGGGCCGTTCGGTTGTCTGAATCGCGCCCGTTACGGCATCAGTTGGGGCGCGATGGGCGCGGCCGAGTTTTGTTACGCGGCGGCGCGCCAGTACGGGCTCGACCGCCATCAATTCAACCGGCCCCTGGCGGCAAACCAGCTGTATCAAAAGAAGCTGGCCGATATGCAAACCGAGATTGCACTCGGTCTGCAAGCGAGTCTTCGCGTCGGCCGCTTAATGGATGACGCCAATTTCGCACCCGAGATGATCTCGATTGTTAAGCGCAATAATGTCGGTAAGGCGCTGGACATCGCCCGTGCCGCAAGAGATATGCACGGCGGTAACGGCATTGCCGACGAATACCAAGTGATGCGCCACATGGTGAACCTCGAGACGGTTAACACGTACGAGGGAACTCACGACGTCCACGCCCTGATTCTCGGTCGCGCGATCACGGGAATCGCCGCATTTTGATAAGACATCCCGCGGCCGAAGGAAGCGCGGCCGCTATCGCAGGTGTACGGGCGCCGTCCTCGGCGCGATGAACACATCGTCGAAGCCAACCGCGGCTGATCGCGGCGGGACGCCGCTCCTACAGCGGTAGGCGAGGCGTAGCGTGGAATAGTAGGGGACGTTACGTCGCTAACTTTGTGCCGGATCGGCCGACCCATCGACGGGCGTCTCACGGCCCTTCTCAAGCTCAGCGCTCTCCAATTTAAGCGGCCGCCCTCCTGGGCAGAAATTCACCAAGAAATCGTTCATCCCAGCGAATAGGTTGTCCTTGTTCAATCGGTAATGGACGTGCAGGCCCTTTTTCTCGCTCTCAACCAAGCCGGCGTTTTCCAGCACGCTGAGGTGCTTCGAGACGGCGGGCTTGCTCATCTCAAAGCGTGACGCGATTTCACCGGCCGTCAGTGTGGTTTTCGACAAATAGGCCAGCATGCGCCGCCGCACCGTCGATGACAGGGCTTGAAAGACATTGTCCATTCGTTTACTGTTTAACTAATTAGTTAATTAACTATATGGTTTCAGTTTACCACGCGACCGCGACAGGAACAGCCCATGGCCTTCCAGACAATCCACACCGTATGGCGGAGACTGCAAACTCGCTTCGGCGAATCGCGGACTAACTGGCTGAGCGGCATCCTGTTGCTCGGCCTTGCGCCGCTGATCGTTCGTTTGTTGATGGAGACGCAATTCGACCATACGGCGCTGCTCTACGTCGGTGTTCCGTACCTGATCTCGTTGCTAATCACGCTCACCCGCCCAATGCGCAAGGAAAAAACGTGGTGGCAGTTTTACATCGATCACATGCTCGCTGCGCTTGCTGTTTTTCTCGGCAGCTCAATCTTATTGTTCGAGGGCTTTGTTTGCGTCCTATTTTTCATCCCAATCTATCTTCTCATCGTCTCGATAGCGTTCGCAGCACACGCAGCCTTGCTCAAGGCGAAAGAGCGCAATCGCACCTATGTGTCGGTCCTACCGCTGTTACTCATTGCCCTATCGTTTGAGGGGACCACCGACGTTCTGACGATTGAACGCGCGAACTCCGTTTCGGTGTCGAAAACGATTACTCTCGAGAGGGAAGCCGTTCTTAGCAACTTGGCTAAGCCGTTCGACCTTCGCAAAGACCGCCACTGGCTACTTCGTATTTTTCCGATGCCCTATCAGATCGATGCAGGTTCGCTGGCGCCGGGCGATGTTCACACGATCAAGACCCGCTACCACCGTTGGTTCGTTGCGAACACCCACGAGGGCGAGGCCAAGCTACAAATCGTTGCCGTCGAACCGCACCGAATACAAACACGGTTTATTAGCGACACCACCTTTTTCGCGAGCTATCTGCGAACGGTCGGCACCGAGATCACGCTGGTCGATGCGGGTCCGGGGCAGACCACCATCTCGCTGCGCATCGATTATGAGCGAACGCTCGACCCCGCCTGGTACTTCCATCCCTTGCAACAGTTCGGGATGACGAAAATGGCCGACTTCCTGATCGACGAGGTCATGATTCGTGACCGGTAGTGCGGCGGCTTACGCGAACCCGCGTACCGACTTTGACGGTCAACGCGGCGATGCAGCGGCCGGTTTCGTGCGCTTTGATCCAATGAAACTCGTCTGGGTCGGCGCGATGCTGCTCGGTGGCACTATTGGCAGCGCACTGACGGTCACCCCCGGCGCCGTTGTCGTTTTCATCGTCTTTACAGCAACGACGCTGTGCCTCGGGCACTCTCTGGGCATGCATCGGCGGTTCATTCATCGCAGCTACGAATGCCCGCGTTGGCTCGAATACCTGTTCGTGCACCTGGGTGTGCTGGTCGGGCTTGCCGGGCCGCTCGGGATGCTGCGCACGCATGACACGCGCGACTGGGCGCAGCGGCAACGACATTGCCACGATTACTTTTCGCACGGTCAGCCGTGGTATCGCGACCTAGTGTGGCAACTTGTCGGAACGATTGAGTTGGCGAGCCCGCCGGAGATTCGCATTGAAACGGACATTGCGGCGGATCGCGTTTATCAGGTGATGGAGCGAACCTGGATGTGGCAGCAACTGCCGTGGGCGGCGCTGCTGTTTGCGCTCGGCGGTTGGGCGTGGGTCTTTTGGGGCATTTGCTCGCGGGTCAGCGTATCGATCATCGGTCACTGGTTAGTCGGCTATTTCGCCCACAATCGCGGCGAGCAACGCTGGCGGGTGAGCGGTGCGGCGGTGCAAGGCTACAACCTGCCATGGTTTGCACTGCTGACGATGGGCGAGAGCTGGCACAACAATCACCACGCGTACCCAGGCTCGGCACGACTGGGGCTCGAGCCCGGGCAACACGATCCAGGCTGGTGGGTGCTAGCTGGGCTTGCACGACTCGGGCTCGTCTGGAACGTCATTACGGCGGAACAGCTGCAGATACGATCGGATCTTTGCGTCGTCGGCAGCGAGCTGTCGCAGCAACCGTCGGCGGCTGGCTAAACACCAGACCAGCGGCGACGTCGCTGGCAGGAACAGGTAGTGCTGTCTCTGACAATCTGTGTAACACTATAACGTCCGGTCTACGCTCGGCAATTATTGCTGCGCGTCAATAACAAGAAATTTACGGATTATTCCTTTTAAAAATTTGATCGCGGTTCTCTCTCAATCGCAGGTATGCGAATGACTATCATTCGCGGCAATAACAGGAGCGAAAGCATGTTTACGGGTAATCGGCGCACTGCCGTCGGGGTGCGCAGCGTTGGCGTCAGCCAAGGTCTGCGGTTTGCAGTCTTAATGGGCGTGGCGGCGCCGTTTGTAGCGGCACCAGCCGCGTTTGCACAGGACAGCGACGGCAGCGACGACGCTATCGATACGATCTTCGTGGTCGGCGATCGCCGCGCGTACCAAGGTAACTTCGATACCCTCGAGGATCCGACGGCAGTGCAGCAGGTCGACCTCGAGTTGATTCGTGAGGTCGGTGCGTTGAACCTCAACGAAGCGCTCGACTTATCGGCATCGGTCGCCCGCCAGAACAACTTTGGTGGCCTGTGGAACAGCTTCTCGATCCGTGGCTTCTCTGGCGACATCAACCTACCGAGTGGCTTCTTGGTCAACGGCTTTAACGCGGGTCGTGGCTTTGCTGGCCCTCGCGATTTAGTGGGTATCGAAGCGGTCGACATCCTGAAAGGTCCCCGCTCGGCTCTGTTTGGTCGCGGCGAACCTGGCGGTACGATCAACCTCATCACGAAGCGTCCGCAGTTCGAGACCAGCGGTGACGTTCGCTTCACATTGGGAAGTTGGGCGCAACAACGCCTGGAGGGTGACTTTCAATCGACCGCCGGTGCCACGGATAACTTTGGTTTCCGGCTCGTGGGTTTCTACGAAGACGCCGAAAGTTTTCGTGAAACGGTCGAAACCCAAAAACTTGGCTTTTACCCATCGGCATCGTGGGAAATCACCGACAACACGAAAGTGACCTACGAGCTCGAGTACACCGAACAAGAAATTCCGTTCGACCGCGGCGTTGCCTTTACCGAAGAGTTCGGCTTCACGCCACGCGAGACCTTCGTGGGCGAGCCGGGGGACGGCCCGATCGAAACCGAAGTCGTTGGCCATCAGCTTGAGCTGCAACACAACTTCTCCGACAACTGGAGTTTGCTAGGTGGCTTCGGATTCCGCGACACATCGTTTACCGGTAACGCTTCGGAGACCAACTTCGAAGGCCGGCAAACGTTGTTCCTCGACGGTCGTACCGTGTCGCGCTTCTTCCGTTTTCGTGACTTTGAATCGGACTACACGGTTCTGCGCGCCGAGCTGGCTGGTCAGTTCGAAACCGGATCGGTAAGTCACCGCTTATTGGTCGGCGCCGACTACGATCGGTTCGAGAACAGTCTGTTTATCCTGCGCTTCCGCCCGGGCTTCTTCCCGGCCGGGACCGACATTTCAACGCTCGATCCCGCGGAGTATCGATTCCTCGATGTGTTTGAGCCGATTTACGGCCAATCCCCGATCCCTGTCCCAGGTCCGAACACAAACCGGCAGGAAGACCTGACCGGCTTCGGCTTTTACATCCAAGACCAGATCGACATTAACGATCAGTTCCAGATCCGTCTCGGGCTACGTTTCGACGACTTCGAGCAAGACCTGAACAATCTGCGCGCAACGCCGGCTACGACAACAACGTCGTCCGACGACCGCATTTCGCCGCAGTTCGGTGCCGTCTATTTGATCAACGACGGCTTCAGCGTTTACGGCTCGTACGGCGAGGGCTTTCGCCAACAAACCGGCTCGGACTTCCAAGGCAACCAATTCGAACCGAATGTCACAGAGTCGGCTGAAATCGGCTTCAAGGCAGACCTCGGACACTTTTTCGATGACCTCGGTGGCTCGGTCACGTTCACCCTTTTCCAAGTCGATCAAAGCAACATTCTGGTGAACGACGATCGGCCGGAAGCCGTCGCTGCGGGCTTCTTCTCGTTCCCAGCCGGTGAGGCGCGTAGCTTTGGTGTCGAGCTCGACGCCAATATCGAAACCGATAACGGCCTCAAGCTGTGGTTCTCGTACGCGTATACCGATGCGACGTTCACAAACAGCAATCCGGATGCCGACTTCGGCGCCCGAATTGATGAGGGCGATCAGCTTATTAACTCGCCCGAGAATCAGCTGAACATTCAAGTCAGCAAGTCGTTCGTGGCCAATGGCAAAGAGGCACAAATCGGCGGTGGTGTGTTGTACACCGACGAACGGGTTGGCTGGACCGGCTTCGACTTCTTCCTACCGAGTTACACGACGTTCCGTGTCTTTGGTCAGGTTGAGCCGACCGATGGCCTGACGCTGCGCTTGGACGTCGATAACTTGTTCGACGAGACGTTCTACACAAACTCGTTCGCCGATGTTTGGGTCGAGCCTGGCATGCCGCAGCGCGTACGCTTTACGGTTGCCTACGAGTTCTAAGCACCGTAGTCACCGGGCGAGACGAAGAACGCAGACCGTTTTTCGTCTCGCCCTTTTTTATTTTGTTCTGTGGTGGAGATGATTGACGATGAGTGAACCTCTCATTGTTGCGGATCAGCTGAGCGTTTCGCGCGGCGGTCGGCAGGTATTGGATTCGGTCAGCTTCAGTGTCAAACACGGCGATATTTTTGCGCTGTTAGGCGGCAATGGCGCCGGCAAGTCGACGACGCTTTTAACCTTGTTGGGTCTAATTACGCCCACCGCTGGTGAGGCCCGCATTAACGGCGTGCGGGTTCACGACAACGCGGCAGCGGTACGGCAAACGGTTGCGTACCTGCCCGAATCGGCGAATCTGTACCCGCATTTAAGTGCGCGCGAAAATCTCGATTACTTTCTGGCTCTGGCGAACGTTGCGCAGTCGAACGCCGACGTCGAGAAAGCGCTCGACCGGGTCGCACTCGCTTCGGAAGCGCGTGGCCGGTCATTGGCGGGATACTCAAAAGGCATGCGCCAAAAAGTCGCCATTGCATTAGCGCTGTTACGCAAAACGCCGATCTTGCTGCTCGACGAACCAACGTCCGGACTCGACCCTGTCGCCGTCGACGAATTTAACGGCCTGATCAGTGCGCTATCTCAACAAGGCACGACGGTCGTCATGGTGACTCATGATGTTTACGGTGCGTGCCACGTCGCGCGCAGCGTTGGCCTGCTGCGACGCGGGCGCTTGGTCGCGACGTTTGATGCACCCGAAGGACAACACTTCGACGCAGAAACGTTGCACGCGGCGTTTGTTAATCGAGACGCCGCATGAATGGCGCGCTCCGCATTGCGGCTGAAGAGTGGCGCTACTGGTTGCGCTCGCGTCTGGCGGTTAGCGCCATTCTATTGATGTTGATCGTCGTTTTGGCGGCCGTCATCAGCACGGTCTCGCGCATGCAGTCAGAAGCCGATGCCCGTCGCACGATGCAGGATGCGGCGGAAAAGACCTTTCTCGCGCAACCGGATCGCCACCCCCACCGGATGGTCCACTACGGCCACTATGTGTTTCGGACGCCAGCGCCACTGGCCGTTATCGACCCCGGCGTAGACCCGTTAACCGGAACGGTTATATTTCTGGAAGGTCATCGGCAAAATTCGGCGACGTTTCCCGCCGCGTACACGGCGCCGCAGGTCGCTGGATTTAACGCGCTGACGCCGGCCTTTGCCTACCAAGTGCTAGTCCCGCTGGTCCTCATCGTTATCGGTTTCTCCGTGGTCTCGCGCGAGCGGGAACTTAGAACCGACGTTCAATTAAGTGCACAAGGCCTGAACTCGGTGTCGCTCTGGCTGGGCAAGTCGTTGGCACTGGTCTCGCTGAGTGCACTGCTATTGGTGCCGCTTGTCGGTGGTGCGCTCTATGCCCTGTCGCAAGGCGCCGCTGGCGTTGCGGTCGTCGCGTTGATAGGCAGCTACTTTCTCTATCTTGCCTTCTGGTCGTTTGCGATTGTCGGTGTTTCCGCTCGCGCAAAATCGAGCGCGATGGCCTTACTGGTCAGTTGCGTCGCTTGGATGGCGATAGCCGTCGTCATACCAAGACTCGTCAGCGACCTGGTCGGTGCGATAGCACCAGTCACTGGCAAAATTGAATCGGACTTTGCCTTGATCGAAGCGATGCGCGACGTCGGCGACGGCCACAATGCCGCGGATCCCGCCTTCGACAAACTGCGGGCCGAGCTCTTTAACGAATACGGTGTCGATAAGGCCGAGGACTTACCCGTAAACCTGCGCGGCATTGTCGCCGAAGTCGCCGAAGCGGAACTCACCGATGTCCTTAACGAGTTTGCCGACGCGCGGATGCAAGAGGAAGCCGCACAGGCAACGCTCGCGCGCAATGGCGCGTTGCTATCGCCGATGCTCGCACTGCGCAATGCATCGATGCAAACCGTCGGTAGCGATCTTGGCAATTATCATCGCTTTCTGCACGAGGCAGAGGACGCACGATTCGAGTTTGTGCAAGGCTTGAACCGCGTTCACGGGTCCGAGCTCTCGTACATCGACGATATCAACCGCAACAAAGACGAGGCATCCGGACTGCGCGCACGCGTTAGCGCCGATAACTGGCGGGTGCTGCAGACGTTTGACTTTAGGCCCGCCGCGCCCGCCGAGCGTATCGGCAAGGCCGGCATCGCGCTACTGATCTTAGCGCTGTGGTGCGTCGGCGCCGCCGGTTTTGCGTATGGCGGTCTGCGCGACTCGGAAGGGCGCTTCCATGCCGTCTGAGCTCGCCCGCGAATGGTGGTTCTTGCGCCGCGATCGCCAGGCCATTGTCACCGTCATCGCGGCTTTTTTGCTGGCTGTTGTCACTATCGCCATCGGCTTCGCCGACGTTTCAGCACAGCGCGCTGCCATAGCTGCCCTTGAACAGAGCACAATCGTTGATCTTGAGAACACGCTTGCTGAACAGAGTGATGCGGGCAGCGCAGCCTATTACGGTTTTCGTTTGGCGGTGAGTCCACCAAGCGCACTCGCCTTCGCTGCAAGCGGGATACGTGATGAGCTACCGTGGAAACACCGCATCCGGTCGCTGGCGCTTGAAGGCCAGATTTACGAGAACGATGCCGGCAACCCGGAGCTAAATCAGCTCGGCCGAATCGACTATGCGTTTCTGGTTGCGGTGCTAACGCCACTGCTCGTCATTTTACTGCTGCACGATGTTGTTGATGCCGAGCGGCGGCAGAATCGCTTCGACCTTCTCGCGGTAACGGCCGGCGACGTACGCCGCGTCATTTTCTCGCGCGTATTGCTGCGTGCTGTTGTATTGGCGGTAGCGTTGTTGCTGCCGTTCATCGTGGCTGGATTTGCAGCGGGTGCAGCGATCGGCGATGTCCTAACGATCGTCGTGGCCGCATTTGTGTATGTCTTAGCGTGGGCACTCGTCGTTATGTGGGTAGCGCAGCGGATGGCCGCATCGACGACAACCGCGGCGACGCTACTTGGCGGCTGGACCGTTGTTGTCTTGGTCGTGCCGTTAGCCGCTGGCGCACTGGCCGAACGGTCGATCGCCGTACCGCAAGGCGGCGAAATCTTGCTCGAACAACGCGAAGTCGTAAACGGCGCATGGGATTTACCCGAAGCAACCACGATGCAGGCTTTCGAAGCGACCCATCCGGAATGGGCGGGTCAAACGATGACCTATGAAGGCTTTAATTGGATGTGGTACTACGCGTTTCAGCAGGTCGGGGACCAATCCGTGGCCGAGATGTCAACCGCACTTCGTGACGGCGTTCGTGCCCGCGATGCATTTATGGGGAACGCCGCTTGGCTTTCACCGCCGCTGCTCATCGACCGCTTATTCACGCGCGTCGCTAACACGGACGTCGCGGCGTTTCAGCGCTACGAACAATGCGTCCGGGATTTTCACGAGACCATCCGCAAAGCGCATTACCCGATGTTGTACGGCGTCGAGCCGTTCGATGTCGACAAGCTCCTCGCGCTTGAAAAGACCCGAGTCTGTTCGTAGGGAATCGCTCGAATTGTGAGGTGGTCGTTCTGGTTGTGGGGGATCGCGGCGGGGACGCCGCTCCTACATCGGGGTTTGGGGCTCGTGGAACGAATCTGGGTGTGTGGATCGCGGCGGGGACGCCGCTCCTACATCGGGGTTTGGGGCTCGTGGAACGAATCTGGGTATGGGGATCGCGGCGGGACGCCGCTCCTACATCGGGGTTTGGGGCTCGT
>JBCDBO010000080.1:0-13844 GCA_039183535.1 Pseudomonadota bacterium | reverse complement strand
TCAGCGTGCAAGGGACGCCGGACCTTGGCGGCTTTAGCGCACCGGCGACGGCATTCGACGGCTCGGCGCAACCAAACTTACTGGTAGGCACCGACACCTTACCGGCCGGCACCACACGCACGATTACCTACACGGTCCGTGTCGACTTTGGTGCGGCGCCAGGACCCTTCAGCACACAAGCGGAGGTCACGAGCTCGCAGATTGCCGGCGGCTTTGCGCAGGTACTTGACCGCTCCGACGACGGCCTTGACCCCGATCCAGACGGTGACGGCGATCCGTCCGAGACTGTTGCCCTCGGCGGTGACAGCGAGGAGAACGATGCGACGATCGTGACCGTCGATCTGACGGTCGCCGCAGCGGCTTGTACGTTCGTACCCAACCCAGCAAACCCGAACGATGTTGTGACGGCGACGTGCAGCGGTGTCGAAACCGGCGGCAGCGTTGAGATTCCCGGCATGGTTTGCGCCGCAGAGTCTGGCGGCGACGTGATTTGCACCGGCACAGCCAGTGACATCGGCTCGGATCCGACCGTCACGACCCGTGATGCGGTCGGCAACACGATCACCGGACCCGGCGACTTCACCGTCGTCGCCGACACCGACGGTGACGGTATCCCAGACGTCATTGAGGGAACGGGCGATACCGACGGTGACGGCATTCCCGATTTCGAAGATCCCGATAGCGATAACGACGGAATTCTCGACAGCGACGAGATCACCAACATTCCTCCGCTAACCGGTGACGACACTGATAACGACGGCATCGACGATGCGATCGATGTCGACCAGACGGGCGGCAATGACGCCAATGGTAACGGCATCGATGATGCGTTCGAACCGGCCGACTTCGATGGCGACGGCATCCCGAACCACCTCGATACCGACTCTGACAACGACCGCGTCCCGGACATCATCGAGGGCAATACCGACTTCGACGGCGACGGCAACGCGAACTACCTCGATACCGATGCCGATAACGACGGCATCCCCGACTCGGTTGAAGCCGACAACGTACCGGACTTTGCCGGCACCGATGCCGACAACGATGGCATCGACGATGCGTTCGATGTGGACCAAACGGGTGGCGTCGATGCCAACGGGAACGGCATCGACGATGCGGCCGAACCGGTCGACACCGATGCCGATGGCAGCCCCGATTACCTCGATATCGATTCCGATGCGGACGGCATTGCGGATGTGGTAGAGGGTACGGTCGATACCGATGGTGACGGCATAGCCGACTTCCGTGACAGCGATGCCGATAACGACGGTATCGCCGACGCGGATGAGGCGGACAACGTACCGCCGCTCGCCGGGACGGACACCGACACCGACGGCATCGACGATGCGATCGACGTTGATCAAACGGGCGGCGTCGATGCCAACAACAACGGTATCGACGATGCGTTCGAACCGGTCGATACCGACGCGGATGGCACACCGGATTATCGCGATCGCGATTCCGATGCTGACGGCATTCCTGACGTTATCGAAGGCAACACGGACAGCGACGGCGATGGAACTGCCGACTATCGTGATACCGACTCGGATAACGACGGTCTCGATGACGCCTTCGAAGCCGACAACGTCCCGGCGCTGACCGACACGGACAGCGATAACGATGGCATTGACGATGCCATCGATGTAGACCAGACCGGCGGCACCGATGCGAACAGCAACGGCATTGACGATGCGTTCGAACCGGTCGATACGGACGGCGACGGACTCGCTGATTTCCGCGATATCGACTCCGATGCGGATGGGATACCGGACATCATCGAAGGCGATACCGACACCGACGGCGATGGCACGGCCGACTTTCGCGATATCGATGCCGACAACGACGGCATCGGTGATGCGACCGAGGCGGATAACATCCCGCCGCTAAGCGGCGACGATGCCGACAACGACGGTATCGATGACGCAATCGATGTTGATCAGACAGGTGGTACCGACGCGAACGGCGATGGTATCGATGACGCCTTCGAACCGGTCGATACCGATGGCGATGGCGCTCCGGACTACCGTGACCTCGACAGCGATAACGACGGATTGACCGATGCGACCGAGGCGGGCGTCACCGATGACGACGAGGATGGGCTCGCCGATCCTGGTCAGACACCACTAACACCGGGCAACGCACCCGATAGCGACGGTGACACGACGCCGGATTACCGCGATCTTGACAGCGACAACGACGGCACGTTCGACATCGTCGATGGGCCAGCCAGTAACCAAGACGCGAACAATGATGGTCAGATCGATGATCCGACCGATCTAGACGGCGACGGCATCGCCGACGTCGTCGATGGCAATCTCGGTGGGTTTGGTACGCAACCGCCACTGCCAACCGATACCGACAACGACGGCATCGACGACAGCATCGAGGGCACTGGCGACTTCGACGGCGACGGCATCCCGAACAACGAAGACATCGATAGCGATAACGACGCGATCCCCGACTTCATTGAAGAGATGAACCAGCCACCGCTAACGGGTAACGATAGCGATGGGGATGGCACCGATGACGCCGTCGATGTCGATGCCACTGGCGGTACCGATGACAACGGCGACGGCATTGACGACATGTTTACGCCGCTCGACTCCGATGGCGACGCTGCCCCGAATTTCCTCGACCTCGACTCCGATGGCGACGGTATTCAAGACAGCTTTGAAACCGACGTTGACACCGACGGCGATGGCGTCGGCGATTATATCGACACCGATACCGACGCGGATGGCATACCGGACTTCGAAGAGGCCGATAACCTGCCCGACCCAGCCGGCAATGACAGCGACGGCGACGGCATCGACGATGCCTTCGATGTCGATAACACCGGCGGCACCGATCTCGATGGCAACGGCTTCGACGACACGGCTGAGCCGATCGATACCGATGGCGATACTCTGCCGGACTTTCGCGATATCGACAGCGACGGTGATGGCATACCCGATGCTATTGAGGGTCTAAACGACACGGACGGCGATGGCATTGCGGACTACCGCGATCTCGACAGCGATAACGATGGTATTGGTGACGCGGCCGAGGGACCGAGCGGGATGGATACTGACGGCGACGGTATCGACGATGCTTATGACGTCGACCAAACCGGCGGCATGGATGTAGACGGTAACGGCATCGTCGATGACATTGCCGATGCGGGCGCGGGCACCGATACCGACGGTGACGGTGTGCCGGACTTCCGCGACTTGGATAGCGACAATGACAGCCTTAATGACGTTGTCGAGGGCGGCCAACCGGACGCCGATAACGATGGTCGGGTCGACCCAGGTACACCACCGACGACAGCGCCGCCGGACAGCGACGGTGATGGCACGCCGGACTTCCAGGACACCGACTCGAACAACGACGGAACGCCGGATATTGCCGGTACACCGGATGCGCCGTTTGACGGCGACGGCGACGGCCAAGTCGACGATCCAACCGATACCGATGGCGATGGTATTCCGGACGTTATCGACGGCATGCCAACCGGACCTGGCGATGCGCCGGATGCCGATCGTGACGGCATCTCCGACGCTGACGAGGGCGAGGCAAGCAATGTCGACACCGATGGTGACGGCATTCCCGATTACCTTGATCTCGACAGCGATAACGACGGCATTGCCGACCGGATCGAAACCGACGCGGACGCCGACGGAGATGGCACCGGTAACTGGCGTGATCTCGATAGCGATGCCGATGGCATCGACGATGCGACCGAGTCGGACCGGATCCCACCGATCAGCAACAACGATGTTGATCTCGACGGTATCCCCGATGAAATCGACATCGACAACACCGGCGGCGTCGATGCCAATAGCGATGGTGTCGACGATGCGTTAGCCCCGAACGATACCGATGCAGACGGCACGGCTGACTTTCTTGATATCGACACCGACGGTGACGGCATACCGGATATCATCGAGACGGCAACCGACACTGACGGTGACGGTACCGGCGATTGGCGCGATACGGACAGCGATGGTGACGGTATCGATGACAACATCGAGGCCGATGCGATACCGCCACTGACCGGTATCGACACCGATGGCGACGGCATCGATGACGCTATCGACGTAGACGCGACCGGCGGCGCCGATGCCGACATGAACGGTATCGACGATACGACGGAGCCGAACGACACCGACGGCGATGGGACACCGGACTTTCGTGATCTTGACTCGGACGGCGATTCTATCGCCGATGCAACGGAAGGCTCGACGGACACCGACAACGACGGCATCCCGAACTTCCGCGATCTTGACTCGGACAATGACGGCGTCGATGACAACACCGAAACGGACGTCGACACCGACGGTGATGGCGCACCTGATTACATTGACAGGGATTCAGACAATGATGGCATCGATGACAGCGCCGACTCGGGGGATAAAGACAATGATGGTATCCCCGATCGGATCGACAACGACGAAGGCCGGCTTGAAACCGCCGTTCGCGGCGCTGGCAGCGCCTCGTTGCTTGGGATTGTCATGCTCGCGATGATTGTCTTGGTCGTTATGCGCCGGCGCATTGTTGCAGCGCCGCTGCTCGTCTTACTAGCGCTCAGCGTTGCAACCGTCGAACCCGCAGATGCCGACGATGTTTGCGTTAACGACGGGGACGAGTTCGAGGACTGCTATTACGGCGGGGTCGGTCTCGGCATCACCCATGTTGATCCGGAGGGCCAAGCCGGTGGTTGGTCAACGAACGACGACAGCGACTCGGGTTGGAAGGCATTCGTTGGCTGGCAGTTCGCCCCGCGCTGGTCGATCGAATTGACGTACACCGACGGCGGCGAAGCCGGCCTTGGAAATGTCGATCCCGCACTCGAGACGTTAGTCCCGGGCGCTGGCATTGACTACCAAACACCATCGCTAATGGGTGTTCGCTGGCTACGCGACCCGCAAGCGCAATGGAATGCGTTTGTCCGCCTTGGCTTATCGGCGATCAACAACGATGCGACGAGTCCGTTAATTCCGTTCGAGAAACAAACCGACGTGCAACTTGCGGCGGGCCTCGGTGGCCAATTGCGTTTCGCGGAGCGCTGGTTCCTGCGTGGCGACATCGATCTGTTTGACCGCGATCACTACTACGCTGGCTTGAGTATCGGCGGCTACTTTGGCTCACGGGCGCGGCCGGTGCCGCCACTGGCGGAGCCGGTTAAGCCCGAACCGCAACCTCAGCCGGAACCAGCGCCGACACCAGAACCAGTCGCGGAACCGATCCCCGAACCCGCGCCGGTCTTCAACGCCTGTCGTGATGTCTCACGGGTACTAGAGGGCGTTAACTTCGAAAATAATTCCGATGCACTGACCACCGAATCGCGCGCAACGCTGCAGCGGGTCGCCGACGAGCTCACTGGCGGTGACGACGCCGCTAAGGTGCTGGCGCATACGGACAGTAACGGCGCAGCGAGCTACAACCTCGATTTGTCGACCCGGCGGGCCGCTTCGGTCGTGACATTTTTGATCGATGCCGGCGTTGATGCAGACCGACTCTCATCAGAGGGGCTTGGCGAGACACAGCCGATTGCCGATAACGCAACCGCTCAAGGTCGCGCACAGAACCGGCGTGTCGAGATCGTTTGGTCCGGCGAGGTCTGCGATTAAGTTCTGCGTTGAATCAGCGGCAGTCGTCAATCGTCGCGGCGCTGCGTAAAGCGCCGAGGTTGCCCGCGCTCGCCGGGCAACCTCGGGGTAGCGATACCGAATTAGAAGTCGGCGTAGAACCGCAAACCGATCGTACGCGGTGCACCGACACGCCCAACGGCAATATTGCCGGCGTCCTCAAACGTGTTTTGCGAGATGTAGTTTTCATCAAGCAGGTTGTTCGCGAACACCTCTACCGTGAAACGTTCATTTTCGTAACCGACGAGAGTATCGACGACAACGTAAGCGTCGTTGGTTATGTTCGGCGTATTCTGCACGAATGAAAAAGCCTCATCGGTGTACCGCGCCCGTACGTTGACGAAGAAGCCCGCGTCGGTCGTGTAACGCCCGCCGAGACCTGCGGTCCACGGCGGTGCGGCAGCGAACTCGTTGCCTTTCAGATCGATCTCGTCGATAGAGACCGCCGACTCCGTGAACTCCGTGTCGGTGAAGCCCACATTGGCGAAAACCTCAAGATGCTCGTTGACGTTGGCGAACGCCTCGACCTCAAAACCAAACAAACGCGACGCGCCCACGTTCTCGGTAATCCGATCGAGTGGGTTATTGGATAGCTGCAAGTTGATCTGCTGATCTTCGTAGTCAATAAAAAAGACATTAGCGTTTAGCGTTAAGCGCCGGTCGAGCCATTGTGAGCGCAACGCGACCTCGTAGTTCCACGTAAACTCCGGTTCGAAACTGTTAACAATACCGGCCTGCTCCAGCACCGCTTGGTCGGTCGGGTCACCGCCGCCTGGGATCGGCAGCTGTGCGCGGAAGAAGTTAAATGACAAACCGCCGGCGCGATAGGCCCGTTGCACACTGAACGCCGTCGATACGTCATCGTTCCAGCGATAGTTCAAGACAACCTTTGGTAGGAACGCATCGAAATCGTTGTCCGCGACCAGGTCCACTTCGCTCGTGAACTGGTTCGATAGGAAGGCAAGGATCGGGTCGATCACTGGGTCGCCCACCTGAACGACGGGTACCGTCAGCGTATCGAAAACCGTTTGATCGATTTGCTCCTGGTCGTAGCGGGCACCGAGGGTCAGGCTCCAACTGTCGTTAAGATCAATCGTTGCCTCACCGAAAATGGCGTAGTTGCGAATCTCATCGGTCGTCGCCGAGCTGGTGAACAGCGGAAACTCCGGTACCAACGTGACGATCTGTTGACGCAGAAACGTCGCTTGGGCGATCTGGTCAGGCGTCGGCATTGTCGTGTTGAAAAGAATTGACGCTAGCAACGGCGGCGGCGGGAACACAGGATCCGACTCGATTGTCGTGCCGGCCGCACCTTCGTTCTCGAACTCGGTGCTGCTGTCGAACGCATACAAACCGAGTAGGCCCGTCCAACGGTCGGTATTGAACGTCAGGCGAAATTCTTGGCTAAACGTGTCTTGTTCGGTCACGCTAATGCCGGGCGCATCCGGCCCCGTTGAATCGTTGGTCGGGTCGAACTGAAATTCGCGATCGCTCTCGATGAACGAGGTGACGCTTGTAAACGTCGCGCGATCGCTTAGCGCATAGTCGACAACCGCCGAGAACTGCTGCGCTTCGATCATGTCCCGATCGACCGTGTTCTGCTCTGATTCCCTAGCACCGGTGAAACGATCAAGGATAATTCGGTCTTCACCGATGTCGCTATCGATCACGGTACCCATCAGGCGGATCTCAAGTTCCTCGATGGACTCTGGCGCAATTAATAGCTTGCCGCGGATGGTCGTGTTTTCCCGCGAATCGATATCGTCTCGGTCCAAGAATGGGTTGTCGGTAAACCCATCAGACTCGGTACGGTCAACGGAAAGACGTAAGCCCACCTGATCCTCTAAGATCGGCAAACTCATCGCGCCCGCAGCACGCCAGGTACCGAACTCAGCAATGCTGGCCATTACGCGACCATCGATCTCTTCGAGATTCGGATCGACCGTGCGCGCAACGATGGCGCCGGCCAGCGCATTGCGGCCTTGAATCGTTGATTGCGGTCCACGGAAGATCTCAACAGCGCCGACGTCCCAGAGATTCAGGCCGTCGCCGAAATACAGCGAGTTCGGTACGAACGCCCCATCGAGGTACACGGCCGACACATCACTGGTCTGATCGCCCGGCGAGGCACCGCTGTTAGCCAGCCCACGTATCGAGAAACCACGATCGCCGAAGATACCGGCCACATTGGCCGTTTGATTGAGCGCATCGAAGATACTGGTGAAATTCTGTTCGACGATCGACAGCTCAGTAAACACAGCAACCGATGCCGTTGTTTCCTGCAGCGTCCGGTCAACTTTTTGGCCGGTGACGACGATTTCGTCGAGCTGCAGACCGTCATCCGAGTCTGTCTCGTCGCCGGACTCCTGTGCCATGACCGGGAATGCAGCTAGGGCGGCAGCCAACCATACTGGCGCGCCTCGGAGAGTGCGGGTTAGGCCCCGGTTTCGTCGGCTGAATCTCGGGCTCATTAGCGTAGTTCCACAGAAAATCGACGCGGCAGTCTATTTTGAATGAGACGTGTTATCAAATAACAAAGGGTCTTATGTTTATCTGCAATCGTTCGAAGGGGCTAGCACGGTACATTTTTCGCGCGGCGGAAGCCGCGAACAGTGCGTAAACAGGACCGTTGGGGCCGTTCGAGTCGATAAAACGCCGCAGTCGCCGTCGACTCAATGCTGGACTGAAAAACGCCATTTTCGGCGTCGACAGTCGCTTGCATGCGTTACCTAGCGCCGATTACGTCCGAAGTGCCATGCCAACCGACGCGGGCGCGACAAATTCGAAGCCAAATTTCTGATAGAGCCGGTGAGCGTCACCGTCAGCGATCAAACTGACATAAGCCGACGTCGGCGCGTTGTCGTAAAGGTAGGCCATCAGCCGCTTCATCACGCCGTAGCCGATGCCTTGGCGCTGGTAGTCGGGCCGCACGACGATATCGACGATCTGGAACACGCAGCCACCGTCGCCAATAATCCGGCCCATCCCGACCAGGTTTTTATTCGCGCGAACGCAAACGGCGAACCACGAGTTGGGTAAGCCTTGCTCCGCCGCCGCCCGCGTGTTGACACTCATGCCGGCCGCAGCACGCAACGCGATGAACTCCTCAGCCGCCGGTGTCTCGGCGATGTACTCGATATCACTCATGACGTCATCGCTCAGTAACCTCTACAGGTCGGCCAACGGCTATCAATGTCAAAGCGCAACCGAGGCTTGCGAAGACTCATGCGGTGAAATCGCGGCAGGGTCAGCCGACCTCCTACTCAACGACAATCTGATCCAACCATCGCTGATCGTCCTCACTCCACGCATCACCCGCCAGACGCTTGGCCTCGCTCAATACGGCCAACGCACGCTCACGGTTGCCGTCGGTGAGTAAGTAGCGTGCCGTCACGACAAGATCGGCCGGCTCATCGTCGCGGAGCCGACCGACGTATGGTTCGGCGGCCGCAACGTTGCTGGTTGCTAGCATTGTGACGATGAGTTTTCGAACGAGTGGCGGCTGACGACTCACGAACCCCGAATCATCGCTAAGCGCGAGAGCACGCTGATAGAAATCGCTGGCCTTCGACAACTTATCCTGCCGCTCGGCGACATCACCGGCGAGTTCTAGCGCCTCAATGGCGACATCGGCGTACAGCTCTGTCGATACGCGGGCAACGATTTCGTCGGCCTTCGCCGCGGCCGATTCGAGATTGCCGCGGTCCGCGTCAATGCCCGCCAACCGGATAGCCGCCTGCGACGCCCGCGCGTAATCGCCCATGCGAATAAACTCCGCCTCCGAGCGGCGATAGTAGTCGGCAGCGGTATCAAGGTCCTGCTGGGCAATAAAGACATCGCCAAGCTGTGCCAGGGACGTGCCCATGTAACGACGATCTTCGGCGGCTGCGGCAATCTCGTAAGCCTCGGACGCGACATCGAACGCCTCATCGAGGCGGCCAGCGTTGGTGTACAACACCGACAACATGCCGAGAATTCGGCCAACACCGACCGTGTCGCCAATATCGCGGCGAATGGCCAACGACTCCAGGTGGAACGGCTCAGCCTCATCGATACGACCCTGCAGGCGACGTAGATAGCCGTAGTTGTTCAGCATCATTGCTTCATTGCGCCGATCGCCGAGTGTGCGAAAGGCCGCGAGCGCCGTTGTGAGGTTACGTTCGGCATCGTCAAGCTTGCCCTCGGCCATGTCCATATTGGCCAGCGCAGCACGCGGGTGACCTGGCACGGTACCGGCGCCCGCTTGTCGAAACGCCGTAATCGCCCGGCCGAGCACCTGACGCGCAGCATCGACATCGTCGCGATCGCGCATCGCATAGGCGAGCGAGGTTAACGCGTTGCCCTCGAGCTGCGGCTCACCGAGCGCCTCCGCCTCGGCGAGACTCTGCTCGTACAGCTCGGCAGCACCTTCGTGGTCGCCGCGACGGTGCTTGATCTTGCCGAGGCCGTGTAAGGCACGTGCCCGCAACGGATCCGGTGACGACTCTGCCATGCGACTCAGAAGCTCGTCGAACGCCTGCTCCGCCGCTGCGTTGTCGCCTAGGATACTGGCGCAATTTGCCCATTCGTACGCCGCTCGGCCAACCTCGGGCGCCGCATCGCTGACCACGGCGAACAGCGTTTGCGCCTCGCCGCAACGGCCTTCGATCGTGAGTCCCAACGCCCGCGAATACGCCTCGTTAACGAACGGGTCGTCGGAAACGACGTGTAACTCGTCAGCGGCGTCATCGTTCGCTGCGAGGTCGCGAATTAATGCTTGGGCCATCGCCTGCGCGAGGGCTGGCGGATCGGCCCCGAACATCGTGTAGGTGCGCGTATCGCCGGTCGACGTTTGCACCGCATACGTCATCTGCAGTGCACCCGATGGGCGCTCAAGACGCGCCGCAACAACATGGCTGGCACCGACAGCGTCGCGAAGGCGTGCCGTGCGCTCAGCCGGCGACACGTCACCGATCGCCGCCGCCACCCGCCAGGTATCGGTCGCCGGCGCAACGTCGAGGTGCCCGTCTGTAGCGATGATTTCGGTGACGAGACTCATTAATCCCAGGCGGACGTAGTCGAACTCGCTATCACCGGTCGCGTTCTCGATCGGCAAAACGGCAAGTCGCACCGGACCGGTCGGCGTACTCGGCGAGCGCCACTGCCAGGCCAGACCCACCAGCAACAAGACGACGGCCGCCGATAACGCTATCCATAGCGCGGTTCGGCTTCGCGCTGGCGCGGCACCGGCGGTGGGACTCGCGCTGCCCGCAGGCGCTGCATCGGCCAACAGCGGCGCGACGAATTGGTAGCCGTGTCCATGCACGGTGCGGATCGATGCTTGCTGGTCGGCGCTGTCGTCGATCGCTCGGCGCGCTTTCATGATCGCACGGGTCAGCGCTGTCTCGCTGACGATGACACCGCGCCAGATGGCCGCCTGGATATCGTCTTTCGTAACGGCACGGTGGCGCTGGTCGACGAGGTAGCACAACAAATCAAACACACGCGGCTCGAGCGGCACCAGCTCGCCATCGCGGCGTAACTCGCGCACAGCGGCGTCGAGCTCAAATTGCCCGAATCGCCATGTTTGGCCCTGATCAGCCGTCATTGTCGCTCCCCAACAGCGTCGTCAGTGAATGGTCAGGCCATCGTCACGTGACCGTCAGGACTGACCCGGGCCGCCGTCGCAGACTAGCCCCACAGAGAAAAACGCTCTCTATCAACAACTTATCGCAATCCTACTGGGAGACACAACGATGCAACGGTTTTTCGCTTTGGCCTATGGCCTGATCAGTTACGCGGTGTTTTTCGCCGTCTTTTTGTACTCGATTGGCTTTATCGGCAACCTCTGGGTGCCAAAATCGATCGACTCGGCCCCAACCATGGGCCTCGTTCCTGCCTTGTTGATCAACATGGCGCTGCTCGGTGTCTTCGCCGTTCAGCACAGCTTAATGGCTCGGCCGTTTTTCAAGCGTGCGTGGACCAAGATTATCCCGCAAGCGCTCGAGCGCAGCACCTATGTACTGGCATCAAGCATCGCGATGATCGTGCTGTTCGTCGGCTGGCAACCAATGGGCGGCGTTATCTGGGAATTCGGCAGTGGTTTCGCCAGCACGCTGATGTTGGTCATCTACGCAGCAGGCTGGGGATTGTTGCTGTACAGCACATTCGCCATCGATCACTTCGACTTGTTCGGTTTGCGCCAGGTGTGGCTGCACTTTCGGGGCCGCCCGTACGAGCCACCGAAATTCGTTCAGCCGGCGCTGTACCGTGTCGTGCGCCACCCGCTCTATGTTGGCTGGCTGCTGATTTTCTGGGCAACGCCAACGATGACCGTCGCCCACTTGGTGTTTGCGGTGTTAACGACGGTCTACATCCTGCTAGCCATCCAATGGGAAGAGGCCGACCTCATTCGTGAGCACGCGGAGTACGCGAATTACCAACGCGAGGTTCCGATGTTGATTCCGCGCGTCAGCCCGCGCCAGAAACCAACGTCGGCGGCCCAATAATTACGCAACAAGACGTGCCGTTCCACCGGCCAAAATCGGTGGAACGGCCATCACGGAGAACACTGATGACCTACGATCGCGCCAAAATGGCACTGAACAATCACACGACCATCAAACGCGCCGGCCAAGCCGCATTCGCCTTTTTCTTCTTAAAAGGCATCGCCTGGCTCGCAGCCCCGGTCGTTTTCTACTACTGGTTGTAACATCGCCGCCGGGCCGCTGAGGCGGTCCGGCGCAACTCAGCCTCGTTAGGGATGCTCGCGCAACTCGGCCAGCTCTTTGCCAAGAAAAAAGCTGATAGCCGTGCGAATAACAACCAGTGCCGACACGAAAGCCAGGTCGGTCAGCTCCCGCGACAAAACGGTATGGATGATGTCGGACGCGATCATGAATTCGATCGCGATCAGGATGTAGGTACCAAGTTCCAGACGGATCCGTTGCGTACCCATGACGGAAAACGACTTCGACAAGCGGGTGAATTCGTGGCCGACAAAGGCAAACGCTGCACGTACAAACCCGTACAAAACGATGGCGATCCCGATTAAGTCGATGTAGACCGCAATTTGTTCCAAGGCGTGATGCAGTGTTTCCATGACGTCGCTCTAATCCCGTTGGGTTGGGCAGCATCGGCGATGTGCAGAACTGCACACCTTACGATGCGAAAACTGAGGCCAAACGATACTGGCCGCTCCGTTGATCAACGCCCGCGGGCGCGACGCACCATACCAAACGCCCAGTTACGTCCGGTATTTCGATAAACCGCCTGGTTAAGCCACAACATGCCGAGCGGCTCGAGCAAGCGCGATGCGCGAATGTCGCCGGCATCGTGCACGTCGAACCCCAACTCACGTACGAGCGTTTTCGCGGTATCTTTGGCCGCATCGTCGTCACCAGCGACGAACATGACGGGCCGGCCCTCGAGCTCGTCATTCTCGGCCAGTAGCTCAGCAGCCGCTTGGTTCAGCGTTTTGACGACGCGCGCTGTCGACGCGCGCTTAGCGACGTGTTCGCCGCCGGAGCTTGAATGACCGATGGTGAGGCCAAGCTGGCCATCGACCATCTCGATCGGGTTGGTGCAATCGATAAGGACCTTGCCGTCCAGATCGCCGGCCTCGGCGATGGCGGCATCCACGCTGCCCCATGGCACGGTGAGGACAATCACGGTGGCTGCCTCGGCCGCTTCTTGGACCGTGCCGACCGTTGCGCCAATCTGCTCTGCCAACGCGACGACCTCACGTTTAGCCGGGTTGCGGACACCGAGGAACACCTGATGACCGGTGCGGCGCCAGCCGCGCGCCAGCGCACCACCAACATTGCCGACGCCTAAGATCGCTAATTTCATTGTCGCTCGCTTTGCGTATCCATTCCAATGCGTGATGACGGCGCTCTGGCGGCCTATCGGGGGACGATACCAGAAGTGGGGGATAGGTCGCGGCCAGGGAGGTTGGTCTCGGCAGGGGTTGATCGCGGCGGGACGCCGCTCCTACATCAATGACCACCGTGTGGGGTGAACCTTGGTGGGGGTTGATCGCGGCGGGACGCCGCTCCTACATCAATGACCACCGTGTGGGGTGAACCTCGGTGGCGGTTGATCGCGGCGGGACGCCGCTCCTACATCAATGACCACCGTGTGGGGTGAACCTCGGTGGCGATTGATCGCGGCGGGACGCCGCTCCTACATCAGTGGTTACCGTGTGGGGTGAACCTCGCTGTAGGAGCGGCGTCC
>JBCDBO010000079.1:0-13939 GCA_039183535.1 Pseudomonadota bacterium | reverse complement strand
GCGGGCGGACATCTTCAACTACATCGAGATGTTCTATAACCCCGTTCGTCGCCACAGCCATCTGGGTGGAGTCAGTCCCGAGGTCTTTGAAAGTGCCTCGTTTTTAGGCAGCCAGGTCTCAAGTGAACGGGGGTAAGTCCACTTCGCCTTCATTTCAGGTCCTCACTCGCAGCGCCGAAGTTGATGTGGAAGGGCGTACCCGCAAGTACGAGGGCAGGTACGGAGGTAACGCCGGCCGCTTCAGCCTCAGCAACACGGGATTGATTAACGCCTAAATGAACGAATTCCACCGCATATCGGCTAGGATCGATTGCCTTAGCAAGGCTGTCCTCCGCCGCTACGCAAACCGGGCAACCGGCGTGGTAAAAGGTCGCTTTTCCTATCATGATGCAGCTCCTAATTCGGGTAGACGAAACGCTGTTCGGGTGTCTCCACAGTAGCGATTGACATCAGGAATAAAAGCGGTAACCGATTGGTTCAGTACGCACTTTTCGGTGTAAATTGGCGAAAACGCAGGAGAAATAAATTAGCGCCCGCAACCCCAGTATTTATCACAAGCTTGAGGATGTCGTCGGCTGCAAGTGGTCGGTGTCGGTGTTGCTGGCCATCGGCGACGGCATCAACCGGCCGGGCGCTCTGGAGCGGCACATTGAAGGTGTTTCCACAAAGGTTCTGTCCGAGCGATTACGCAAGCTGACAGCCTATGGCCTGCTTGAAAAAAGACGCTTCCCTGAAGTGCCCCCGCGCACGGAGTACTCACTCACGTCTGTTGGGGAGAAACTTCTGAGCATTATCCAGCAGATTCAGAGTCTCGATCGCGATTTGAAAGGCGGCAATGCCGAGTAGCGTGAACGCATCGCCGCAAAAAAACTCGCTGCAGGTCGTGTTTAACCCGCCAACTTTTGCTGGCGCAAAGGCGGGCGGCGTCTCAAAAACCCCTGCATACAAGCGTTAGGTCGCGTGGTCGCCATAATCGCAAAGCTTGTGTTGGCAGTCTTGCTAGCACCTCTGTCGTCAGCGATTGCGGTTGGGTTTGTGCTCTTAGTCGGGGGTGCCTTGCTTAATCAGGAACCCTTTGATGTTTGGACTGATTTCCACTTATTTGCGACCTACGGATTGTTTGTTTCTTACGCTTTCGCGTTTTGTATTGGAGTTCCGACCAATCTGTTTTTGCGAGCGATCGAAAAAAACTATGTTTGGGCTCACACGGCGATAGGTGCTGTCGTGACCCTCGTTTTAGGGTTCAACTTCTTTGGATTGGGTCGCGCGTTTGCTACGGCATCAACAGTGTCGTTGATTTACAGTAGTTTGATCGTGGTTTCTGGTATCACCGTATCCACCGTTTTTGGACTACTTGCTGGCGCAAAATGGACTTCAGCAGGGTTGGATCATGCAACCTAAACAAAAGTTGCAACTGACGATTGATTCAGCCGAGGGTCTGGCTCTCGCCAGAGTCCCGTATGCGTCAATTACACAACTGAGCTTGCGTGTTATGCCGCTTCGAGAGCGCCATGGATCTAGGTAAGGATGGCCCACAGCTGCTGAATGATGAAGAGGCGCTGGGTGAGAGGATTCAGTCTGAGCAATCTGTTATCGGTTCGTTCATCGGATCAATCGCCGCTGGTGTTCCAGGGTTCTTGCTCTATGCGATTGCGCTCGACAGTGCGCGGCTGCTTGCCTTCGTTCTACCTGGTATCGCCGTAGGTTTCGGTGCGAAGTGGGTTGGTCGTGGCCTTGACCGAGTACATATGGCTATCTCGGGTATCGTCGTGCTGGTCGGCTTGGTATTGTTCCTTGTATTTTTGGAATTGAGTCCAGTCGCGTTTGTTCTGTCGTTGCCGAACGTGTTGATTGCTGCATTAATCTCGAAAAGAAGTCTGTCTCTCGAACAGGAGAAAGCGTTTCGTGCGTACCAGAGGCGACAACAAACAGTGCCATAACAAACCACTGCATTTAGAACTTGACCCTGCCGCCGTCTCGGCTGGCACCGAGTCGTTGCCAGCCCCGGTCGTAACTCGGCTTGGGCGTTACAAGGCTCGGCGACGATACGCCCGCCGACTGCGCACGCGACTTCTAGGCGCGTTAATCGGCACGTTTCTTGTGACCGGTGCCAATGGTGACCCGGTTGAGGCCGACGCGGAACGATTAAAGCTTACTGCTATTTTGAATGTCTTCGCTGAGCGAACCGGAACACGTTTTATCCTTGACCCTCGGGTTAATGCGAAAGTAACGCTGATCGGGACAAACGTGGAGTCGTTAACTGCAAAAGACGTATCTCGCATACTGTTCCTTTATGGATACGAGGCATACGTCAGCGGCGATATCGTTTACGTTATGCCTAACGCTCTCCCGGAGTCGGTCAAGAGCGAATTTGGATCGAGGTGGCCGTGATGAACAAGCAGCCTTCCGAAAAAACACTGCTGTCAACGCCGATAGACGTGGCAAGTGATTCGTCGTGCGCTCGCCGGGTCAATTGTGAAACGGAGCTTGAAAATCACAAAGTGCAGTCGTGCGGCATCTAAAATGATGCGTAATTTCCTTGTTCTGGTGTGTTTGTCTTCATCGGCCATCCTTGCGGAAGAGTCGCAGATCGAGCGCTATCAAGGTTGTTGGCAGACGGAGTCTCCTGATGGCTCAGGCCTCAATACGATTACTTTTTGTATTGAAGGAGATACGCTGACCGTCTCTGTTTTTTATCCAAACGATGGCCATAATTCGACCTTCTGTACCTCAACCGGCGTAGCCGCGGTCGTAGAGGGCCGGGCAATTACCGTTGCAACCGAACAGGGGCTCTGCGAGAACGGTCGTTCGCTGGGTGCGGTACATATGAAATGCACGTTACTGGGGCTCGAAGAATTGAATTGTATAGGCGCCGAGTACCGGCAAATTCGATTGTGGCGAGTCGATCGTTCTGAAACACCACCGACTGATGACGAGTGAAGATACGGTTGGAAAAGTCGCTGCTGTTAATCGTTCGGCTTAAAGCCGCTTTGCTCGGTGTCAAAGCGGCCGCTCCGCTTATGCGCCAAGCATCTGTCTATGCGTAGCCGACGGACCATAGACGGGTCGTCGATGATATCCGTGGCTAACTCAACACTTAAGCGGGTAGTAAGTGACACGGCGAGTTCGTCGCTGTTGCAATTCTAGTCCCGTGTTAAACCTTCGGCTAAGCGTCGATTGCAGGCGACGACACGTGTTCATATGACTAATGAAAATCCCTACCAGCCTCCCGAATCCGATCTAAGCACCGGCGTAGGTGCCGGCGGATTAAACGAGAAGACGTTTAATCATCTTGCCCAAGGTCAGAAGATGGCCATCTATGCGATCGTAATTTATTTCATTGCCGCTATGTCGGTGAGTTCCATTGGTGGTATCGCTGGTTTGCTTGTCATACTCGCGCTTATCTTGGCACTTATCGGCCTGGTAAGAATTTTGCTGGGGTCGGAGATAGGTTGGTTCGCGAAGGTACTGTTGTTTGTGGCGATGTTTATTCCGCTGATCAACCTACTTGCCTTGGCCAGGACCAATCATATCGCCACTAAAGAACTGAGAGCGGCCGGTTATAAGGTCGGTTTTTTGGGGGTTAAGGGCGGCTATTCCGCTTGATGCACGCGCGCTAGCTGCTAAACGCACTTGGCGCTAAGGGTTCGACGCGCTACGTTTGTGCAATGCGTAGATTCGGACGGTTTGCTTTGCCGTCGGTCACTGAATAGTCGTTAGCAGTGGCTAGGTCCTCGCTGCCGATGCTCGCGTATCGGCGTGTTGCTACCTAGCCAGTCTTGTCGAGGTCGTCAGAGACGACGGTCAAGTCCGACTAAGCGACCAAACGCACGGCTCTTTGGTCGAGGTTACGCGCTAGCCTGCCACGTGCAGCTTGAGAGGAGTGTTTTCGTGAGCGTTTTTGCATCGTGAGCGCGAAGAGGCAAACGCAGGGCGCTTGCCACTGCGGCAATATTACGTTGGTCTTTCGCCATAGCGATGCACCGCTCGCGGCACGAGCATGCACGTGCTCCTTTTGTCAAAAGCACGGTGGGGTTTGGACGTCGGATCCTAGCGGATCGCTGCAGGTAACTGTGCGTGATGCGTCGAAGCTCAATAGATACCAGTTTGAAACCGGAACCGCGGAGTTCTTAATCTGCGTCTTCTGTGGCGTACCGCCTGTTGTCATCAGCGAGATCAACAATACCACCTACGCTGTCGTTAACGTCAACGCACTCGAATTACCGGAAGGTACCGACGTGCAAGCATCGAACGCCGATTTCTCGGGCGAACGCGTCGACTCGCGACTCGAGCGCCGCACAAAAAATTGGATTCCGGTCGTTCGTGTTGAGTATTCGCCGGTCTGAGCAGCGCTGTTCCACTCGTTCGGACCAGGAATCTAGGTTGCCCCGTAACCGGTTAGCTCACGGCCGGTACTTCCTGCGATACGTCGTATACTGGCTCGATCGTTCGGTGAGTCTTAGAGGGCGATGGAATGAAGGTAAAACGCATCGTCGCCGACCTACAGGCGGGTAACCCACGCGAGGTAGCGCGATTTTACGAGGAGGTTCTTGGACTCCGTGTGCTCATGGATTTGGGGTGGATCGCGACCGTCGGCTCTGCCGAGTCGATGCCTATTCAGCTCAGTCTTGCATCTGAAGGCGGATCTGAAACCGCGATGCCCAATCTATCGGTTGAGGTTGATGATCTCGACGAGGCGCTCACCCGGGCGCGTTCTTTCGGTGCATCTATCGAATACGGGCCAACGACCGAACCGTGGGGCGTGCGTCGATTTTACGTGCGGGACCCAGCAGGCAGTTTGATCAATATCCTGCAGCATACGTAGGCGTATGCGAGATGGGCTACCTGCAGATCTAGTTCATATGTTCCGCATCGTCGATCTACTGGTAGGCGCGGCCTCTATAGCGATGCTCGTAGTGACGGCCACAGTGGCAGCGCGTTGTTCGGAAGGTTTGCCGATCGCCTATTTTCTGCGCTGTCTTGGCGGGTATCTCGTTGTCGGTATCTTTTTTGGCGTGAGCTTATCCTCGGCCGTTGCCGCTGCTGGATTCCGGCCGGTGGTGCCGCCCGCCATGGAAACGAAAGCGTCACTGACCAGGGTGTTGATTGGCCGTCGACTGGTTTACTGCGTGTCGTTTGGACTTGGTACGCTAATTCTATGGCTGATCACGAGTAGCTAAGGACGGCCATTGTCAATGTGCGCATTGGGTGCAACGGCCACTGCGATGATGGGGTAAGCAGTCGCAGGCTTCCGGTTTAGATTGTTTAGTCACAGAAGGAGCGCTAGTGATGGGGAGTTTTGCACCAGGCAAGAACATCGCAATGAAAGTGCCACCACATGAATACGACCAGACGGTCAGATTCTATCGAGAGATTCTTGGTTTACCAGAGCTGACGCCGGCCGATTCCACGGCAACGCCACGATTCGATTTCGGTGGCAAAGTGCCGTGGATCGACAAAGTCGTGACCTGCACGCACGCCGAGTTGTGGCTAGAGATTACGCATCCAGAACCAACCGCGGCGGCAGCGTTTCTCGATTCGGCGGGTGTGATCCGCTGCGATGACGTTGAACCGCTGCCTGACGGTTTTGACGGGTTCTGGATTGCGAGTCCGTGCAACGTTGTCCATTTGCTGGCAAGCCAAAACGAAGCCTCGTAATTTTTACCGACCTATCGGCGAGGGCTGTGGCAGTTCTTGTACCTTGGACAGCGAACGCTTACTTTCAGCCACAAGGCAGAGCTCGCAAGGGCATCGGTAACTCTGATTACGCTGTCGCTTTCAGATTTGAACCGTTGCTGATGGTGCTAGGCATTACCGACGTAGAGAGCGTCGTCAAATTGTCTGATCGGCGCAGGCATTGATAACTCGAAGAAGCATGGTGAATAAATACTGTCACTACCGACGCTTTGCTGTCATCGGTACGTTGTTAGCGCTGGCGTACGTATCGTTGCACGCACTCCAGATCGGTCGCGTTGCGGCGGCCGATGAGGCGCAGAAAACGCTCTTTGCCGTTGAAATTAACGTGGGCCCCAATTGGGACGACGCAAAGTCGCCGAATCAGCAGGCATTTTTTCGCGAGCACTCGGCTAATTTGAAGCGTTTACGCGATGCAGGGCATATTGTTTTGGGAGCTCGGTACGCCGACATTGGTCTCATCGTTTTTTCGGCAACCTCAGCGGAGGAAGTTCGCGCCTTTATGGCAGACGATCCGGCGATGGCGGCGGGGACGTTCAAATACGATGTGCATCGATTTAGCGTTTTTTATCCGGGGTTGGTTCAACCTTAATCGTGAATAGCGTTCCGACTAAGCGCAACATGCGCGCTAGTCGGACCCTAACAGGATAGCAATATGGAATTAAAAGCGTTTCTTACGGTGTTCGGCACGATTTTCTTGGCGGAGCTCGGTGATAAAACCCAGATCGCAACAATGCTTTTCGCGGCTAATCAGAACCTGAGTAAAGCTCTCGTGTTCACCGCGGCAGCATTGGCGTTGGTGTTTAGTGCGGCGCTCGGTGTTGCTGCCGGCGATGTCGTATCGCGGTATGTCGATCCACGATACTTGCACTACGTGGCGGGTGTCGGATTCGTTCTGATCGGTTTCGCTACGCTGTACAGTGCGGCGAGTTCGTAGGCAGCACTGCCACGAAATGCGAGCGAACCATGCAGGTTGTCGCACTGCGCTGTGGAGTACGCTTTTATGACCACGTCGCTCATAGAGCCGTGTACCGACTATGAGGGTAGCTACGTCGAGTATATTCGTGAGCTTGGCGATGCCGAGCGCTATCCATTTCCACTCGATTTCGACCACGCCGACTTTCCGGCGCTGGTCGAGCGCCTGCTCGGCTATGCGAGTGGTCAGAATTTACTGCCGGGGCACGTCGCCAACTCGACCTTCTGGTTGGTTGACGACGCCGAGATTCTCGGTGTCTCGAACCTTCGTCATACATTGAACGATACCTTGAAAACCGCCGGCGGTCATATCGGCCTTGGTATTCGTCCATCGGTGCAAGGCAACGGCCTTGGTAAAAGGCTGTTAAGTCTCACCGTTACTGAGGCGTGGCAAAGAGGAATTGACCCGATCCATGTTCATTGCATGAAAGACAACCTCGCGTCGGCCCGGATGATTTTGGCGAACGGCGGGCACTTACGTTCGGAAGCAGAGTACGGCGACACCGGTGATATTATTCAGCGATATACAATCACAAGTGCATGATGTCGAGTTACGCTACGACGTAGTCCTGTGGTGGTGTGATGTTTCGCTCACCGCGCGTGTGTCGGCTGATAAGTCAGAAGCATTGTTGAGAAATTGCGTATGAATCGTGTGCGAATACTGGTCGTCGTTCTGCTGTCACTGTTTGCCGGCGCAGCCTATGCCGGCGCCTGGGGTGTCAGTTCGTTATCGAACGACGATGCCTTAGATTTCTTGCAGCTATTGGAAGACGAGCCAAGCCAGGGCTTGGTGTACGGAACCCTGCAGTCGATTGCATCCACGAAAGGGTACGTGGAAGCACCGGACGGTGCCTACGGCATCGCCGCAGCGGAAATGGTGGCAGCGATGCTCGGTAATCCATCGCCCGAGTTGTTTGAGCCAATCAGCGGCTGGGCGTCACGGCAGGGTCGGCCGCCACGAAAATACGTTGAGCTAGCGCTAGATGCGTTGACCGTCGTGGAAAACACCGACGTATCGGAATTAGCGCAGCTATTTGCCGAAGATGCGGAACTGTTTGCGGAATGGCGTGCATCGGTCAATGAGCTTCGGTCTCGACTGCAGTAAGTCGCCGTTACCGACGAGCGTAACGGGACTCGGAACTACTCCCTATATTTGGACAATTAATTCGCCGACTTCGTAGCGATGAGACTTGGTGGTTGGTCGACACCCAAGAACTGGCGGAGCAGATTCCCTTACACCTTCATGGCAGAGTCACCGCCTATTTTGGTCGATCGCCGAGCGGTTGGTCTGGTCTCTGTGTTGTCGGGCATCTTCATAATTGGCGCGGTATTCGCGTAAGCTCAGAAACCTAAGTCGACAGCCAGAGACATCATGCACCCAATAGCTGCCATCGTTCGTAAATACAGTCTTTGTCCGACGTCCGTACGAGCGAACTCGCATAGCGCGATCGGCAACGTAAGCCGGTTTTCATTTGGCTTACTTTTTTTGATGGTCAGCTGCTTTTGCGTGCTGAGCGAATCGGTTGCTGCAGATGCCGGCGTCATCGAGTTCAGCGATGCAGAAGAAGGTGTGCGCGGCTTTCAGTATCAAGCAGATAATCCGACAGAGCGTTTTCTCTTCGACGTCAATGCTGCGCAATACGATGGTGATGACAATTGGTATGTCTCTGTCGCCATCGCCGAATTTATTCGCGATGAGCCAACGGAGACGCTCTTTCGCGCTACTGTCGATGAGGCGCTTCAGGCGGTAGCTGGCGTTGACTCGGTGAGTGAGGAGGACCGAGAGATCTGGTTAGTCGAGGGCCGCGCGAACGGACGCGATCTCGTTACAGCAACGGTCGAGGGCCTTGCAGCCATATTGCCGGCACTGAAAGCGTATCTGCGTGACGCCGGCGATCTCGATGATGCTTTTCGGCAATAACGCATGGCTGTGTAATGCTCGGTGAAGGTACGGCGGTTATCCGTACTACCGGTCAGCAGTTTCAACGGTCAGGTTTCGTCGTCACGGATGCGCTACTCACGCGTGACGATCTGCAGCAGCTGTCGGCGCATCTACCGGCGGTATCGTCGTCGGGAACCCGCACGCTGCTTAACGACGCTGTATTCAGAGGCTTAGCGCAGCGGCTACGTGCCGATCCTGCGCTAGTCGCGTTCTTAAGCGGCTTGGTTGCCGTTGAAGGCATCTTGTTTTGGAAGAGTCGCGACAGGAACTGGTCGCTCAAGCCGCATCGCGACTCGGTTATCCCCATATCGGGGGATGGCCCCTGGAAGCCAGCGGGACGCAAAGAGGGTATGGCCTTCGCTCATGCGCCGATCGCGTTTTTACGTCGTTGTATCGCGGTGCGGCTCGCGCTGGATGCGGTTCCGGAAGGGGATATCCGGGTTGAACCAGGGACGCACGACAGTTGCGAACGCGCATCGCCCAAGACGTTGGTGGTGCCGCCAGGCGGCGTTGCGGTATTGCGGCCGAGCCTTGTCCACTCATCCACCAAACTCACGGACAGCCCCCGGCGCCGTGTCGTGCATTTGTTATACGCGCCACGCACCTTGCCTGGTAATTACCTTTGGTACCACGCGGTCTGACAATGCCGGTTATCCGCGTACGGTGCCTGCTTAGTCTCCTGAGCGTCGTTGTTTGCTGCGACGCGTATTCCGTTGAGCTTATCGCCCACCGTGGCTACACCTGTCGGGCAACCGAAAATACGCTTGCGGCAGTGTCTGATGCGTGGCGTGCCAAGGCAGACGGCGTGGAGCTCGACCTGCGTGTCTCTCGTGACGGTGTCATCGTCGTCTATCACGATGAGACGATCGGTCGCCGGCGTATATCTACAATGACCTACGCAGAAATCAACGTCGCTACTGATATCGATGTGCCAACGTTGCAGTCGGTTCTGAATCGAGATGCACCGCGCGGATACTACGTGCTGGACTTGAAGGAGTCTTCGCCGGAGCGCTACCGCACCTTAGCGACGGTCATTCGTCGTTCGTCGATACCACCGAATCGTATTTTGATCCAAGGCGAGAACGTCGCGGTACTGACGACGCTGAAATCAGAGTTGCCTGGCGCGACGTTCCACTTTCTCACCCGTCTTACGCGCAGATTTCCGACTTTCCGAATCCCCAGTGCGGACGCCGTTCTCACTGAGATGGCGAAGGCCAAGCTCGACGGCGTGACGCTAAAGGGCTGACGATCGCTAAAATCGGCGTATATCGAACCCTTTAAAGCGGCGGGCTATCGCGTATTTGTTTGGACGATTAACAAGCCAAACCGGGCGCGGTACTACCGGCGAATCGGTGTCGACGGACTTATTACCGATGCGGTTGAGCACCTTCGTGTTGTGCTGGAACCAAACGAGACGCCGCCGTCGGTCTGTTTCGATCATGAACGCGAACAACCCTAGCATCGCCAGCGCCTAATTGAACACACAGCCGCTCGCCGGTGCCGCTAGCCGATAACGCGCAGCCGCTGGGTAAACTTACCGGGTACGTCGCTGTCCCATAAACAATGAACGTGCTTCGACTACGACGTACTGAGGTAACCGCGAGGGTAGCGTGACTATTTACCAGCCACGACTGCGTGTTGCAGCTAGCAGCAACATAGGCTTATCGCCACACCGACGGCGCTAACTACGATGGATCTCGTAACGCTTTATGCCATCGCCGCGGATATTGTGTTGTCTGTTCACGTGTCGATCGTCGTGTTCATCGTCATTGGCCTTGCGCTTATTGTCATCGGTTGGGTTTGCGCCTGGCGCTGGGTGCGTAACCCTTGGTTTCGGTTAACCCATCTTGCGTGTATCGGCGTCGTTGTCGTTCAATCGTGGTTCGGTATTGTCTGCCCGCTGACAACGTTAGAGATGCATTTGCGCCGATTGGCCGGCGAGGCGACGTATGCGGGGTCGTTTATCGGCTACTGGTTGCACAATTTGTTGTTCTTTGAGGCGCCTTCGTGGGTATTTATCGTCGTTTATACGCTGTTCGGTTCATTGGTCGTTGCGACGTGGATCTGGGTACGGCCGTTTCCGTTCAACCGTGGGGCGTCTGTTGTTGCTACGCATCCATTCCCAAAACCGTAGTTCGCAACGATGGCGACGCGTAAGAAAGGCCAACTAACGACATCGCCGGAATGGGGGCGCCACCTAAGGCCATTGTTGAAACGGTGGTTCTGGAAAGGCGAGCGTCGTGCCGTGCTGGGCGACGTCGCGGCAGAGGTCAATGGTGCGTACCTTGATAGCGTCGATGAGATCTTGCTTGAAGTCGCGTCGTGGGACGGTAACGCACCCATCGTGGAGCTCGCTGTGACTCATGCGCCGCAACATCGATCTACAGCGTTGTCGATCGATGTTGCGATGGCCATCGTCATGGATACGGCACTCGCGCGCGGGTATGGCCCAGCAGGGCGAGACGAATCGATGCAGGGTTACGTTTACCGCTACCAGCGTATCGATGACTAGGTGCAGCCGGAGTTGGCATCCGTGTCGCGGAGTTTTCGGTGAGTAACCGCGTGGAGCTATTCGACCTGCAGCCTGTTCTCCACGGTACAGATGTCTCATTACGGCCATTGCACGCCGATGATTTTGAGGCGCTCTACGCGGTTGCATCGGATCCAAAAATCTGGATACAGCACCCGGCCAACGATCGCTACGAATACCGTGTTTTTCGCGCTTTTTTCGACGAAGCTATCGCGTCCGGTGGCGCGCTGATCGCGACCGACGTTGCAACGCAAGCCGTGATCGGTTCCTCGCGATACCACGGCTACGACGCTGAACGTAGCGAGATTGAGATCGGTTGGACGTTTCTTGCCCGCTCGTATTGGGGCGGCCGATACAACGGTGAGATGAAGCAACTGATGCTGCGGCACGCATTTCGCTACGTAGAGCATGTCCTATTTATGATCGGCACCACGAATATTCGCTCTCAACGAGCGATTGAGAAAATCGGCGGTGTGCGGATCGGGCTCAGAGCGGACCCTGGCGGCAGCGACAGCTATGTGTATCGCATTTCTGCGCCACGCGATGGCGATGGATGAGATGGCGCTTTTGAACGTGCAAGTTGTTTCTTTGCGGGACGATCTCAGCAAATTGGTTAGCGATATCAACGCCGCCTCATGGGACGCGGCAAACGACATTGCGCCGTATACAGAAGACGCACTACGATTCTACTTGGCACGTGATAGTTCGATTTTTATCGCGTGCTATGGCGCCGACAAAAGCGACTCAACATTAATGGGTATTGGTTCAGGCTGCTTCGCTTACAAGCCTTACGGTAATGAACGTTGGCTGTATGTCGATGAGGTTGATGTCTGCGTCGACCAACGGCAAAAAGGTGCTGGCAAGCGGATTATGCAGGCGTTTATAGAGATCGCCGCAACGAGCAACTGCGAAGAGCTCTGGCTCGGCACTGAGGTCGATAATGCAGCGGCGAATGCGTTGTATCGTTCGTTAAGCCCGGACGAGGTTTCGAACGTGGTCGGGTACGCCTATGACACCTCACGGCGGTAAACGACGATGACTGCACTGACGTTCGAGGCCATTCCAATCTTACGGATCGGGAGCGTCGACGAAGCAAAAGCGTTCTATTGTGGGTATCTCGGTTTTGTGCTCGATTGGGAGCACTACTATGAACCGGGGGCTCCTGTGTATATGCAGGTGTCGCGCAACGGCATTCGTTTGCAATTGTCGGCCAATGCGCGCTTTCAATTTGGCAGTGCTGTTTACATTGATACGACCGGTCTACGGGCAATGCACGCGGAGCTCACGGCTAACGCTGGGCGGTATAGCCCGCCAGCTATTTCGACGTCGCCATGGAATACGCTACAGCTAGAGATGGAGGACCCGTTCGGCAATTTGCTGCGCTTTCACGAAGAACTGACGTAGCTTGTCTCGGACGCGACGGTCGGCGGTGTAGCAAAGCTGATGCTACAGATCGCTGCCGCAGGCCTGCTTAGTCACCGAATCCCGGTACTGCATCAAGATGGATTCCGCTTGCCGTGATTGCTCGTTAGACAATGCTTGATAACCACGGTTATCAGACCAGCCATAGCCCCAGCGATACCAGGTTGGAAACTCCGGTCGACCGCCGCTGCGGACGCCCTCATACATCAATCGTGCGAGCGATTCGCTGCCGGTACTGTCGGCAACGCACGACTGCAGCGTCCGATCGGCGGCTTCACGTTCCGCGCGAGTGCCACCTTTCCAATAGGCGATATCGTGTTCGACGCAGCAGTGGCACCAGTCTTGATCGAATGCTTCGGCGCGATCTGGAAATAGCGAACAACCGTCGCTGGTGAACGGCTCTAACGTTTGTTCGTCGGGACAGCCGCTCAGCCCAATCACGAGACACAGGCTGGTTATGATCTTGGCGAGCGCGATGGGTTGGCGCGTTATAAGTGACTCAGACATTGGCGACGGTTGTGACGTATTGCTCGGTCGAAATAATGCCGGTCAACAGTGGCCGACGACAAGACCGCATCTTGGAGGCGAGGGTATTGCCTCGGTGATACGGCTGACGCGTCTTGCGTATAGATCGCTGTGTGGGTCATAGACGGTTTTGGGTTTCCAGTCGCTACAGCGTCTTGTTCGAACGTATGCTTGTTGGGAGAAACAGCGTCGGGGATATTGTCAGTGCTGTATTTCGCATTAGTACCTGCGTCGGTTTGGGGCGTTTTGTTGTTGGCGACCTGGGGCATGCTCGCGTATCTGGTGTTACGGGGAATGCGCATGCGTCAGCTGGCAATGATTTGCTTGCTTGGTGTTATGGCGGTTCATGGACTTATCGCGTTAGCGGCTGCTATCGCGACCGGTAACGATCCGATTGATGTGTTTGCCTGTATCGCCGGCGTGTTTGGTGTGCCGGTGTCGTTGATTCTTGTCGTGCTCGAGATTTTTATAATTGGGTATTTGGCGAAGACTTGGCCGCGTCGGCGTGATGACAAGCGCTATAGGTTTGTGATCTGGGTGATGGGTTGGTTTGTGTTTAATGGTATTGCGGTATTGGCGCTCTCTCGGTCGGCGGTATTGTGTACGGTTTAGGCGGCCGCTGAACGAAGCTGTAGGAGCGCCGTCTCGGCGCGATGATGGGAGCGGCGATGTCATCCGCGGTTGATCGCGGCGGGGACGCCGCTCCTACATGGGTGGGGGTGTTGTGGTTGTCGACGGTGTGGGAGCGCCGTCTCGGCGCGATGATGGCGGTGTCGATGCAATCCGCGGTTGATCGCGGCGGGGACGCCGCTCCTACATGGGTGGGGGTGTTGTGGTCGGCTTCGTGGCGG
>JBCDBO010000078.1:0-14513 GCA_039183535.1 Pseudomonadota bacterium | reverse complement strand
GGTGTGTTTCACGTGGAACCTGCCTTCATGGAGACGTGGTCCCAATATCGACGGGCCGTCAGCCAACGAAATTCGGCGTTGCGGGCGATGGCGTCTGAGTCGGAATTAGACTCGTGGGACGCGTCGGTGGCGAAACTGGCGGATAAGCTGACGGCCATGCGCGAGTCGGGATTGGAGTTATTGTACGAGCATTGGCCAGCGCTTGTCGATCGTGTGTTGCCAGAAACCGATGTCAGCCTTAGTTTCAAAAAGGGTTGGAAAGAGGACGTACCGCTAGCAACGCTGCTTCGGGAACATCGCAGTCGTGATAGAGAGTCGGGTTTGACTGGCGATGGCGCTCACCGCGCCGATTTACGCATCGACTTTCGGTCCCGTGTTGCTCGCCACCAGGTGTCTCGAGGTCAACAGAAGTTGCTGGCGACGGCGCTGGTCATCGCGCAAGTGGCTGCGGTGCAGGCGCAGACTGGGCAGGAATCGGTCGTCATGCTGGATGATCCAGCAGCCGAACTTGACGCCAACAACCTCGACCGGCTGTTAGAGCTGGTGTTTGATGTTCCTTGTCAGCGGATCGTGACAGCGTTGGATGCAAGTCGCCTAAATCTGCCGGCCGACGCCCCCATGTTCCACGTGGAACAGGGTCAGTTTCGTTAGGCAATAAACGGGGCATTCAGGCCCCCTCCAAGCAACCGTTTGGACCTGCAAGCGTGCTAAAATAGCCGGCTATTCAGCAGAGCTTGCTACGCATGAGTGACGACTACGACAGCAGTAATATCAAGGTCCTAAAAGGACTTGAGGCCGTCCGAAAACGGCCCGGAATGTACATCGGTGACACCGACGATGGCACCGGTCTGCACCACATGGTGTTCGAGGTCGTCGACAACTCAATCGACGAGGCGTTAGCTGGCCACTGCAGCGGCATCACGGTCACCATTTACGAAGATGGCTCTGTCGGTGTCATCGATGACGGCCGCGGTATCCCAGTCGGAATCCACCCAGAGGAAAACCGTAGCGCAGCGGAGGTCATCATGACCGTCCTGCACGCTGGCGGAAAATTTGACGACAATTCGTACAAGGTGTCCGGCGGCCTGCACGGCGTTGGGGTCTCGGTTGTCAATGCGCTGTCCAAGGATCTGACGCTGACGATTCGCCGGGACGGTTACGTCCACCGCCAGGAGTATCGTCTCGGTGAGCCGGTTGCCCCGCTGGCTCAAGGAGAGGCGACCGACGAAACCGGGACCCAAGTCCGCTTTTGGCCCAGCGACGACATCTTCTCGGACACGGAATTTAGCTTCGATATTTTGGCCAAGCGGCTCCGCGAGCTGTCGTTCCTCAACTCGGGTATCCGCATCGAGCTTCGCGACGAACGTACCGAGCAGCACGAGGTGTTTGAGTACGAGGGCGGGATCCGTTCGTTCGTCGAGCACCTCAATCGCAATAAAACCCCGATCCACGACAACGTTTTTTACTTCCAAACCGAGAAGGACGATGTCGTTGTCGAGGCCGCCGTCCAGTGGAATGACGGTTACCAAGAAAACATGTTCCCGTACACGAACAACATTCCGCAACGCGACGGCGGCACCCACATGGCCGGTTTCCGCTCGGCGCTGACGCGAACGTTGAACACCTACATCGAGAAAGAGTTCGCCGGCAAGAAAGAAAAGCTAACCCCTACCGGCGATGACGCTCGTGAGGGAATGACAGCGGTATTGTCGGTCAAAGTGCCAGACCCGAAATTCTCATCCCAGACGAAAGACAAATTGGTGTCGTCTGAGGTTAAAGGCATTGTCGAGTCCGCCATGAACGAGGCGCTCGAGGCGTATTTGTTGGAGTCACCGACCGATGCGAAGTCGATCGTCGCGAAAATCCAAGAAGCCGCACGTGCACGCGAGGCGGCGCGTAAGGCTCGCGAGATGACTCGTCGTAAAGGCGCGCTCGATATCGCCGGTTTGCCCGGCAAGCTGGCCGATTGCCAAGAGAAAGACCCGGCGTTATCCGAGTTGTTTCTGGTCGAGGGTGACTCAGCAGGCGGGTCGGCAAAGCAGGGCCGGGATCGACGCACGCAAGCCATCTTGCCGTTGAAAGGCAAAATCTTGAACGTCGAGAAAGCGCGCTTCGATAAAATGCTGTCGTCAGCCGAGGTCGGCACGCTCATTACGGCCTTGGGCTGCGGTATCGGTCGAGACGATTTTGATCCGGACAAACTGCGTTACCACCGCATTATCATCATGACCGACGCTGATGTAGATGGCTCGCATATTCGTACGCTGTTGCTGACGTTTTTCTACCGGCAAATGCCGGAGCTGATCGAACGCGGGCATATCTACATCGCACAACCGCCGTTGTACAAAATTAAGCGCGGCAAACAAGAGGTCTACGTCAAAGACGATCAGGAACTCGCCGATCACCTGTTAAGTGCCGCCATCGATGGGGCGGCGTTGGTCGTCAGCGATGGTGCGCCGCCGCTCAGTGGAGAGGCGCTTGAGAAACTGGCCAGCGACTACCTCGCCGTGCAGTCGATGATCGCGCACTTATCACAGCGCTATTTTGAAACGGTGCTAAAAGCCTTGGCCAGCTTACCGGCATTGTCAGCGGGCGCGTTTGCCGATACGGCAACACTTAGTAGCTGGGTTGCGCAATTGGATAGCGCGCTTCCGAAAGCGAGCGATCAAGTAACCGACCTTGCGCGTCACGACGGTTCGTTCTCTGCTGAGCTCATCGGCGATGGTGAAGAGGCGTTTATTGAAGTCGCTCGCCAACACCATGGCGTTCGCCAAACGCGACGCTTAACGGCCAGCTTCTTCGCCTCCAGCGATTACCGCAAGATCATGGATTTGGCGGCTGAACTAAACGGCCTCATCGGCGACGGTGCGACCGTGTCTCGCGGCGATAAAGAACGGCCGATTGACACGTTCAGCGATGCTGTTGATTGGCTCATGAGCGAAGCACGCCGTGGTCAAACGATTCAGCGTTACAAAGGCCTCGGCGAGATGAACGCCGATCAGCTCTGGGAGACCACGGTGAACCCGCAGACCCGGCGCCTGATGCAAGTGAAGATCGAAGACGCTATTCGAGCCGACGAGATCTTTACGACGCTGATGGGCGATCATGTCGAACCGCGACGTGAGTTCATCGAACGTAACGCGCTGGCTGTTTCGAATCTCGACATCTAAAGAGCTGCACCGGCGCCGCCGATCGGGCGCGATCACGCTAACCTAGGAAAACAACGACTTATTATATTAGTTGACTAGAATATAGCATTATTACTATATTCTAGCTCATGCCTAGGACATCCAAAGACGACGATCTGCCGGTTTACAACCGTTTGAGCGTGTTGCGCGCAGAACACGGTATGTCCCGGCAAGATTTGGCCAAAGCCGTCGGCGTGCACTACCAAACCATCGGTTACTTGGAGCGCGGCGAGTACAAGCCGTCCTTGGTGTTGGCGTTGAGAATCGCGCAGCTTTTTAAAATGCCGGTTGAGGCCGTGTTTTCACTTGACCCGATGCAGCCGCTCAGCGTGCAGATCTTCAAACCCCCAGCGGAGTCATCCTCATGAGTGAAAGAGAGCAACAACTGCGCGAGAAGCGAGCGGAGTTTTTGCAATTAGCTGAGACGCATGCCGAACGGCGATTAAACGACCGGCGTTGGAATTGGTTGCGTACACCAGCCAATCGCAAACGCCTCGTGGTCGTGACGTTCGCAGTATTGCTGATCTACGGGTTCGCGAATTATCTTGACCAACCGGTGGTCGCGCTTCTCGGTATCGTCGGGTTTTTTGTTCTGCTTTTTGCGATGCAAACCGCCAGCCGCGCGATCCCCGATATGCCGGATGAGCTTGTCGATGAACGTATGCGTGCAGTGCGCGGGACGGTGTACCGGCACGCTTATGTTGGATCTATATGCCTCTACAGCGCGGTCATCGTACTCGATATTTCTTTGGCGTTAGCCGCCAAACTCGGCGCACCGGTAACCCGCCTAAATGCCGAGCAGTGGTTTGACCTTTTGTTCGTCGCGTTCTTTGCAACGATGGCGATACCGAGCGCTATTTATCTTTGGACGGAGCCGGAGTTGTAGTTAACCCATTCAGTGGGCCGTGTGTATCGATGACGCGATCGCGCCGAGACGTTGCGCGTACAACTTCGATCGCCACCAACGTTGAACCCCGGTGTAGGAGCGGCGTCCCGCCGCGATCAACCGCGGATTGTTAACTCCGTCGTCGCTACCATCGGGCCGAGGACGGCCCTCCTACATCTCCGATTGCCGTCGACGTTGAATCCCGGTGTAGGAGCGGCGTCCCGCCGCGATCATCCGCGGATTGTTATCTCCTTCGTTGCCATCATCGGGCCGGGGACGGCCCTCCTACAGCTTCGTTTGGCGGGTCGCTTAATCGCCGGCTAATCCTAGACCATAACCGCGCCGCTGATCGCGGCGCCGAATGTCGTCGGTCGCCGTCTCTATCCACGCCTTAACGTCGGCGGTCACCTCGCGTGGCTCGCGATCCGTTGTCGCAATCGGTGGCCCTATGACGAAGCGAACCGTTCCGGGATACTTTAGCCAGCTTCGACGTGGCCAATAATCGCCGGCGTTATGGGCGACTGGAACGATCGGAACCCGTGAGCGTACGGCTAACGCCGCACCACCGATGCCATAGCGACCCGTTTCACCCGGGGCGACGCGGGTGCCTTCGGGAAAAATCATCACAAAAACGCCCTCCCTCAGGCGTTCCGCACCTTTCTGAACCAATTGATTAACGGCGCTTCTGCCAGCGCCGCGATGCACGGCAATCGGCTTCAATAAATGCATGGCCCAGCCAAACAACGGTAACCACATCAATTCGCGCTTCAAGGCCCACGTTTGCACCGGGAACACCTCCAACTCCACCAAGGTTTCCAGTGCTGACGAGTGTTTCAACATCACAACCGCTGCGTCCGTTGGAATGTTCTCGGTGCCCCTCACTTCGTACGTCAAGCCGCAAATGACTCGCAGCGCAGCGAGGTTCAATCGCACCCAGGCCACCGCTACCTTGTAACGATGCCGATGCGGCAATGGCGCCAAACACAGTAAGACCGTTGCATAGACAGCCACCGACAAAATCATGAATGTCGTAAAAAGCAGCGATCGAGCGAGCAACATAGCTACACCGGCAACTCAAGCAATGCGTCGGTCGCTGCCGCAAGGTCCGGATACACCGCCGCCGGTTTCGGTTCGCCGGCGAGCGCCGCTTTGCCGTTGCCCGTCAATACCAACCATGCCGGTACGCCCGCTGCCTCGGCCGCCGCAAGGTCGCGTGATGAGTCACCAATGAGAATGGCTTGCTCGGCCGTTACATGAAAGCGACGCAATAGGCGAATCACCATCCCAGGTCGGGGTTTACGGCAATCGCTATTGTCATTCGGCCCATACGGACTGAACGCAATCGCCGCGATATCGCCACCGGCGGCGCGCACCGCGCGACGCAACTTCGCATGAATCCGGTACAAGGTCGATCGCGAGAAATAGCCCCGCGCTATTCCCGACTGGTTGGTCGCGATGGTTACTGGGATTCCTGCTCGGTGCAGCCGAGCAATCGCCTCAATGGACCCCGGCAATGGGATCCAATCTGCAGGCGAGCGAATGTAATTGTCGGAATCGGCGTTAATGACGCCGTCGCGATCGAGTATCACGAGCGACGGCCGTTTCATCAACGTGCTCGACTGAGTACCGAGATATCAGCGATGTCCAGAAAGCGGCGCCGTATCCCAGCGAGCAACGCTAAGCGGTTGTCCCGCACTGATGTGTCGTTCGCCATTACCATCACCTCGTCAAAAAACCGATCGATGGGCTCACGCAGTCCCGCCAGCTGTCGCAGCGCTTCCGCGTATTCCTGACTGGCCAACAACGGCTCAAGTGCACGGGCCGCCGATCGGTCCGCCTCGTGCAACGCGCGTTCGGCATCGGCTTCAAACAGGTCTTGGTTCGCTGAGTTACCGGCCGCGATTGGCGTTTTCTTAAGGAGATTGGCAATCCGCTTATTCGCCGCGGCCAGTGACTCAGCTTCATCAAACTCAGCAAAGTCCACGACGGCATCGAGTCGAGCCATAAAATCGACCAAGCTGTCGGGACGATTGGCCGCGACCGCATCAAACACTTCTGCACTTACGTCTTGGCGACTGGCAACGACATGAGCGCGTAAGCGGTCGATAATAAAGTCATACAGCGTCGTCGCCAGCCCATCGTCGCTACCGATCGGTTGCGTCGCCACGGCTTTTTCAAGCAACGCCGGCAGTGAGAACGACAAGCTCGCCTCGATGGCGATCCGAGCCAGACCCAATGCCGCTCGCCGAAGTCCGAACGGGTCTTTATTACCTTTCGGCCGCTTGCCGGCAGCGAATACGCCGGCCAGCGTGTCGGCCCTATCGGCAATCGCGATCACTTGACCAGCCGAGCTGCTCGGAATGGCATCACCGGCGAACGCCGGCCGGTAAAACTCGCTGACCGCCGTTGCCACCGCCTCCGGCTCATCACCGGCAGCGGCGTAGTAGCCGCCCATAATGCCCTGCAGGTCTGGAAATTCGCCGACCATGTCGGTCACGAGGTCCGCTCGCGACAACGTAGCCGCCCGTTCGGCCAATGCGCCATCAATCGCTAACAGCTCCGACAGTGCTGCACTCAGTGAGACGAGTCGGCGAGTCTTATCGCCCAAGCTACCGAGCTGTTTTTCAAAGACAATGGCGTCGAGCTTGGCAACGCGCTCGGCCAGTGGCGTCGTAACATCGGCGTCGTAGAAAAACGCGGCATCTGCTAGGCGCGGTGTAATGACCCGTTCGTTGCCGCGGGCGATCTTTTCCGGTTCAGGACTATCGAGATTACTGACGGTAACGAACTTAGCCAGCAACCGACCGTCGCTAGCGGTGACGGGAAAGTACCGCTGGTGTTTTTTCAACGTCGATTCCAAGACCTCACGCGGCAAGCGAAGATAGGCGTCCGGAAACGTGCCGACGACCGCCACTGGCCATTCCACCAGCGCGCTTACCTCATCGAGTAGCGCCTCATCCATCACGGCGTTTCCACCGGCCGCTGTTAACGCGTCCGCGACCCGCTCGGCAATCTCGGTTCGTCGCGCCGCCGGCGCCGCAACGACATAACCGTCTCCGATCAACGTCGCCTCGTAGGACTTCGCGTGATCGATTGGGATAGGACCAGCGGTATGGAACCGATGCCCATGTGTGAATCGGTCCGCTTCCTGGCCGAAAACGGTCAGCGGCATTACCGTGCCATCCAATAGCGCGACGACCCAATGGACCGGTCGGACGAATTCGTACGCGCCATCGCCCCAGCGCATGGCCCTAACTATTGGTAGTGCTTTCAGCGCCGTGTCGACCGCGCCTTGGAGCTGCTCGCTGAGCGCTTGTCCCGGCACCTCGCGTACCAACGACAGATACTCACCCTTCTTATCGCTACTGCGGCCGAGTGCCTCGAACGGCACGCCGCAACGCTCGGCAAATTTTTCGCCGGCTGTCGTCGGCTTATACGCTTCGTCGAGCGCGACGCTTACCGGTGGACCCTTCACAGTCTCGCGCCGATCGGGTTGCCGGGTCGCCACGCTCCCAATCAGCACCGCCAAGCGTCGCGGCGCCGCAAAGCGCTCAATCGCATTTGGGTCGAAATCGAGCTCGACCAACGCTTGCGTTAATGCCTCACAAAACGCGATCGACAACGGTTCTAGGCTGAGCGGCGGTAGCTCCTCCATGCCGATTTCGACCAACAACGCACCGCTATCGGTCATGCCGCTGCACCGCGCGAAACCGACGACACCATCGGGAACCCGAGCGCTTCCCGACTCGCGTAGTACGCCTCGGCGACCGACCGCGCCATACCGCGAACCCGCAAAATATAGGCCGCGCGCTCCGTTACCGAAATCGCCGAGCGTGCATCGAGCAAATTGAAGGTGTGCGATGCGCTTAGCATCTGTTCATACGCCGGTAACGCCAGACCATCGTCGATAAGCCGACGGCATTCTTGTTCCGCAATATCGAACTGGCTAAACAGCTGCCGAACATCCGCCTTTTCAAAGTTAAACGCCGATTGCTCGCGCTCGTTCTGCAAAAACACATCGCCGTAGGTCACGCGACCAAGCGGACCGTCTGTCCAGATCAAATCGAAAATGCTTTCTACGTTTTGCAGGTACATCGCAATACGCTCGAGCCCGTAGGTGATCTCACCGGTGACCGGTTTGCATTCGAGGCCGCCGACTTGCTGGAAGTAGGTAAATTGCGTTACCTCCATGCCGTTTAGCCACACTTCCCAGCCGAGACCCCAGGCGCCTAGCGTGGGCGATTCCCAGTTGTCTTCAACGAAGCGTATGTCGTGTATCTGCGTATCGATGCCGAGTGCGCGAAGCGAGTCGAGATACAAGTCCTGAATCGCTAACGGCGATGGCTTGATGACAACCTGATATTGGTAGTAATGCTGCAGCCGAAATGGATTGTCGCCGTAACGGCCGTCGCTTGGCCGCCGGCACGGCTGCACGTAAGCGGCGCTCCAGGGCTCAGGGCCAACGGCTCGCAAGAACGTCGCCGGATGAAACGTGCCCGCGCCCATCGGCATATCGTACGGCTGCTGAATGACGCAACCTCGGTCCGCCCAATACTGTTGGAGACGCAAAATAAGGCCCTGAAATGTCGCAGGCGGTGTCGCTACCGAAGATGTCATGCTGGTTCCCGGACCGTGCCGATGTGTCGGCTTTTTTGGTGCGCCGCAGTATAGCGAACCGCACCCTAAAGTCCGCCTTCGATTGCACCCGCCCTTGCGACTTGCTGTCGTCAAAGAGCACCGTTATGGTGCATATTTGTTGGATTGCACCAGCCTGGTGCCTGACGGTCGCCTTCCCAGGCCGATAAGCAACTGATTTTATTGACGCGAGCCACTGCCCCAAAATGGCACAGACTCTGCATTACTGATCCCTACCGAGTATTGACACAGCGCTAGACCAGAACAGGAGAGCAAGATGACCCCCGCTGACGTTCTCAGCCTAATCGAAGAAAAAGAAGTGAAGTTTGTCGACTTCCGATTTGTCGACACCAAAGGCAAGGAGCAGCACGTCACCGTCCCTGCTCATACCCTCGACGAGGACGCGTTTGAGGAAGGCAAGATGTTCGATGGCTCGTCGATCGCCGGCTGGAAAGGCATCAACGAGTCCGACATGATTTTGATGCCGGACGCTAGCTCGGCGGTGGTCGATATATTCACCGACGAGACGACGCTTAACCTGCGCTGCGACGTTATCGAGCCGGCGACGATGCAAGGCTACAACCGTTGCCCGCGCTCGCTCGGCCACCGCGCTGAGGCGTACCTTAAGTCGACCGGCATTGCCGACACGGCGTTCTTCGGACCGGAAAACGAATTTTTCGTCTTCGACAGTGTTCGGTTCGACGCTGATATGAAAGGTGCGTTCTACGCCATTGATTCGGTCGAGGCTAAATGGTCGTCGGACAAAGAATACCCAGACGGAAACTATGCCCATCGCCCCGGCGTCAAAGGCGGATACTTCCCGGTACCGCCGGTCGACTCGTTGCACGACATTCGCTCCGCGATGTGTCTCGCGATGGAAGAGCTTGGCGTCAAAACCGAGGTGCATCACCACGAGGTCGCGACGGCCGGCCAGTGTGAGATCGGTGCCGAGTTCAACTCACTGGTCCGCAAGGCTGACGAGGTGCTTATTTACAAGTACGCCGTGCACAACGTCGCCCACGCGTACGGCAAAACCGCCACGTTCATGCCCAAACCGCTGGTTGGCGATAACGGTAACGGTATGCACGTCCACCAATCGCTGTCGAAAGACGGTACGAACTTGTTCTCTGGCGATGGTTACGGCGGTCTTTCCGAAACAGCGTTGTACTATATCGGCGGCATTTTGAAGCATGCCAAGGCGATCAACGCCTTCACGAACCCGTCCACGAACAGCTACAAACGGCTCGTCCCCGGCTTCGAAGCGCCGACCATCCGCGCTTACTCGGCCCGCAACCGCTCGGCATCGATTCGTATCCCCTACGTTTCCAACCCGAAAGCACGGCGGATCGAAGTGCGCTTCCCGGACTCGATGGCAAATCCCTATTTCGCCTTCGCTGCGTTGCTGATGGCCGGTCTGGACGGCATCCAGAACAAGATCCACCCCGGCGATCCTGCCGACAAAGATCTTTACGATTTACCGCCCGAGGAGGAGGCGAAGCTCGACCTGGTTGCGTTCTCGCTGGACGAGGCGTTGGACGCCCTAGACGCCGATCGCGCCTTCCTGACCGCCGGCGACGTGTTCTCGGACGATCTGATTGATGCGTATATCGAGCTGAAGATGGAGGAGGTAACGCGCCTTCGCATGACAACCCATCCGGTTGAATTCGAGGCCTACTACAGCCTTTAACAAAATGTGCCGGCCGACCCCTGATTTGGGGGTCGGCCGGTTGATACTGGTGAGGCGACTGGCGCAGCGGTATCCTGTCGGTATGAGGACCGTTTTCGCTATTTGCTGGCTGCTCGCCGCCGCCACTGTCTCTGCCCAAGCGTACCGCTGGGTTGATGAGAACGGTGTCGTGCATTACTCCGACCGACCAACGGAAGGAGCCGAGCAAGTCGAACTCGAAGTTCGCGACACAGGTTTCACGTCGCTTCTCTCCGAGTCGGCGCCCGCTACGGACACACCGGCGCCAACAGAGGCGGCCGCAACGTCCACGACCGCGAGCCCAGCGACGCCGCCCGCGACGACGGAGTACGAACGGCTTGAAATTGTCCGGCCTCAACAGGGCGAAACGCTGTGGAACATAGGTGCCGTCATGACGGTGGCCTTACGGTTGTCACCGAGTCTCGATCCGAGTCATCGGCTCTACCTGATCTACGATGGGATCCGGTTGACCGGACTGCCGACGAACCAACTCGATATCGCATTGAACGAGGTTTATCGCGGCGAGCATACGTTGCGGGCGCAAGTCGAGGACATCGACGGCAACGTGCTGCAGCAAAGCTCAACCCGACGCTTCTACGTCCAGCAAGCCACCATTCGGCGCTAGCTAAACCGCGCTTGGCACGTCCGGGGCTGCGCACATGAGCGCGGTGCCCATCATCGACGATGTACTCGATCAATTGAGTACCGCTGTCGTCGTCATGAACGCCGACCAAAAAATCGTCGATATGAATCCCGCCGCTGAAATGCTGTTAGGTACCAGTCGCAAACAAGCGCTTGGCTCAGCATTAGTGGGGCATCTACCGAGTGTCGCCGATGAGCTCGGCGCGATGATCACATCGGCTATTAAGCAACACCACAGTTTTGCGCAGGATCTCACCCTCACGGCTAACCCGCGATTCCCGGAGGACCGGGTCGTCGACTGCCGCGTAACGCCGCATGAGCTGCGTTCGCACCAACGCGTCATTGTTGAGTTCTCCGATATCACGCGTCGGATTCGTGCTCACCGTGAAAACATGTTGCTGCAACAACATGGCGCCAGCCGGCGCATGGTTCGCTTACTTGCCCACGAGATCAAAAATCCACTGGGCGGTATTCGCGGTGCTGCCCAATTGTTGTCGCGTCAGGTCGATGATGAGCAACTCGAGCGCTACACCGAGGTAATTGTTACCGAGGTCGATCGTCTGGCGGGCTTGGCCGATACGTTGTTGGGGCCTGGCCAAAAAACCGAAAAACGGCCACTCGACGTTCACGAGATTCTCGAGCACGTCGCGCGTTTGGTTGAATCCACCGACGATGCCGACGACGTTCACGTCATACGCGCCTATGACACCAGTTTGCCGCCGCTAACACTCGATCGCGACCAGATTATTCAGGCCGTGCTCAACATCGTGAATAACGCCATTGCCGCGTTACCGGCTGGTGGCACCATCGTTTTACGTACTCGGGCGGTTGCCAACTACAACATTGGGCCGAAGTTTCACCGGGTTATTGCCAGTATCGAGATCGAAGACAATGGTCCCGGTATCTCCGAAGACATTCGCGATTCGATTTTCTTCCCCCTAGTTACTGGCCGTTCTGACGGCACCGGTATCGGGCTGCCGCTCGCCCAGGAGCTCGTTAATCGCCACGGCGGCTTAATCGAGTTCTCGACCCGGCCGCAACGAACCGTTTTCTTTATTCGACTACCGATCGCATGAATGCACGAATCAAAGCCTGGGTCGTTGATGATGACCATTCGCTCCGCTGGGTACTCGAGCAGGCACTCGGTCAAAGCGGTATCGACACACGCAGTTTCGAAACCGCCGATAGCGTGCTCGATGCGCTCGGTAGCGAAACACCCGATGTACTGATGACCGACGTTCGCATGCCGGGCAAAGATGGGCTGCAATTGCTCGATGAGCTTGCGAATACGCATGCCGCCTTGCCGGTCATCATCATGACGGCGCATTCCGACCTCGATACAGCCGTCAAAGCGTATCGTGGTGGGGCGTTTGAGTACTTACCGAAGCCATTTGACGTCGACGATGCGGTGCAGTTGGTGGCGCGGGCGGCTCGCGAGGCGACGGTCGCCGTCAATGACGATTTCGATCCATCGATAGCGCCGCGCATGGTTGGGCAAGCGCCGGCCATGCAAGATGTCTTTCGGGCGATCGGCCGGCTCGCCAAAACGAGCCTAACCGTCATGATTACCGGCGAGTCCGGTACCGGTAAAGAGCTCGTGGCAAGGGCGCTGCACGAGAACAGTCCGCGTCATGAAGCGCCGTTCGTCGCGCTGAATATGTCCGCGATACCGGCCGAGCTGCTCGAGTCGGAGTTATTCGGACACGAGCGCGGTGCGTTCACGGGCGCCGAGACCCGGCGAATCGGACGTTTTGAGCAGGCCGATGGCGGTACGTTATTTTTGGATGAGATCGGCGATATGTCGCTCGATCTTCAAACCCGGCTGTTGCGTGTGCTCGCCGAGGGCGAGTTCTACCGCGTCGGTGGCCAGACCGCTGTAAAGGTCGATGTTCGCGTCATCGCGGCCACCAATAAGACGCTCGAGAAATCGGTTTCAGCCGGCGAGTTCCGCGAAGACCTTTACCATCGACTCAACGTGATCCGGATCGAATCGCCGCCGCTCCGCGAGCGCCGTGAGGATATACCGCGCTTAATCGATCATTACCTCAGTAGTGCCGCGACCGAACTCGAAACCGAGCGTAAACAACTCGACCCAGCCGCTATGCAGAAGCTGGTCGATTTCGACTGGCCGGGTAATGTCCGCCAGCTCGTCAATTTTTGCCGGCGGCTAACGGTAACGGCTCCTGGAAACAACATCGGGCTCGACGATTTGCCAGCTGAGCTCCGTGACACGGCGCCCGGAACGGTCGGACAGTGGCAGTCTGCGCTGGCGGCCTGGGCGGCGGGTGCGGCCAAAACACCCCCGCCTGAGGGCTTAACCGGCGTCGTCATACCCGATTGCGAGCGAATCTTGATCCGCGCCGCACTGGCGGCCGCCGGCGGCCATCGCCAGGAAGCCGCTCGCTTGTTGGGCTGGGGCCGCAACACATTGACCCGGAAAATTCAGTCGCTCGGCATTTAATTTGCCGGCGGTTGAAACAATTTCCCGGTTGGTCCGGTCGTAGACCGCAGTACCCTAATTTTTGTGCGGATTTTTCCATGAGCCAAATCATCCCCCGCTCGTTTACCGGGCTTGCCCTAGCGCTGTTGTTGTCGATCGCATTCGCCGGTCAGCACGTTCCTGATTCTGCCGAAGACGTGCAGCCATTAGCGGTTGGCGCAACCGCACCCGATTTCGATGCTTTGCGGCCAACCGGCGAGAAGTTCGAGTTCCGCGCGAATGCGCTGTCACAGCCGGCGATGCTGATTTTCTACCGCGGCGGCTGGTGCCCGTTCTGCAATACCCACCTTGCCGAGCTGCGCGACGCTGTTCCGACACTCAATAACGCCGGTGTCGACGTCTATTTCTTGTCGGCCGATCGGCCCGAAATTCTGGTCGATAGTCTTACCGAGAAAGTCGATTACGAGTTGCTGTCCGATGCCAGTCTCGAAGTTGGCCGCCGCTTCGGTATTGCGTTCCGCTTGGACGACGAAACGGTCGAAAAGTACAAAGGCTACGGTCTCGATCTTGAGGAAACGTCTGGTTACGATCACCACCAGTTACCGGTGCCGGCCGTGTTTTTGATCGGCGCCGATGGTGAAATCGATTTCGTGCACGCGAATCCTGACTACAAAGAACGCCTTGAGCCAGCCAAGCTGCTAGCCGCGGCCGGCATTAGCGCAGGCTAAATCGCGCCGAGGACGGCGCTCCTACATCTGCGTTCGCCGCAGAGGCCAACCTCTGATGTAGGCGCGGCGTCCCCGCCGCGATCGACCGCGGATCGCTAACTCTGTCCTCGCCATCATCGGGCCGGGACGGCCCTCCTACAGCTTCGTTTGCCGCTGCCGTCGAACCCCGATGTAGGAGCGGCGTCCCGCCGCGATCAACCGCGGATCCATAACCCCATCGTCGCCAATATCGAGCCGAGGATGGCCCGCCTACAGCTTCGTTTGCCGCTGCCGTCGAACCCCGATGTAG
>JBCDBO010000077.1:0-14535 GCA_039183535.1 Pseudomonadota bacterium | reverse complement strand
GTGGCCTCGATCGCCTCGATGCCACCTTGGTCTTTGAGCCAAGCAAACGTTAGCCCCGCCATGTACCACCCAAACGTTGCCGGCGTGTTGCTCATCGATCCCGCTTTGGCCTGGACACTCCAATTGAGCATCGACGGCGTGCGTTGGCGCGCGCGGTCCAACAGATCTTTACGCACGATCACAATCGTTAGCCCCGATGGGCCGATATTCTTTTGCGCGCCGGCGTAGATAACACCGTACTGACTTACATCGATTACGCGCGACAGGATACTCGACGACATGTCAGTGACCAGTGGCTTGCCGCCGGTATCGGGCGGCTTGGGATATTCGATACCACCGATCGTTTCATTGCTCGTGATATGAACGTAACGCGCGTCCGCTCGGAACGAGCCGGGCGTTAGCGCCGGGACATAGGCAAATGCATCGTCTTCGCTCGTTGCCGCCACGGCCGCATCACAGAAAATTGCCGCTTCCTTGACCGCTTTTTTGCCCCAGCTCCCGGTGATCACATAGTCCACCGGCTCACCGTCGGCCGCGAGGTTCAGCGGGACCGCTGCAAACTGCTGCGTTGCGCCGCCTTGCAAGAACAACACGGCGTAATCGTTCGGTATGCGCATAAGCTCGCGCAAGTCCGCTTCCGCCCGCTCCGCGAGCTCGATGAAGTGGGCGCCACGGTGACTCATCTCCATGACCGACATGCCGGCGCCGGCGTAGTCGGTCAATTCCGACCGTGCTCTCTCCAGCACATCGAGGGGGATGGCCGCCGGACCGGCGCTAAAATTGTGTACTCGACTCATCAAAGAATTCCTCGCGCTTGCGCGAATCGGATAGTGAACTGGCAAGCCTGCGGGTGCAGTATGTCAGTCTTGTGACGAATCCTCATCGATTGGTGCGATTCGCGCCATACCCGCCAGCGCATCGCCACCATCGAGGCGAATTAAGCGAACGCCTTGGGTGTTGCGGCCGACGATCGAAATTTCATCGACCGAGGTGCGCACCAACGTGCCGTTACCGGTAATCAGCATCACTTCGTCGTCCGGGTGAACCTCAAGTGCACCGACGGTGCGTCCGTTGCGGGCTGTCGTTTGAATGGCGATAACGCCCTGGCCACCGCGCCCTTGCGTCGAGAATTCTTCAGGCTTGGTGCGCTTGCCAAATCCGTTAGCGGTCGCCGTTAGAATAAGACCGCCCGACAGTTTTAACAGTGCGATGACCTTGTGATCGCCGGACAATTTGATGCCGCGCACGCCGGCGGCCGTTCGCCCCATGGCACGCACATCCGCCTCGTGGAAACGAATGCCTTTACCCGAACTTGCGACAAGCATTATGTCGGTATCGCCATCGGTAATCGTGACATCGACCAATTGGTCATCGTCACGCAGATCGATCGCGATAATGCCGCTCGCGCGCGGCCGCGAGAACGCATCGAGCGGTGTCTTTTTAACGGTACCGCTCGACGTTGCGAAAAACACGTAGTGTTCGGCGTCGAACGCGCGCACCGGCAAGACGGCATTGATACGTTCGTCAGCTTGCAGCGGCAATAGATTTACCAACGGCTTACCGCGTGCACCGCGGCCCGCTTGCGGAACCTGATAGACCTTCAACCAGTACGCCATACCGCGACTCGAAAAGCAGAGCAGCGTGTCGTGGGTATTTGCGACGAAGAATTTGTCGATGAAATCCTCGTCTTTGACCGCGGTCGCTGCACGACCGCGTCCGCCACGCCGCTGTGCCTGGTAGGTATCGACCGGTTGCGCTTTCGCGTAGCCGCCGTGCGAGATCGTGACGAGCACGTCTTCTTCGGGTATTAGGTCTTCGTGCGTCAGGTCCGAATGGTCTTGGACGATCTCGGTACGCCGCTCGTCCGCAAAGTCGTCACGGACCGCTTCGAGCTCCTCGCGAACGACCTCGGTTAGCCTATCTGGGTCAGACAGAATGAGCGAAAACTCTTTAATTTTCTCAAGGATATCACTGTATTCCTTGATTATTTTTTCTTGCTCTAGGCCGGTTAGACGCTGCAATTGCAGATCTAGGATCGCTTTCGCTTGCACGTCGGACAGCCGGTAGCGCGTCTCACCATCGACGTCGACCGGCCCATACTCGCTGTCGATAGCGGCCGGTGCGACAGCGAGCTCACCGGCGCGCGCAAGCATGTCGAGCACCTGCCCGGGCGACCATAACGTCGCAATCAACCCGGCCCGCGCCTCGGCCGGCGATGGCGATGCTTTGATCAACTCAATCACCGGGTCGATGTTCGCCAACGCAACGGTTTGACCCTCAAGGACATGCGCACGGTCGCGCGCTTTCGCCAACTCATACAAGGTTCGCCGAGTGATGACCTCGCGCCGATGCGCAAGAAACGCATCGAGCACCTCTTTGAGGCTCATTAACTTCGGCTGGCCTTCGTGCAACGCGACCATGTTGATGCCGAACACCGACTGCAACGTCGTCTGCTTATACAAGTTATTTAGAATGACGTCGCTGACCTCACCGCGCTTGAGCTCGATAACGACACGCATGCCGTCCTTGTCCGACTCATCGCGCAACTCACTGATGCCATCGATTTTCTTTTCGCGGACGAGCTCAGCGATTTTCTCGATCAGGCGCGCTTTATTCACTTGGTAGGGCAGCTCGGTGATGATCAGCGCTTCGCGATCTCCCTTGCCAAGCGGCTCGATGTGCGTCTTGCCGCGCACGTAGACACGGCCGCGGCCGGTCTTGTACGCGGAGTAAATACCGTGTGCACCATTGATAATGCCCGCGGTCGGGAAATCCGGACCTGGCAGATACTCCATAAGTCTGGCGACATCGATATCGGGAGACTCGATAAGCGCCAAACAAGCGGCAATGACCTCGCCGAGGTTGTGCGGCGGAATATTGGTCGCCATGCCAACCGCGATACCCGACGAGCCATTGACCAACAGCGCTGGTACACGAGTCGGTAACACGCTCGGTTCCGATTCTGTGCCGTCGTAGTTGTCGACAAAATCGACGGTATCCTTGTCGATGTCGGCGAGCAGCTGCTGAGCAATTTTTGCCATGCGCACTTCGGTGTAGCGCATGGCCGCAGGTGCGTCGCCGTCGACAGACCCAAAGTTCCCTTGCCCATCGACCAGCATGTAGCGCATCGAGAACGGCTGCGCCATACGCACGATCGTGTCGTAGACGGCCGAGTCACCGTGCGGGTGGTACTTACCGATGACATCCCCAACGACACGTGCCGATTTTTTGTACGGCTTGTTGTAGTCGTTGCCGAGCTCGCGCATGGCAAATAAAACACGCCTGTGCACCGGTTTGAGACCGTCGCGAACATCGGGCAGTGCGCGGCCAATAATGACGCTCATCGCGTAGTCGAGGTACGACTGACGCATTTCGTCTTCGAGATTGACGAAGACGAGCTCCTGGGCGATGTCACTCATGATTACTTCGGATACCTTGCGCGTGCAGGCCGGTACAGAATGCCGCTAAAGACGTTGAAAAAACGTTTATGAAACAAGCGTTTTCGCGCTTGCTGTAACGACCCGCCCCACACCCAAAAAAAACTGCAAATACAAGCGGTTAATGATACCACAAGCGGCCTTGTTAGCAGCGTATTTTGCACGCCAAAAATGCCGTTTTCAGCGGCGGATTATTGAACCCTTGCTGGCTTAGTATAAAGCCGTATACTGGTTATCCGTACAGTACTCTGGATAGCGCTATGAGCACCCCACAATCGTGCGATCTCGTCATCGAAGCACGTTGGGTTGTCCCGGCTCGGCCGGCCGGCCTGGTCCTCGATAATCATGCGATTGTCATCGCCGATGGCCGTATCGTGGAGGTCGCTCCCATCGCCGCCGCACGGGCCAAGTGGCGCCCGATCGAGCGGGTCGAACGACCGCGTCATCTGTTACTGCCGGGATTCATCAATGCGCGGACCCAAGCGGCGACCACACTGTTTCGTGGGCTGGCCGATGACCTTCGCACGGGCGACCCGCAGCGCCGCCGGCTTGGCTCGTTGGAGCAACGCTGGGTCAGTGCAGACATGGTCAGGGACGGCACGCGGCTCGCTGTCGCTGAGATGCTCGCTGGCGGTACGACCTGTTTTGCGGACGCCTACTGGTTCCCGAATGCCTGCGCGGAAGCCGCGGCGGAGTTTGGCATGCGCGCTGTTGTTGGTTTGCCCTTCACCGAGCGACCAACCCGCTGGAGCGATTCGATGGAGACCTACCTTGGGCGTGCAATCGATGTACACGATCAATGGGCGAGCGATCCCTTGGTGTCCACCCGTTTCGTCATCGACGACGTTAACGACTGCTCGGACACCGGTTTGCGGCAGTTACGAACGCTGGCTGACGAACTCGATTTGCGCATTCACGTACCGTTTATGGATACGCGCGAGCAACTCGCCCAATCCGAACGTCGCTATGGCACAACGCCGCTCGCGCGAATGGAGGCAGCGGGTATCGTCAATGCCAACCTCTCGCTCGCGCATGCGATTCAGTTAAGTTGCGATGACTTGCGGCGTATCACCACTGCCGGCGCGGCGGTTGTTCATTGCCCGCAGTCAAACGCCAAACTCGCCGCTGGCATCGCCCCGGTTCGTGATTTACGCGATGCCGGCATTGCCGTTGCGCTCGGGACCGATGGCGCGGCATCGAACAACGACCTCGATATGCTGAGCGAGATGCACACGGCCGCGATGCTCGCCCGATTGCGCGAGGCCGATCCTTTGGCGCTGACGGCGCACGAGTGCATTAATATGGCGACGCTTGGTGGCGCTCGGTGTCTCGGTTTAGAAAAGGACATCGGCAGCATTGAGATCGGCAAGCTCGCTGACCTTGTCGCGATCGCGTTTGACGAACCCGCCTGTTGGCCTGTTCACGACCCCGTCTCGCAATTGGTCTTCGCGGCAACGCGATGCGCCGTTGCCGATACGTGGATAGCGGGACAAAACCGCTTCACACAAGGTACTTACAGCCGTCTCGATTTGAACGCGGTACACTCGCGGACCGAAGAATGGCGTGAGCGGCTGTGTTAATGGCAACCCAACAAACCAAGCAGGCAAGCCCGAATGTCGATCCGGCCGAGGTTGCGAAATTTGATGCGATGGCGGCTCGCTGGTGGGACCCTGACGGTGATTTCAAACCACTGCATCAACTGAATCCCGTCCGCTTCGGTTTCGTTGCTGACCGTGTGGCGCTTAACGGCGCGCGAGTCGTTGATGTCGGCTGTGGCGGCGGCATTCTCAGCGAGTCGCTCGCTCGAGCCGGCGCCACGGTAACCGGTATTGACCTGGCGGGCGAGGCTCTGTCAGTTGCTCGTCTGCACGCGACCGCCAGCAACGTTGACATTAACTACCGAGAATTGCCGTCCAGTGCGCTGGCTAATGAAGAACCCGGAACGTTCGACGCCGTAACGTGCATGGAACTTCTTGAGCACGTCCCCGATCCACAAGCGCTCATCGATGATTGCGTGACATTGCTTAAACCGGGTGGCAAAGCGTTTTTTTCAACAATCAACCGGACAGCGAAAGCGTACGCACTGGCGATCGTTGCTGCCGAGTATGTGATGCGGCTGGTGCCACGCGGAACGCACGAATACGACAAATTTCTAAAGCCGTCGGAGCTGGCCGCTATGCTGCGCAACTCAGGCTTCGTTGTCGACGAGGTTGCAGGCCTTCGTTACGACCCGCTCGGTGGTATGCACTCCTTGACGAAAAATCCCGACGTCAATTACGTTATTGCCGCTCACAAACCCGAAAGTCGTGCCTAAGGCGGCGTTACTGATCGATCTCGACGGGACGCTCGTCGACACCGCCCCCGATATGGTGGCGTCTCTGGCTCGTGTTTGTGTCAATCACGGTCAACCGGTCCCCGACTTCACAGCAGCGAGCCGGCAGGTGTCAGAAGGGTCAATGGCCTTGCTGCGCGAAGCGTTCGGTGAGGTGGCCGACCAAGAACGCGAGATTTTGCTGCCGGAGTTTCTCAACGAGTACACGCAACACGTCGCCGACCACTCACAGTTGTTTAGCGGCTGGCAGCAGGTATTGGCGTGGCTCGCTCGCCATGATCTACCCTGGGGGATTGTGACGAACAAACCCGAATCGATCAGTCGTAAACTCATTACGGCATTAGCGCTGAACGTCCCGTACGATTGCATCGTTGGCGGCGACACGCTGGCGGTCCGAAAACCGAACCCAGAACCACTGATACACGCCGCTGCACGCTTGGGTTGCGCACCGGGCGATTGCATCTACGTTGGCGACCACGAGCGCGATATCGACGCGGGCCGTGCGGCCGGCATGGCGACCATCGCCGCCCGTTGGGGCTACATTGACGATCGCGCAATCGCCGAACTATGGAACGCCGACTGGGTAGCATCTCGACCCACCGAATTGATCGATGTTTTGAGTGAACGGTGGGCCGCATGAATGTCTCTTTACCGCTCGATTGGGTGTTCGTCGGGGCGATCGGCATTGTCGTTGGGCTGTTCGTTGGCCTGCTCATCGAATGGCTATTTAGCCGCTCACAGATTGTTCAGCTCAGCGCCGATAAGAACCAGTTGGAAGCGCGGGTTCGTCACCAAGACGAACTCGCGGTGGAACGCGACGCTGCCGTCGATGCAGCGGCCACCGAAATTCAAAAACACTTTGGCGAACTTGCGACCCAGAGCCTTAAAGACAACAACGAGTTGTTTCTTAAGTTGGCCGAGCAAAATCTGTCGGTACAACAGGAAAAGGCCAAAGGCGAGCTTAATCAGCAAACGAAAGCAGTCGAAACATTGGTAAAGCCGATTGCCGATGCGCTGCGCAAGACCGATGAGAAAATTTCCGAGCTGGAAAAAGAGCGCAAGCAAGCCTACGGCAGTATTCATGAACAACTAAAGTTCATGCACCAAAGCCAGCAGTCACTACAGTCGGAGACACGCAATCTTGTCAATGCGCTCCGCCGTCCAGAAGTACGCGGACAGTGGGGCGAAGTCACGTTGAAGCGACTGGCGGAACTGGCGGGCATGGTCGAACACTGCGATTTTTCGGAGCAAGTCACAACGACCAGCGGCGATACTCGACTGCGGCCCGATATGGTTATCCGGATGCCAGACGAACGCGAGCTAGTGGTGGACGTCAAAACGCCGCTCGATGCCTACCTCGAAGCAATTGAGGCCAGCGACGACGAGGCTCGCCAACAAGCCTTAAATCGACACGCCCGCAAAGTCGAAGAACGCATTCGTGAGCTCGCGCAAAAAAGCTATTGGGCGCAATTTCCGAAAAGCCCGGAGTTCGTAATTCTGTTTATACCGGGCGATCAATTTCTGACAGCTGCACTGAACCAAAAACCATCGCTCATCGACGATGCATTGCGGCAGAACATCATTCTTGCAACGCCGACCAGTTTTGTGGCTCTGCTAAAAGCCGTCGCATACGGCTGGCGACAATTGGCACTGGCCGAAAACGCCGAAGAAATTCGCAAACTCGCCGAAGATCTGTACGACCGTCTCGCGGTCTTCGCGAATCACGTCAATGCCATCGGCACCAGTCTTGATCGCAGCGTCAATAACTTCAACAAGGCGGTTGGTTCGTTAGAGCGGAACGTGCTCCCGGGCGCCCGCAAGTTCGTTGAGCTCGGCATCAAAAGTAAAAAAGAGATTCCAACGGTTGAGAACGTCGACACGCTTGCGCGCGATGCCACGTCAGCAACCCGGCAAACGCGGTCGGTGACCGATGAGTCGGTTCCACGTATCGGCACTGCCAAAGACGATTAGGCCCAGTGCTGCCACCCGACCCCCTGCCCCAGCCAACGGCTGGCAGCGATGCAGAATTGATCGCGGCGTTGTTGCGCGGGAACGCCCGTAAGCGATTCCTTGCCGCTTATGGAATTCGCCATGAACTGCTCACGCTCGCGAGTGCCAGTCAGTCTGTGGCGAGCGTTAAGGTCGCGTGGTGGTACGACGAGCTACAGCGTGCAGGCCACGGCGGTGCACGCCATCCATTGACGGAGGTGTTAGCCGGCACCGACCCCAATAAGCGTGGTGATTGGAGTGTCTTTGAAGAGTACCTAGTACTCGTCGAGTCGTGGTTACGCGGCGAACAGCCCGTCAACCTAGAAGAGTGTCGATTGGCGCTGTTCCGTCAATACGCACCCAGTCTTTACTGGTGCGTCGACGTCGCATCGGATGTCCGCGCGGAAACGACGGGTACGGTACACCGAATCGCCATTGCCGCAGGATTCGCGGACCATGTTGTCGCTCTTAGCAGCAATAGCACACCTGCACTAATGACATTACCTACGGAATGGACCGATTCGAACTGGCCGCAGGACAGCGGCAGTCGCGCCGAACTCATTCGACGGTGCGTCGATGCGGGCCTCAGAGAATTGACGTTTTGCGCCGCTGCACCTGACATTGAGGCCACAAGCGCTGTTACAGCAGCGCTATCACGTGGCAAACTGCACGCGGCCCAGCGAAACCGCTCGGCCAGCCGGTTTATGCAGCTATTCCGAGCTTGGCGCTCGGTGCGGCGTGCGCATTCAAGAACACGGATTAGCGATGACTACTAACGAGACGATTATTGCGCCGGAGTACCTGCCCACCGCCGGCTGCCTGGAAGAGCGGGTCGTACTTGTAACGGGCGCCAGCGACGGAATTGGCAAAGCGGTTGCCATTTCGGCGGCGAGCCACGGCGCCCGCGTCGTTCTGCTGGGGCGAACGAGCAAAAAACTGGAGGCCACATACGACACGATCGTTGCGAACGACAGTCTGGAGCCGGGGATTGCCGTTTTCGATTTCGAGAACGCTAACGGGGAAGCCTACAGTCAGCTAGCGGAGACGATTAGCGAGACGTATGGCCGTTTGGACGGCATTGCACACATTGCCGGTCAACTGGGTTCACTAACTCCGTTTGAGTTTGCCGACATCACGGAATTTCAGAAAGTCATGCACGTGAACTTCATGGCCCCGGTTGTACTGACGAAAGTACTGTTGCCGCTCCTGAAAGCGTCGGCCGATGCGGCCCTTGTGTTCGCCTCGAGCTCGGTCGGGCGTAAAGCGCGCGCCCACTGGGGTGCGTATGCCGTCTCGAAGTTTGCGACTGAAGGTTTCGCACAGGTGCTCGCCGACGAAAACCGCAACACAAACGTGCGTGTACACGTTATTAACCCCGGTAAAACGCGAACCGAGATGCGCCTGGCGGCGTACCCGGGCGAAGACCGCGATACGTTACCAACAGCAGAACAAATCGCTCCTATTTTCGTTTATCACCTTGGCGTCGGTGTCGACAGGGACGGCCCGCTCAGCATCGACGCGCAAACGTAAAAAAAATGACCGACACTCGACGCGCTTGAGCACCACGTCGGTATCCACAGTCTCAAAAAATTAGCCTAGAACCATTCCCTGACGGGAGTAATGTGCTTCGAGCGTACGGCGCTTCTAGCGCTCACTCATTTTTTACGAAAGTAAAGTAGCTTCTCGACGACGGCACAGACCTCACCGTCTTCATCGACGAGCTCGATGATATAGGTCTTTTCCAACTTACGCTGAACATCAAGCGTTGAGCGAATAAAGTTCAACTCCTCGTCACTGATCAGAAACTTGGCGCGAAGCGTTGATCGTCCCGGTTTCTTAAAATAAATCGTCGCCGATTTATCCCAGACTATGTAGGCCTTTCCCAGCAAATTGATAAACAAGACCATGTAGAACGGATCGACAGCGCCGAACATACTGCCACCGAAGGTTGTGCCGACGTAGTTCTTTGTTCTCCAGTTAAGCGGGATTTTTACATGCAATTCTTTTAGATCGTCGGCAATGTAAGTCACGCGCCCGCCGCTACCGCGAATAGCCGGGAAAAAGTTAAAGCCAAGACGGAGGAAAAACGATTTAGCCGACATCGGGATACGCTAGGTGACTAACCGCCGAAGCGCTTGCGCTTCGTCATCGGTTAGATAAGCAAATTGACCCTGGCGAAGCTTCTTATCGAGCTGAATCGGACCGTAGGCAATTCGCGTTAGACGACTGACCGAGCAACCGACCGCCTCCCATAGCCGACGCACCTCCCGGTTACGCCCTTCGCGCAGCGTTACCTCGAACCACCGGTTCGACCCGCCACGACTGCGCTCCGTTAGTGTCGCAAACTTTGCTAATCCATCATCAAGCTCTACACCGGCGGTGAGCGTTTGCAATGTCGCATCGCTCGGCGAGCCGTGCACCCGGACCATGTAGCGCCGCTCGATTTCATTAGACGGATGCATGAGGCGATTCGCTAGCTGCCCGTCTGTCGTGAACAACATGAGGCCCGAGGTGTTGAGGTCTAGTCGGCCGACGGCGACCCAACGCCCACCGCGTACCTTCGGTAGACTCTGAAACACCGTGGGCCGGCGTTGTTCATCGCGTCGCGTGCAAATTTGGCCCGGCGGTTTGTTGTAGCGAAGGTACTGAATCTTCCGATGGCGGGCGCCCGCGAGATTTACCCGACGGCCGTCGACGTAAAGATCATCGTCGCCAGTAACACGTTGACCCAGTTCGGCCGCCGCGCCATTGACCGTGACTCGCCCAGCTTGAATCCAACGCTCAATTTCACGACGAGACCCGAGGCCAGCATTGGCCAATACCTTCTGAACGCGCTCTGCCATCGCGACGGTAAAAGCGATGCTTAACGAGCTAGTGATTAGCGGCGTTCGCGTCGCCGACCTGCTCTACGTCATCGTCCGTCGCTTCAGACGCTGCACCATCGGTTGATGCATCGAGCGCGCTCGCCGCGTCGTCCGATACGATGACAACTGTATCCGCCGTCTGCGGTGCATCGTCGCCGGAACGCGTTTCAGAATCGGCATTGGACTCAGTTTGCGTATCGCTCGGTTCAACACTTGGCTCGGCCCCTTGCGGGTCGTTAACAATCTGCGACTCGACCGTCGGCAGATCGAGCTGCACTTGCAAACTTTCAATATCGGTCAGCTCACTGAGCGACGGTAAGTCGTCGAGCTTTTTAAGATTGAAGTAGTCGAGAAACTGCTTTGTTGTGCCAAACATCTCCGGCCGACCGGGAACATCGCGATGACCGACCGAGCGAATCCACTCGCGCTCAAGCAACGTGCGGATGATATTAGAGCTGACGGCGACGCCGCGCACTTCTTCGATCTCACCGCGAGTTATCGGTTGGCGATACGCAATTAGCGCAAGCGTCTCAAGCAGCGCTCTTGAGTAGCGCGGTGCGCGCTCCTCGTGCAGGGATTCGAGATTCTCGCTGAATGTCGCTGGCACCTGGACGCGAAACCCGGACGCGACCTCAACGAGTTCGATACCCCGGCCTTCGTAATCGTCGATGAGCGCCGCCAATGCCTTACGGATAAGTTTCTTGTCGGGGCGCTGACCCCACTTAAATGTCGCGTGCAGCTCATCGATCGACAGAGGTCGACCGGCTGCGAGTAAAGATGCTTCTAGTACCGGCTTTATAGCGTTTAGTTCTTCCATCGGCCTTAATCTATGGAGTGTTTGGTTCGCTGGCGGAATCGTCTGTGTTGTCCTCAACAACACGCAGGCTTGAGGCCGATCGGACATGCAACGGAGCAAAGCTCTCCGACTGTACGACTTCGATTAACGACTCTTTTAGCAGTTCCAACAAAGCGATAAACGTGACGGCGACGCCAAGACGACCCTCGGACACATCGAACAATTGACCGAATGTTGCAAACTGATTGCCGTCAATACTCGACAAAATCTCCGTCATTCGTTGGCGAACGGATAGCGGCTCTCGAGTGACATGATGGCTTGAATACAACTCAGCACGCTCGACGACTTCCTTGAAAGCCACCAACAACTCTTTGAGAGTAATGTCCGGCAGTTTGACGACCACTTCACGCGGTGGCGGCTCGGCGGTGGCCGGGAAAGTATCGCGTTCCATGCGCGGCAAGGCGTCGAGATCTTCAGCCGCTTTTTTGTACCGCTCATACTCCTGCAAGCGTCGAATCAGCTCTGCGCGCGGATCTTCCTCATCGCCGTCCTCGCTAACCGGTCGGGGCAGTAGCATGCGCGATTTAATTTCCGCCAGCATCGCGGCCATCACCAGATACTCGCCAGCTAGCTCGAGCTGCATTTCCTTCATCAACTCGATGTACTCGACGTATTGGCGCGTAATCTCCGCTATCGGAATGTCGAGGATATCGAGATTTTGTCGCCGAATTAGGTACAGCAATAGGTCAAGCGGACCCTCGAAGGCTTCCAAAAACACCTGCAGCGCATGCGGTGGAATATAGAGATCCTGCGGCAGCTCAGTCACCGGCTCACCGGCGACGATCGCAAACGGCATCTCGCTTTGCGCGGGCCCGTCTTCTGGCGAGCTCTGCTGAGGGGCGTCTTGATTAGAGACGAGTTTAAGTTCTGGTTTCATACGGAAGGACGCTCGAGTGATGGCCAAGTATACCGGGGGGCGCCGCGTACGTCCGGCCCGTTATTACGTGAATCGGCTCGTGTCGCCGAGTCCCTCGCGAAGGACATTGACGTCGCCAGCCGACAGATCGAGTACGCTGGTGGGCTCCATCCCGACGGGCCCACCGTCGATGACAACATCGAGGTGCGAACCGATTACTGCATCGATTTCAAACGCATCGGTGGGCGGGTACTCCCAGTCTGGCGTTATGAGGGTCGAGCTTACGATCGGCTCACCGATCGCGCCTAGTAGCGCATGCACAACGGCATTGTCCGGGACGCGTATTCCGATGGTGCGCCGCTTCGGATGCTGCATTCGCTTGGGTACTTCGCCGGTTGCCCGCAGAATGAAGGTATAAGGCCCCGGCGTTGCGGAACGCAACAGCCGATAGACCCAGTTATCGACGCGCGCGTATGTCGCGATCTCAGAAAGATCTTTACAAACCAGCGTAAAATTATGGTTTTTATCGGTTTTTCTAACCCGGCGGATCCTCTCAATGGCATCCGCATTGCCGAGCGCACAACCAAATGCAAACGTTGAGTCGGTGGGATAGGCGATCAACGCACCCTCCCGTAGGGCTGTTGCGACCTCGTCGCAGCGCCGCGGTTGTGGGTTCGCAGGGTGAATTCGGATGATTGTCGCCATACGCGGAGCATACCGTGTCGGTATGAGTCTTATCGGACGGCAAGAAAGCGTTGCGGTATGATCGCCGGCTGTTCAAAAACATGCCACGACACAATCGGATTGTATGAGCGTTCTTCTCGACTACCTTCCTATCATCGCGTTTGTCGCCAGTTTTGCGATGACGGAGGACCTTTACTTCGCGACGGCGGTCCTAATGGTGACGATGCCGATTGTGCTTTTAGGAAGCTGGCTCCTCACCAAGAAGATCAACAAGATACATCTTTTTTCTACAGTGTTGGTTTTGGTGCTAGGCACGGTTACGCTCGCCCTGCGGGACTCGTTATTTATTGCTTGGAAACCGACTGCATTGAATTGGGCACTTGGCCTTGCGTGTATTGTCAGTTGCTTCTACGGCGAGCGTCCTTTGATTCAACGACTGATGGAGAGCGCCCTGCCCGGCGATGTCGTCTTGGAGGCGAAACAATGGAGAAACCTGACCCTCGTTTGGGCCGCCTTTTTCGTTGCCGTCGGCGCCGTCAATCTGTTTGTCTACTACACATACAGCGAATCGACGTGGGTGTATTTCAAGTTGTGGGGACTGATGGGTATGACCTTCGCTTTCCTTATTGCCCAAGGAATTTGGTTAGCGCAAGCGTTGTCGAAAACGGCGGGCACCGCTGAACAGGACCAGCAATGACTGACCGCGCCGACGCCATCCGTGCCGCGCTGCATACTCGGTTTTCTCCAGAGCATTTGCTGGTCAAAGACCAGTCGCATTTGCACGCGGGACACGCTGGCGCTGCCGACGGACGTGGCCATTTCGCCGTTGACATCGTTAGCACCGAATTCTCCGGCGCCTCCCGCATAGAGCGGCACCGGCTGGTGCACGAGTGTCTTGCCGACTTGTTGCGAACCGATATTCATGCGCTGAGCATTCGCGCTCGCGCACCCGACGAAAGGTAAAACGAACCAACCCACAAAGTGGATAAGACTATGAACTACTCGCAATTAGCACCCGTAGCGCTCGTCGCTCTGTTGATCGGCATAGCCGGCTGCAAGCAGAACACTGGCGGCGATGCGAAACCCGCCCCTGTCGCGAACGCTGTCAGCACGGTTAAGGGCGTCGGTATCAGCGAAGAAGCCTTCGCCATATACGCTCGTAATCGAACACGCCAAGAACCGGATGCATTAAGCGACGAGCAACGCGCCGACATCATTAAAGAACTGGAAGACCTGTACCTCTTATCGGAATTGGCTCGAGAGCAGAAGCTAGACCGCGACCCCGAAGTCGTTGCCCAGCTCGACTTCCAGCGTCGCAGCGTGTTGGCAGGCTCGCTAGCGAATAACTTCCTCGAGAACAACGAAGCAACCGAAGAGGAGCTTCGCGCCGAGTACGAAGAGATGACGTCCGGCGAAGCGGGCAAAGAATACAAAGCGCGGCACATCTTGGTAGAGACCGAGGAAGCGGCGAAGGAGATCATTGGGGAACTCGATGGCGGCGCCGACTTTGCAACGCT
>JBCDBO010000076.1:0-14582 GCA_039183535.1 Pseudomonadota bacterium | reverse complement strand
TGAATGCGGACCTAGCCGAACGCAGCCTGCTGCGCCGTTCGGTCGTCGCTTGGGCGCTCTATGATTGGGCCAATTCCGCGTTTGCGCTAACCGTTCTAGCTGCGCTGTTCCCGGTTTTTCTAAATGACTTTTGGAGCGACGGCGCCGATGGCTCGACCGTGACGACACGACTCGCATTCGTCAATGGCACAGCCAGCATTGTCGTTGCCGTGTTGGCGCCATTGCTAGGTGCGATTGCAGATCGTGGCGGTGCGCGTAAGCGGTTTTTGTTTTTCTTCGCGATGCTCGGAATCGTCATGACCGGCGGGCTAGTGTTCGTCGCGCAGGGGCAGTGGCAATATGCTTTGGTCTTATACCTACTTGCGTCGGTCGGCTTCTACGGTGGTAATGTTTTCTACGATGCGCTGCTGTTGAACGTCGCTAGTCCAGGCGAGTTCGAGCGAGTGTCGGCGTTTGGTTTCGGTATCGGTTACGGTGGCAGTGCCTTGCTGTTCGCGTTCAACACTTGGATGATTTTGCAGCCAGCGACGTTCGGTTTGGCGTCTTCTACGGTCGCCGTACAAGTCTCTTTTGCGTCCGTTGCTTTGTGGTGGTTGCTGTTCTCGATACCGGTTTGGCTGTTCGTTCCAGAGGAGCGCGGTGACGGTTTGTCGTTTGCCGCAGCGGCACGGGCAGGCTACAGCCAGTTGGTCGGTACTTTTCGTGAGCTACGCCGGTTCCGTGCGGCGTTCATATTTATCGTCGCGTTTTGGCTCTACATCGACGCCGTTCACACGCTGATTCAAATGGCGACCAATTTTGGCCAACGGCTTGGTTTCGGTCGTGACGACTTAATTTCGGCGTTATTAATCACTAACTTCATCGGCCTGCCGGCTACGCTATTTTTTGGTTGGTTGGGCAGTCGAATTGGGGCGCGGCCTGTCATTTTCATTGGCTTGGCAGTCTATGTTGCCGTTACGGTCTTCGCCCTTTACATGGAATCGCTAACGCATTTTTACGTGCTGGCTATCGCGGTCGGTACCGTTCAAGGCGCCGTTCAAGGTATGAGTCGGGCGTTCTTCGCGCAATTGGTACCACCTGCTAAATCAGCCCAATTTTTTGGCTTTTACAACATGATTGGGAAGTTTGCGGCGATCATCGGACCGTTTCTTGTCGGCATTACCGCCAGTTTGTCCGACAATCCGCGCTATGCCATCGCGGTCTTGCTACCGTTATTTGTCAGCGGTGCGTGGTTGTTGTCGCGGGTTCCGACCGAGCAGCGCTAATAAGTGCGCCCGCTTCGCGGCGCAGTGATTCGATCGTGTCGACGCCAGCGTAACGTATCGCCTGGTAGTGATCGACGAATCGAGCGGCATCGCCGGCTAAGGATGGATAGCGTTCTGCGATGCGTTCGGCTGCTATCGTTGCGCTCTCGTGCGGTGCGACTGTGATTCGCAGACGTCGCAGGACGCGCTCGTAGGCGCGGCGCGCCTCATCGGGCTGCGGCTTGGCATAGAGTCTCGCGAGCCGCAGTGCGATAACGGCGAGAATAAGCGCGGTCACAATACCGAGCATCGTCGCGAGTCGTTCCCACCGTGGGTCGTCCATCCCCAGCCAACGCATAAAGCGCTGCTGGGTCTCCGGTCCGTAGCCGAGCACCCATTCGTCCCAGCGTGCATTCAGTGCGTCCCACGTAAAGCCTGCTTGGGTCAGCCACTCAAAATCTAGCCAGCGGCCGAGACCCGACTGGCCGGTAGAGCGAAGTGCCGCATCCAATCCGGATTCCAAGCGAACGGATGAGACCGCCGCGGTCGGATCGACGCGGACCCAGCCATCATCTTCGGTCCATATCTCGACCCACGCATGGGCGTCGGATTGGCGCACGATCCAGTAGCCACCCAGTGGATTGAGCTCGCCGCCTTGGTAGCCGCCGATCAACCGGGCAGGGATTCCGCCAGCGCGCATCAACGTCGCGAATGCGCTCGCGTAGTGCTCACAGAAACCGGCTCGGGTTGTAAATAGAAACTCATCCATCGAGTTCAAGCCGAGCGGCGGTGGCTTCAGCGTGTAAACGAAGTTGTCATTGGCGAACATTGCCAAAACCTTGGCAATGAATTCCTGCTCGTCGCGACTCGCCGCGCGCAGGTCTTTAGCCAGTTGTCGTGTTTTCGGGTTGCTGCCGCCGGGCAGATAGGTCAGGCGGTCGCGGCTGCGCGGCGACAGGTCACCACCGATCTTGAATCGCGTGTACGAGCGCAGCTCGGTCACAAGCCGTTTGTCGATCGGTTGGCGGACCATCAGTTGCTGGGTCGGACTCATCCGAGCGCCCGGGTGATTCCACGTCTCCGGCACGTCAAGGCCGAACAACCAGCGCTGCCCGGTCGGCTGCAGGGTCATCCGGTACCGATACGACTGTCCTGTGTAGATAACGTCGGTGTCGCGTCGATTCATCGGCGGGAAATCGCTGACTTGCCAGGCGCGCCCGACCACCGCTTCCATTACAGGGCCGCGCCAATACATTTCGCGGAGCGGTGGTAGCTCGCCAGAGAATTCCACCCGAAACGCAACAGCTTCCGATGCGATTAAGGCCGCGATACTGCCGGGTTCGATTCGGTCGCTGATCCCGGTCGACGCCCCTTCACCTTGTGTTGGTACGGCCCAGAACGCCCCAGGAACCCGTGGGAACAATACCCAGAACGCGATCAGCAATGGCACCGCGTGCCGCGCGATTCGGCCAGCGCCGCGGCTGACAACACGAATCGGTAGCGGTGTGCCTTCGCGGGCGACTTGTTGCCACGCGACCAGGCAGCAGAACAAGGCGACCGCAAGATAGGGTAGCGACCACAGCGCTTGTTCGCGTAACAGCGATGACAGCGACAGAAACAGTGCGATAAACAACACGACATGCAGGTCGCGCCGTCGGTGAGTCTCGAGGATCTTAAGTGCGGCCATCAATGCCAACAGCGCGGTCCCGGGTACAACACCGTTGATGCCGGCGTACAACGCGAGCACACCGGCGAGGGCGGCAAACACCAGCAGTGCGCGTAGCCACAGCGGCGGCAGATGCCAACGGCGTCGTTCCGCGGTGTAGCGCCATACGCCCGCCGCGATCGTCGCTGCCGTAATCCACGCCGGGAAGTGCAAAACATGCGGTGCAAAACAGACAGCGAGTGCCGCGCACGCCCAGACCAGCGGCGCCTCAAGCTCACCCGACGTCGCTTTGCCGCGCAGCCACCTCATTGCGGTTGGTCGTGCAACGCTAATGCGTCTAAGCAGTGGTTGCGGTGCGCAATGCCGCTCGCCGGCGCGATGACCTTGCCGGCGAGGCGCAGTCCATAGCTGAGTCCCGCCGTGTGCCCGTCGATGACCAGTCGGGCTAGTTGCGACAAAGCGTGCTCAATGTCGTCTGGGTCCATATCAGCCAGGTCGAACCATTGCGGGCCGCTGCCAGAGCCAAGAAACACTTTGCTGTGTAATGTGTCGCCGCGAGCCAGCGTATGCCAGGCAATTCGCGAAAGCGCATCGCCCGCTTGGTATTCGCGCAAACCCGCAAAGTCATCATCACCGACAGGATGATTGTCCGCGCCTTCGTCACCTGGTGCTGGCTTGCTCGGCGGCCGCGCTGCTACCGGCTGTGGCCAAACCACGACCGATTCAACCGGGTTCAGCCAACCCCAAGCAACGAATAATCCCAATGGAAATCGGCTGCTGATGCGGCAGCGCTCCTGTTGAATGCGTCCGCGTGCCGTTGTTGGTTGCAAGGCTTCGAGTGTAGCGCTCGCCCGCGCCGGTACATCGACAGCCCTGCGTACGCCGTCGGCGCTGGTCAACGCGATATCGTAGCGCTCGCGCGCCGACGGGTTGTCGACAAAAACAGTCCACACCAATGTTTCGCCAGCGAATACCGAGGTCGCACCGCCCAAGCGGAGTCGGACATTTGCGAGATTGCCGTGCGTGTGGTGCATCACGACGAGTCCGATCGCAGCCAGCGCGAACGTCAGTGCGAAGGCAAGACTGTTGTTGTAGTTCATCGATCCCAGCAACATGACGAAGGCCGTGATCGCAAACGTGACACCGACCATTGTCGGTAAGATATAGACGCGCCGCGAACCGAGCGCAACACTACCGCGATCGTCACCCTGACGGCGGCGGGCCCAGCGCCGCGCGGCTTCTTGAACGCGGTCTTGGCGACGGCCAACAAAGCCGCGCAAGGCCGTTATCACGGTATCGGTACAGCCTCGATGACGCTATTCGCGAAAGCGACAGCGTCGCGACCCGAGGCTGGTTCGAGTAGGTGTAGACGATGCGCTAAGACGGCGGGCGCGACAGCCTGCACATCGTCGGGATAAACCGCTTGGCGACCATCGATCAATGCCATCGCTTGAGCAGCAAGCCTTAAAGCGATGGCGCCACGCGGCGATAAGCCGGCGACGATGTCGGCTTGTTCGCGTGTGTGGTTAACGATGGCTTGCAAGTAGTCGATGATGCTGTCGCTCAAGTGTACCTGCGTCACGTGTTGTTGTAGGGCGACGACGCTACTTGCACTTAGTACCGGACTCAAACTCTCCAGTTGCTTTGCGCTGTCGTGACCCGCGAGTAAGGCGCGCTCGGCGCTGGCTGATGGGTAGCCTAATTCGATTCGCATGAGAAACCGATCGAGCTGTGATTCGGGCAGTGCAAACGTACCGATCTGTTCCGTCGGATTCTGCGTTGCGATGACATGAAACGGTTGCGGAAGCGCTAGTGAGCTGCCGTCGACACTGACTTGGTTCTCTTGCATCGCCTCAAGCAATGCACTTTGCGCTTTCGGCGTTGCGCGGTTTATCTCATCGGCGAGTAACAGCTCGCTAAACACAGGTCCGGGCTGAAACTCAAACGTGTCTCGATCACGCCGGTAAACCGACACGCCGATAATATCGGCTGGCAACATATCGCTTGTGAATTGAATGCGCTTGTAATCAAGACCGAGCGTCGTTGCCAGTGCGCGAGCCAGTGTGGTCTTGCCGACGCCGGGTAGGTCCTCGATCAGCAAATGACCGCGAGCGAGCACGCAGGCGACCGCGAGCCGCAGTTGCTGCGGTTTATCGAGGACGATCGTGGCCAGTTGGTCCAGGACTCGCTCGAGCGCAGCCGGCGCGTCGTTGACGGACATTTCAACAGCGGTGAGCGTAGGTGCAGGCATCCAAATCTCGCCTATTCGTCGATTCGAGCCGCAGTGTCGCGCAGTGAGGCCGCTAATGCATCTACAAAGCCGTGTATCTGTGACGGGCGGCACACCGCCAGAGCCTCTGGTGTATCGAACGCAGCTGCGCTCGAATTGGGTTAGCCGAGGCGCGCGATCTGTTCGTCGAGGTCTGCGACCGCCTTTTCGAGGCTCTCGAGGCGCTCGCGTTCGCGACTGACGACCTCGGCGGGCGCGTTCGCCACGAACTTATCGTTGCTGAGTTTGCCTTTGACCTTGCTGAGGTCAGCTGCCGATTTGTCCCGTTGCCGGCCGAGCCGTGCACGCTCGGCATCGATATCGATCAAGCCGGCCAGCGGCACAAAAATCTTCAGCTCGTCGAGCAACGCGGTTGCAGCCATCGATATGTCTTGACCGGCCAATTCTGCGACAGATTCAAGACGCGCTATGCGTGCTAACAATGGCCCTAAGCGTTCGAGACGGTCACGATCGTCAGCCGATGCGTTTTCTACGACTACCGGCACCACTTTACCGGGTGAGATATCCATCTCGCCGCGGATTTGCCGGACGCCAAGCGTAAACGCCTGCAGCCACGCGATGTCGGCTTCAGCCGCCGGATCAGCATCGGCGGCCCGCGCTTCAGGGAAGGCGGCGCTCATCAAGGTCGCGGTCGGATCGTCGGCTTGCGGACCATAGCTCAGCCAAATCTCTTCGGTAATAAACGGCATCAGTGGGTGCAGCAGCCGCAGAATCGAGTCAAGCACGTCGACTAGCGTTTGTTGAGCCGCGGCTCGTGCACCAGGTGTTGCATCTTCATCGTTCAAGGTCGCCTTAGCGAGTTCCAGATACCAATCGCAATACGCATGCCAGACAAAGTCGTACAAGGCCTGCGCAGCCAGATCGAGTCGGTATTGCTCGAAATGACGATGCACGTCATTGACGGTAACGTTCAAACGCGAGCGGACCCATCGGTCGGCGATGCTCAGTGTGGGATCTGCGGCGACGGTATCGGTGGTCGATAGTCGGACAAACCGCGCCGCGTTCCACAGCTTGTTACAGAAGTTGCGGTTGCCTTCAATCCGCCCTAGTTCGAAGCGAATATCACGGCCGGTTGTCGCGAGGGTCGCGAATGTAAAGCGCAGCGCATCACAGCCGAAGGCCGGAATCCCGTCAGGAAACTGTTTGCGCGTGGCTGCCTCGATTTTTGGCGCAAGATGAGGCTGCATCAAACCGGTTAAGCGCTTTTGCAGCAAACCGTCGAGATCGATGCCATTAATCAAATCCAGTGGATCGAGGACATTACCCTTCGACTTCGACATCTTTTGGCCATCTTGATCGCGGATCAGACCGTGAATGTAAATTTCGCGAAACGGCACGTCGCCGGCGAACTTTAGTCCCAGCATGATCATCCGCGCGACCCAGAAAAATATGATGTCGAAGCCAGTAACGAGCACGCTGGTCGGATAAAACGTCTCTAGTCGCTCTGTCTGGTCGGGCCAGCCTAACGTCGAGAACGGCCACAGGCCGGATGAGAACCACGTATCCAATACGTCGTGGTCCTGCGTCAAGGCCAGATCGTTGCCAAGGTCGTAATGCTCGCGCACATCTGCTTCGTCGTTGCCGACGTAGATGTGGCCGTTTTCGTCGTACCACGCTGGAATGCGATGCCCCCACCAGAGCTGTCGGCTAATGCACCAGTCTTGAATGTTGTGCATCCACTCGTAGTAGGTCTTAGACCAATTCTCTGGTACGAAACGAATATCGCCGTTTTCAACCGCGGCAATAGCCGGTTTGGCCAGCGGTTCGATTTTTACGTACCACTGATCGGTTAAGTACGGCTCAACAACCGCTTGGGAACGGTCGCCTCGTGGCACCATTAAGCGGTGTTCGTCGATGCCGCGCAACAGACCAGCAGCCTCGAAGTCCGCGATAACCTTTTTGCGGGCGTCGTAGCGATCAAGGCCTCGGTAATCAAGCGGTACTGCGTCATTTAGTGTGGCGTCCGGATTCAAGATGTTCATAACCGTCAAGTCATGACGTTGACCGATCTCGTAATCGTTAAAGTCATGCGCCGGCGTGATCTTGACGCACCCGGTACCGAATTCGGGATCGACGTAGTCATCCGCGATGATTGGGATCGTGCGATCGGTGAGCGGCAAGTCGATTGTTTGGCCGATCAGGTTTTGGTAGCGCTCGTCGTCCGGGTTAACGGCAACGGCAGTGTCCCCCAGCATTGTCTCGGGACGGGTTGTCGCGACGATGACTTCGCCGGAGCCGTCGGAGAGCGGGTAGGCGAAGCGCCACAGGTGACCATTCTCCTCCTCGGACAACACCTCCAGATCGGACAAGGCCGTTAACAAGACCGGGTCCCAGTTGACGAGTCGTTTGCCGCGGTAAATGAGTCCTTCTCGATACAAGTCGACAAACACTTGTGTGACCGCCCGCGATAGCTCGGCGTCCATCGTGAACCGTTCGGTCGCCCAATCGACCGAACCGCCGAGTGCGGCGAGCTGCGATGAGATCGCGCCGCCAGACTGCGCTTTCCATTCCCAGACCGCTTTCTCAAACTCGTCGCGACCTAGATCATGGCGCGTCTTGCCTTGGGCGTTCAGTTGGCGCTCGACCACCATTTGGGTGGCGATTCCGGCATGGTCGGTGCCGTATTGCCACAGCGTGTTGTGGCCGCGCATTCGGTGGTAGCGCGTCAATGCGTCCATGATCGTGTCCTGAAACGCATGACCCATGTGCAGCGTACCGGTCACGTTCGGTGGCGGGATCATGATGCAATACGCCGCTCCATCGCCGGATGGCGCGAAGCAACCGAGTTCGCGCCAACGATCATAGTGTTTTTGTTCGATGTCGCGCGGTGTGTATTTGTCGTGCATAGCGATCATCGCCCACGGCGATGTCCTTAAACTGATCAGCAAATGTTAGCGGGTTTCGTCGTCGGGATTGGACTCGGAATCGGTTTCGTCGCGTAGTGCTTCAAGCACGATCGCAGGAAGCTGCTCATTGAGTTCGCGCGAGAGGCGGACAGCGAGCTGGCGCTCGATATCGGTCAGCGCCGATTTGACGACGCGGACAATCAAACCTGCGCTAGCCGCTGATATGCGCCGCACTTGCGCTTCCGATAATCGGTCGGTGCTGCGGCGTTCGCGGCGGATTACTTCCGTTAACAGCGGTATGTCGTCGTTGTCATCCACGGTGGTGGCCAGCGCGTCACTCAATATCAGGAGTCTAGCGTATGCGTCTCGATCGTGTAGCCACGGGCTTTGTATTGTCGGTAGCGCTCTCGCGAGCGATTCCGTTGAATCGGATTCGCCGTCACAATCTCGGCGATACGGTCGAACCGGTCGGCAGCGGCCGGCAGTTCGGACGCCAGATTTACCAGAACATCGGCCTCATCCGGCAGATTCACGGCGGCGCCGATCGTAACCGGTGCGGCATCGTCAGAGAGGCCAAGAACCTCGTGTGGGACGAAGCTACCGTCTTGAAAGGTCCACAAAAGGCCATCGAGCCGTTGTGCCTGATCGATATCGTCAACGTGGAGATGAACCCGTTGGCCCCGCGTGTAGACCTGTTGCGTCAGGCGACAGGCGAAGCGCATATCGACGTCTGGCCCATCTTGGCCGAGTACGTAAAAGTCGACCCGCTTCAAGAGTGGGCGTCAGCGACTTGCAGCAGATAGTCGGTCAGCATCGGCACTGGGCGGCCCGTTGCCCCTTTTTTGGCGCCCGATACCCAAGCCGTGCCGGCGATATCGAGGTGCGCCCACGGCACGCCATCGGCAAACTGCGCCAAGAAACACGCCGCCGTGATCGTGCCCGCTTCGCGACCACCGATATTCGCCATGTCGGCAAAATTACTGCGTAACTGCTCGGTGTATTCATCGCCGATCGGCAGGCGCCAAGCTTTATCGCCGCTCCGCTGGCCCGCATCATGCAACGCATCGGCTAACGCGTCGTCATTACCGAGCAAGCCCGCATGGTGACGACCAAGTGCGATCAAGCAGGCGCCGGTCAGTGTGGCGGTGTCGATGATGGCGCTAGGTCCGAATTGCCGTACGTAGGTGATTGCGTCGCACAGAATGAGCCGACCTTCGGCGTCGGTATTGAGAATCTCGATCGTTTTGCCGGACATCGATGTCACGACATCGCCGGGGCGCGTTGCGCGGCCGCTTGGCATGTTTTCAGCAGACGGTACGACAACCAACAAATTTATCGGTAACTTCAGCGCGCAAACGGCGGCGGCCGTTCCAAGAACGCCGGCGGCGCCGCCCATGTCGTACTTCATCTCGTCCATGCCAGGTCCCGGCTTTAGTGATATGCCGCCACTGTCGAACGTGATGCCCTTACCAACCAACGCTATCGGCGCATCGCCGCTTTTGCCGCCACGGTAATTCAAGACGATCAACTTCGACGGCTGCTCTGAGCCGTGACCGACCGACAGCAACGTGTTCATACCGAGGTGCTTCATGTCGGTTTCGTCGAGAATATCGACATCGAGTTTCGCGTAGCGCTTGGCAAGGTCGCGGGCGCAATCGGCAAGAAACGTCGGCGTACAGACATTCGGCGGCGTATTACCAAGGTCGCGTGCCAGGTCCATGCCCTTGACGATGCCAGCTGCATGGCGTGCACCCGCAAGGGCAGATGCAGTCTCGCCGTCGTCACTAACGCCGACGGTTACGCGGCGGAGTTTCCTCGCCGGCGGTCGCCGACCACTTTTGAAGTCCGTAAACCGATAGGCGGCATTCCCAATGGCCTCGCCGATGATCCGACCGACGTAGTACGGCGTGAGCTCGCCCGGAGCAGCATCGGTCAAGAAGAACGCGGCGTCTTTGACGCGGGTGGTCAGCAAGCTGCTCGCCGCCGCTTGGATGGAACGGCGAAAACGCAGCGCATCGATCGTTCTATGATCCCCGAGCGCGACGACCATGATGCGCTCAGGGCCAGTTTTCAACGGGTTCAGGAGCAACGATACTTTACCGACGTCTGTGCGTACGTCGCCGGACTTGATCCAAGCTGTCAGCCGCCCGTTCATTTTTTTGTCCAGCGCGGCGCCAGCAGCGGTTAGCTTTTTATTGTTGTAGACGCCGAGTACAGCACAGCCGATGCGTAGGCTGGTTACTGTGGCGCTCGATGAGGCGTAGTCCATACGTAGCAATCTCCGTCATGATGTCGGCTGAGGCCAAGCTTGACTCCAGGCGCCACCGACCCGGATGATCCGGCGTAGCGTGCGGCCGACGCCCTGTTCAACAGGGCTCATTAGTGTTTTTACTGCGCGCTAGTCTAGCGGAATTCGGCGCCAAGCCTAAATCGACGATGATTCGAATCCTCAATCGGCATGTGTTCGTTGAAGCCGCGCAGACGTGGTTAGGGGTCACCGGCGTCCTGCTCTTTATCCTGCTCAGTAATCAGTTTGCTCGTGTCTTGGGCGATGCCGCCAAGGACAAAATCCCGAAGGATGCGGTTTTCGGTGTCATCGGCCTGACCGCCCTGCAGTATTTGACGATCTTGGTGCCGTTCGCGGTCTTCCTCGCCATCATGCTGTCGCAAGCTCGCTTGTATCGCGACAGTGAGATGCCGGCGATGATGGCATGTGGGGTCAGTCCAGCCTCGCTGTATCGACCGCTCGGCTGGCTGACCGTGCCGCTGGCGATCTTGGTCGGTTACCTGGCGCTCGTCGTTGGGCCAACCGCAACACAGGAGGTCGAGCGGATCGGCGCCGAGGCGCGCCGCCAGGTCGACCTAGCCGCGATTGAGCCGGGTCGCTTCATTGAAACTGGCGGCAGTGGCGCGGTCGTCTACGCGGAGCGGGTGAGTGAGGACGGCGCTTTGTCACGGGTGTTTGTCCAGCGACGCCTGCCGAATGGTGCAATCGAGTTAGTCACCGCTCGGCGTGGGACGCAGCGGCTGAGTGACGACGAGTCAACGCGATTCATCGTTCTTGAGGATGGTCAGCGCTACGAGGGAGTTCCCGGGACCAACGAGTTTCGCTTGATCGAGTTTGCCGAGCACGGGCTGCCGTACACGCTGCCACACGTTGAGTCGTTGGACCTCGATACGGAAGCGCTAACGACGTCGGCCTTGCTTCAACGACGCGATGCCGAGGCGGTCGCGGAGCTGCAATGGCGGGTGTCGATTCCAATTTCTGTGTTGGTATTGACGTTTCTCGCTGTGCCGCTTGCCCGATCACAACCGCGGCAAGGTCGGTACGGCAAAATGGCGCTTGGCATTTTGATCTACGTGATCTATTTCAACGTCTTAGCGGCCGCTCGCGTTTGGGTCGAGCAAGGCCGTGTCCCGCCGCTCGTAGGGCTTTGGTGGGTCCACTTGGCGGTTATCGCGATCGGGGTTGGTTTGCTCGCCGGCCATAACGGTTGGTGGGCGCGACTGAAAGGTTGGGGGCGGTCGACGTGAGCATCCTGGTTCGCTATTTGATGAACGCCGTGCTCAGTATGACGGTGCTCGTGCTGATGGTGTTGCTCGCGATCGCCGGTTTCGTCGAATTTATCGCTCAACTCGATACGGTCGGTGAAGGCGACTTTAGTGTCCGCAGTGCGCTGCTCTACGCGTTGTTGCGATTGCCGCTGCTCGCCGCCCAGATGGTCCCGGTCGCCGCTTTGATCGGGGCGCTGCTGGGCCTCGGTCAATTGGCCTCGCACAGCGAGTTGACCGTCATGCGAGCGGCCGGCGTCTCGAAACTGCGTCTTGCCTCTACCATTGCGATATCTGGACTGGTGCTAACGTTCGTCACGTTCGTTGTTGGTGAGTTTTTGGCGCCGCCGCTCGATCAATTCGCACGGACCTACCGTGCATCGCTCAAGCGCGGCAACGACGCGACAGCAGCACTCGGCAATGTCTGGGTCCGAGACGGCGCAACGATCTACAACATCGAACGCCTAAGCGGCGAACTCGATCTCGGTCGCGTCTACCGGTTCGAGTTTGATGACAGCCAACGGCTTACAGCAATCGGTTACGCATTGAATGGCGGCCTCAATAGCGACGATCAATGGGTGCTGAATAACTTCGTTGCAACGCATTTCGATAGTGACGGCACCCACGTCGAGGCGTACGCCCGGTCGGTACAGGACGTTAGCATCAACACCGAGTTGCTCGGTGTGGCCTTGATTCGCCCTACCAGCTTGTCGCTGCGCTCGCTGCGAGCCTATGTTCGGTATTTGTCGACCAACGGTCTCACCGCAGATGCTTACCAGTCGGAATACTGGAGTCGTCTTGCGACGCTCGTCGCCATCATCTTGATGCCGGTGCTTGCCATTGGGTTTGTGTTTGGTTCGCTGCGCGATGCCGGTAATGGCGCGCGTACCTTGGTCGGAATCATGATTGGCCTGGGTTGGTACCTCGCGACGCGACTGCTGTCCAATAGCGGCCAGGTATTCGACCTCAATATTGTTCTTACCGCGTGGATTCCGAGCATCGCACTGGCGTTGATTACGGCGATTGCGGTGTCGCGGGTTCGTTAGCTGCGCGGCGGCGGTCGTAAAAAACGACCATTGTTCGTGACAGATAGCCATGCCAACTGCGATGCGCCGGGCCAATTAGCGTCCATAGTAAGCCCAGTCCAGCGAGCGCAAACGACGGTATCGCGGCGGCGAGCCGCCGGCACGCACCGGCTGCCGATACCGCACCGCGCTGCGGCTCGGTCAAGCGTATGTTCCAGGCGCGCATGCCCAGCGTTTGACCGCCGTGCGTCCAGAACCAGCCATAGAAAAACGCCGGAACGGCCAGCAACACACCGGTAAACCACGACGTATTGGTGGGTGGTAATTCGCCGCCGCGTAGGGCAAGAACAATCGCGCCACAAAGAAACCATAGCGCGATAATAAGCATCCAGTCGTAGACGAAGGCGCCGAGTCGGCGTCCCAGCCATGATCGACGTTTCGCGATCGAAGTACTCATGGGCGAACGATACCTACCCTAGGCGCTCAGCGGAACGGTGCATTATTCGGCGTTACCTCAACCAGCGTGTATTATCCGCGGCGTATCCGCTGTTTCCGTGCTGCCATTGACGCACTCTGCGCCCTCGACCACTGAACCGTCCCTGCTCGTCGTGCCGCGACCCGAGCATTCGGTAAGCCGAACGTCGATCTCACCGAACGCACTCAAAGTCTTGTACCGGCTGCACGAGGCGGGCTTCCAAGCATTTTTGGTCGGCGGTGCCGTACGTGATCTGTTGCTCGGCAAAACCCCGAAGGACTTTGATATCGCCACCGATGCACACCCTGACGATGTCGATGCGTTATTTCGAAACAGCCGGCTGATCGGCCGACGGTTTCGGTTGGCCCACGTGCGGTTCGGTCGCGAAGTCATCGAAGTGGCGACGTTTCGGGGCAAAGCGACCGATAATGAATCGGACCAAGCGGCGCTGCTCGATGGCGATGGACGCATTTTGCGAGATAACGTCTACGGGCAGATAGACGAAGATGTATGGCGTCGTGACTTCACGGCAAATGCGCTCTATTACAACATCGCCGATTTTTCAATTTGGGACTACGTCGGCGGTATTCGCGATATTCGTGCCCGTCAGTTGCGATTGATCGGCGATACGGAACAACGTTTGCGTGAGGATCCTGTGCGGATGCTGCGTGCCATACGTTTCGCTGCCAAGCTTGGATTCACGATCGATCCGGCCGTTGCCGATATCATGCCCGAGTTAGCCCCGTTACTGGCCAACGTCCCAGCTGCCCGGCTGTTCGACGAGTTCGTCAAGTTATTCCAAGGAGGGGCGGCGCTCGCGAGTTTCGATGCGCTGGAGAAAAGTGGTTTGTTTGCCGTGTTATTCCCCGACACGGCTGCCATGCTCGACAGCGATTCCGATGGACATTTCCGGCGCTTCGTGACGGCCGCGCTCGTTAACACGGACCAACGTATCGCCAGCGGGCAATCGGTGACTCCGATGTTCTTGCTAGGCGTTTTTCTCTGGGAGCCGTCGCGGCAGTTGGCTGCCAAACTTGCGGCGGCGGACGGATTGTCGCCCGCACAGGCCTTGTCAGCCGCCGCCGCGCAAACGGTGCTGCGACAAACGCAGCGCATCGCGATTCCGCGGCGATTTTCTGCGCCTATGCGAGAGATGTATGCGTTGCAACCACGATTTGCCCGTCGCGAGGGTCGACGTGCTGCCAGTTTTCTTGAACACCGGCGCTTTCGAGCCGCCTACGATTTTTATTTACTACGGGCTGAAGCGGGCGACACCGACGCGGAGTCTGCTATCGCCGAGTTCTGGACCGGCGTACAAACAATGCCGGCCGCGCAGCGGCGGCGCGAATTTGGCACGCCGGACGGGGAACGATCGTCACAGGGCCGACGTCGGCGCCGGCGCCCGCGCCGGCGCCCCCCAAGTAACCATGGGTTGCGTTGTAACGCGCCCATTGGTGTTAAGGCGGGGAGTTTTCGGCCCAAAT
>JBCDBO010000075.1:0-14675 GCA_039183535.1 Pseudomonadota bacterium | reverse complement strand
GCGGCGGCGGCGGTGGCAGTGGCGGCGGAGGTGGCGGTGGCGGCCAAACACCGATGTCGTTCGGTACGCTGACCATAGATTCGAGCACGGTCGACGTGATTGTCTTAGGTCCCGCGAGCGCGGAGTCCATCGTTCAGTTCGCCGAGTTTGCGATTACACCTTTAATACGTTTCGCTGAGCCCACCGGTGGCTTCGAGATAGCCTGTCAGGATGGCGGTGGGGCAGCCATTGATCTTACTGACAACGATTCGGACTTTCAGATAGGTGCCGGCGACACAGTTGCAGTCACGTTTACAGCTTGCGCAGATCCTGTCCTCAACGGAACGGCAACTGGCCTCGTCACGATATCGCTTGACGCCGCGCTGTTTTCATCGACTCGTATCGAATTAGCCGGACGTTTGGTAACCGACGCCGGTTTTATTGTTGAGTTCGTCGAGCCAAATACTATGTCGACTGAGAGCGCTACAGTCGAAGCTGCTTACGCCTTTCGTTTCGAGCGCGGCAGCGATGAGTTGGTGACAGCGACTGCGGCAGCGGCCGATTTTTTTCGAGTTGTCATCACTGGTGTGACCGAATCGATTAGCGAGTTTACAATTTCAAAGCGTATAGGCCCCGCGCTGCTCGCCGCTGATCCGTTGAGTATCGATACGAGATTTAGCTTCACGCTTGATTACGACAGTGAGCTGCTCGGTGGTACAGCTTTGTGTGAAAGCGCAAGTGATCTGGAGTTTATAAATCGCAATCGGCAACCGGATGTTGGCGAAACGTTGTGCCGCGGTAGTGTCGGTACTGCGGTGCGCATCAACCAACCTAACATTGTTCAACTGGACGATGACGGCGATGCAACGTTCGACATATTCGGGAGCGTGTCTTGGTCGGATGTCTTCGAAGGGTATTTGAATCAAATCTCAAGCAATGACCCCGTCGCGTTCGAGCTACCACTGCCGTTTTACCGTCTGCCGAATACCGTGAGTGCCGTGCACAGCGACCCAACGCGAAACCGTGCGCTATTGCTAACAAACGCCAATGATCAGGAAGCGCCTAACAGTCTCATCGTGTTCGATCCCGTCACTCGAACTCGTGATATAGGACCGCAGTTTCCGTCAGAGCCGGCGTTCGTCTCAGTTGCTGATGATGGATCGTATTACTACGTCGGATTAGACGCCCCCGGCAGTGACATTTGGCGTATCAATGCCAATACACTGGCGGTCGATGCCGAGCTTAGCGTGGCGACGGCATTTGAGACTCCAGCACAAACACGTGTTGTCGACATCGACATATCGCCAGTGAACAATACGACGATCGCAGTGATACTGGCATCGTCAGTTGCTTCGTCGGCCGATGTCACGATCGTCGATGATCAGACCCAGCGTCCCGTCGCGCTGTCAGATTTCGACGCGATGACATTTAGCAGTGTTACGAAGGACGCAGATTCGATCGCCTTTTCGCCGGTGGGCGATCAGCTGTTCCTAGAAGGCAGCTCTGTTTCCCGTCTCAATTTCGACGCCAATGGCTTCACTGGCATAGAGCGAACAGCGCTTAGCGGAAGCCCAATAGAGCGACTCGGCAACCGAATCATGTTCGATAGCTCGTTGCGCGATCCTATTGCGTTGACTCAGGAGGGGGCTTACCAATTTTCACAAGGGGCTGCGTTCACTCCCGATGGGACATCGCGTCTCGCTATCTCTAATGGGGTCCTAACGATCGAAGACGCCACAACGTTTCGTCGAGTCGGACGCTTTGAAATCGACTTTTTACTCGCTGCGCAAAATCCGACCATTAGCGTTACCAATGGAAATGTGATTATTGCGGCGGACAATCGAGCAATCGTCTACGACACAAGCGGCTTGGCCCCAACGGATACACAAACCTGCCTACCGGAAACAGCAACGACCGTCGAAGGCGCAACGTTCACCCGAGTCCCATGTAACTTTGCCGATGTCGTGTTCGATTCAACGAGCAATCGAATTTTCCTAACTACGCAGACCGAGAATCAGGCTGCTACAGGGAATAGTATTACTGTCTACGATGGGACCACGCTAGATCGAACCAATACGGTTTTCATTGGTGATGACCCGCGTCGACTCTCACTATCCGCGGATGGACAGTCTCTATTCGTGTCGTTTCTAGACGATGCACGAATAGCCGAGTTTGATATCAATGCTCTACTCGTTAATCGCCGAATTCCGCTGCCGCCAGTCGCCGAAGCGTTTCAAAGTAGCCTAGGCGTACGCGACCGCGTTATTAATGAGCTAGCCGCTTCTAGCATCACGCCGTCTGGCGTAGCCGCGGCCTACAACGATGGTCCGAACGGGTTCGCGGGCCTTGTCTATGCCGAAAATGGCACCATAGGTGCCAATGAAATCGATCGCGACGATCTCCCCGCTAGCAACCGTTCGACAGACAGGCAGTTAACATTCGATGCGACCGGGGTATTGGAGGCGTTTGTGCTTCGAGAGAACTTTACCGTCGAACGCTACGCCCCCGATGGATCGGGTCTTACGCCAATCGATACGACGTCTTTCACCGATGTCGATGCCTTCTCGCCCGTCCAGACAGTCGACAACGTCGTGTTTTTTATTGACGGAACTGTGCTTGATCGAACGACAGGCGTCCTTGAGCAACGCTTCGATCTCGATGCGACTGGATTAACATCTTTTTCTTCGAGAGTCCGTGCAATGTTGTTCGATGTCGCCACCGATAGCGCGTACTACGCGATCGATGGTCAATTGGGTGGCAATATGGCGATCGTTCGATTCGACTTGACGACCGGACTGCAAACGGGCGTACAGACCTTCCCGCATATTCAAGGATCATCGTTGTACAGAACACGAATCGTCGCACTTGGACCAGACCGCATTGCCGTACTCGTCACGTCCCAGTCGGGTCTGGCCGTACTTGATACGACGTCGTTTCAATAGCTCAACATCCCAAAACCGACCGCGACTGTACCTATCCAGTTTAACCGTTGAAGGGCCTGCGTCAGTTTGGTTGGGTAACGTAGATTGTTAGTGACTAAGACGTTTTCCTATCGGTCTTCTCGATGGGCGTTTTTCGGATGAGGAGGAGAAGAACGACGAGAGCTGACAGGCTGCTTTTAGCGGACTCCGGACCGCCGTCTGATCTGGGATACAATCTCGGCTGTCGATCCAAACAAGGCATCGAATGACCGCACGAGCAGAACGTCGAATATGACTCGCGACATTTTTTTCCTAGAAGGACTGGGGCGGTTTGCTGACATAGGCCCGTTAACTTTGCGGGTGCTGACCGGCGCGTTTCTGGTCTACGGAGTCGTCGACAACGTCGCAAGCACGGAGCGAATGCAAGAGTTCTCGGACTTTCTTGCCACGAATCTATTCCCTGCACCTGACTTGATGGCGCTGGTATCCGTATACATCCAGCTAGCCTGTGGCGTCGGGCTCGTTCTCGGATTGTTGACGCGCTTAGCGGGGATTGTAGTTGCACTGCACTTCGTAGTCGCGGTGGTCATGGTTCATTGGTCTCAGGACTTTCGTGGATGGTGGCCCGCTATCGTCCTTGTCGCTATTGGTATTCAATTCGCGCTGATCGGCGCAGGCAAAATCTCATTGGACGCGATACTCACTCGTGGCCAACGGTAGCCTGGATCAGAAAGTAAGCCGACACATATACGACAGAGCTAGTTCGAAGGCTGTCCCACAGGCGGGGTCTGCTACCTTTCCAGCTACTACCCCTCAACAGCCATTAAAGCTAGCGCGGCGCGAACGACATTCTATGAGAATAATGCTGGCTCTATTGCCGATCTTGTTGTCAGCCTGTGGCGAAAAGCCTCACTACCAGGTCGTGGAGCATAACTACGAATGTAAAACCGACACATCGTGCGAGTTCGTTTTAGAAATTCGCAATAACACATCGCAGGTTTTCAGAGCAGAGTTTGCGCTAAAACTCTACTCCGTCGGCATCCCGAGTTCTCCGGACAGCAGGGCAACTAAGGTCGGTCAAACTATTGTCTCAGTCTCTATTCCTCCGAAAAAAACCGGGCGGTACGAGAAGACGGTCTCGGTAAGCGGAACTCCCGACGCATCTTCCTTAGAGAGAATCGATAAGTGATGACACGCCCGCTACTGGCCGGTGCATTACTATCCATCAATGCCAGCGATACAGGGCCTACCAAGCTAACGCAGCGGCACGCAATCAATCTGTATTTGTTGAGATTCAAACTGGCAGGTATTTTCGCTATATCTGTGTGCCCGTTGGAAAGTGGTTAACGTGTCGACGTTTGAATTTATTGCGGTTCTGCTCTCGATAATTTTCGGTCTTGCAATCGCTAATCTTCTATCAGGCATTGTGCAAGCTTTATTTCGGCGTGAACTCACAGGCACACGCCTCGCCTGGTCACTGCTTGTTGGCAACCTGCTCTTAGTCAATTGGTGGGTATTTTTCCAATGGAGCGACCACGCCGAATGGCGGTTTCACGAATTTCTTTATCTCGCAATCTGGGCAACCGTGCACTACCTAATGGCCGTAGCGCTCTACCCATACGATTTTCTGACTGACTACTCCGAAAGACTTCAACAAAAATTCGTACTTATCGTGCTACTTGTGGCGGTCGCTCTGGACTCAGGAGAGAAGATTATTCGCGGTGACTTCTTCGATCCTTGGTATCTGTCGTTGTTCTATCTGTATTTCGTAGTCTTCGTTACGCTACCGTTGATTTTTGTCAAGCCATGGATCATGCGGGTCAGTGGCTGGTTGCTGGCCGCTTCCACATTAGCTTGGTCGGTATTCGCGAGGAGTCTTCTTGCAAACTGAATCAGCGGTCGCTCCCGGCCTGTGGCTAATCGGATCCTACGATTGTAGGTTCTGCCGATTCCTGAGCCAAAGCTGGAGCTGCCATTACTCTGACATCGAAGGCCCAGATTTTGGATACCCCATTTGAACGATACCTACCGATCAGCGCTCACCAAACGCTCAGACATCAATGACACATTTTGAATACATCGCAATTATCGTGTCCATCATTCTAGGCCTTGGGGTCATTCGATTACTTAGCAGTCTGGAAACTGTGTTCTTGGAACGCCGCTATTGGCCACATGCGGCTTGGGTGCTCTCTCTTTTTTGGTTGCACGTTCAAAACTGGTGGGGTCTTTGGGAACTAAGAGCACTTGCTTTCAACGCATTTAGTTATTCGGTCGTTGTCGGCTTTGTGAGCACGATGTACCTCTGCGCCGTCGCCCTCACCAATCGAGCCAGCAATGGGACTTCTTGGAAAGAGCACTTCTACAGTCAAAGGCGATGGTTTTTCGGAGCTTTCGCACTCACGATTGTTGTGGCGGTATTGTCGACTTATGTATTCCTAGACGCTCCCCTTATTCATCCGTATCGCTTTGTTCAACTTTCATTTTTTGCTTTGGCTGTACTGGGATTTATTAGCGAAAGAGAGTCGGTTCAAAAATTCGTGAGTGCCTCGTCATTGCTATTGAGTATATTCGGTATCTCCGCATTCAGATTTTTGCCCGATATGTTCGGAAGCGCCTCCTGATGCGAGGTAGCCTGTTCGTAACAGCGTTGTTTGTAATTGACCGTAGCGCCCGACAACGACTAGAGAAAATCTAGAATCGAAGATACCGCTACGCCGCCATGCGAGAGAGCTCCTCAATGACCGCGTTTCTTTTGTGGCGCTTCGCATCGTCAATCGGGCGAAATCCCCAGCGATCCTTCGGTTCAGTATGGACCTTGTGGCGCATTAGGAATCTGACGACCTCTATCTGACCTTCGGCCGCTGCGAGATGAAGTGGCGTTCGACCGTCATAGTCTGCGGTATTTAAGTCGTGGCCTCTGGCTACCAACCGTTTTAACTCATTAGTATCGCCAACGCTTGCCGCATAAATTGCTTGGTACGTCTGGTCCGTCGCTACCACAGCGCTTCGTCGTCGGGGGTCCGATTTTTTGGACTCAACTAGGCCGTCGTAGTTGTGAAAACTGAATCGCTCGACCAGCTTCTTAAGGAACGCGACGCCTCGCACGCTGTTGCCGCAACTGTCCAATTTAGGTGACCAAACCGCAATACTCAGTACGTTGGGCACGATAGCCAGAACGACGCCGGAAACGGCCGACTTTGCCGGGATGCCTACGGTAAACGCGAACTCGCCGGAGTAGTCGTACATACCGCACGAGTACATCATTGAGAGCGTGTTTTTTACGGTGTCTTCAGAGAACACCTTGTCACCGGTCGACGGGCAAACGCCGCCGTTCGCGAAGGTCGCGCCGATGGTCGACATCGTTCTTGCCGTTACTTCCATTGAGCATGCCGAGAAGTAATAGTCGAGCGTTGGAACGATCTGCGTGCCTTCTGGAAAGGCGCCGTGCTCCCTCATGTGATGCGCGAGCGCGAAGTTTCGATCTGCCGTCTCTCTTTCTGAATGCCAGACCGCCGTATTGAAGTTCGGTGTGACTCCGGCCGAAAGGGTTTTAACGAGATTGTGTAGGTATTCCAATCTATCCGCAGAGGAGCAGCCCCGCCTGATGAGGCTGCTCGTCATAATGGCGCCCGCATTGATCATGGGATTGTGCGGTAGGCCGTCTTTGTTTAAGGAAAGTTCGTTGAACGACAGTCCGCTGGGCTCTCGACCAACATGCGAGTGAACTTTCTCAACACCGAGTTCCTCAAGGGCTGCCGCGTACAACAGCGGCTTACAGCTGGATTGAAGAGTGAAGTTGTAATCCGCATCGCCAATGACGCATTGCTGGCCGTCGATCGTCGACACCGCAACCGCGAAGTTGTCGGCAGGCACTCGTGCGAGTTGCGGTATGTAAGACGCGACTGCTCCATCGGCATCGTGCCTGGTTTCGTCATAGATATTCTTGAGCGATTCACTGAACGCTTGGAACTCAGGTATCACAAGCTCGCCTCGGACTGCCCGGCTTATCAGCGATTCGCAGCTGTCTAACAGCGAGCCGAACGTCTTCAGTCCAAACAGTGAACCGCCCGCCACCTCCATTCGTCGAAGCAACGCGGAGAGGCGAACGTCGTTCGACAGAATTCCTGCGTTCGATAAGCTTTCCAGAATCCTGTCTTTGGTCAGTTTGCCTTTTCTGTCGTGATCCATAGCTTGGAAGACAGATGCTAGTTCGTTTTTTCGCATTTGTTTGTCCTCACTCGAAGTTGTAAGCGCGCATTCCGACCTCAGAGAGATCCCCGCCGGCGGCTTCGTGACGCCGCGTCAACCGGATCCCGATCGACTGGCGCATGGCGTAGAAAATGGCGAAGGAAGCGCTGAAGGTGAAGGCACCAACGGAGACAATGCCTATCGCTTGAACAAGTAGGTTTGCCGCGGGGTTTGACAGTGGAACCGCGAGTGTTCCCCATATGCCGGCGGCCAGATGGACAGGGATTGCGCCGACAACATCGTCCAGGCGGAGTCTCTCTAATAGATGTGTGCACACCAGCATAACGATTGCGCCAACACCGCCAATACCGACAGAGAGGGACAATGACGGCATCAATGGCTCGGCGGTGATACTGACCAAGCCCGCTAACGCACCATTCAGCATCATCGTGAGATTCAGGCGCTGATAAAGAAACTGCGAGGCCATGGCAGCCGCCAAAACACCACCCGCTGCGGCCCCATTGGTGTTCGCAAAGATCGTTGCGACGGCATGGGCATCCACGGCGCTCGATAAGGCGAGTTGCGATCCACCGTTGAAACCGAACCAACCCAACCACAGGATGAACGTCCCCAGCGTCACCATGGGAAGGCTGGACGGAGAAAGCACCTGAGGCGTACCGAATTCGTTAAACCGACCGCGGCGAGCGCCAAGCAGAATGACACCGGCAAGCGCTGCCCAACCGCCAACAGAATGAACGATGGTCGAGCCGGCGAAATCGGAGAAACCGTACTCCGACAACCAACCGCCGCCCCACGTCCAGTGCCCTACGATGGGGTAGAGAAACCCGGTTAACGCAACGACGAATATCGCGAAAGGCCAAAATTTCACTCGCTCTGCAATGGCGCCAGAGATGACAGAGGCCGTCGTCGCCGTAAACACCATCTGGAAAAACCAAGTTGCCGACTCCGGTTGTCCGGACGTCAGCACCGGTCCGTTCGCATCGGCGGGCTGCCAGAACTGCAGCGACCCGAAAAAGCTGTTCCCATCGCCGTACATAACCTGAAAACCGACCGCAAGGAAAAGAACCGACGCAATCGAATACAACGCAATGTTTTTCGCGAGGATCATGACAACCGACTTGCTTTGGACAGTACCCGCCTCGAGCATTGCGAACCCTGCGGCCATAAACATGACCAACACGCCACAGAAGAGCAGCAGCACCGTGTTCAGAACGTAGCCCGTTTCTACGCCGACACCCGTTTCCGCGTGGGCGACTGTTACTGTGGACAGTAAACAAAGACCGAAGGCGGTCTTTACGCTAGTAAGGATCATTATTCTCTCCAGATAGGAGGGAGCAGCGCTCCCTCCCAACCCGTCAGGCGGCTCGTGTACCGGCGGTGGCAGCGGGAATGCTGCGTACAGCGCTTACCAAACCCTTCGCAACGCGATAGGGATCGGCGTTCGCGCCGGGACGACGGTCTTCCAGGTAACCGTATCCGTCAATCGCGACCGACTGAGGAATGCGTATTGAAGCGCCCCGATGGGCGACACCGCTACGAAACGTATTGATGTCGCACGTCTCGTGATTGCCCGTTAAACGTTCCGCAAGTCGATCGCCGTAATTGGCAATGTGTTCTTCGTGGCACGCTTCAAGCGCATCGATAATCTGTTGGATCGCGACCATGCCGGTCTCGGGGTTACGCGTTCTCGATGTCGAGAAATTGGTGTGCATGCCCGCGCCGTTCCAATCGCCCTTAACGGGCTTGTTGTCGAACGACACGTCAACGTCGAAATCCTCCCCGACTCGGTGGAGAAGATAGCGAGCCAACCAAACATCGTCGGCGACGGTCAGTGCGTCGCAAGGCTCATCCGGGACGCCACGGAAACCAACCTGGAATTCCCATTGACCGGGCATAACCTCGGCGTTAATCCCATAGATCAGCACGCCCGCGTCAAGACAGGCTCTGGCATGCGCCTCAGCGATCTTCCGGCCGTACACGACAGACGATCCTGCGCCACAGTAGTATGGGCCTTGTGGCTCCGGATAGCCGTTAACGGGAAAACCAAGAGGGCGCCCGGAACGGAACAGCGTGTATTCCTGCTCGAAGCCCAGCCAGGGTTGCAGATCGCCGCCAGCACGGCGGATTGCATCTTGCAGAACCGCGCGTTGATTCGAGGCATGTGGGCTGCCGTCAGGATTCAGAACCTCGCAGAGAACAATGACGTCGTTCGGTGTCCGCAGCGGGTCGTCGTAGACGCGAATGGGTTTTAGGATGCAGTCGGAGCTATCGCCGACGGCCTGGTTGGTCGAAGACCCATCGAAGCTCCAATTCGGGAAGTCTCCCAGGTCAAAATCGGCCGGTAGATCTAGCAACCGTGCTTTCGAGCGGACCTGCTGGGTCGGCTGTGCACCGTCTATCCAAACATACTCAACGAAGCTGAGAGTGTTCATTTTTTCTCCTCAATACGCGTGTCAGTCATGACGCCACGGCACCTATGTGGTGAAACGAAAAAGGCCCAACCAATTCCTTGGTTGGGCCTTTCAGTTCGCCATCAGGCAAAACCTACAACTACGGCAACGCAGTAGGCGTATGCGGTAACGATGGCCATGGTAGCGAGGGCCAAAGCGGCCTCGTTCAGTCGTTTTTCCAACATGCTCGTTTTCCAGTGAATGGTTCTGGCCCAGTGCCCGAACCGTGGGTCGCATGTTGGTGTTTGGCGGTTATGCAGTACCGCGGGAAAAGCTCTTTTGTTCCTCTTTTTTACCGCCCTTCGTAGGTAAGTTATTGATTTTTAGTAAACAGGTCCCTTACCGCCGAAATTAGGACCGGAGGTTCAGTCGATAAGGTCCAACGCACGATCACGAACAACAAACTCAATCGATTCCAACTGCGCGGCCGAATTTCCGGTCTGTTCGAGCAGATTCAGGTACTGCGGATTCGTCTCAAGTGATCGATAGTAGGAAAGGCCTGGAGCAATCAAGGTACCCCCGTTTTCGACGGCCTTGGTGAGCCAAGCAATCGCCAATTCGTCGTTACCGGCAAACGCGTAGGATCGCGCTATCGCACTGGCCAGATTTCGGTCGCCGGCTTCGTAGCGTGCTATTAACGCCTCCAACGATTCCTCGTATTTGTCTATTGCACCGGCTGCGAAGAAGGCCCGCGGTGAAAGTCGTGCCGTAAGGCGAGAGCTCTCCGAGGACAGCAGCGCATCGACGGCAGCTTCGCCGCGGCCAGAATACGCGAGACCTAGCACCAACGCGGAAAGACAGGGACCCCCGCCAGAGTCAGACTCTGAAATGACAATCCTGCAGAGTGGAATCGCCTTTTCAAACTCGCCGGCCATGACATACGTAAGCGCAAGGTTAATTCTGGAAATAGTGCCGACGGGGTCTTGGTCATAGAGCTGCTCGCCCACTTGAACGGCTTCGTCAAATCTTGCGAGTGCAAGCAAGATATTCACCGACCAACGCATCAATATTGGGTTGTTTGGCTCCAACTTGAGTGCCGTCTGCATCTCGCTGGCAGATCTAGCTAAGTCTCGGTTTTCGCTCAGCGACAAAAGGCTGCTCATTCCAAGCGCCAGCGGATCCTCGGGGGATATCTTCAAAGCTCGGTCAACGGCTCGTCTGGCGAGATTTCGTGCCTCTGTTGCAGACCAGTCTGAGGAATTTTGCGTGTCGTCGTACAACGCCGCTAGCCAGACCCACGCCGGCGTGTAGTTGGGGTCGATTGCCAGTGCTGCCTCGTACAGATCGAACGCACGCTGATAGTCCGAGCCCGCCGGCTGTTGGTGAAGTTCGCGCGCCTGCAGAAACAGGGTGTAAGCGGCAGGGTCTGTCTGCAATGAAACCGGTGTCGACGAGGTTAAGACTATTTTCAGAGCGTCGGAGACGGAGCGCGCGATTTCATCCTGTATAGCAAATACATCTTTTAGCTCTCTGTAAAAGTCCTCACTCCAAATTCGAGTATCGGACCGGGTATCAACCAAGTTCGCGCTAATACGGATACGATCTCCAGAGGTACGTACGGAGCCCTCAAGCACGTAAGCGACATTTAGCTTGCGAGCGATCGCCGGAATATCGATACCCTGACGCTTTACGGCAACCGCAGACGAACGCGACGTGACTCGCAGGCCATTGACGCGTGACAACAGATTGGTGACTTCGTCCGCGACGCCATCGGACATATAACCGTGCGCGCCATCTTGCGAAACATCGTCGAACGGCAAAACAACAATCGACCAGTCGGGCGGAGAGAAAGCCGCCACGTCTTCACGATTGAGAAAAGCTAGCCCTAGGAGGGTAGAAATCGTAAGAAGCCCAATGCCAATAGCGGAAATGGCTCGCCAATTAACCGATCCGCCAGCTTCCGAAGGGTCGTGATGGTTCTCGCGGGTGTCCTCCTCAACATCCAGTGGAATGACTTTCTGAAGTAGCTGGTAGCCACGTTTCGGCACGGTGTGGATATACTGAGAAGACTTACTCGTATCGCCAAGTGCCCGCCGGATTTCGCCAATACATCGCGTCAGTGGCTCGTCGCTGACAGCTCTGCCCTGCCAGACCTCGTTCAACAAGGTTTCTCGACTGACGACCGCTTCTTTCGCCTCAGCAAGCACAACGAGGACATCCATGCTCTTCGGCTGAATCCGCTGGACCTCGTCACCGTTTTTCAGTCGGCCTTCAAGCGGAAAAACAGTCCACTTGCCCAGCAAAAAGCCGTTGGTCCTCAGTTCCACGAAAGGCTCCGGTCGTGTTTAATCGGCAACATACCCTTATCGGTCATGTTGAAAGTCTTAGTTTAATAGACCAGGCGAGAAGCGTTAATCGGAATCCCGCTGTGTGTTTCACTGGCTACCGGCCTCGATGACCATCGCCAGATCAATAAGATCCGAGTGCAGAGGTAACTTGCGAAGGATTACGATATGTCCGAAGACTCAAAAGAGTGTTCTTAAAGAAGGCAGGTCACCGTTGAAACATGTGCATAGCAAGAGACTTACGAAATATAAGAACATACGAGCGAAATCCATTCGGATTTTGTGTCTATGGAACGCAAGACTTGGTGGCACATGGGAAGAGACGAAGCGACATCTTGATCGGTGCCTCTTGGAGTGCTGAACGTTTGAAGGTATGGATAGCACCGGTCGCAGTACCCCTTTGCGACTGAATCCACACACCTTCTCTGACTTTCGGGCTTTGCAAAAATGCTTAAGAAACTCACTACTACGATTCTCAATACGCTAACGCTTCTGTTTTCAAGCCTGTTAGCAATTTACGTGGTTGCGTTTGACCCGCCGATTATTGAGGTCTGTGGTTTCTTTGGTTGCTGGTCCACGTATTCTCCGCCGCATTGGACCAGCTTTCTGATTGTTTTGGCTGTAACTCCACTACTAATTTGGAAATTCTGGAGCATGGTCTGGAGACAAAAGCTAGCGCCTATTGAGAGATTCGAACACGATTTGACCGTCCCCTACTACAGCCCGACCGTACATCCAACGAGTGTATACGTCGGTGACCCGGCATTCTTGATTCTCTAATATTCTCCTCTAAGTCTTCGATCGATTAGCCAACAGATCGTCATCGCTTGGGTTGATTGGACTTCCCCGTGTCTGAGGGGGAAGTGTTGACGCTCGGCAAGAAAAACCTGTGAAGATGTCAGTGCTTAATGCACTTACCGAAGACACGGTATGCTAGAACCCGAACGTATTGTGTAAGGATGCCGAGTTGCTGCTCCGCCGAATAACCAAACACGTTAAAGACCAGAATTGGTTCGCCGTCGGCATCGATTTCGTCATCGTCGTGATCGGTGTGTTTATCGGTATTCAGGTCGCGAATTGGAATGATGCGCGAACGAACAAAGCAGACCTTCTAAATTCTCTGCAACGGCTGGACAAAGAGGTTGTCCAGAACATCTCATTGATCGATGACGTCGTCGAGAAGTACGACGACGGCGCCGCTGATCGTGCGTTCGGTCGTGGCGCTTTGAACAACTGCGATATTTCGGCCGAGTCGCAAGCGGCTTTGGAGGCACTGCTTTTCGATCTGGTTGCTGATGTACAGCCAAATTTCAATACGGCCGCTCTGCAACAGCTTATCGGCGAAACGCGGTTCCAGAGTTTTCTATCCGCCAAGCTTCAGCAAGAACTCGTCATTTACAGCTCGCGGCTGCAAGAGGAATACGAGCAACTCAACAGCCATTACGAGCGCATGTGGGAACATCATGTGATTTTTCACCCCGCCGTGGATGCTTATTTCCCGGATAGTAACGAGCGATCCGGCGGCAACTGGGGGTTTCGATTGATCCGACCATTCAGTGAGGTCTGCAAAGATGCGTCTTTCCGAACGCGCTTCATCAATACCATCGGCTTTTACCAATCGATAGGCCGTCGAATCTCGGGTCTAAAATCGGAGCTTGAGGTGTTTCGCGAGTCACTCAATACAGAGATTGAGATGTACTGACGGTACAACCATCCGGCTCGCGAGTGTTTGCGGCTTACACTACGGAAACACCAAACTAACCACCGTCCCTTCAGTATCACTGCGTACCGCGATATCGCCGCTGTGGGCCGTCATGATCTGGCGGCTTAACGACAAACCGATGCCGCTGCCCTCACGTTTGGTCGTAAAGAACGGTACGAACACTTGATCAAGGACGTGGTCCGCCATACCTGGCCCGTTGTCGGCGACCTGCAAGAGCACGCGGCCGTGATCGAGCCGTCCACGAATATCGATCCGCGCGTTAGTCGTATCGGTGAGTGCGTCGGCGGCGTTTCGCAGCAGGTTTAGTAACACTTGGTCGAGCAACGTTCGATCGGCCTGTACCTTCAAAGACTCGGGCGATACATCGACCGCAACGTCAATCTCGCTAAATTGCTCGCGGATAAGCGTAACGGCGGAGTTAGCCACATCGAGTACCGACAGCTCCTCGATACGTGGTGTCGGAATCTTCATTAACTCCCGGTAGCGGGAGACAAAGTTCATCAATCCGCCGCTGCGCCGTGCGATCGTTCCGACGGCGTTACGAATCTCCGGGTCGGCGTTTTGTTTTTTCAGCATGTTGCTGCAGGTTTCCGCAAGCGACGTTACTGGCGTTAATGTGTTCATGATTTCGTGCGTGAGTACGCGTAATAAGTTGCGCCACGCGCTGGACTCACGGGCGGTCAGTTCGCCGGATAGATTCTCAATTGAATAGAGTCGTTCTGCGTTTCCGTCCCGTCGGATCTGCGACACGCTGATTCGCCATTCGACCGGTACTTCCCGTAACCGAATCTGCACGAGCTGCTGTTGCCCAGCATCGATCTGCCGAAGCGTCTCTGGCAGCGTCGGGTCTACGTCTGCCAGATCGTCCAGGTGGGTCAGCGTCGGTAGGCCGGTCAAGCGCCGCGCCGGGTTGTTTACGAGTGCCAGCGAGCCGTCCGCACGTGCGGCGAAGAACGGCACCGGCACGTGGCGGACTACGGTTTCCAAGTAGCTCGCTTGCACATCGCGCTCAGCACGTGCATCGGCAAAGCGCTCAAGCACGAGATTGAACTGGTCTTTGAGCTCTGCATCAAGATCGTCGGCGATAAAGCGGCGTGTGAAGTCTTCG
>JBCDBO010000074.1:0-15152 GCA_039183535.1 Pseudomonadota bacterium | reverse complement strand
TCGGAATTTCGTAGGTGACCGACAACAAAGGCAGTGGCCCGGCGTCAGCCAATACCTCGTTTTGCCGCCAGCCAGTTGAGGCAATTTGCCGTCCGCTTGGCAGAACCAACAGCGCTTCGATATCCGCTTGCGCGCCGACCCATTCTAGGCTGTCGGCGGGCGCCAAGCTGGCGGCGAGAGTCGCAACAACATCGGCAGCAACTGCCGTTGGCGCCGTCACGTAGCTCGCCACTTGATGTTGCGTCGGCCACGCATCGCGAGCCGCAAGAATGTGACTGAATTGACGTCGCCGAATGGTCATACCACGCGCGTCATGCCCACTGGCTGCGACCGCTGCGTTCTGCACAGCAACAACCCCATTGGGGGCTTCGCTGTCCGTGTCGGCATTGGTCAGGCCGACACGCCACGGCTCGTTGTCGGGGCCGAGGCCGCTGTAAAGCCCGTCGCCGCCGATATCGACTTTGATACCGATCGCCGCCGGTGCTACGCCGCGCATTGCAGCGAGCACCTTATCGATAACATAGCCCTTGGCGAGGCCGTTCACATCGAGCTCAACCGTGTCGGGTAATGTGTAGGCGCCACCGGTCGGCTCGGGAAGTTCGATCGAGCGCAACTGCCGCGCCATTGCACGCAAGGTACGGCGGTCCGGAATGGCATCGTCAATCACAGCTTGCCGCCAAACCGCACGCGCTTTACCTAGCTTGCAACTGAATGCGCCACTCGTCGACGTTTCCCAGCGGCGGCAGTGGCCGATCAATTCGCTGAGTTCGGGTGACAGTGACGGCAGCGTGCGCTCGCGATTCAGGCGCGATACTTCGCTATCCGGCTGGTAGTCCGACAACAGCGCCTCAAGTCGCGCCGCCTCGGCTGTCGCCGCAGCGAACGCTTTGTCGGCTTTGGACGTGCGAACGCCGACGATCGATAGGTCCATGCTCGTGCCAAGGACATTGTCGACGTGGCGAGTGTGCGAGTCGGCCAACACCGGTAGCGCGAGCGAAACCAGCGCAGCCGCTACTGTGCCGCGAAGTGCAGTACTAAACATCGGATTTTCCCTAGGGATCGAGCGACGAATCGCCGTCTGTTAGTCCGCGGTTTTCGCGACCACCTCTTGCGCGTCCGCATCGCTGAATGGTGCGGGTAGCGGATCGTCGTTGCTGACGTAGCCATCGTGGCTTGCGTCGTAACGCGCGAAAATTCGATTGCCAGACTCGCGGTACTCGGCGAACGTCATGATGCCGTCGTCATTTTTGTCCAGCGATTCGAAACGACGCTGACTTTGCTGTACGGAATCGGCACGAAACGTCTCGATAACCGCGTCCATACGATCTTCAAACTCGCTCGCATACTCGTCGGCGTCAAGCGTTCCATCGCCATTAAAGTCCGTACCGTCGTAGTCCGCACGGCGCTTACCATCGAACTCAGCGCGGGTAATTTCGCCATCCTGGTCAAGATCGTAGCGGACCATCATGCCGTCCAAGTTGTGCGTAGTCGGCATCTCAAGCATGTTCCGCGCCCACGCCATTTTGCGTTCGCGCCGTTGCTCACGCTCTTCCGCGGTTAGCTCGTTGTTCGCCTTCGGTGTCCAGTTCCGCGTGCGCTTTGGATCCTGAGCATTGACGATGCCGTCTTTGTTTGTGTCGAAGCCAGTGAACATCCGTTCACCGGAGGCGGCGTACTCGTCCCACGACATAAACTCATCGTCGTCTTTGTCCATTGCCGCAAATCGAACGTAGGTTTGGCGCACACGACCACTGCGATCTTTCTCTAGCTGCGCGTCTAGACGGTCTTCCCACTCGTAAACATATTCCTGTGCGTCCACGACTCCATCGGTATTGGTGTCGGTGGCATCAAAACGAGTGCGCCGCGATTGTTCGAACTCCATCGAACTGACGCGATTGTCTTTATCGTGATCGTGATCGGCGATGAAATTGAGCCGGCGACCTTCTTGGCGCCACCGATCCATGCGCTGTTCAGCCGTCAGTTTCGTCGACTTACCGGCGTCTACCGGCGTGGCGTAGTCATCAGCGAATGCAGGGCTAGCCGCACCGATAATTGCAGCGAGAATAGAAAATCGGATCATGATTGCAGTCTCACGATAGGTACACGTCGTGGCGGAGAATGGCACGTTCATGAAACTAATGCAAATGATTCTCATTTGTTTTTTTAGTTACAGGTAAGGTAATGTCCCGCCGAAAATTTGGGTGCACAACGACAGTGCGGATGGCGCACCCCTCTCTCGAGTTATTAACTTGTGAATTCATACATCTAAAGATGCGAACAACGATGAGACAGCCAGCGGTTCGAGTCCGATTCGGCCATGCATTTGGGTTCGCGGCCGCGCTAGTTTTCCTCGCGACCGCGCTGCCCGACCGCCGCGCCAAAGCGGATGAGCCATGGCGTGAGGTCGATCAACTCGTCCGCCAATGGAACTCGCTCGAACGCCAAAGTTCGACGCTGGCGGCAGGCTGGCGCGAGCGTGAGCCGCTGCTACGCCTGCAGCTCGAACTCCTCGAGCAAGAACGCAAGTCTTTGCAGGAGTTCATCGACAGTCGCCGAACGGCCAGCGATGAGGTCGACCAACGCCGTATTGAGCTGGCCGCTGAGCAGGTCACCTTCGAAGCGAACCAGAGTTCGTTGGATGAAGCACTGTTAACCGCAGAGACGTCGCTGCAGGCGACACTGCCGCGTATGCCACCACCGTTGCAGCAGATGTGGCGCGATGAGCTCGCGATCGCCGCGAGCCGCGATTCCGCATCCGCCAGTGAGCGACTGCAGACAATCGTTAGCTTGCTGTCAGCGGCCGTCGAGTTCGATCGCCGAGTGACTGTGCACCGAACGACGATGCCGAACGCCGACGGTCGGCCTGTCGAGGTGCGACAGCTCTATCTTGGCCTCGCTCAGGGCTGGTACTTAAGTGCGGATCGTGCTCTGGTCGGCACGGGCAGTGCCGCCGACGATCAGTGGCGCTGGGCTGCGGCTCAGCCACCGACGACCCCACTGGCCGACGAGCTGGCAGCTGCTTTCGATATGCTCGATAACCCAGCGCTCGCCGCGCCGGTGGCCTTGCCTGTCTCGTTCCCGACGGCTCAACCATGAATAGCCGTCGACTGATCGGCGCCCTTGTGGCGACCTTGCTGGTTGGGATGGCTACCGACAGTTACGGCCAGTCGTCCACCGTCGGCCAGTTACGCGGCGAAGTGGAGCGCGCGCGACAGCGTCTTGCCAGTCAAGAGAGCAACATCGCAACTGCAAGCGCGCGGCTCAACGATCGAATCCGCCGCGCCCAACAAAGCGTTATCGAATTGCGTCGCGATGCAGCCGAGTTGCAAAGAAGTAGCGATGACCAGACCTTGGCGCTTGAGGTAATCGAAGGTCGGCTAAAGCGCTGGCAGGACCAAGAGAGTTATCAACAAAACGTACTCCTCGACTTTGGGCGCCGTGTCAGCGGCAACGCAACTACAGACGGGACTTTCGACGCCGCCGTCGCGACGCTTGGCACTGCGGTGGTGAATATCGAAAAGCGCTTAAGTCCAGTGTTCGACGATGCGACCGTTTTTCTTGAGGACGGTGGTGCTGTCGACGGACGTGCCCTTACGGCTGGCCCGGTGACTTGGTTTGTGTACCGCGATGGCGGTGGTTTGCTGGGCCCGCTTGAAACAGAAAATGAGGATCGTTTGGTTTGGCCGCTGACGGACGAGGCGCTTAGCCGGTTGCAGCAATTGAGCACGAGCGGCAGTGCCGCTGTCACGTTCGACCCGACGCTCGGGCGTTACTTGGAACTCAAAGCATCGCGCCAGTCGGTGCTCGGCCACCTCGCTGCCGGTGGCGTTTGGGTGATACCGATTCTGTCGTTTGCCTTGTTGTCGTTGGCGATCGCAGCAGTCAAAATCTGGCAGTTTGTGCGCCTACCAACGATCGGCCCCAACGCTCACCGCGATGTCCGCGCGGCATTGCACGGCGATACGCAGCAACTGGCCCAGCCTTTAGCCGGCCTCGTGACGGCAATCCGCTCCACCGCCGATCAACCACAACTGCGCGAAGATACATTGTTCGACTATTTGGTTGGCGAGCGCTATCGACTGCATCATTTGATCGGTGCCGTTGCCGTTACGGCCACCGTTTCACCGTTGTTAGGGTTACTCGGGACGGTCTCTGGGATGATCAATACATTCCGGGCGATGACGGTATTTGGTTCCGGCGACCCATCGGTTGTTTCGGGCGGGATATCCGAAGCCCTGGTCACCACCGAACTTGGCTTGGTTGTCGCCGTGCCCGCACTAATCGTGCACGCGTTATTGAAACGCAAGGCGGACAACTATGCGGGACAGCTTGAGTCGCTCGCGATCGAAGCCAGCAACGCAGCAACGGCGCGCACACCGCAATGACCGATCTCTTACGGCAACTGAACAACCCGGCGATCTGGTTGATTCTTCTAACAGCCGTCGTCGCCTACGGATTGTTGTTTGATCTTTGGTTTGAGCGCGCCGAGACAGCCGTACGTGCCAAACGCTTTGAACAATGGGCACCTGGAATTCGCACGTTGTTAGGGGCATTACCGCTGCTGGGTCTGTACGGGACAGTTGTCGGTCTCATGCAGACATTTCGGCAAATGGCGGCCGAACACGGCTTCAACCCGGAAACGCTAGCATCCGGCGGCATTGCTACGGCAATGTATTCGACGCAACTCGGGTTGTTATTGGTGATCCCCGGCTGGGTATTGCTGGCGTTGCTCGGCAGTCGTTTAAAAGCATCGAGGCCGCAACGTGATACGTGAGCGCCTGCAACAACACCATGCCGCTGAGGCTGAGACGCGTATCGATCTGTCGCCACTAATCGATGTCGTCTTTATTCTGCTGATCTTCTTTATCGTCTCGACCGTTTTCGTGCGTGAAGCGGGCGTCAAAGTCGACAAACCAGAGGCCAGTAACGCATCGCGCATCGACAAGCACCTAATAATTATCGCTGTGACTGCTCGCGGTGAGATCATGCATGCGGGTGCCAACATTGGTGTCACCGGCATCCCCGCAACCATCGAACCACTGCTTGAAGCGCCCGATGACCCGGTCGTTATCCAGGCCGATGCGGCTGTGACGACACAGCAACTCGTGCGCGTTATCGATCAGCTCAAAGTCGCCGGTGCCGAGAACGTGTTATTGGCGACGAGGACCGACGAGTGAACGTGCAACGATCGGCAACAGCGCTGCTCGTCAGTATCGTCGTCGTTGCATTGTTAGTCATTGGGCTGGCGGAAGTGCAGCGCTTGTTTACACCGAAGAACCCAGAGGTATCGCTGCAGAGAATCGATATGGCCGCGGCGTTACCACCACCGCCACCACCGCCCCGGCAGCGGCAACGTAGCGCCGCGCAAGAAGCGTTCAATTTGGAACTCGGGCAATCGACAACCAGCGCTCTTAAGTTACCGCCGGCAAGAATTCAGCAAACGCTGTCGGTCGACGATTTACAAGCACCAATTCCAGACGTCCCTGCCCCTGAGTTCGACATGGACTTGAGTGCGTCGATTCAAGAGTTCGGGTTAGCGCAATTAGATGGACGACCGCGACTGCTAACCAGTTTATCGATTCAGTTTCCGGACAGCCTACGGCGCCAAGGAATAGACAGCGTCAGTATTCAAGCGCAAGTCGTTATCGATCAAAACGGCGGCGTCACGCTGCGGCGACTGATCGACAATCCGCACGCGGAGCTCGAACCGCAGATTCGATCGCTCATCCGGCGAGCCCGTTTTACACCACCCGAAAAGGATGGCCGCCGGGTACGCGCGGCATTCATTTGGCCACTAACGTTGAAGTCTAACTGATGGCACCTAGACGACTAACCGCGGTATCTGTGGCGATGCTGCTCTCACTCGGGCCTTACGCGGCCGCGAACCCGACCATAGACGTTGCAGAACCGCAGCTCGTCTTTAAACCGGTCGACCCCGTTATCTGGGTCACTGAGCCGGCGATAACGGCCGATGAGATTGCGCTTAGTCAAGAATTGGGCTCGCTCGTTCGCCAGTCGAAGTACCGCGAGACACTGCAGCGCCTAAATGAGAGCGAAGTCGAGCTGAGTGCGCCGTTCGAGGTGCTCCGCGCACAGATCAGTGCGACTTTGAACGACAATGCAAGCGCTATCCGCGCGTATCGCGCAGCGCTCGACAAAGCACCGAGCTTCACCCGCGCGCACGCAGGTCTTGGCACGCTGTACTTAATTGAGGGCAAGCTTTCGGACGCGCATAAGCACCTCGCTGAAGCGGTGCGTTTAGGTGCGGGCGACGCCCAGACGTTCGCCCAACTTGGCTACCTCAATGTCAAACTCGGCAATCCATGGGGCGCAGTCAGCGCCTACGAACGCGCGCTGGTACTCGAGCCGAAAAACACCGGTTGGAAGCAAGCATTATTACTCGCTTTGACGGCATCGGGCGACTACAGCACGGCGCGCAGCTTGCTCGAAAACTTACTAGCAGAGCGGCCGAACGATGCGTCGCTATGGCAACAACGTGCGGATCTATCGCTCCGTGTTGATGATCGTGTGAGCGCCTTGGCGAGTCTTGAGATGAGTCTCCGACTCGGCGATAAGTCGACGGACAATCGACGTGCGGCCGCACAACTGGCCATGCAGCTCGGGAACGCGCGGCGCGGCAGCGAACTTGCCTCTGCGGCCATTTTAGCCGGCAGCAAAGACATGGACTTCGTTAGCCAGCTCGCAGATTGGATGGTCCGTAACGGTCAAGAGCAATACGCCAACAACGTTCTCGCGGCGATGGGCCAACGCTTGAACAGCTACTCGCCGTCGCAGCAGAGCCGCTACTATTTCATCAAGGGTCGAATCGCGGAAAAAAACGGCGACACGGCCCAAGCGGTCGCCGATTTTCGCCGCGCGATCGATCGCGATGGGAGCAACGGCCAAGCACTTCTCGCCTACGCCGAGGGTGCGTTGTCGAGCAGTAATGCAACCCGAGCGTTACTTGCGTTCCAGCGACTGGCCGCCATTCCTGCCTATCGACAACAGGGTTTGGTCGGACAAGCAAAAGCGATGATCGCACAACAGGATTACCCTAGCGCGCTGCAAAAACTTAAGGAGACGATCGACGAGTTTCCTGACGCCTATGAGCTCAATACAGCGATTCAATCGTTAACAGCAATCGTAAATACACGCCGAGACAGCGCGGCGTTATGACTCGGCAACGCTTTTTTACGCTCGCGCGAACCGTCCATCTGTACAGCTCGACGGCGCTGTTCGCATCACTTGCGTTTTTTTGCATTACTGGCTTTACGCTCAGCCATGGTTGGTATCTCGACAGTTCGTCGAGCAGCGACTCCGGCGAGATTGCGTTACCCGACGCATTGGCCGCGGGGCTCGCTCCGGGCGCATGGGATCCGGACCTTGACGCGCTGCAAGCGTTTATTTCTGAGCGCACGGCGCTCGCGATACCTGAGAACATTCAACTCGATCAATCGTACGGCGAAATTACGCTGTCGTACTCCGCGCCTGCAATGGATGCCGAGGTCATCGCCAGCCAGGACGGCTTATACATCGACACGCAGCGTGGCTCCTGGCTTGCTGTTCTAAACGACTTACACAAGAACCGGGACGCCGGGACTGCCTGGTCAATCCTGATCGATGTAACGGCTATCGGTATGGTTTTGTTTGCACTGACCGGTGTCGTCATCGTTTTTCAGAACCGGCGTCGCTTATCTCGTTCGTTGTGGGTCATCGCGCTAGGTCTCGCCACGCCCGTCTTGGTGTTCGTCCTCTTTGTGCCGGGCATTCCGGCATCGCTTTAGCCATGGTGGCCGGTCAGGCCCCACCGACGACTACCCACAGCTGCGGCAACGTCGCGCGCGATACTGCGGTTGGCAGCATCAGTAATTGCTCGCCACGCTGTATGAGGGACTCAAACAGTGTGACGCAGTTCACAGTCCAAAACGGACCTGGGTCTTATGTTGCGCGCTTAAGTAAAAACTATCGGGGACTGAAACAGATGGATACTGGATCGGAATATTGGACGCAAACCGTTTTCGTGCGGGACTACTTTTTTGGCAACGAACGGCAAATAGCGCACGAACTGGCAGCGCACCTCGCGCGCTACTACGTCGGTGATGACATCGCAACATTGCGACCCGACACGGACGTGGCGGTCATGGTTAATGATTCGGTGCGACGCCGGATCAATATGGCCGATTTCACGTTGGTTCGCGACGCGACGCGATTCGACGATCTCGATCTCAGTGAATCGGTGACCTTTCGGCGCCTTGTCGTCGATTATGCCGAACGCGAGGCATAACGCGCTCGGGCAGCTAACGCGCGAAATCTAGCGTCAGTAGCAAGCGCTTTTCTCCCGCTCGCAAGGTGGGTGAGCGATGAACGAGCCCGCCGTTGGCGTTACCGATCCATTCCTCACCCTTGAGTAAACCGACGTCACCGCATTGCAGGTGGCGAATGGCCTGGGCGTCGAACGCAACGCTGCGCTGCCGCGACCCAAGACTACTTCTGTCAACGGAACCGTGCGGCAACCATTCGGTCCCAGTGCTGCGGTACGATGTTATCAGTCGGCAAGGAACGCGATCGACGTGGAATTTTGGACACATCGCTGTTGTCACCTCAGCCAAACGCATACCGACGCGCTGCAAATCGAACAAGAAACAGAACTTGTTGACGAGACTCGTCACGTCATCGCAAAACGCCGAGACCGAACTTTCGGTGAACACTCCATCCAGAGCCTCACGTACACCCGTGGGAGCAACGGTCTCAGCAATGGCGAGGCCAGGCTGTGTATCGAGTAACCAGTCGACATCTCGGCGAACGGACTCGGGCAAATCGCGTTTCCAGACCACCAAATTGACATCGTCTCGGTAGATATCGCCGAACGCGCCAGCTGTGTTGCCTTCTACCCAGACACGTTCCGGAATAGGCGACGCGCGCCTGCGCCTGTTTGTCGGTGCCAGGTCGACATTAATGGCCATAGTCACGCTCGCTCCCAAGACGGAAACGGGTCAGGCAGTGTTTTCCAATAGGCTTTCCCGCGCTTAACCTCCTCCTCACTGAGCAAGCAAGCGTCGAGCGCAGCGGTCATCGCCGCTTCGTCGAGCCCTTGGCCAATGAAAACGAGTTCCTGACGCATATCGCCAAACGGCTCTTGCCACTGTTCAGCAATCGAGTCGAGGTAGTCTTGCTCGGTCGGCCAATTCTCGCGCGGAACCGCTCGCCAAAACAGGCCAGCAAAACCGTGCCGAGCGATACCACCGGCTTGGCTCCAATGGCCGGCGTACTCGGGACGCGTTGCCAACCAGAAGTAGCCTTTGGAGCGAATCAGCTTGCCGAACGTCTTAGCGCTTTCCAAAAAGCGCAGGAACTTCTCCGGATGAAATGGGCGCCGCGCGGTGTAACCAAAACTGCTTATCCCGTACTCCTCGGTTTCTGGGACATGCTCACCACGCATCTCTTTTAACCAACCCGGCGCTTGCTGCGCCCGTGCGAAATCGAAGCGACCTGTATTCAATACCGAATCGAGCGCAACGCGCCCGTGCTGGATCGGAATAATCTTGGCGTCGGTATTGAGCGTCTTGAGAATCGCAGTGAGCCGTTCGACATCGGTCTGCGAAACCAAATCGGTTTTACTGATCAGCAACACGTCGGCGAACTCGACTTGGTCGACCAACAGATCCGACACACTCCGCTCATCATCCTCACCCAGCGACTCTCCCGCCTCGTGCAACGATTGCGCGGCATCGTAGTCGCGCAAGAAATTGACAGCATCGACGACCGTCACCATCGTATCGAGCGCCGCAACATCCGATAGAGACACGCCGCTGTCGTCCTCGAACGTGAATGTCTCGGCAACCGGTAGCGGCTCCGAGATACCGGTCGACTCAATCAACAGGTAGTCAAATTCGCCATCCCGAGCAAGCGTCGTTACCTCGTCAAGTAAATCCTCTCTGAGCGTGCAACAGATGCAACCGTTACTCATCTCAACGAGTTTTTCCTCGCTCCGGTTGAGCGAGACTTCATTTTTTACTTGCGACGCATCGATATTGATCTCGCTCATGTCGTTCACGATCACCGCAACACGCTTACCATCGCGGTTATTAAGAACGTGGCTGAGTACCGTCGTTTTGCCGGCCCCCAAAAAGCCGGACAGCACCGTAACCGGTAGCCGTGTGTGTTTCGCCGCTGACATTGGACCCTCCTTCCACCGTCTGCATGCAGAATGTTACAATATAACATTCTCTGGCAGTGGATTGTCGAGTCGCGTTACTCGGGTTGTAACGTGAGCGTTGCTGTCGCGTTGGCCTCGATAGCTTGATCGCTAAACCACCAGTACACCGCCGCATCGGCGTCCGCCCACGGTTCTAATTGGTCATTCAGGTGTTGATGAAAGGTACGGCCAACGGCTCCGCCCGGTAACACGGCTCGCACTTTGTCGGGGTCGTTAAGATCCGCCGTCATCCGCAGCGACGCGAACCACTTTACGGTGAAGGGCTCATCGTAAGGATACAGCGCTCGCAACAGGGTCTCACCGGAGCCCGCCATCGGAACGTCGCGGTTGCCCGTCATCCGCCCGACGAAACCCGACCTGCGCAGCGGTCCGCTAAAACCGATCTGATGGACATCGCCCCATCGCCAACTCGAGCGGTCGCTGCCGTACGTTTCAGTCAGGCGTTCGATCGCTAGCCAAGCCGCCCGGCGTATAAGCATCGGTAGATCTTCAACCGAAGACGTACGCTTGTCGTCGAACCACTCGGACGTGCCGCTTTGCAGCATGGCATCGAACCGCTGTTGCCAGACATACCAGCTCGACAAGTACACCGCCGTCACCTCACGGCCAAGCTCGTCCTCAAAGGTCTGTTGGGCCAACTGCCGAACGATTTCCTGAAAAAGCGTTGGCGCGATTTGCTCGGCCGTGTCTTGAAAATTCCACTGCGACAGTATCGTTGCGACGTCTCGCAACTCCTCTGAATCGGCCGTCACGAGTGCGTCCACGAACAGTGGCGCGGTGTCCCGCGCGAATACATTCAGCGTGTCGTACTGGGCCGACCACAGGGCATCAGCTGTGCTGGCCGTTGCACCCAATAACTCACGAATACGTCGATACCGGTAGTCGGGAGACGCGTACGACGTGTAAACGTAGGGAAAATCCTGCGGTGCCGTGAAGTGATTTGCACTGCCCGTCCAGCCGCGCGACGGCGAAATCTCGCCCGGCATTTGATTGGCCGGAATCCGGCCACCCCAGTTGTCGACGCTATCGCGAACGGGAAATGGCGCCATTCCATCGCCGCGCAGGCGAATGGGCGCCACACCACTCGCGCGGCGTGCGATCCGTCCTTCTACGTCACCGACAACAAAGTTTAACGAGACGATTCGCGTGTCTTCGATCGCCGCCAACGCATCGTCAATGTTGCGCGCACTCATCAGTCGATCAACGCCGAGTTCGGCGCCCATGTACTCCGCCGATGCCCAGCGCATTGACAACACCGCTCCGTTTGCCAAGGCCGGGTCGTAGTCGGTAATCACCGGGCCGCGACGCGTGGCGCGAACTTGCAATGACTCCTCGCGAATACCGCCGCTCACAGCGGTATCCGCGATGCGAATGAGCTCGGTTGTCGTTGTAAACGGCACAGATACTGTGCCCTCCAAATAGCGACTGGCATCGTCGGGGTCGATGGTCTCGGCATACAAGTCCACCGCATCGGCGTACGCGTTGGTGACGCCGAACGCAACGTATTTGTTGCGACCGATGGTCACGCCAGGCAGCCCGGCACTAACCCCAACGACACGCAGCTCCGGGGTGATCAGTCCAATGGGATACCACGGCCCTGGTAAATTGCGACTATCGAGGTGTGGATCGTTGGTTACGATCGCCGCTGTTTGGCCGGCCTTGGCACCGCTGACGGCCCAATTGTTACTGCCACCAATACCGAACTGGCGAATGCCGTCATCGGTCCAAGCCTGGAGACGAGCGGTCTGCCCGCGCCAGCGTTCGGCTGCTGTTGGAACGCCAATCGCCACCGGCTCTGTTGCCGCGTCGGGATTAACAACGAGTGGTGCTATCTCGGCGAAGGCGTCACTACCAATCTTCTGAATAACCCGATGCGCAATCAGTTCGGCGTCAAAATTCGCGGCACTTCCCCATCCGAGATAAAAGGCAAGCGCCAATAACTCATCGACCGTCCACGGTTCGGGTGAAAAGCCCGCGAGCTTAAACTCGACGGGATAGGTCGCAACCCGCTCGGTAATGTAGGCGTTTAGACCCGTCAGGTACGCATCCAGCCTGTTGCGCACATCGGGCGCCAGCAGTGTCGCTTGTCGCTTCGCCAGACGATGAAAGCCGATAACCCGCGCCTCGCGGTCAAGATTGAGCACGACGTCGTCGTCGCCAGCACCGAACACCTCGGCGAGCCGCCCGGTCGCCGCTCGTTTCGCCACCTCAACTTGAAACAAACGGTCCTGACCCGTAACGAACCCCTGTGCTACCAGCGCGTCGTCGAGGCTCGCAGCGAATATATACGGCATGCCGTTTTGGTCACGCACGACCCGAACCGGCGATGTCAGTGGCGCCAAAAGAATCTCGCCGACGGTGACGCGATCATTGGCAGGCGCAAGAGCAAAACCAACTGCCGTCGCAGCCACGACGGCAAGAACAGCCGCAATGAGAATTTTTGTTTTCGTCGTCATGCGTAATTCCACTACCCACAAGTCCCGCCGTTCGCAGGCGAAAAGCATAGAACAGCGGCCGTACGGGTAAAGTTTTTTCCGCAAGTGCCGCCAAATTAGGGACGCCTATCATAAGCACAAAACGATGCTCAGAACCGTTGCCGCTATCTTGTTGGCCGGCGCTGCAACGATCGCTGTTGCGCAGCATGCCGGCACGAAAGACCCACCGATTCGACGGTACGGCTTGGACGACGGGCTGAACCAGCGACTAATAACATCGATGGTGCAAGACGACGACGGCTACCTTTGGGTCGGTAGCTTTGGCGGCCTGAATCGCTTTGATGGGCTGCGCTTTGAGAGCTTCACGACCCGCAACGGCCTTCGCGAGAACCTCGTTCAGTCGCTGTTCGTCGACACCGACGGTGCGTTGTGGATCGGCGATGCGGCCGGTGGCCTGACGGTGCTCGACGGTGGCCGGACCGTGCGAACGATCGATCCGCCCGACGGCATCCAATCGGACATCCGAGGAATCACCCAAATCGGTCGTACGATTTTTGCCAGCAGCGAATACAGTGGACTCTACGCTGTTTCAATGAACGACGATTCGAAGCCGGCCTACAAACTCCCTTTTGAGCCGAGTGAGAGTCACCGACTTGTTGCAGACAGCACCGGTACGCTGTGGTTGCACCATGGCGACAACCGTTTGGGCACGATCGATCCGCGTGATCCGAATGATATCCATGACATCGCGACTAACGTCGTCGCCGTTGCACTTGATTCCAGCGGTGCTGTGTTCGTAGCTTCCGAGCGCGGACATCTAGGGCGAATCGATGGTGACGCGATTGACTGGTTCGACACAACCGACCGCCCTAACCTCACCAACTTCGTTCTCGACAACGACGGTGTGGCATGGCTGAGCTACGGCGATCGTCTTATCGACTATCGTGATGCTACAGAGGTCATAGACGTCGATGTCGAGATTGCCGCATGGCCATTGGTCGATCGCGATGACGTTCTGTGGCTACCATCGGTCGGTGGCCTGATTCGCTATCTCGGCAACCGCTTCGAGCACTATCCACTTAACCTAGGACCAGACCAATCGACGGTGTTTTCGTTACTAACGGATGCAAAGGACCGCTTCTGGTTAGGCACGGCCACCGGCGTTCAAGTGATCGCGGCCGATGGCTCTTATACCGATATCAACGAATTGGCGGGAATTGACGGTGGCGAGATTCGCGGCATGCACCTCTCTCCGGTCGGCGACTATGTTTGGGTTGCCGACATTGACAATGGCGCCTTCCGCATCGATACCGACTCGTTGTCGATGCAGAAGGTTTTCCCGGATTCCGCCGCCGTCTTAATGGACCTAACCATCGACGATTACGGAAAGATCTGGGCGAGCTCGTACCTTGGTGTTCTTTATCGGCACGACCCGGCGAGCGGACGCACACAAACGATCGATCTCGGTCATGAGTCGGCCGTGTATTCGATGAGTGTCGATAGCGATGGATGGCTGTGGTTTAGCTGGTCGTATAAAGGCATTTATCGACTGAACACCGCGCTCGACGACCCGGTTCCCGAACGCGTCGTCGCTGCTGAGGAGATTGGGCGCTCGTTATTCGCACACATTAACGTCGTCGATACCGTTGAACTCGGGCGAACGGTTTGGCTAGCTACTACTCGCGGCGGTCTGTTCCGTTGGTCCGCGGCGACTGGCTTGGAGCGCCATGCAGGGGACTCGATGCTCTCTGATCAAACGGTGTTCTCGGTTCAACCACTGGCGGACGGTACGGTCGCTCTCGGCACCGAACGCGGCGCCTACCATTACGATCCTGCGAGCGCACAGTTGCAGTTTTTCGGGCCGTTGGCCGGCTTCAAGGCGGTCGAGGCGAAGACTCATGCCACCTACATACACACGGACGGCTCCCTATGGTTTGGTACTGCTAATGGCATAACCCGTATGGACGTTTCACGTCCGATCGCACCATCGCTGCTAAGAGCGCCTGCTATCACGAGCATTACCGTCGGTGAGAACACGATTAACCCCGCATTGACAGGCTCCCCGCTCGAAACCGACGCACCGGTACAAATTGAATTCGTGGCGGTGTCGACCGTCTTGCCCGGCAACATCGAATATAGCCACCGTTTGCGCGGCGAGAGTGATCTCTGGAGCGAGCCAACGACTAACCGCACCATCAAATTCGCAAGCTTACCGGCGGGCGACTACACGTTTGAGGTGCGCGCCCGCAGTGCAGGTAACCTGTGGAGTCAACCCACCGAGTGGTCGTTTAGCGTTCCTGCACCGTTTTGGCAATCGACCTGGTTTATCGCAGTCGCCGCAATTGCTTTGGTGCTGCTGGGCCGTGGCATCTTATACTTTCGCTTGCATCAGGTTGAGCAAAGTAATCAGCTTCTGAGCGCCTATGTCGTCGAGCGTACACACGCTATCGAACTAGCGCGACAAGCTTTGCAAGACAGTCATAACCGACTGCAAGAAGAGG
>JBCDBO010000073.1:0-15843 GCA_039183535.1 Pseudomonadota bacterium | reverse complement strand
GGGCAAGAGTCAAAGCGCGGCAACACCGGCTCTTCTGGTGGAGCATGGCGTCGACTACATGTGTGATTGGATAAACGATGACATGCCGTACCCCTTCCGAACGGCGGCCGGCGAGATAACCGCGTTGCCGCTGTCGACCGAACTCGAGGATCGCTTTGTCATTCTCGCTAACGGTCACTCGGAGACCGAATGGGGTGATCAGATTATCGATGCGTGCGACTTTTTGATCGCCGAGGCGGAGACTGCCAAAGCGGGTCGATTGTTGGCCCTGAACATTCACCCATGGATGTTGGGGCAGCCACACCGGATAGGTCAGCTGGAACGCGTCTTGGGCCGCATTATGGGCACCGGCAAGGCGTACAGCGCATCACCTGGCGAAATACGCTCTGTGTGGTTGTCGCAACAGTAAGCCAAATCTGCACCGCTATTCATTAGCGTCGCCGAGTTGCGCGCGTCGCAATCAAGTCGTATTGCGGCGATGCATTCGCTTTGCGCACTGCTCAAAACTATCTGGCGATCGATACGGCCAATGACGATCCCGTAAGCCATAGAGCAGCTCGATCAATCGCATCGTCACTTTCAAATAGTCATGCCCCCGGTATGGCCGTAGTCTGTGCCTTGTCAGTTTCTACTGCTACACGACACATCGACGATGGAGTTTTCCCCGATGAGCACAGAAATGAAATGCCCAGTCATGCATGGTGGCAACACCGCGATGGACAAGCCGGTGACCAAGTGGTGGCCGAACGCTCTAAACCTCGACATTTTGCATCAACACGGTGCACGTACGAACCCAATGGACGCGGACTTCAACTACCGCGAGGCCGTTAAGACGCTTGATTTCGACGCGGTAAAAGCAGACGTCAAAGCACTGATGACTGACAGTCAACCGTGGTGGCCAGCGGATTGGGGCCATTACGGCGGATTAATGATTCGCCTAGCCTGGCACTCGGCCGGTTCATATCGGCTGCAAGACGGTCGCGGTGGTGCCGGGTCCGGCAACATCCGTTTCGCGCCACTGAACTCATGGCCCGATAACGCGAGCCTCGACAAGGCGCGACGTTTGCTCTGGCCTGTTAAGAAAAAATACGGCAACCAGTTGTCGTGGGCTGACCTAATCATTCTAGCTGGCAACATGGCCTACGAAACGATGGGCTTGAAGACATTTGGCTTCGGGTTCGGGCGCGAAGATATCTGGGGCCCGGAAACCGATGTCTATTGGGGCTCCGAAAAAGCATGGTTGGCGCCGAGCGAAGAGCGCTACGAAGACCTAAGCGACCCGTCGACGCTCGAAAACCCACTGGCTGCCGTGCATATGGGTTTGATCTACGTCAATCCTGAGGGCGTCAACGGGCAACCGGACCCGGCGAAAACAGCGGCTCAGGTTCGCGAGACCTTCGCGCGTATGGCAATGAACGATGAGGAAACGGCCGCACTCACCTGTGGCGGACATACCGTCGGCAAAGCGCACGGTAGTGCGGGAGGGGATCACATCGGCGTTGAGCCCGAAGCGGCCGGCATCGCCGAGCAGGGTCTGGGCTGGGCGAACTCAAAGCACAATGGTAAGGCCTCGAACGCATTCACCTCTGGTTTGGAAGGTGCATGGACGACATCCCCAACAACGTTCGACATGGGCTACTTCGAGTTGCTATTCGGCTATGACTGGGAGCTCAGCAAGTCACCAGCCGGTGCTTGGCAGTGGGAACCCGTCGGCATTAAAGAGCAAGACATGCCGACCAATGCGAGCGATTCATCGCAACGCCAAAACCCGATCATGACGGATGCCGACATGGCCATGAAAGTCGACCCGGCCTACAACGCGATCTGCCAGAAGTTCATGGCTGACGAGGCCTATTTCCGCGACACGTTCGCTCGAGCGTGGTTTAAGTTGACTCATCGCGACATGGGGCCGCGTGCATGCTATGTGGGCCCAGATGTTCCGACAGAGGATTTGCTCTGGCAAGACCCGATACCCGCTGGCAACACGAACTACGACGTTGCTGCGGTAAAAACACAGATCGCAGCAACAGATCTAAGCAACGCTGAAATGATCGCAACCGCATGGGATAGCGCTCGAACGTTCCGCGGTTCTGACAAGCGCGGTGGTGCAAACGGTGCGCGAATACGACTCGCCCCACAAAACCGCTGGGAAGGGAACGAACCGAAACGCCTGGCGAAGGTGCTCAGTACGCTCGCGCCGATCGCAGCAGACACCGGCGCATCGATGGCGGATCTGATTGTGCTGGCCGGTAACATCGGACTGGAAAAATCGATCGCCGCAGCCGGACTCAGCATCGAAGTACCTTTCGTACCAGGTCGTGGCGACGCCAGCGCAGAGATGACCGACGGCCCATCGTTCGATGTCCTGGAGCCGCTAGCGGACGGTTTTCGTAATTGGCAGAAACAGGACTACGCTGTGAGCGGCGAAGAAATGCTTCTCGATCGGGCGCAATTGCTCGGACTCACCGCTCAGGAAATGACGGTACTCGTCGGCGGTATGCGTGTCCTGGGTACCAACCATGGCAATTCGGGTCACGGTGTGTTCACCGACCGCGTCGGTACCCTCACAACCGACTTCTTCGTCAACTTGACGGATATGGCGAATAGCTGGCACCCAACAGCGAGCGGCGACTATGAAATTCGTGATCGCGCAACGGGCAGTATTCGCTGGATGGCGACAAGCGCCGATCTCGTGTTCGGCTCTAACTCGATCCTCAGGGCATACGCTGAGGTCTATGCCCAAGACGACAATGCCGAGAAGTTTGCTCGCGATTTCGTCGCCGCGTGGACCAAAGTGATGAACAACGACCGGTTTGATCTCGCTGCTTAGTCTATGCGAGACCGGACGGCGCTTTGCCGTTCGGTCTTGCAGTCTTGACAGTCGTTCGGATGATGATTGCGTTAGACTCAAACCCGTCATCGTTCGCCGACCGGTCTATCAACTATGAAGTACACCGCCATCAAGCTCGTTGCTCGTCCGCAGCTGGCAATCACACCGGATATTTTCGAAACCGTTGAGCTTGAGGCCCCGTCACTCAGCGACGGCGAGTTTCTCGTTAAGCAGACGCATATGTCACTGGATCCGGCTATGCGCGGTTGGATGTCGGCGGATACGGAGAGCTATATTCCACCGGTAGCGCTCGGTGAGATCATGCGCTCGAGCGGCGTTGCGCAAGTCGTTGAGTCAAAAAACGACAAGTTCCCGGTCGGTGCTAACGTTGCTGGATTGATCGGCTGGACCGAATACGCCGTCAGTAATGGCCAAGGCCTTAAGATTCTGCCGTCTGATGTGCCGGCGGAAGTCGTTCTTTGTGTTCTCGCCTTGCCCGGGCAAACTGCTTATCAAGGCCTAATGAACGTTGGCAAACCGAAAGCGGGTGAAACCTTGTTTGTTTCTGGGGCTGCCGGTTCGGTCGGCTCGATCGTTGGCCAGATCGGCAAAGCAGAAGGCCTTCGAGTCATCGGTAGCGCGGGTTCTGATGAGAAATGCCGCTGGCTGGTCGATGAGCTCGGATTCGACCACGCGATTAACTACAAGACCGAGGGTCTCTTCAAACAAATCAAGGCAGCTGCGCCTGATGGCGTTGATCTTTACTTTGAGAATACGGGTGGGCCGGTACAACAAGCGGTGTTTTACCAAATGAATGCGCACGGGCGAATAATCGTCTGCGGCATGATCGCCGACTACAATACTGACAAGCCTGATCCGGGCCCGAACTGGCTCAATATCATTCGCAAACGCTTAACCATTCAGGGGTTCACGATGCCTGATCATTGGGACCAAGTGCCGGAGATCATGGCTAAGCTGACTGAGTACTACGCTGCAGGCCAACTTAAATACCGCGCTCATAAGCTGCAAGGCCTGGAAAGTGCGATCGACGGTATCAATCTTCTGTTCACCGGCGAGAACAACGGCAAGTTGATGGTGGAGCTGTAACTCCTAGGCTTTTTTACTAAGTCCCGCGATCCGCATCGCTGTCGTCATAGACACCATCGCATCCAGCGGCTCCGGCCGGTGAATACCGAAGCCTTGTCCGAAGTCGCTGCCCAGCGAGCGAATAATCTGCAAAATGTCGTCGTCTTCGATGAACTCAGCGATAACTTGCATATCGAGCGTATGGGCAATATCGATAATCGATTTGACGAAAATACGATCGGTTGGGTCGGTCGCAATATCGCGAACAAACTGGCCATCAATTTTTAGACAGTCGACGTTAAGCTCTTTTAAATAACCGAACGACGATAAACCGCTGCCAAAGTCGTCTAATGCGAAGCGACAACCCATTTCTTGTAAGGCCGCGATAAGCCGTTTCGCCTCACTAATTTTTCGTATCACCGCCGTTTCGGTAATTTCGAAGTTCAGGACGCCGCGAGGAAGGTTAGCGTCTTTGACCATCCGAATAAGTTCACGCGATATTTTCGGATCACCGATACTGGCGCCGGACAGATTCACCCAGAACTGCCGGTTTTCCATCTCGCTTGCCACTTGTTCATCCATCGCATCGATCACGCGGCTGACGACCCATTGGTCGAGTCGGCCTTGGAGTCCATAACGTTCTGCAGCAGGCAGGAACGCGCCGGGGGGAATCAAACGATTCGTGGCGCGATTACGCATACGCAGCAAAATCTCGATACGTTCGGTTCGGTGGCTGTAATCGCCCAGGGGCAGTATTCGCTGGCCGTACAACTCGAAATCGTCATTATCGATCGCGTAATTAAGTCGTTGCACCCAACGCATTTCACCGCGACGTTCATGTGCTGCGTCTTCGTCGCCGCTAACCATATGTACGCGATTGCGGCCAGCATCTTTCGCGGCATAGCAAGCCGCATCAGCAAGCTGCTGCAGCTCATTTAGATCGCGGATTTCCGCATCGATTGGCACAACGCCAATGCTGGCGCCAACGCGGAAGATCTCGTTTTCCCAAACGAATTCAAGATCTTGGATACGTTGCCGAACACCTTCCGCGCGCGATCGTGCGACGGACTCGTCGCAACCAACGATAATTAGCGCGAATTCGTCACCGCCAAGGCGAGCCACCGTATCGTTATCTCGCACGCAGCTTCGAAGTGCGTCGGCCACCATACAAAGCAGCTCATCGCCCGCCGCGTGGCCACAGGTGTCATTAACAACTTTGAACTGATCGAGGTCCAAGAACATCAAGTACGACTGGCCTTTGTGATCGTCATCTTCGCCAATCGCGTGCAATCGATCTTCGAACGCGCGGCGGTTTACAAGTCCAGTCAACTCATCAAAGTTGGCTTGATACTCCAATTGGTCGGTCATAGCTCGCGTGTCGGTGACATCTTGAGCCAACAGTAAGATGTATTCGAGCTCGCCTTGTTGATTGCGCACGGCCGAAGGATGAAAGTCGATGCTGCGCATGCCACGGTCGTGCGATATGCATTCGGCTTCCATGCTGCTTTCAGTGGCCTTATCGGCTGCATAGTCTGATAAAAACGTATCGACGCTTTCTCTGTCTTCGCCGCAAACAATGTCTAGCAGCGGCTCTTTATTGTCAGGTTTCGAATCGGGCCAAAAAAGTGCCTTCATGCTTGGATTCGAGTCGTAGACGAGGCCGTTCTTATCCACCAGTGCCATGCCAATAGGCGAATTGTGGTACGCCTGCTGGAAGCGTGCTTCAACATCGGCCCGCAGCGCATCAGAGCGTTTCCGCTCTTCTATTTCGCTGCTCAGTTGACTGTTGATTTCTTCAAGTTCACGTCGGCCCGTTTCGATAGATCGGGTTCGTTCTGCAACCTCCTCTCGCAGGCGAAGGTTAGCGATCGCGATCGAGCGTAGCCGCCATTGCACGACTGACCAAGTCAGCGTTAACGCTGAAAGTACGGCGAGTGCAATAAACCACCAAGTTGCCCAATAAGGCGTTGGCACTGTAAATGCCCAGGTCGCGGGTGCACTCCAATTGCCACCTGGTAAGCGTGCTCGAACATCAAACGAATATTCGCCGGGGGCCAGGTTCGTGTACGAAATCGATGTCGTATCCGATGCACCACTCCAGTCGTCGCTATGACCGGTTAATCGGTAACTGTATTCGATACCGGTTGGTTTACGAGTCGAGACGGCCGTAAAGTCGAGAACGACCTCATCGGCTGTGTTGTCCAACAGATTGGTCGCATTGTCGACCAGTTCACCGTCAACTCTACGCCTCGTGATCAGAGGTTTGGGTACGGTAACGGCATTCATTGGCAGCGTGATATCCATACGTGTTACGCCGCTTGTTGTGCCGATCAATAGCGAATCGCGACCATTAAAATAGGTCGCATGTACTTTTGCTTCGATAGCAACGAAGCCATCAAGTGATCCGTACTGTTCGAGGGTTTCTGTGTTGATCGCATAGCGAAATACACCGCGACTGGTCGCGAGTACAATCGATTCGTCGGGAAGCGGCTGGATAGCATAGACCGTTGTGTCAGCCAGCAGCGATTCGGCGATGACTCTTTCGCTTTTACCATCCTGCCAGCGAAATACGCTCCCTTTAATCCCCGAGAACCAAACAACGGTATCGGCGCCGCCGCCGTCGACAACAACCTGTGTGTAATACTCCTGACGCAACTCCGACTCGGGCACCATTAGTTCGGGCTCGCTGCTCGGGTCGTTTGTATCTAACCGAAACAGTCCTTGAAAGTTAACGCCGAACCAAAGATAGCCATCGTCAGCAACATCCTGCGTGTAGATGCTTGCGCCATTGCCCAGTGAGTATTCCTGCGTCGTCTGTGTCGTAGGGTTATAAGCTGTCAGTGTTCCTAGGAAGGAGCCGATCCACAGTCTGTCCGTATTGTCGAGAACCGCGCTAACGGCGATTGAGTCTTCATTCCCAATCGTCGTCTCTATCTGCATTGTGTCCAGGTTGATGCCGTACGTCGGCGCTTGAACATGCGCGATCCAAAGCGTCTTTTTGTCGCTGGAAATCTCGATATCGCGGACTTCGCGCTGATCAATGCCGAGCGTATCCGAGAAGTTCTCGAGTTCGCCATTTGCATCAACGTGCAGCAGTCCTCGACTTGTTCCGAACCAATAGTCACCGTTGATCCCTGGCTCGATCGAGAACACTTCGGGCTGTTGGTCATCCATCGTCAATGGATAGTGGGCGAATCGGGAACCAAGATGACGGGCTAGTCCAGCGCGTGTTGGTACCCAAAACACACCTTCTTGATCGACAAGTGGTGGGACCGCACCGTTCACAGCAGGAATACTCTCAGACACGGGGGCACCGAATGGCACCATGCCTTTTTCGTCAAGGAAGACCCACTCTATGACGTTGTCAATAATGCTCAACGTGGTTATGCGCTGCTCGTAGCGAACGTCGAGCCATTCGATCTCATTGCCGTTCAACCAACCAATCCGTCCGGAGATATCACCGACGGCGACCCGGCCATTATCACCCGCTGCAACTGCGGATAAGTCTGCGCCGATTAACTCAAAACCGGCGTCAGTGACGGTGTTGTAACGGTGCACACCTTCCGTTCCGAGTGTGTAGAGGTAATCGCCGGCGGCAACCATCCAGAACACGTCGAACGGAGCACCTTCGATGCGTTGCAATTTGCTCTCGAGATTGGACATGTCCAACGAGCGAAGGCCACCCGGTTGTGTCCCGACGTACAGTTTGCCATTGACGAAAACGATAGCGCGCGCAACGCCGCGCGTGGTTTCGTCCGGTTCATAAGTTCGCGTAACCCGACCGTCTTCCACTAAGGTCAAGCCGCCCGCCGCATCGCCAACCCAGAGCCGGTTTTCTTCGTCCACAGCAAGTGACTGAACGAGATTTTGTCGTAAGCCGTCGCTCGCCGTCAGACTCTCAAACGTTTGACCATCGAAGCGATTGATGCCACCGAACGTTGCGATCCACAAGAAGCCGTCCTGGTCTTGCACCACGGCATGGACGGTTTTCTGGTTGAGACCTTCTTCGACCGAATACAGCCGAAACGGCCGTTCCGGCTTCATTGGCAGCTCGTCCGCTTGCGATGAACTTACCGCAATACTGGCGAGTGCAAAGACGATTAGAGTTGCGACGTATCTCACGGTATCGGCAGTTCGACAGTCCAATGCAACGATAGCGGTCGATAGGGCGAATTCTTTAATACATACGTCGCAAAATCAGATATTTCCGCAATTGTTGTGACGCTCTAAAGCTCGCAAGTAATCGGCTCGGTCGTACCTGGCCAAAGTATGGATACACGTTCGAAATCCGCGGTCTGCGGCGATTTCGACTAGCAACTACGCGGCGACCCGTATTGTTATTCCTGTACAGTTAATGCGAATTGCCTTCCCAGCCTGATTGCGTTGATTTATTTGATTTGGATAACGAGCAAATTTTAGATGTCACGGCGCTAGAAGCGAGTGCAGGACGTAAGCCGCCGGCCGCCGACCTTAAGGTCATTGACCATCTCGATGAACTCGCGTTGACGTGGCTCGACTCGGCGATCGTAGGCTGTGCGTGTATCGGTCCGGCGGAACGGTTGCATGCTGTGCTGATCGCTGCCGATGACGTTTGTGCGACAGCGGCCAGTATTACCATACCGCTAGCTGCGATCGATGGTGCAAGCGAAATCAAGCGGGATGCGCCGTTCGGGTCGCTTTGGTTGTTGCCCGGCATGCGTGAATCGCTCCGTGTGAACGGTCGCATTGACGGGGTGGAAGGCGATACCGTCACAGTCGCCGTAACCGAGTGTTTCGCCCATTGTGGAAAGGCGCTAATACGGTCCAGTTTTTGGTCGGCTACGGAGACGGTCGGCGCGCGACAGCAAGAGCTTGCTCAGGCGGTCGCCTCGAGTCAATTACTGCTACTGGCAACCGCTGGTGACGACGGCACCGCGGACCTAAGTCCTAAAGGCGATCCCGCAGGCGCGTTGTTACAGCTCATCGACGAGGAGCTGTGTTTCCCGGATCGGCCCGGCAACCGTCGTACCGATAGTTTTCGGAATATTTTACGGCAGCCGCGTGTCGCCCTCATCGCGCTGACGCCGGGTTCGTCAACGGTTGTCACAGCTCAAGGCGTTGCAATGCTGACCACCGATCGATCGCTGCGTGAGCGCTTCGCGGTTGATGGAAAGGTGCCAACGATGGTCACTCGGATAAGCGCGCTGGTGGCGACGGTTCACGACAGCCACGTTTTGCAGCGGGTTCGCCCATGGCCGGTTACAGCGCCACTTGCCGATCTCAATGCCGCTACGTTGTTTGCGGCCCATGTGAAGGCCAACAAAGCAAAGTCTATCTCGGCGCGGATCGCCAAGGCGTTGGTGGCCATTCCTGGAGCACTGAACAAAGAGCTTGAGAAAGACTACAAAAAGAACTTGTACTGACGGTTAGATGATCGATACGGCTACCGCTACCACAGCTATACCGCGAGCGGCGAAATTGTCAAAGCTGCCGCTCCACTAAGGCGCTCAGCACGACGTCAACTTTGTCGGCATCGGCCCACGACGACTTAAAGACGATGCGGCCCTCAGCGTCGATCACGTACGCTGGATTTGGCAGTGGATCGTATTTACGTAGCACATCCTTATCGAATGAATCCACGGCGACCGGGATTTGCGTCGATTCGCTGAAAAGCTTCGCGTACGACATTTTTTCTTGGAAATTTTGCGGGTGCGAGAAGTCCGGATAGCCGGCTTCGCCGGGGTGTTGCTCAATCGAGTACACCATCAGAATCTCTGCATCTGAGTCGGCGTACTTTTGCTCCAACGCGGCCCACGCGTCGCGTTGCATAACGGCTGGAGGGCAAGTGATCGCGACAAACATAAACGCAACCGGCCGCCCGCGATGGTCCGACAACTTGAACGTGCTGCCGTCTGTCGTCATGAGCTCGAAGTCTGGCGCTATCGAGCCGATACTGGCAACGGTGTCGAAATTCCCTTCAAAGTTCTTGTAGTAGCTATCAAGCCGGTCATTGCCGCTGTCAAAGCTCGCATTTTCATCGGAAAAAAACCGCGAAACGTCTTTCATAACCATCATCGCGGTGTACTTGAAGTCGACTTTGGTCAAAATCGAAACCATCTCGCCCAGCTCGTAGTGGGCGGGATGAATCGTGCTGTACGGCTCGAATACCGTGACGCCGTTTTGTTGGCGTGGTGTTGGGTCCCAACTGGGCTCCCACCACCAGCGGATAAGCGGCGGCATCGCAATGGCGCCGATCGCCAATATAGCCGCGCTTTTAATAAGGAAGCGGCGCCAATTACGCGTTTTTTTTGGGGGTGGCGCTTGGGTAGTCTCGGTTTTCATGGCGATATTGACGCTGTTGTTGCCTGTCCTACTGTATAGACGCTTCTAACGCCTAATTCCCACCCCGGAACCGACCGCTATCAGAAAAAGAGCGACGAGACGTTTACCGATCTGATCTGGGTTGGTGTTAATAGTTGCCCGCAAAGGCGATCAACGTCTTGATACTTTCGCGGGCCAGTACTGTCAACGTCGGCCGCGGTATACCGTTAGATTCAGAGGTACGGCCGGAAGACCCAACCCGATGTTTCGAACCAGCACGCTAGTCGTGATTGCTATCGCTGCAACACAAGCCAGCGCACAACAGGCGCCAGCGAATCCGTTCCTCGCCGATTCGACCTGGCCGCTGTTTCATCGTAACAACTATGCACAAGCCGCCGGCTATCTACCGGCGCTACAACCGGGCGATGCCATTGGCTTCCAGCGGCTGGAGAACCCGAAAGGCGGGACTTCGCCGTGGACCGTTGTCGGGCCACCGTATACAGACGGTAGCCAGGCGGCCTTTGGTAGCGTACAGAAAGGCGTTGTTAAATGGCTGTTACAAGGCGAGCGCTTCGAGCAGATCAGTTATGTACCGCTGCCACGCGGTCGATTCGACTTTGATTGGTACGTGACGGTATTGGCGAGCGGTGAGATCGTAACGACAAACATCAAAGAAAACGCGCTTTACGTGCTCCGCGATGAACGGCCCGATTGCCCCCGCTGTGAACTTGTCGTCGATCGAAAAATAGAAGTGCCCCAGAGCGTTGGCAAGCTCACCATCCACTTTTCGGTGAGTTACGACGGGCACATCATCATTTTGCTCGAGGACAACAAAATCGCCGCGATCTCACCGCTTACCGGCGACGTTGTCGCGACTGGTCGCCTCGGTTCGGCCGGCGCCGGCTACAGCTACCACAATGCGTTTGCTATCGATGAGAACAATCGACTCTACATTTCATCGCAACAAGGCGTCATCGCACTTGATTGGACCGGTGCGCAGTTTGCGACCGCTTGGGAGGCGGCGTACGACTTTCGCGGGCCTGGCTGCAAGGAGCCGCGCCGCCCGTCACGCTTCCGGGAGCGACTACGAGCCATACGGGGCAAAAACTGTACCGGTACTGGCACCACCGCATCGCTAATCGGTACCCCGGAGAGTGGCGTTGTTGTCATGGTCGATGGCCATGCCCCCAACAACAGTCTTGTCGCCTTCTGGCGAGGTGCTATACCGCGTAACTGGGACGGCTTACCCGGTGAAGATCGCCGCCTGGCTGGTCGAATCGCATTACCGCTCTCGACACCGGATGGTGAGGGGTATACCGCGGAAAACTCACCGGCCGTCCTTGGGCATTCGGTGTTTATCGCGCAATGGGCTGGCTTTAATCCCGATTGTTCGCCGCCGAAAGGCGTGCAGCGGGTCGATTGGCTCGAGAGCGAACGGCGGTTCGCGCTGGTCTGGGCAAACCCCAGCGTTCATTTCAATGGTATCCCGACGGCGTCGTCGGCGACCGGTCTCGTCTACGGCACCGGGCGCGGTGACGGTTGCACGTATGCTTACCGCGGCTTGGATATCGACTCTGGCGAGCTTCGTCTCGATGTTCCTCTCAATGACGACAAGGCCTTTACGGACCAAGGCAATCAACAAACGATCGCGGCCGACGGCTCGATTATCGTCGGCGTCCGAAAGGGTCAGCTACGGCTGTATCGGCAACGCTAGCGCTCAGCGCGAACAGTAGGTCCATCGTCTGATTCGGTGTAGCATCGCGCGGCGATGTTCAGTTCTACCTTACTGCTGTTTCTGACGGCGCAGGTTTTGATGACGCTCGCGTCCGTCATGTTGTCGGTCGCAGTTGGGTGGCATCTTTACGAAGCGACCGGCAACCCGTTCGATCTAGCCCTCGTGGGGTTGATGCAAATCGTACCGATCGCTGGCTTGTTTATCGTCTCCGGGTGGGTCGTCGATAACGTTCGGCGTAAGTACGTCTTGATCGCGTGCAGTGTCGTTCAAGGCGCAGTTCTGGTCGGCTTAGCCCTCGAATTTGCCAGTAGTGACATCGACCGATTTGCCGTATTCGCTTTATTGTTCGCGAACGGAGTTGCACGGGCGTTCTACGCGCCCGCTGGACAATCGACGTTACCAGGGATTGTTGGACAGGAACGCTTAGCCCGCGCTGTTGCGATAAGCAGCACAACGCGCACGGCGGCCGAGGCGCTCGGCCCGTTTCTTGCCGGTGTATTGATCGCTTGGATCGACAAGAGTATCTATTCAGTCTTAGCTGGTTTGTGCTTTTTCGCCATGCCGCTGTATGCCGGCCTACCGGCGTTGGCGATACGTCGCCCGGTCGGCCGCGGCGTATGGCAATTGTTGGACGGCATCCGTTATGTCGCGAAAAATCCGCTGGTCTTGCCCGCGATATCGCTCGATCTGGTCATCGTATTGGTAGGCAGCGTCGTGGCGCTGCTGCCTGTCTACGCCGTCGACATTCTTAAGGTCGGACCCGAGGCATTGGGATTAATGCGAGCGATGCCAGCGCTAGGTGCCGTCGCCGCCGGATTGATTTTCTCGCGCCTAGAAACGGTGCGTAATACGGGCCGGCTACTCTTCGTAGCGCTGGTTGTGTTTAGTGTATCGATCCTCGTGTTTGCGTATTCGACCAGCCTCGTCGTAAGCCTAGTTTGCCTATTCATTTACGGCGCGACCGATATGGTCAGCGTTAATGTCCGCATGACGGTTATTCAATTAGCGACGCCGGATGAGCTGCGCGGCCGCGTCAATTCCGTCAACTCGCTGTTCATCGCTACCTCGAATGACATGGGTGATTTTCGAGCGGGCTCCATTGCCGCGCTGCTTGGTCCCGTTGCAACCGTACTGACTGGCGGTCTGATGGCGATGGCTGTCGCAGTAGGGGGCTATTTCCTCTTCCCGACGCTCAGACAGCTTGATCGAGTCACGGACGCCGAGCGCGGGTCGTAGTGCTCTGGTAATCGGTAGCAGAGCTTCGTCGCACGTGGCTTGCCGGCGCTGATTCTGCGACTATCGACACCCGTGTTTCAGGGTAAGTGCGATGGACGCTGCGCAAACATCCGGTCAAATCACAGCGAGGACGCTCGTCCGCACGGCGCGCTCAGGCGCGCTGGCGCTGCTAGATAGCAGCACCGGGGCGCCGACAACCGCCCGTGTTGGCTTGTGCACCGATACCGATGGCCGACCGATTTTCCCCGTGTCGACTTTATCGGGCCGGGTTGAACACTTCACCCGCGAGCCGCGCGTGTCGTTGTTGCTGGTGCGCAACGAGCACGGCGATCCGTTGGCGCAACCGCGTCTGACTATCGATGGCGTTGTCGAACAATTAAAGGACGGCGCCGATGCGCATGCGCGATATCGGTACTTGGCGCGTCATCCCGATGCCGCGCAGTATCTTAGCTTCAGCGACTTCTCGTTGTGGCGCTTAACCCCGACACGTGCGACGTTCATCGAAGGCTTCGGCAAAGTGCACGCGCTTCGCGATTCTGATCTCCTGAGCGTTTATGACGACTGGCCAGCGTGGCACGCGATGGAAGCCGGGGCCGTTGAGCACATGAACGACGATCACACCGACGCTAATGCTCTGTACGCCACGGTATTCTGCGGCGCGCCGGATGGCGACTGGCGAATCACCGGATTGGATCCCGATGGGCTCGATTTGGCGTGCGGTGATGATCACCGCCGGCTCAACTACGCGGCGCCATTGACGCAGCGTGACGAGCTACGTCCGAAGCTGGTCGAATTGGTGCGCGATGCGAGAGCGCAGCTAGCTGGAAAGGCTTAGCAGCGACATCGCCTCCGCTAACGGACTGGTCTTGCGGCGCCGTTCGTAAGACCATTACGATAACCACAAACGTCTCTACGTACCGTCCCATGCCACAGATAACCTTTCTTTTTTCCGCCGCCTTGATCGCACTTGGCATCGCCACCTGGGTAGCGGCGGGTCAAACCAGCGCGACTGCCCTGATTCCTGCCTTTTTCGGCGTGCCGCTCGGTATTGCCGGTGCCTTTGCCTTACGCGAGGGATGGCGCAAACACGCGATGCATGTCGCCGCCGCTATCGCTTTGATCGGTGCACTCGGTGCACTTAGTCGAGCGATTCCCGGTCTCGGTGGCGACGGACCCGTCCGTCTCGCGACGTGGTCGCAACTGGCCATGGGCGTTGCGCTGATCGTCTACGTTGCTTTATGCGTGCGCTCGTTTATCCAAGCGCGTCGCGCGGGTCAGCTCGGCTGATTCTTATAGCGCTTACCGGAGCCAATCAAAACAAGCGTTGCTCGCCAGCCTCGTAGCCTCCGAGGCCGTCACTGAGAATACGGGTGTAGTGCTGCTCCAACGTTACGGTGCCATAACTCGGTGTGGCCTCGGCATCGTAGCGCCGCGACTCTTCGTTCCACAGCAGCATCGATTCGGTTGCGTAGTACTTGCCAATGCGCGCGAGTTCGGCCTTCGCGGCCGCGGCTGACGACACCCAGCCGAATGGCGTTGCCAGCGCTGCCGCGATGTCGAACACACGGACCGGCACTGATCGAAACCGTGGCTGGCGATCAGCCAGGCGGAACAACAACTCGCCTTGTTCGCGTGGGGTAATAGCCTCGCCGGGACCGCCGATCGGTAGGATCTTATTACGACGCTCGCCGTCGTCGATGCACTCTACGATATAACGCGCAAGATCCACTTCGCTGATCGGCTTGCACGCCGTTACTTGGCCGTCGCCAAACACCAAAAAAGGCTTGCCAGCCAAAACACGCGGTACTTGCCCGGACAGCGACTTAAAAAAGGCCGTTGGACGAACGATGCTGTACGTTAATCCGCTCGCGACGAGTTCCCGCTCGAAGGCGAGCTTAGCCTGTTGGAATTCAAGGCGTGGCTTTTGTACGCATATTGCCGACAGCAGTATGAAGTGCCGGGCGCCGGCAGCGACTGCGGCGTCCAACAGATTTCGATTCGCTTGGTAGTCAATGGCCCAGGCGTCGTCGCGCACACCGGTGCGCGAGGCCAGACACGAGATCACCGTGTCGATCGCGCCGCTGGATAACACATTGCGAACGCTATCCGCGTGTGTCAGCTCTACCGTATGTGTACGTCGCTGCTCGTCATCGTCGTTCGTTGGCGCAGCGCGTGACAGCAGCGTGTGGTGGCGTCGCTGCGCGAGCAGTTCCGCGGCAACCGCCCGGCCAATGTGGCCCGTAGCGCCGGCAAGCACGATCGTCGATCTCGTCTGGCCCATAGCGCTAAGTGTGCCTGAATACGACCCCGACTAGGGCTTCATTGCACGAATTGGCTCGCTAGAATTTGCCGCTGTTGCCCCATTCGGACGGCGGCAAAATGACCTCCATGTTGTCCCAATGTTCGACGATAAGGCCATTCTCTAGCCGGAAAATATCAAACACTGCGTACTCGTCGGCACCCATCGACATCTTGCTGTAGGTAACGACCAAGTTGCCTTGCCCAACGAGCTTGAAGACGTTGTGGTATCGCATCGGCCGACCTTCACTCGCCAACTGCTCGGCAAAGGCGGCAAACCCAGAGATGCCGTTATCGACCAAGGGATTGTGTTGAATGTAACGATCCGCTGAAACAAAGTCGGTAGCGCGGTCGAAAT
>JBCDBO010000072.1:0-16194 GCA_039183535.1 Pseudomonadota bacterium | reverse complement strand
GACGAGCCCGTCAAACTAGACATCGGTACTCGAAGCTTCGTTCGATAGAGCAATAAACCGGTTAACGACCGAATCGCTGAGCTCGACGATCGGCGCTTATTGCCATTGCTCCAGCGCTGTCATCGCCGTTTCCATGTTTTCCATTTGCGCTGTCGCTGGCAGCGCGACAACGACCATGGCAAGGACTGCCAAGCAACGTTTAACCATGAGGTTCTCCTTAATTATAGTGTGGCGGCCCTCGAGGCCGCGCTTATGCCGTTAACTTTACCCGGGCGAAGCGCCGTTTGCCGACTTGTATGACGAACGGCTCGCCAGGCTCGAAACGCCGATCGCGCTCCTCGACCCGCTCGCTGTCGATACGAACAGCACCTTGTTGAATCATCCGAATCGCCTCCGAGGTGCTGGGACACAACTGTGCCGATTTCAGAAGCTGAGGCAGAGCGATCCCATCGCTCGGCACTTGCAACGTAATCTCGGCGATGTCCTCGGGAATTTTGCCTTTCTGGAACTGGCTCTGGAACGCGGCACGAGCCGCGTTGGCCGCTTCGTCCCCGTGGAATCGCGCCACGATCTCGCCGGCGAGTTCGAACTTCACATCGCGGGGGTTGCGCCCATCGTCAATCGATTGCCGCAACGCGGCAACGTCGGGCAACGGTCGAAAACTCAATAACTCGAAGTAGCGCCACATCAACTCATCTGAAATTGACATTAACTTGCCAAACATCTCGTTAGCCGGATCGGTAATGCCAACGTAATTACCGAGCGATTTGCTCATCTTGTTGACACCGTCCAGCCCTTCCAGCAGCGGTAAGGTCATTATCGTTTGCGGCGCCTGGCCAGCGTCTTGCTGCAAATGCCGGCCCATCAGCAGGTTGAATTTCTGGTCGGTACCGCCGAGTTCGACGTCGGCACGCAGCGCGACCGAGTCGTAGCCTTGCACGAGCGGGTACATAAACTCATGAATCGCGATCGGTTGCTCCCCTGAGTAGCGTTTCGCGAAATCGTCGCGCTCAAGCATCCGCGCGACGGTGTACTTCGAGGCCAGGCGCACCATACCGACGGCACCGAGCTCCAAGCACCAGCTCGAATTAAACTCAATACGCGTTTTGTCTGGGTCGAGAATCTTAAAAATCTGCTCTTGGTAAGTCTGCGCGTTGGCCGCGATTTCCGCATCGGTTAGCGGCGGTCGGGTCGTATTCTTGCCAGACGGATCACCGATCATTCCGGTGAAATCGCCGATTAGAAACACCACCTCGTGGCCGTATTGCTGGAATTGGCGGAGCTTGTTGATAAGAACAGTATGGCCAAGGTGCAAATCTGGCGCGGTTGGGTCGAAACCGGCTTTCACGACAAGCGGCCGATCGAGCTTCAGCTTGTCGGCCAGCGAGTTGTCGGGAAGCACCTCCTCGGTGCCACGGCAGAGTTCGGCGATCTGGGTCGCTAGGTCGGTCATCGGGTTGTTCAGTGCACGATCGAAGGTAACGGGCGTGAGTCTAGGCAACGAGTTCGGCCAGCACCAGCGCTGCGGCGCGAACAGCGACCTGAGACCTGAATTGAGACCTGGGTCGAGACTCGACAGAAAAACCGTGACGCAAGAAGCTGAGTTTCTTACAGTTCTTTGACAGTTTGGCTGTATATCGTTACATTTTCGGCAGTTTTCACTGCCATCGCCGGAGAGCGTGCCTTGAAGCGCTACGCCAGTCAGCTGCGCCACGATTATCGCCCCACAGCGCTCTCGCCCATCCGACGCTCCCGTCATCGTCTGCCATGGTTTTCGCTCGGCATTTTGCTAGCGATCGCCGGCGCCGGCCTCTGGCGGTTTGCGGCAACACCCGAGACGGCGACCGCGCGACCAACGACGCTGGCCACCCAAGCCGAGGACGCACAGCGAGTTGTCACGAGCGCCGGCATCGTACCAACACCGAGCGTCGCGCAGGCCAACCGCGCAACGCCGCCGAGCACTGGCGACGTAGCGATGGTGGCTGCCGCGGTGTCAGCGGCAACGACGACGCTTTCGACAGCGACAACCCACCGCTTCGAGCACGTTGACCTAACCATTCGTTCAGGCGACACGCTCGACGGACTGTTTCGAAAGAACGAACTTAGTGCCGGCGACCTAGCGTCGATTAGCCGCCTGCCCGTTGCCGCCGAACGTCTGCGCTTGTTACGCCCCGGCGACACGATCGCGATCGATCATGACAATGGTCGCGTCGTGTCATTACGAAAAACGGTTGCGATTGATAAAGAGTTGCGGGTCGGCATGCGTGCCGATGGTGGTTTTGTTGCCGAGGTCACGAACCTGCCACTCGAAACGCGCGAAGCAATCAGCCACGGCGTCATTGAATCGTCGTTGTTCGAGTCGGCCGCAACAGCGGGGCTCGATGACAATATGATTATGAATCTTGCGGGCATCTTTGCGTGGGATATCGATTTCGTTCTCGATATTCGCCGCGGCGATGAATACACGCTGCTGTACGAAGAGCATTGGCGCAACGGGGAAAAAATCGGCAACGGTGAAATCATCGCCGCCGAATTCATCAACAGTGGCCGCAGTGTCCAAGCGTTCCGCCACATCGACGATACCGGTCGCAGCGACTACTTCGCGGCCGACGGGCGCAGCGTACGCAAAGCGTTTATTCGGGCTCCCGTCGACTTCCGACGAATCAGCTCGGTCTTCAACCCCAATCGGCGCCACCCGATACTCAATACCATCCGAGCCCACCGCGGTGTCGACTACTCGGCACCAAAAGGCACGCCGATTAAGGCGGCTGGCGATGGCAAAGTCATCTTTCGCGGGCGCAAAAACGGCTACGGCAATACCGTGATCCTGCAACATGGCGGCAATATCACAACGCTATACGCGCACCTGTCGAACTTCGCGAAGAAAGCGCCGTCCGGCGCTCGGGTTCGACAAGGCGAGACGATTGGCTTCGTTGGTGCGACCGGCCTCGCCACCGCGCCGCACTTACATTATGAGTATCGTGTCAATGGCGTTCACCGCAATCCAAGAACGGTGAAACTGCCGGCAGCCGAACCGATCGACTCACGCTACGTCGACGATTTTCGCAATATCGTCGAGGACGCACAGGATCGGCTAGAGAAATACAAAGAAACCCGCTTGGCCCGTATCGACTAACGCGCCTGCACTCGCAAGCGACCGGCATCGCCGTGACGGCTACACAGAACGCTCTTTTCGTCGGACTGATTTCCGGCACCAGCATGGATGGTATTGATGCCGGTGTGTTTCGTTTCGCCGATCGCCGCCTGCAGTGCCTCGCCGGCACGACACTCGATTATCCGCCCGACTTGCATGCGCAACTGCTGTCGCTGCGCGGACATACCGGATCACTGTCACTCGATGATCTAGGCGCGCTCGACGCGGCGTTAGGTGAGCAATTCGCCCATGCTGCGAAACAGATTATTGCGGCCAGTGGTCTTTCGCCTACCGATATCACAGCGATCGGTAGCCATGGCCAAACCGTACGCCATAACCCGCAAGCGACCCCGCCGTATACGCTGCAACTGGCCGACCCGCACGTCATCGCAGCCCAAACCGGTTGCACAGTCGTTGCCGACTTTCGGCGTGCGGACGTCGCGCGTGGCGGTGAAGGAGCGCCGCTACTGCCGCTGCTGCACGACTGGCTGTTTGCAGACCGGACAGCGCCGGTCGCTGTCGTCAATTTAGGTGGCATCGCGAACCTTACCTACCTACCGGTCGATGGGCCGTTGGTAGCGTTCGATACCGGGCCCGCCAACACACTCGTCGACCAGTGGCTGCAGCGGCATACGGGCGAGCCGTTTGACGAAGGTGGGGGTCGCGCCGCTAATGGTACCGCGCACACAGATTGGTTAGACGTGCTTCTCGACGACGATTACTTCACGCGGCCGCCTCCGAAGAGCACCGGCTTCGAGTATTTTAATTTGCCGTGGTTAGAGCGCCGGCAAGCACTCAGCGACGGCTTGTCCGTTGATGACGTCATCGCGACGCTGACCGAACTGAGCGCTTGCTCTATTGCCAACGCGATCCAATGCTGTCAGCCGCAGCCGACGCAGGTTTGGCTTGCCGGTGGCGGCGTTCATAATCGCAGCTTGGTCGCATCGCTCGTACAGCGACTGCCAGCGGCGAGCGTCGCACCGATCAGCACGCTGGGCATCGACGCCGATCAGCTTGAGGCCGCTGGGTTTGCGTGGTTGGCGCGCGAGCGTCTCGCCGGCAACTTCACGCGTCACTGCGAGGTCACCGGCGCAACGTCGCCAACGCTTCTCGGTACCGTTATCGCAAGCGAGCACTTGTGACGCTGCGGGTCGCCGTGGCCGCACCGTCGGCGATAGCGGCTGAAGCCGCCGCCTTTGCCGCAAAGCGAGGCGGCAATGCCGTCGATGTTGCATTAGCGGCCGCGCAAGTGGCCATCAACACCGAACCGGGTGTTTGCTCACTGGCCGGCGGTGGCTTCGTCACAGTGTGGGCGCCCGGCCAAGGTCCGTTTACTTTCGACGGTAATGTTGCCGTACCGGGTTGCGGCGGCGGACTCGATGCGCGTGACGGTACCGTCGAATCGGTATCGATGCGCTACGGCGGCGGCATCACGACATTGGTGGGTGCTGGCTCCGTTGCAACGCCCGGTACATTGGCCGCCCTGCACGCAGCCTGGCAACGATTTGGGGCTGGCGAGTGGCGCCACACGATCGAACCGGCGATTGACGCGGCGCGCAATGGCTTTCCGTTATCAACCGCCTGTCATCACTACCTAACGTACTCCGGGGCACCGATCTTTTCACGCTCGCCGGACAGTCGCGCGGCGCTGTATGACACCGATGGCTTGCTGGGACCGGGCGCCACCGTTCACGTGCCGCATCTCGCTGAAACGCTAACGGCTATCGCCCGCGATGGACCGGCAGTGTTCTACGAGGGCCCGATAGGCGAACGGGTTATTGCCTACGTCGCGAAGCACGGTGGCTCACTTAACCAGGCTGACCTCACCGACTACGATGCCGTATGCCGACCGTCATTGGTCGTACCAGTTGGTGCTTGGCAAGTAGCGACGAACCCGCCGCCGGCGGTCGGCGGAGCGATGCTCGCCGCGGTGCTGAAAAGCGCGATCGACGAACAAGCCCGCGGCGCCTCGCTGCAAGGCGCTCTGCTGAACGTACTCCCCCGTATTTTGAGCTTCCGGCGCGATACGCTGGACGCGAGTCACGACCTCGACGCGGACAGTGCTGCGTTGCTGCGCAGCGTCGGCCTCGCTGCCAGCGGCACGTCGAGCGCGACGATCCATGTGTCGGCCGTAGACTCGAACGGACTCGGCTGCGCGGTCACGGCCTCATCGGGATATGGATCGGGCGACATGCCGGAAGGGACCGGGCTGTGGCTCAACAATTGCCTCGGTGAAATCGATTTAAATCGGCATGGACTCGCGGCCGGGCCGGCTGGCAGCCGGTTAATGTCGAACATGGCGCCGAGTTGCGCGCGCCGCGGCAGCGACATCATTAGTATCGGCTCGCCCGGTGCAAGTCGGATTACCACGGCCTTGGCGCAAACGCTGTTACCTGCGCTCTGTGACGGAGTTCCGATCCCTGCCGCTATCGATGCGCCGCGCTTGCATATCGAATACTCAGGTGCCGGCTTCGACCTCGCGGCGGAATCGGGTATCGCCGGTCTCGACGGCAAAGACGTCCGCTGGTACGACGACTTGAGCATGTACTTCGGTGGCGTTGGTGCGGCGTGGTGTATCGACGAAATCACTGGCGCTGCGGCCGACCCGCGTCGCACCGGTGCGATCTATGCACCGGCAGCCGGAATCTGAGAACTACCGCGCTCGAACTGTCATAGTCGGCAGGTACTATGACGAACATGCCTTCGCGAAGAGTCGCCCGTGTCTGACGCCAGCATCACCCACCCGTTGATCAATCGCGAGTTCAGCTTGCTCGAGTTCAACGCGCGCGTGCAGGCGCAAGCGCGAGACGCGACCTTGCCATTGCTGGAGCGGCTGCGCTTTTTGTGTATTGCGTCGACGAACATGGACGAGTTTTTCGAAATTCGGGTCTCGGGCTTGCAAGAACGGGCCTCGATTTCGCCCGGCACGGCCGACTCCGACGGCTTGGCCACCGGTGATGTCCTGAATGAGGCTTTGGAGCGGGCCAGACCGATCGTCGCGCGCCAGTATCAGATATGGAATAACGAACTGATCCCGGCGATGGAAGAGGCCGGTGTTCATTTTGTACGCCGTGAAACGTGGGATGAGGCGCTACTCGCCGATATGCATACGGTGTTTCGCGAGCAAATCGTCCCGGTGCTGACGCCATTAACGCTCGATCCATCACGACCGTTCCCGCGAATTTTGAACAAGAGCCTAAATTTCATTGTTGGCTTAAAAGGCAAGGACATATTCGGTCGGCGACGTCATCGTGGTCTGGTACAAGCGCCGCGCTCACTGCCGCGCTTGTTCCGTCTTCCCGACAACCCTGATGGCAGCGAACGCTACGTGTCGCTGTCAGCCGTTATGCAAGCCTTCGTCGACGAGCTGTTTCCAAGCATGACGGTCACCGGTTGCTATCAGTTTCGCGTTACCCGCAACAGCGACCTGTACGTCGACGAAGAGGAAGTGGATGACCTGGCGCGTGTGCTTGAAGGCGAACTCGCTGCCAGCCGCTACGGCGCTGTCGTCAGGCTTGAGGTCTCCAGCGACTGCCCGGACGAACTCGCGCAATTTCTTCTCGACTACTTCGAAATGAGCCCGCGGCATCTGTTTTTGGTCGACGGGCCGGTCAACCTCAATCGCTTGCTAGCGATTTGCGATCAAACCTCAAGAAGCGACTTACTGTTTCACGGTTACACGCCCGGTGTACCCGATGCGCTTAAGGCCTACGAGACAATCTTCGATGCATTGACCGCTAAAGACGTACTGCTGCATCACCCGTATCAGTCGTTCTCGCCCGTTATCGACATGTTGGCCCAAGCCGCCGCCGACCCCGCTGTGCTAGCGATCAAGCAAACGCTGTATCGCACCGGTCCGGACTCGCTGATCGTCAAACAACTGGTCGACGCGGCCTACCAAGGCAAAGAGGTCACCGTGGTCATCGAGTTGATGGCACGCTCGGATGAAGCGGCCAATATCGAATTGGCAAACCGGCTTCAAGAGGCGGGTGTGCATGTGGTCTACGGCGTTATCGGCTACAAAACGCACGCGAAAATTCTGCTCGTCGTGCGCCGTGAGGCTGATGGTCTGCGCCGTTATGTGCACCTTGGTACCGGCAATTATCATCCGAAGACCGCGCGGTCGTACACCGATTACGGCTTACTGTCGGCGAATGATGATTTGGGTCGGGACGTGCATGAGGTATTCATGCAAATGACCAGTCTGACGCCAAGTCATAAGCTTCGTCATATCGTCACGTCGCCATTTCAATTACACGAGCAAATCATCGCGTGGATCGAGCGCGAAGCGAACAACGCCCGGGCCGGCAAACCGGCGCGAATCATCGCGAAACTGAACGCATTGATCGAACCACGGGTGATCGACGCGCTGTACGCCGCATCCAGCGCTGGTGTGCAAATCGATCTCATCGTGCGCGGGATTTGTTCGCTGCGTCCGGGCGTCGACGGCCTATCCGAAAACATCCAGGTGCGCTCGATCATCGGGCGCTTCCTCGAGCATTCGCGCGTCTACTGCTTTCATAACGATGGTCGCGAGCGGCTGTATTGCGCTAGCGCGGACTGGATGGATCGGAACTTTTTCCGGCGGATCGAGGTTTGCTTTCCAATCCTGCGGCGTGCGCACCGACAACGCATTCGTGCAGAACTCGATCTGTATCTCGCCGACAATACGCAAGCTTGGCTGCTGCAACCGGACGGTCGCTATGTTCGCGTCGAACGACAGGAAGGAGCCGAACGGATCGCCGCACAGAGTACACTCATCGAGAGGTACTCTGCCTAGGAGACCTCGAGCTCGAAACCGGCATCGGCAAATAGGCGCGCCTCACGCGCAAGGTCAGAACGGGTCAATGGCGTCGCCGCCGAAAAACCATCCTCGAAACTCAGGCAAATATGCGAGCCTTTAACGCGCAACTCGACCGCTGGCGGCGAGCGCGAGCTGCGTGATCGATGCAAAGCCAGCGCCAAACGAAATAGGATCGCCAGGCGCAGCATTGTGCGCCGCCGGGATTTTGGAAGATGCTCGAGCTCGGTCATCTGCAGCGACTTGCGCTGCGCACCAATAAGCGCCGCCAAACACTGCTGCTCGCTCGCTGGGAAACCGGGCATATCGGCGTTAGCAACAATATACGCACCGTGCTTATGAAAATTGCGATGCGCGATGTCGAGTCCGATCTCATGCAAGAGCGCCGCCCAACCCAGCATAGTGCGTGCCGAATCGTTGTCGAGCGACCAGGAGTCGGCCACCATGGTCCGCAAACGCTCGGCGGTCGTTGCGATCACCTCGGCGTGTTCCATATCGACGTGGTAGCGACTCACCATGGCTGCCACCGTTGCCACGCGGGCATCTTCAGCGTGAATCCGACCGACCAGGTCGTACAGTAAGCCCTCGCGTAACGCACCATCCGATGTTCGTAGTACATCTATTTTTAGCGCGCGCAGCGCCTCGACCAAAATAGCCAATCCGCCTGCGATCACCTCCGACCGACGCGCAGACAATCCCGGCAGGTCGATTCGAGCGATGGACTTAGAGGCGACCAGTTTGTCGATCACGTGCTCGAGGCTCTCGACATCAATGCCGCCCCCGGTGCGCAAACCGAGTGCTGTGATGATCCGCTCCGCCGCGAGAATGGTGCCGGACGTACCGATACTCTGCGCCGCCCCCTTGGCACGAAACTTACGCTTCACCGGGCGGAGCTTAAGACGCGCCATCTCGCGCGCAGCCTCGAATCGGCCTCGCGACAACTTACCATCCGGAAAAAACGACTCGGTCACCATGACGGCGCCCATCGACAAGCTCTGCAAATCGCGCGTATTGAAACCCTCACCAACGATGAGCTCGGTACTCCCCCCGCCGATATCGATGACGATCCGCCGCCCATCGTAGGGCGGCAAACTGTGCGCAACACCGAGGTACACAAGCCGAGCCTCCTCGATACCCGATACGACCTCAACCGGATGGCCAAGAGCTTCTTCGGCCTTAGCAAGAAAGCTGTGATCATTACCGGCGCGGCGCAGCGCGTTGGTCCCTGCAGCCCGCACGTTGGCCGCTTGCATGTCGCGCAGGCGCTCGCCGATGCGTAACAAGGCAGCAAGCGCGCGCTTCTTGGCGGGCTCAGCCAAGGTTCCGTCCCGGCTGAGTCCCTCCGCGAGACGGACGGTCTCACGAAGTCGATCGATAATCGTCAACTGTCCGTGGCGCAGCGTCGCAACAACAGTGTGAAAGCTATTGGAACCGAGATCGACAGCCGCGATGACCTGCTCGGTTTGTTCGGTAGCGACCGCTACCGGTAGGTCGGATTCAGACTGAGAACGAGGAGCCGCAGCCACACGTTGTCGTCGCGTTCGGATTGCGAATAACGAACTGGGCGCCTTCGAGATCTTCCTTGTAGTCGATTTCAGCACCCATCAGGTACTGGACGCTCATCGGGTCGACGATCAATGTGACCCCTTCGCGGACGACACTGGTATCGCCCTCTTCGATTTGCTCGTCGAACGTAAAGCCGTATTGGAATCCAGAACAGCCCCCACCCGAGATGAACACCCGCAACTTGAGGTTCGGGTTATCCTCATCTCGGATCAGCTCACCGACTTTACGGGCCGCCGATTCGGTGAAGATCAATGGGTCGGGTGCGTTCGCATCGCCGACCGCTGGCGCTACGGTTTCAGTCATAAACGGAGTATCCCATGGTTCGTCCGTTGCGATCTACTCGCTCGGACCGACGCCGGTCAGGATCGTTCAGCAAACTAGCTGCCGGACAAGTTCGGCGCAGGCATCCGTTTGGTGTCGGGATCGTCTTTCGACGCCGTTTCAACGACGACCTTAGGCTTGCTGTCGGGCTTAGCTTCCGGTTTGTGGACCAATTTGCCGTTGATTTCGGCACCGATGGCCATTTCGATCAAGTTGTAATAAACGTTGCCGGTCACGCGCGCCGTCGGCCGTAGTTCGACCCGCTCGCTCGCGTAGACATCGCCCTTAACCGTGCCGTTCAAGACAACATAAGGTACTACCACATCCCCTTCGATATTGCCGTTCTCGGCAATGCTGAGGGTTGAATGATCATCGTTGTCGTCAGCGGATACGTTGCCGTGAACAGTACCGTCAATGTGGCAGCCGCCAGAGAACACGAGATCCCCTTGCACTTTTGAACCGGGCCCAACCAACGTATCGATGGCTGTCGTGCGTTCCGATTTGCGTCCAAACATCTGTCTACCTACCCCTTTTCTGATGGATGGCCGCGCTTAGCGCGACCCGTTGCCTGTCGTCAGCCAGCGCTTTGCTCCGGGCTTGTCGACCACGGAAAACTCTGCTTCAAACCGACGTTACCGGCGCCTTTCGGCACCAGCTCAATATTCACTGTCAGTGGACTGAACCCGTCTGGCAACGCCAGTCGCCGTTCGAAATCCTGAAAGTACCGAAACCCATAATTCCAGCGTCGTTTTTCGTCCTCAGCCAGCAGCTGGCTAAGCGGGTAACTGACCGCTTCGCCGTTCTGCGCACCATCGACACTGAGATTGACTCGACCATACACCTCGCGGTGATGTTGTTTGACCTGTACCAGCGTCATGCGCAGCCGATACGTCGCCTCGTCGGTTCCGCGCAGGAGCTGAAGGTTTTGTATTTGCAGCCCGGCATTGCTGGCCGCCGGCGAAATGATGCCGCGGTAAAAGGCAATGGCCTCTCGCTGTTCCTGAATCTTGGACTGCAACTGGCCGAGGTTTTGCTCAACGGCTCGGTACGCTTCGCGGTCGGTCGCCTGGATCGTCTCGTTCTGGACGATGGTTTCTCGGAGCGACGCAATCTCGTCCCGCAACTCGTTAACTTGCGCCCGGTGGGTGCGGCGTTCGGCCGCAACTTCGAACGTGTTGTAGTCGGCACTAACCCGGCCCATCTCAAAGATGAGGTAGCCACCAGCGAGTATGGCAACCCCACCGATTGCTAGGTACCAGCGAAGGCGTGCATCGCTGCGGCGTCGCATTGGTTTAGCCATTAAAAATCAACGTCCTGCTGGGTTTTTCCACCGGCGACAAGCCCGCCGTGAGCCAGGCTTTTATGTTAAGGCGTTCGTCCGACAACAAACAGTGCGCGCTATCACGAAATCGGACATACTGCGGACCGCGAGTCGGGAGCTCAGCATGTTTGCCTTATGGATCAAAGCCCTGCACCTGATTTTCATGGTGACGTGGTTTGCCGGCTTATTCTATCTGCCGCGCTTGTTTATCTATAACGCGGACGCCACCGGTGAGGCGAATCACGCCATGTTCCAGACGATGGAACGCCGCTTATTCAGCATTATGACGCTCGGCGGCGTGTTGACCTTCGTTTTCGGTATCTGGACCGTATCAACGGCGACGTTTCGCTACGCATTGTCGACCGGCTGGTTTCATATCAAACTGGTGCTATTGCTGCTGCTAGTCGTGCATCATGGGTTGTGCTGGCTGTGGATTAAGCGGCTCCGCGACCCTGACTATCCCGTCAACACACGCTGGTTACGGTTCTTTAACGAGATCCCGGCGATCTACCTGTTCGCAATTGTGTTTCTCGCTATCCTGAAGCCGTTTTGAACTGCGGCGCCAGTCCGGCCCGTTTCAAATCACGCTCAAACGCGCTCCGCCAACGCTGCGGCCACCAATTCGGTTGCCGTGGCAAGCCATCCGGATAGAGCAGCCCGCCGAGCTCCGACAGCGCTTGTGCGTAAACGCGGCGCTTGAAGTAGATGACTTCATTGACGGGGCGCCAGTAATCCACCCAGCGCCAGCGGTCGAATTCCGGCTTGTCCGTAGCGTCGAAGTGGATGCAGCTTTCGGCGGCGTCGAGGCGCAACACAAACCAGCGCTGTTTCTGGCCGATACAGACCGGTTTCGAGTGGCGGCGAATGTAGCGTTTCGGCAGTCGGTAGCGGATCCAGTCTGTGGTCGAACCGAGCACCGATACGTCATCGGGCCTAAGACCAAGCTCCTCGTGCAACTCGCGGTACATCGCCTCCTCGGGGCTTTCGTCCGCATGAATACCGCCCTGCGGAAACTGCCAACCACGGCGACCGGCGCGTCCCGCCAGCAGCAGCTTGCCTTTGGCATTGGCGAGTACGATACCGACGTTGGCCCGAAAACCGGCTTCGTCGATGTTGTCATCATCGCTGGACATGCGCCCATGTTCCAATATTTGCAGCGAGTCAGGCAACTGACCCGCGCGACAGCGTCGCTTAGCGGGCGAAGTACGCGGCGCCGTTGTGCATCAGGCGAGCGAAGGCGTCGACGTTACCGCCTTTAACAGCGTCGCGAATGCGATCGGTCGCATCGGCCAACGATTCGAGCGGGTCGAGGCCGAAATCGTTCAAATGCTGAATCTCGAAGTACAGCGACGGACTCTCGGCGGCCACCTCGCGGGCGACCCGCAACTGGGCATCGAAGGTCGTACTGCTGAGCTCGCGCAATCGCGGTGCCGCTTCGCCGCTTTCCGCCAGCGCCGTGAAAAATGCGATATTCGCGGCGTGCGATAAGCCGAGGACATAGGCGATTAGGCGGTCGTGCTCATCGAGCTGCATGTCGACCTGCTCGACCATCGTCGCACTAAACAACTGTTTCGCGGCGGCGGTGGCCGGCGCGCAACCGGCATCGACGAAGATCATGTGTCTGCCGGACAACAACCGGGTCGTCGGACCGAACATCGGATGCAGGCTCGCGATCTGTACGCCGTTCGCGGCTGCTTGCTCGAGAGCATTGCGAAGCGGCGACTTCAGTGAGCCAATGTCGAAAACCAAGCCGGCAGGCCGAGCCTCGGCGAGTTCGGCCAAGATCTTGGCGGATATGGCGAGCTCGGTAGCGACGACGATGATATCGACATCGACGCCGGCACTTTGCCAGTCAGTTACCTGGGCATCGGCGATGTCGCACGGCGTTGGGTCGGCGACAATGACATGGAATTTAAGCGACTGAAAATAGCGGACAAACCAACGGCCCATCTTGCCAGCGCCGCCAATGATTAAGACGCGTCGACCATCACCGCGCCCCTCGGCCGCTACCCGAGCCTCCTCCTGTGCCGTTAACGAGGCCCGAATCAGGCTGCTCATAAGGTCCTCGGCGAGATCTGGATCGAGCGTCAACTCGAGTGCTCGCTGGCGCGCGGCCTCAATGACCTCTTTCTCGCGCGCGAAGTCTCGCGTGGCACGGCCTGTACCGCGTTTGCTGGTGCCAATGTCGCCAATGATGCGTTGGCGTTCGGCGACCAGTTGCAACAACTCGGCGTCGACGGCGTCTAAACGTGCCCGAAGATCGGTTAAAGAAGAAGTCATGCTGGCGATACGTTGTTTTGCTCTACCGTGGCTAGGCTCAATAATAAACACAGCTCCGACATGCCAAGCCAGCCAAGTTCTGGCGCAGCGACTCGACCGGCTTGCGGTAGACTCCGTCACGACTCGATAAACCCAAGACGGTGATGACTGAACTCGCTCAAAATCCTCTGCCGGATGACCCGCTGCCGCTGGCCGAGCAATGGTTGCAAACCGCCACAGTGAATAAGGCCGTTCCCAATCCGAATGCCATGGCGCTCGCAACCGTCGGCACCGACGGTCGACCCGCAGCGCGCATCGTACTGTGTAAGTACTTTGTGCCTGACCCTGGCTACATTGTCTGGTTCACGAATTACCGGTCCCGCAAAGGCCAGGAACTCGATTCGTCGCAACGTGCCGCCGCCGTCTTTCACTTTGACCATATCGGGCGCCAAGTACGGATCGAAGGACCGGTTGTGCGCTCGCCCGATCAAGAGAGCGATGCGTATTTCGCCTCGCGACCGTGGCAAAGCCAGGTTGGCGCCTGGGCCAGCGACCAATCCGCCCCGATTGACAGTCGCGCCACGTTACTTGACCAGGCTCGTACGACAGCGGCTCGGTTTGAACTTGGCGACCCGATCGATAGCGAGCTGGCAACGGCTGCGAATCCGCCGCCTCGACCGCAGCATTGGGGCGGTTATCGGCTGTGGGCGCAAACCGTCGAACTATGGGCTGATGGTCATGCCCGTTTGCACGACCGGGCACGTTGGACGCGCGACGTCGTCACGCGCGGCGATCAGTTTGCGTGCGGCCCGTGGTCTAGCCAACGCTTATCGCCGTAACGATGTCGCTGCTTGAACGGTCCGTATATTGCCCGTATTGCGGCGAACCGGTGGATCTCATGATCGACACGTCGGTTGACGAGCAGTGCTATATCGAGGACTGCAGCGTCTGTTGCCGACCCACGGAAGTCATCGTGCTGCGGCTCGCGGCTGATGATTGGCGCGTTGATGTTCGCCAATCGGACTAAGCGCGTGCGCATGCTCGTCGCCGTTGCCCTGACGAGTATCGCGGCCATGACAGCGCACGGCACAGAGCAGATGGTGAAGGCCGTCACCGGGCTCAATTTCGCTCTCGACCAGATCAATCAGACCTTGGTGTTCGATTTGTTCGGAGCGCTTTGGACGATGCCAGCGGCGGGCGGTGTAGCCAGCGCGTTGCCGGCGGACGGTGCTGCACTGGACCGTCCGGTCATTAGCGCCGACGGACGTTGGTTAGCCGCCGAAGCCTGTCTGAATGGACGTTGCACGGTGCGCTTGGTCGAGCGCGCCAGTGGCGCGATTCGTACGATTGGCGACGCCGACGGCGATGCGCGCATGCCGACGTTTAGCCATGACAGTCAGCGAATCGCCTATGTTAGCGACCGCGACGGCAGCGACGATATCTGGGAGCAAACGGTCGCGGGCGACGGCTTGCGCAAGCGCAGCTTTGCTCCCGGGAACGAGCACTGGCCGACATTCGCCGCTCACGCCGATGAGCTCGCCTGGGTGAGTCGCGACGCGATGCAGTACCGATTGGTGCACGCCAAAGGCGCAGCCGCAGGAGCTACTGTCTATCGGACGCTGGCACCACTGGAGGCGCCGAGTTTTCGTCCTGACGGCTCTGTGTTGGTTTTCTTCGAGGGCCGCGAGACTCGGCGACTGCGGCTGCTGATCAACGCTCGCGGCGGCGTTGTAAAGACCCTGCTGGAAGGCCCTCGCTTTGAGCCGCAACCGTTGTTATGGCTGAACCGCGATGAAGCGCTAGTCAGCGCCGATGGCGTGCCGCAGCGGTATCGGTTTACCGATCTTGCGCTGGAGCCGCTGCCGCTGATCGCGTTCGTGACGGTGGCTGAGCACCGACCAACCGGTGCAGCGCGACCGATCGCCCCAGAAACAGCGAACCACGGTACCTACGTGCTCAGGGTTGGCGGCGTGCTAGATCCGCTCAGCGGCACGGTCAGCGGCCCAGCCGATATCGTCATCGAAGACCATCTTGTGGCCAGTATTACGCCCCCGAAAGCACATAGCGGCGCCAGCACGATTGTCGATGACCCAACGCTGATCGCAACACCGGGCCTAGTCGCGATGGTGACGGAGCCACCGGCAGCAAGCAGCACTACCTGGCTAGCAGCGGGCGCAACACGGGTCGTTTGTTTGCACTGGCAATGCCCAGGTAACGTCGGTCGGATGGTCGGCATCGATCCGGCGCTCAACGATACGCAACGAACAGACGCGATTCGGGCGGCGCGTAGCGCCGGCAATGCCGTCGCCTCATCGGCGCTGTATCCAGACGTCGCGGCGGGCGCGACGGTTTGGATACCTGCCGAATTGAGCGATAGCCTTTATGACGACGTCGCGAGGCTGCTGAAAAGCCGCCAAGCGGCCATCGTATTACCGACATCGGCCGATCCCGACGCAACCGCACGGCAATTGCAGATGGCACGGCGACTTACCGACCGCGTCCTTACCGGCACTGCCGGCTCTCCGCTCGCGTTCTCGGCAGCCGTCAAAGAACGTTTGCTTGCGGAGCTCAGCCTCACTGGCAACACCGCTGCGGGCCTACGTGCACTGACCGTTGAAGCCGCGTTAGAGGTTGGCCTCGCCGACGCCGGCGTTATTGCCAGCGGCAAGATCGCTGATTTTTTATTGGTCCGCGGCAATCCATTAATCGATGCCGACGTGTTTACGCAGCCGGTCGCCATCATCCGGCAAGGCCAGTTCCTGACCCCGGCCG
>JBCDBO010000071.1:0-16315 GCA_039183535.1 Pseudomonadota bacterium | reverse complement strand
TCCAGATCGCTCGTCCGGCCGCCTGATGTCGCCGGGAATGGCATCGGTACATAGCGAATCGACGGCGCTTGCCGATCGAACTCAACCAAGCCTAAGCGATTGCCCGACTCGAAGGCTTTTTTGTCTTGGACAACGATGAATCTGGCATCGTCCAATCGCGCCATGCCGCTGATACCTGGCATCGCCGGAATTGATTGAGCGATACCTGAACCACTCGCGGCACCGCCGGCAACGGTCTCCGTCGTGACGGGTGCTGGTGCCGTCACGATTACCGGTGCGTGGGCAACACAGGCTGATAGACAAGCGACGAGCGGCGCGATCATCGCATTTCGTTTGCGCACGGTTTACGTATCCTGGCAGTTGTCCGACACTCGGATAAATAAGCCTACGCGCGAACCTGCGGACGCACAAACAAACTGCCAACCACAGGCCGATCGCCGCCGCGCCGACTGACGTGCCTGGTGCGCGACGGAACGATGTTGTGCGGAGCGAACCGGCCGAGCTGATCGGTCACTACATGGATGCAGTGCCGCTTCGCATCAACCCGAGATCGCCACTACCCAGCGGCAATCAAGTCGATAATCTGCGTCGCGGCCATGCCAATACGAATAACACCATCAATATAAGCAATGGCCTTCTTGCGTTCGAGAATAGCCTGGTTCACTTCGGTTATCAGCGCCTCCAATTGATCGACTTGGTCTTTACTGACGATACCGACGAAATCGAGTCCTTGTCGGCCTCGGTGATACCCGCGACGCGCCACTAACGATGCGCGTTCGGCGGCAAAGCGCGAGCGCGAATTCGAATCTAACGGCATCGACAGCAGTGTGTCGTATTGGCGAATACGCGCCGTTAGATCCGCAATGATCTTCGCCCGGCGCGCGCGCGCCGCGCTGCGCGCCGTATCGTCTAAATCTTGCGCAACCCGGCGAATCCGCGCCAGAGTAGCCTGCGGGGCCCTACGGTCTGCTTCCGCTAAGCGCTTCAACTCATCAAAAATCGCGTCGACCTGTCGCCGTATCGCTTTGAGTTTGGTGATTTCCTGCGATAACGCCATCGGTTTTACTCCTCGTTTTCGATCCGCTCGATCAGCATCAGGATGCGTTCCTGGGCGTTCGCAAGCGCTTGCTCGCGCTCGACAAGACCGTCGTAGAGACGCTGCAGCCGTGGGTTGTTGTCGGTATCCAGTGCGGCCCGCAGCGCTTGTGACTCGATAAGTACTTGGTTAACGACCTGCATGATCTGTGTTGATGTCGGCTGCGATAGGTGCGTCAGCAGTTGCTCCTGCGCCGCCAGCAGTGCCGACAACGTTCGGATGAGGCCAGCGTACGTACCGCGCAGTGCATCGATGCGTGCGGTTCGGGTCGCTATCTCCTGCTGCAGAACGGCGTTTTCAGCATCAGACAAAGCAAACAAATGGTAAAGCGCGACCTCGCGCTGAGTTGTCGTTTGCGCCGTTGCGGCCCAGGGCGATTTCATCGACTCCAGCAGTTTCGCTTTTGCGAGATTCGCGGCCACACGATCGCGTTGTGGCAGGACGTAGGCGACGGTCTCGGCGAGATCGCTGAGACTGTCGTTGACTGACTGTCGATTGTCACTAAGCCGCATTCGACTTTGCTCAAGAACGGTGCGTTCGGCCGCCGTCAGCTCTCGTACGGCGCTTGCGTCGAACCCCGCACAGCCCGCCGCGACATAGCTTGCCAGAGTAACGAGCAGCAAAGTTCTCATCGTGTTTCCCCTACTGCAGCCGACCACGCGTTAACCAGTTGACCCAAATCCTCCCCTGGAACCGTTACATCGGTTTGTATCCAGCGGTCTACCGATTCGTGCGCCGTTCGAACGGCAGAAACTAAGGCTGTCAAGTTACGCATGTCGGCTGGAATAGCGGCGCGCATTGCCTGCAGTGACACGATTATTTCGTACAGCGCCATCGATTCAGGGTCAGCAACAAACGGTCCCTGCGTACTTTCGAGCACAGCGTTGTTTTTCGCGCGTTGCAATTCCGCTCGCAACTGGTCGTTACTCTCGGCGGCAATCAATGCGTCCAACGTGGCCATCGATTCAACAACATTGGCGCGGTAGCGCGTAACGATACGCTCACGCCGTTCCGCAGGCGTCAACTCCTGGGATTCGAGCTGCACGACGTCGACGTGCAACTGATCGAGTAACCGTAACAGCGCCTGCACGCGGTCACGCTCAGCGTCGATTTCACGCGACAATGAGACGAGTCCTCGGTCGGCGACCTCTTGCCGCCAGTCGGTATTGCGAAAGTTCTCCGTCTGCGCGGCCAGCGTATCGACGCGTGCAACCGTCGCACGCGCAACGATCGCGGCGGCAACATCGTCGATTAATAGGTCAATCTCATCGACCCAAGCGCCTTCGAACTGCTGCAGGCTTTGCGAGTAAGTCGTAAGCGCCGCGCCGACTTGCGACGACGCGATCTTGGTCTCTGGTGACGACACGCAGGCGCCAAGAGTCAGCAGCGCTACGGTAACGACGAAGGGTTTGCGTATGGTCATCGTGTCTCCCGTCAATAGCATGGTTGGCTAACTTACTGCAGCACTGAACTGAGCGACATGGCTGTGTTGACTATCCCTCGCCGCTGCATCGCCGCGCCGTCCGATACCGTTTGCTACCAGTCGCTAAGTGCCGCCTACCTCAAGAGTCTCTCATACGGTCAGCGGCCCGTCCGTTCGCTGGGATGTTTTGGCCGGTAATGACAGAGATACAACATCAGATGGCCCGCCAATTGCGGGCGTCAGCGATGCGTTCCGTAGCTCATCATTGAGCTACGGCCTTACGGACAAACGGAGGCAGCACACGGTGGTAAAGACAACGACAACCGACCCCAAGGTGTTCGACTACCGAGCGATCCGAATGCTTGTTGGCATTATCGCGATCGCGCTGCCATGGCTGGTCGAATTCGGCAACGGACCGGACTCGTTGCAATCGATCAGTGCATCCTACTGGGAGGGTGGCGCAGTGCGGGATCTGTTCGTCGGCTCGCTGTACGCGATCGCTGCGTTTTTGTTTGCGTACAAAGGCAAAGATATCGTCGACTCGGTATTGAGCAAACTCTCGAGTGTCGCCGCTGTAACCGTCGCCATGTTCCCGACATCGAAACCCGGCGTGAATTCAGACGGTTGGTTTCAGGTTCATGAGACCGCAGCTATCGCTTTATTTTTGATGCTGAGCTATATCGTCTTTGCGTCGTTTTTGAAGCCGACCTGGGGTCACCCCGGCAAAACGCAAATACGCGCGTATATCTACGCCGCGACGGTGCTGGCCGTCGTCGGCTCCATCGTGGTCGGGGTCGGTGCGGGACTCGTCACCGATGCCGACCAAATTCGCGATAACTTCGTCTACTGGGCTGAGTTCGTTGCCTTGCACGCCATTGGTACGGCTTGGCTCGTCTCCGGGAAGTTCTTCCGGTTGATCGCCGACGACAACGAACGATTCCAAATCTTCTGAAAACGAGGCGTTTGGGTAGTCAACGCCGACCACCTTAGTGGGGAATGCGCGCTGGCAATAGTCGCGCCAGCACCGCGTATGCGACAACTGCTACCACCAATGTATCAATCGCCGGAATTCCGCTAATGATGAGACTTGGCTGAAAATATACGACCAAGCCCCAAGCGCTCGCTACCAGCCATGCGATGACTGCCGGCCAGACAATCGATGGAACGGGATGTACCGCATCCATATCGATATCATGCCTGTGGTGGGCGGTGAGGTAGATACCGGCAATTGGTGGGATAAAAACACCCAAAAAGATGAGGAATGGGATAAAGACATTCATGATTCCGGCCAGTGCCATGCCCGTACCCGTGACGCCGCACGCGACCGTTATCAACCAATCGGGGAATGCCGGAACGACCCGTGCAACTCCGAGAGACGCGGAATACAGGTTGTTGACGTTGGTCGTCCATGTCGCGACTACCATGACAAGTAGCGCTGCCAGCCCCAACCCGTTGGCTTCCATCGCCGATATCAAATCGTTGTCGGTGTGGAGCAGCACCGGTAACCCTGCTAGCAGCAAAATAATCGGATAGCCGATGCCGTAACTGGCGATCGCTGCCGGAACCGCCTCGGACGGTGACCGCGAGAATCTAGCGAGGTCCGGTGTCAGCGTGACACCGACGATAAAACTCCCGACCAACACGGACACAGCGGCAGGGATTGAGGATAGATTCGTCGTGGGCGTGCTCGGCACAGCCAGTAGTGTGGACCAATTCGCGTCGTCAAAGACACGCCAAACGCTGAACAACAACACGGTCAATAAGGCGGGTACGGCGATTCGACTAAGCCGGTCAATTGCTCGAAACCCAAATATAGTTGTAACGATCATCAACACGCCGCCAAGTGCGGTGAGCACCAGTGGTGATACAGAAACGGCAAATACCGAGCGAATTGAGTTACCCAACGCGTCGCCGAAGAGCGTTGCGGTCACGCCGTACCAACCGAGCAGGGTTAGCGCTAACAACACATTGAGTGCTTGTGAGCCCCAGACACCGAAGCAACGGCGCACGATCGAATAGGTAGAGGCCCTCGTCTTCGCGCCAACACGCATCGTCAGCAACGCTAGCAATGCCGTCGACGCCCCACCGACCGCGAAAGCGACAACCCCGTCCCGCAGACCCAATGCGCGGATGACCGCAGCGCCAATGACAAATGCCGGCAAGGTTATGCCGACACCGACGATAACAGTCGCGATGGCCCAACCACTGACCAATTCGTGCGTCGGTACCGGTGCTCGTGAGTGATTGCTCGTTGGCGTTACATTCGCCATTACCGTGGCTACTTCGCCCTGCTGAGCTCCGCTAGTGGTTTGTAGTCGTAATGCAGCCCAAATGCTCGCGGGCCGACGACACTCAAGGCGTGCTCCGTTTTGAAGGTTTGATCGCAGGCGAGACCGAGCACGCTTAGGCGCTGGCCGAAACGCACATCGGGTGTTGGGACCGGTTCAGCCGTCTCGGCATCGACCACGCAAATGAGATCGGGAGCCAGTGCGCGTGGCCGCTGATCGACCGTCAATGCCAGATATTCGTTCTGAAATTCGATTCGGGCGCCCGATCCATTCGACGACACTGGTGCAAGCTCAAACCAGCCAACGGCGAAGCCGCGCTCAGTCGACCGGTAAACGTCAACGACCTTACCGTCAAACAACCTCACCGCCTCACTCGTGGGCGCCTCGGTACGGATTGCATTCACCAAATGGTCGATGGGCGACGCCGCCTGCCGTGCTGCCGAGATGATCTGCCCGAGCTTTAGCGACAGTGTCATCGTGTCCCGAATAACGACACGCTTGGCTGCCTCGCCCGTCATCGGATAGGCCGCCAGCGATGACGAGAGGCCCATCTCCATACAGGTGATACGGGCAAATGCCTCTGCGCGCTTGTCAGGCTTCGCATTACAGATCACTGTATTGAGATGTTCGTCGGTCATCGCAAACGGTGCCGCGGCAACGCCCCCGATCGAGAAACTGGTCATCTGCAGCTCTGGAAACGCGCGTCCCATGCCATCGCCATCGACAATGGGCAGACCACATTCGGCCGCCGCTAGCACTGGGTAAAGCGCATTACCCCCGCCCATTTCCGCGGCGATGAGCGCGTCGGCTTTTTGCCCAATATGCGTTTCAAGCGCACGCAATGCGTGCAACACGTGCGCCGGCTCAAACAATCGCTCCTTCATCACGGTGGGAGCACCAAAACCTGCGACGCACAGCACCAGCGCATCGTCGGCAAGCTGATCGAGACTGATCACAGTCGCCTTACGGCCGCCCGCTTCGTACATCTGCCGCGCGGCCAATAGCGATATATAGGGATCACCCCCGCCACCGGCACCAAGCAGGGTCGCCCCGGTGGCAATACGTTCAATGTCATCGATTGACAGCGTCCACGCTGCCGTCGCATCCAGACCTTGCGCCATACTCATTACCTAAGTGCAGTCAGACCGCCCGACGCCCGCTCGAACGAACGCTCTCTTACTCGATCGTCATCCACGTTATGCACGCTAGTTACCAAACCGATAGCGAAATTCTGCGCCGGCTTGGCGGGGCAAGCTGTACTGACGAATAAAGAAGCCGAGAAACCCGGGGTCGGATGCAAACTGCTCGTCGGTAAGGTTTCTAACGAACACCGATGCCATCCAGTGATCACCTTCGACACCAATCCGTGCATTGAAAAAGTCGACAGAATCGATATCGAACAATATCGGTCCATCGTTAATCACAAAGTCACCTTGGTGACGCCAGTCAGCGCGAACGAATAGGTCATGACCACTACCAAGCGTCATCGTGTACTGGGCGGCTAAGTTCGCGGTTAGTTCGGGCACACCGTCCGGTCGGACATCCAGTTCGTTAATTTCCGCATCGAGATAACCAAAGCCACCGCTGAAGTCCCAGTGCTCGCTTGCCGCCCACTGGAACTCAAGTTCAATGCCCTGGATGTCGGTGCTGGGAATATTGTTCGTCGTTCTGAAAGGTGGCGTCGGTAAGATGACCGATTGTTGTTGATCCGAATAATCGATGACGAAAACGGCCCCGTTCAGCGACACACGCTGATCCGCCAATGTGGACTTAAACCCGAACTCGAAGTTATCGGTCGTTTCAGGGCGCGTTAAGTTACCGGTGTTGAAAAAGCCAAACCGAAAGCCGCGTGCGTACGTAAAGTACGTCATTAGCTCGTCTGACCAGTCATATGACAATTGTACTTTCGGCTGAAATTTACTGTCGCTGGCCGTTAACTTGTCGACCAGCACACCGTTGGCATCCACGTTTTGAATGGTAGCGCCGGTGGCCGGGTCAAATTGGCGTGTGTCGTAGTCGTTTTCATCGTACCGGCCCGCAAGCGTTAGTTCCCATGCATCGGATAGATCGATGTTGACCTGACCGTAAACACCGAAGATGTCATCTTCTTTGTCGTCGAAGCGACCGAATATGCTGGCGAGCGCGCCCGGCTGCGGCGCAAGCAGTAAACCAACATCGAGGTTGTTCTCGGTTTCCCGGCGCAAAATTTCGGCGCCAACGATCCAACGAACGGCACCATCGCCGCTCGACGTAAGGCGAAGGTCCTGGAAGAACACCTCAAAGTTGTCCGCGAGGTCTTGGAAATTATCGATTGGCTCACCGGCTGCCGCATTGTCACCGAGTATTGGTCCAAAAATGCTGCCGACCGGTGGCTCACCCGCTGCCGGTGGCCGTGCCCAGCTTGCGGAGCCGAACAAGTCTTGATCGAGGGTCGTGTAGCTCGTTACCGACGTCAGTGTGGCAAACGGAAGTTCGATATCGATTTTGGCCGAGATGTCCGTCGACTCGCGGTTCTCTTCACCGAGAATTCCACGCTCTACCGAGAAATCGCCGCCGCTAAAACTGTTCAGTTGATCGAGTGTCTCAAAGCGCTCTTGCATAGCCGCGCCGGCATTGATGTCGGATACGGACGCACGCAAATCGATACTGAGTTTCTCCGTTGGCGTTATTAAGAGTTGCCCACGGAACGACTTCTGATCGACAAAATCGATGTCTGCCCCGCTCGTCGAATCAATCAGTCCGTCAGTATCGCGAACAAACCCAGACAGACGGAACGCCACCTTATCCTCTATCAGCGGGCCGGATACGGTCCCTTGCAGAGTTAAGTCATTACCCTCCGCGTAACCAACACGAACCTCGCCGCCGAGCGTATCGCCTGGCGCCTTCGTGATAATGTTGACCGCTCCAGCAATTGCACCGTTTCCATAGAGCGCACCTTGCGGGCCGCGTAGGACCTCTATTCGTTCGAGATCGAACAATGTGCCAGGGTTAACGGAATCCAGCATCCCTGCTTTAACGCCATCCACTGTGTAAGAGATAGGCGGAAAACCCTGCTGCCCTGTTGTTATGCCGCGAATAGTCACGAAGACAACGCCAGCACGAAATCCTTGCCGAGAAAAGAAATTGGGCGTTTGGTTGACGTAGGACTCGAAACTATTGATGCCTACTCGCTCGATTTTTTCAGCATCGAAGGCGGTCACCGCGTCTGGCACCTCTTGCAAGCTCTCCGTTCGTTGCCGCGCGGTCACGACGACCTCGTCGAGCCGAGAGCCGGCGCCCTCCTGCGCCATAATGTCGGTCGATAAGCTTGCGCCGGCGCACAGCATGATCAACGCGGTTATTTCAGTACACTTACTGTTCGTCGGTATCACGATTGCTCCCTCGCTTTTGTCGGTTTTAGTTCCCGGCTCTTGTTAGTTAGGACGCGCGCCACGGGTCTGCAGGTCACCAGCTGCTTTCACGCGGAGTCGCACCGATCCGCCCGGCACGTAGGCCAGTGGTATCTCATCAATGCTCGTTATTGTTATCGTCGCTGCGTTGGCTCCAGCGTCGATTGCTGCTTGTCGCGCCGCTTCCTGCGCCGCTTCCATAGCGGTCTCGCGGCCAATGGCGTCGTACGAATAAACCGTGTCTATCTCGGCGCCGACCTGGGCTATCGATGCACCAACCGCATTAGCGACCGACGCGTTGTCCGGTACAATGACGTTTGATGTACCGGGCACGTGCGCGTCGATGATTACCGCACCGCCGCCGACCAAGACCAACGGCACATCCGCTGCGCTAGTTTTCATACGGTCGATACCGTCGGCCACCATTGAACGGACCGTCGCGACGCAATGCTCAACATCGTTGGCCTGCAAATCCGCAACCAACTGTTTATCACCCATGTCGACGAATCCCGCCGCAACAGCGATGTCGCTGGTCGTTAGCGTTTTGCCGCCGAAGACGCGCGCTTCGCGGGTAAGCCTGTATCCGACAGAGCGCGGACCAATGATCCAACCGCTCTCATCAGCGGTTACTAGGCTCCCACCGCCTAGCCCAATTGCGAGAATATCCGGCATGCGGAAATTGGTGCGGACACCACCAATGTCGACAACAACGGAAGACTCGCGGGGAAACCCGCTGACGAGCATGCCAATGTCGGTCGTCGTACCGCCGATATCAGCAACCAATGCATCGGCGACGCCGGATAAATAGGCTGCACCTCGCATCGAGTTTGTGGGTCCCGATGCGAACGTCAACACCGGGAATTGCTCCGCTTTGTCCGCGGTCATCAACGTACCGTCGTTCTGACTGATGAAAAATGGAGCCGCAATGTCGAGATCATTAAGGGCCTTCGCGAACGAAGCCACGACATCCGTTGCCAAGGCACGCAGACATGCGTTCATCGTCGCGGCGTTCTCGCGCTCTAGCAGGCCGAGACTGCCAATCTCATAGGAACAGGTGACCGCGGCATCAGGTATTTCCTCGCGCACGATTTCAGCGGCGCGCCGTTCCATGGCGTTGTTGACCGGCGCGAACATGCCGCTAATCGCGATCGATCGCAGTCCCGATGCTTTGAAGTCACGTGCTGCATCGCGAACGGCCAGTTCATCGAGGGCGGCATTGGCGCGGCCGTCGACGTGAAATCCGCCGCGAACAAGTCGTACGCCACCGCGCACAGCGGCAACAAGATCCCTTGGCCAGCCTGCAAACGGCTCGACGCCAGAGGATGCCGGCAGTGCGATTCGTATAACGCCAACGGGAAGTAGACCGCGCCGCTCGACCAGCGCGTTGGTGAAATGCGTGGTTCCAATCATGACCGTTTCGATACTGCTGGCGGCCGCCCGTGAGTCATCGAGCACAGCGCGCACCGCCGCAACGATGCCATCGCTGATATCGCTCGTCGTCGGGGTTTTCTGCGAGCACTTCACATGAACACCGGCCATCAAAACGGCATCGGTATTTGTGCCTCCAACGTCAACACCAAGTCGCATTTCTAGATGACGTCCTACTTGCTCTCTACCCCCGTCCATGAGAACCGGATCGAGCCTCGACGACCAGTAGATCGAGCGGTAGTATTGCTACTGATTTAGGTAGGTTCGCCTGCGGCGGGAATTGGCGGCATAACCTACTGGTTCTGGTAGTTACGAGCTAAACATGCATACTAGTTTGTTGTTTAATATAGTATTTTTATTTTTTTGATTTGCACTGAAACTACGTTAATTGAACGTAGCCCGATGCATTAGTTGTGCAACTAGCAACACACACCCGTCAACACGGGCAACCCTTACCGACAATGACAACGCAAGGCTGGATCGTTCGACCGAAGACGGAAGCACCGGAGTGCCCGGCCTTCGCCGTCTCACGATTGCCTCTGAATCGCCTACTTAGTCGCGGCCTCGATAAGCCAGTAACGGTTGTCGGCGCACCGCTTGGTTTTGGCAAAACGGTCTTGTTGTCGCAGTGGTTCGCGGAACGCCGAGCGCACAAACTACCGACCGGCTGGTTACGCGTTGATACTAACGACGACACACCCGGTGTATTGGCCAGCTATATCGCCGTCGTACTCTGTCGTATAGGATTCGAGCACGCAGGACTCGATGCGCTCACACGCGGCACCCCTGCCAGCGAAAACGCGGATCTGCAACTCATTAGTGCGGTAACCAGCGACGACTGCCAGCGCCCAAATGGTGCCGTGCTGATTCTCGACTCCGTCGAACGCATATCGAACACTACGTACCGATCACTGCTTCAACCACTGCTCGAGTACTTGCCGGCTGATCTGCACGTCGTCTTGTCGACGCGGCAGCCGCAACGACTCCCCGTTTCTGACTTGTTATTACGCGAACAGATTTCAACGATCGGCCCACAGCAACTGCGCTTGACCGAATCTCACTGCAAGTCGCTGGTTGCGACAACGTTCAATAAATCGCAACGCGTTAGACTGCAGCAGCGGACGTTAGGTTGGCCAGCGGCAATGGCGCTATTCCGAGCGCACGCTGCGACCTGTGAAAACACGACGCTGGCACTCGCGACGTTCGGTGGCAATAGCCGCGTTGTGGTCGATTACCTCAGCGCGCAGTTCGCCGAGTCGATCTCAAGCGAACTCTTCACCGTTCTGCGCGATGCGAGCCTTCTCGACGCATTGAACCCCAGCGCCGTGGAATACGTAACCGAACGAGATGACGTTCGCCAAGACTTAGCGTTGCTCAATGAAATCGATGGGCTGTTTGTCGAAACCCGCGACGAGAATAAACCATCATTACACCCTCTGCTCGCAGAATTCTTGAGCAGCGATTTGGAGCGGTTCGACGCGCTACGCTACCGGCAGCTTTGTCGGCGAACAGCCCGCTGGATCGCCGATAATGGCTCAGTCATTGAAGCGATGCGCCGGGCCGCACGAATTGCCGATACCGAACTCGCCGCCGAAATTCTCGAGGACGCCGGCGGCCTTATGCTGTGGGACCGCGATGGTATTGGCCCGCTTCGATTGGCCTTGGAGTTGCTGCCAGATGCCGTTATCCGACGGAGGCCGCGAATCGCACTCATCCAGGCGACCGTTTGCCTAAAAGACGGTCAGTTAACCGAAGCACGCCGGATACTGAACGCCGTCCAAGAAACTCGCTCGGACGATAAGCAATTGCAGCATGAAATCGCCAAAGTGGCCCTATCGATCAGTTTTTACCAGGGTACCGCACCGCAGGATCATCTAGCCGCATTGGAGCGAGCACCGCAGTTTCCAAACGGAATTAACCCACAGGTTTTTTACTTTACTGGGAAATGTCTCGCGAGCTTACAGACCGGCGATTTCCAAGGCGCTCGTCTCGCCGCGCAACGCGGACTCAGCTTCGACTTTCCCTTTTCGTCGGCATACTTTCATCTGCATCTTGGCGTCATCGCAGTACGCGAGGGACGGCTGCACGATGCCTACGTCGAATACCAACAAGCGCGACAGATAGCACGGCAAAAATTCGCTGACGACAAAGATATGCGACTTGTGACAGATGTCCTAATGGCGGAAGTCAGTTATGAGCGCAATGAACTCGATTCAGCGGCTAGATATCTCGGCAACGCCAGCAAACGCCTGCGTCACGGCGAGGCATGGTTCGAGATCTATGCGGCTGGCTACACGACAGCACTTAACCTTGCGTTCGCCAACGGCGGACTCAACGCCGTATATGCCGAGTCCACGGCGGCGTTGGCATACATTCGCGAACAAGAATTGCGTCGTCTGCGACGTCTCGTCGTTGCAAACACCAGTGCGCTAATAACGCGGGCGGGCGATCGCGTCGCTGCGCGACAGCTTGTGCAGGAAAACGGCTTGTCGCTTGGCGAGTACATTGGCAACAACGCCAATCAGCACGTTGCTGTCGGCGAGCGAATGGACGTTGGCATTGCTTTGTGCCGCTTATTGATCGCCGAGAAGCGCTATCGCCACGCCAGCGAATCGATCGAGCAATTGCTGAACATTGAGCGCCGGATTGGACATCAACGAGCTGTGGTAAAGCTGTCGCTACTGTCGGCCACTGCGCATTTGCATCGCCGCCGCCGCCGGACCGCGTTCAACGTTCTTACCGACGTTCTGCGCCATGCGCGCACGGAGAGTCTCATGCGGTCCGTTCTTGATGAATCACCGTTTGTTGATGAACTGTTGATCGCGTACTGCAAAGCGGGCCGCGCGCCTGAGCATGACCATGCACGCTTCTTACTGGGCTTGATAACCCACGATTCGGGAGACACAACTCGACTCAGTAATCGCGAGCGAGAAGTCCTACAACTGCTGGGCGATGCCCTGCCCGATAAGCTTATCGCGCGTCGGCTCGGCATCTCTGAGAACACAGTTCGGTTCCATTTAAAAAATCTGTTTCGCAAGCTTGGTGTATCGAGCCGCCTGCAAGCCGTCGCTGAGGCACGAAATCGCGTATTGATCGATGACCGATCCGCGGAATCCGTTCCATTCAGATAGTGGGTGTGGCCTCGCGCTCCGTAGGCCTTTCCGCCAGACGAAACGTCGTCGTATCCAAATCAAGCGCGGTTTGCACTTGATTGCGGCCGGCATGCTTGGCCCGGTACAGCGCAGCGTCGGCGTCGTGAAGTAGTTCGGACAGGGGTCGAGGATGGGCAAACGTACAAACCCCCAAACTAATCGTAAAGGCGATCGTGTCAGTACCGCATCGAATCGCTGATACATCGCATGGCGTCGTTTCCACAGCTCGTCGTAATCGTTCGGCGACCATCAGCGTATCTTGCTCATCAACCCCCTGAAGCGCAGCGGCGAACTCCTCACCGCCGATTCGTGCCAGTACATCGCCTGTGCGAAAAATCGTTTTGGCTACTGCCGCAAGGTGCTTGATACAGGCGTCTCCCGCGCTGTGCCCGTAGGTGTCGTTTATCCCTTTGAAATGATCGATATCAATAATGATTAGCGCCCCACGCTGTCGTTGTGCGCTAAGCGCCTCGCCGAGCAACATAAACCCGCGCCTGTTTGTAAGGCCGGTCATCGGGTCGGTAACCGACGCCGTTCGCAACGACTCACCAAGCGTGTTAACGCGCCTAACAAGTGGTCGAAAGATCAGGACTGCCTCAAGCGCAAGCGCAACGGCCAACACCGCCAGTGCGATGCTCTGCACCCTCTTCATGCGTTGCAGCTGTGCGCTGTGCTTCTCTTCGAATATCTTAACAACCGCATTTAAGCCGTAGAGCAACGAGTTTGGCGCGGTTGCTGGCACTAAAACGGCGTCGAACAAAGCGCTGAGCGCCGCTGCCGCATTTGGCCCTCCTTCAGCGACGGTCCGTGCCCGTGCTATGTGCTCGCGAACCTGAGCATCGAGCCATTGGGGTTCAGCGAACATCAAGGCGCTTACCTCAGACGGCAACATGGCTGTATCGCGCCCGGTTCGACCAGCAACGATGTTGTTATGGGCACGCTCAAACGCGTCGATGGCGCCGCTTAACAACTCATAATCGCGTGACTCGCCGCTACCGTGCCACGCCCCCGCCAACATGACGATGCGTTGCGAGAGCATCCGCTGTCGTCCTGTGACATTGACGATGTGTGCGTTATCGGTTTGGGCGTCGATCACCATCTCGGTGACGATATGCGCCGTCGCAGCGATGGCACCAATAATGGCCAAGGCGACGACGTAGCCAACGGTCAGTGCATTAATTGCGCCGCCGAAGCGCGGGTTTGCATTGCTTCGGCTCGCCATGCTGGCGTCTGTATCGAGGTCCTCCATTACGACGGTATCGGCCGACCCGACCGTTTCCTAAGCGCCATGCGACGGCGTTGCGGTGAAATCTCGCGCTGACGAATTTCTGTCGATTAGGCGGCGATGCCGCAAGTACCCGTCTAATTCACCAGGTCCCAGTGTGGCCTGCCAGCGAACCGTTGCTCCAGCAGCTCAACAAACAACCGAATCTTCGCGGACAGATGACGGTTTCGCGGATATAGCGCGGCTAGGACGAGTTGTTTCGGAAGGTAGTCAGGAAGTACGGTCCGGAGCCGCCCACTCTGTAACTCGTCGCCGACAATAAATGTCGGCAACAGCGCCAAACCCTGGCCGGCCAACGCGACGGATTTCAACACCTCGCCGTTATTTGACCACAAGAAGCAGTGGATCGTGTGTGCCTGTTCGCCGGCGGGTCCAGCCAAGCGCCATTGGGTCAGCGAGCCGGAGTAGCCGTATTGCAAGCAGCGGTGGACCTTTAAATCGCTCGGCTCGCTCGGCTCTCCATAACGCTCGAGATACTCCACCGATGCGCAGATCACCCGATGTGCTGGGGCAATCTCGGTGGTGATTAGGCTGGTCGAATAGGTGGGTTCTGCGATGCGGAGCGTGACGTCGAACCCTTCCTCAATCGGATCCACGAGCCGATCTGCCAGAACCAATTCGACGTGCACGTCGGGGTTGGCCGCCATGAAGTCACCGATCAGCGGCGCGAGATGCAGTGTCCCGAAACTCATCGGTGCATTGATACGGAGGTTCCCGGTCGGTCGCTCGTGCAACTCGCGGACCGCCGACAATGCTTCATCCACATCGGCCAGAATCTGTACACAACGATCATAGAACGCCAACCCGGTCTCGGTTGGCGTGACCTGGCGGGTACTGCGACGCAGCAACTGAGTCCCGAGATCGTTTTCCAGCTTAATGACCGCTTTGTTGACGGCCGATCGCGATACGCCCATTTCGCGTGCAGCAGCAGCAAAGCCGCTACTGGCAACGACCTGGACGAACGCCCGCATACTGTCGAGTCGATCCATGTAAATAGCTCACGAATGTCGCCTTTTCGGCGACGCAATGTCTCTAATATAACGGATTGTCTTCCGTTAGGCGCGGCTACAGACTATGGCCAGCGTTACTAATCCGTGGAGACAACCATGCTTACAGTGAGATCAGCGAACGATCGCGGTACTGCCAACCTTGGTTGGCTGAACAGCCGGCACACTTTCTCGTTCGGCCATTACTACGACCCAAAATTTATGGGTCATGGGCCGTTACGTGTGATCAATGAAGATCGCGTCAGCCCCGGCCAGGGCTTTGCAACGCACGGCCATGCGGATATGGAGATCATCTCGTATGTCTTGGATGGCGCGCTCGAACACAAAGACAGCCTGGGTACCGGCTCGGTTATTCGTCCCGGCGATGTGCAGCGCATGACGGCCGGTACCGGCGTGCGGCACAGCGAATACAACGCCTCCGACAACGACGACGTGCATTTCCTGCAAATATGGATCCTGCCGGAAACGAACGGTCTTGCGCCGAGCTACGAGCAGAAACACTTTCCTGTCGAACAACGGCGGGGGCAATGGCGGCTGGTAGGTTCGCGCGATGGGCGCGATGGCTCGATTACGATCCACCAGGACGTCGACCTGTACGCGGCGACGCTGTCTGCCGACGACGCGCTGACCCATCAACTCGGTGCTGGCCGCCACGGCTGGCTGCAAGTCGCGCGTGGCAGCGTTGTGCTCAACGGTGAGTCGTTACAGGCCGGCGACGGCGTTGCCTTGGCGGGACCGGAGACGATCAACGTCGCTGCGCGAGGCGATGCGGAAGTCTTGCTGTTCGACATGGGTCAGTAAGCGGTCATGCGTAAGGGTGACAACGGCAACGTTGTCACCCGTAAACCGCGTATGCCCCGCGGAGCATGCCCCTAGCCCATCCGCATTGCTCCGGGCAGCCGACAAATCGCCCTAAATCTCGTCCTGCCCAAGCGTAATAAGAGTTTTAGATATCCTCGACTAATTATTGATTTATCGACTTAAAAAGCGTTAATCGACTCAAAAGAAAGCCGCTCAATAAGCCGCCGATGTGGGCGCCGTGCGCAATGCGCGAATGCGGCAGCCACAACGCCAGCAAAAGCTCCGCCACCGCAATGACAGCGACCAATGTGCGGGCGCGTACCTCAATCGGCGTCAATAAGACGGTGAGTTCCTCATCGCCGAACCGAAGCGCGACCGCCGCCAACAAACCGAACAGGCCACCGGACGCGCCAATCGTTGGCGCCTTTACCGCCAGCGCAGCGGTG
>JBCDBO010000070.1:0-16876 GCA_039183535.1 Pseudomonadota bacterium | reverse complement strand
TCACCGGGTAATGTAAAACACCGCTTCTGATCTTTCTCGTGACAACGACTGTCGATGGAAGCGACTGCCAGCGCCAGGAATAGTGCCAGTCTTACGGACGAACGACCCCGTCCGTCTGCTGGCCCAGCCACCAACGAAACTGCTTACCGATTCGACGCCCCGGTCAACGCCGCTGTGCCGTCGCATCAAGCGCGGGTGTTGTGGCTTGCGCTGGCCGGCACGGCTGTGCCGGTTTTGTTATATGCGCTGTTAGTTATCGGTATCGGTGGAGGGCTGATGTACAGCGGCTTCATCGCGCCACTGTCTGCCGACGGGTATGGTCTCGGCGATTTGCTAATCGGTGGTATCGGATTAGCCATATTAGGATTAGCCATCCGGCCGTTCGTTTTGCGTCGCTACGATGCGCATTGCCTCGGCTCTGTTCCAGCGACAGAGGAGGTCGATCTCACGCGCTTCGTGCACGATGTCGCCGATCATGTTGGCGCGAACCGACCGACGGCTGTTTTGCTAACAATCGATCCCGTCGTCCATGCGATTCCGCATTACGAAGCAACAATACCGACCCTAAATTCGTTTCGTCTCGTCATCGGGTTGCCCGTCATTCAGTCGCTGAGCATTCGTGAACTCGGTGGTGTCGTCGCACACGAGCTGTGTCATTTCGCCGTTCCGGAGAACCGCCGCTTACGACAGACTATCGCGACAATCGCCACAACCATTCACCAAGCCGGTCGTGCCGACGATGCGATCGATCGCCTAATCGAAACCGATACATCTGTTGGTCCGCAGCTGCGTCGTTTGACAGCGCAGTTCGTAAACATCGGGCGCTGGCCCGTTTTTGTATTGTCGCAGCTGACGGAGCGTCTTGCAGGTAGCACTTTGGCTGAGGCAGAGTTTCACGCCGATTGGTTTCATACCGAATTGACCGGCAGTGCGACGTTCAAATCAACAGCCACACGAATGCATCTATTGAGGCACGTTTTCGACGAGTGGAAAGCTGTCGTTGCTGCCGATCCGGTACCGCGGTTTGCAGCCGACCTTGGACGCGTCATTTACGATAACGCCAACCGCCACGCTGCCCATAGCGATAAGTTGCTGCGGGACAAGATGCTGGAGGATTGTAACCTTGTTGGTGGGCCGCATTTACCGAACATGAGCCGTATCGAGCGCGTACGCGCCGTCTGTTTCGGTCCGGGCGTACTGCAAGGTGACCAATCAGCGTACTCGTTGTTATTACACCCAGCGCGTACGGCGCGAACCACAACACTAAGCTACCTTGGCAACGGCCTTAAGCTCGATATAGACGATCAAGACCTTCTGTCCGACGCCGCTGTCAGCCGCCAACTGGAAGAGGAACGTGAGTTCGGCGACGTACTTGATCGATACCTACTCGGGTTTTGCCGCCGCGATCGTTTTCTCGCTCCCGGTGATCCCGGCGCGGTACTGAAAACCGCGATGGACAAACGTATCGAGCAGATCGAAACGCTGTGCGACGATATTCGTCGTGGCAGCCCAGAGGCACGCGCATCTTTGACCGCCTATGGCGATGCGATGGCCAACGTGATTGACGAATACGTCCGCTATTCGAGCGCTGAGCATAACAGTCCTGATGATGCCGATAAGACAGCGCTAAGCAATGCACGGCGGTTATTGAAAGCGGCGGAGACGGAACTTGCCGATATCGAAAAACGCTACGCGGATCGCCTGGCGCTTGGAATCGCGACCGCCCTCGGTGATGCGGTACGGGCTAATCCGCAAGCAGCTTCTGAAGAGCAGCGCCGATTCGCTCGTCTGGTCGGCGTTCAAAACGCATTTGCGAAGCAGCAACCGAATGTTCGGACGCTACGCGAAACGCTCGCTTACGCGCAAGCCGTTACGGCTGCAACGGAAAGGAAAGAAGGCGCGCTCGGTTCGGCCATCGACGCATTAAACAGCGCGGTCGATTCTGTTCGGGCTGGCCTTAGCCGATTACCCGATCCGCTGGTCGACGGCAATCGCCCGTTTCTAGCGGCGGTCGATGAGAACTGCCAATCCAGTGCTGACAATTCTAGTTTGACCGCGGCCGCTGAGTTCTTGCGTTGCCTAGAAGATGCCTACCTTCGCGTGATGGTTCGTCTTGCCGAAATCGCGTTGGCCGCTGAGCAGCGCCATAACATACGCCTGAAGCTGATCGACTAAGCCGGAACCCGTTAGGCCTCGTCAAAGATCGACGCGCCATCTTCAGCATTCCCGACGGCAAGTCGGAAACTGGCAAACAACTCTCTACCGAGACCGCGATGCTGCGGCGTTAGATCAGGCGTATCGAAGCTGCGCTGCTGCCATGAATCGTCGCTCGCTAGCAGGCTCATCTCACCTTTGTTTGCGTCGATTCGAATGATATCGCCGTCGCGAATCAACCGAATCGGCCCGTTCCGATTGGCTTCTGGCGTTACTTGTATCGCCGCCAGGATCTTGCCGGATGCACCTGACATCCGCCCGTCAGTCAGCAGCGCAACTCTATGTCCGCGGTTCTGTAACACGCCCAGATAAGGAGTGAGCTTATGCAGCTCCGGCATGCCGTTCGCGCTAGGCCCTTGCCATGCGATAACGGCAACGAAGTCGCCGTCGAGTTCCTTCGCATTGTAGGCGTTGGTGAAATCATGCTGGGATGTAAAAACCCGAGCCGGCGCCTCAATTTGCCGGTGTTCTTCGGCAACGGCAGACACTTTGACGATGGCTCGACCGAGATTGCCAGCCACAAGGTTAATACCGCCGTTGTCGGCGAACGCAGCGCTCGCGGGCCTGACGATTTCCTCGTCGAGCGATTCGGCCGGTGCCGCTTGCCAGGCGAGCTCGCCAGCAACGAGACTGGGCTCAAGGTTAAACTCACTGAGGGTATCGCCGGCGACAGTTAAAACGTCGTCGTGCAATAAACCGTCGGTGAGCAGCTCCCGCATCACGAATGCCAGACCGCCAGCTGCATGGAAGTGATTAACGTCCGCTGTTCCGTTTGGATAGACGCGAGCCAGCAACGGGACAACCGCTGACAGTTCCGCAAAGTCATTCCAGTCGATACGTATTCCTGCGGCGGCGGCGATCGCGACGATATGCAAGGTATGGTTTGTCGAGCCGCCGGTCGCGAGTAGTCCAACGAGGGCGTTAACGATAGCCTTCGCCGTCACGATATGGCCGATAGGTCGATACCGACCGTCGACCGCCGTCAGCGCGAGTACCCGTTCCACCGCCGCCTTCGTCAGCGCATCGCGTAGCGGTGTGCCCGGATTGACAAATGAGCCGCCAGGCAACTGCAGTCCCATAAACTCGAGCATCATTTGATTGGTGTTCGCCGTGCCGTAAAACGTGCACGTGCCGACACCGTGATAGGCCGCCGATTCGGCCTGCAGTAGTTCCGCGCGACCGATCTCGCCAGCAGCGTATTGCTCGCGTATTTTTGCTTTTTGTTTGTTGGCAAGCCCCGATACCATCGGTCCGGCCGGAACGAATACGGTTGGCAGGTGACCGTAGGCAAGCGCGCCAATCAAAAGGCCCGGCACAATTTTGTCGCAAACTCCGAGGCACAAAGTCGCGTCGAACATATTGTGCGATAGCGCTACGGCCGTTGACAGGGCGATGACATCGCGGCTAAACAACGATAAGTCCATGCCATCTTGACCTTGGGTGACGCCGTCGCACATTGCCGGCACGCCACCGGCGAATTGCGCGACAGCGCCATGAGCGCGCGCTTCTGCTTTGATCAGAGCCGGATAGCCCTCGAGCGGTTGGTGCGCACTGAGCATATCGTTGTACGCGGATACGATCGCGATATTGGCGGTTTCGCTCTTCGCCAGTGCCTTTTTCTCAGCCGCAGTGTTGGCCGCAATGCCATGCGCTAAATTACTGCACGACAACTGCTTGCGCGGACCACCATCACTCATCGCGGCATTGATCTTATCGAGATAAGCCTGACGGGACTCGCGGCTGCGTTCCTGGATCCGTTCTGTGACAGCTTGGACGAATGGGTTCATCGGCACAGCCATTTACGGAGCCCAGATAACTCGCACAGGCTTGCGGTCCTGGTGCAGCAGTGCGGCAACCGGTACTTGCAGGTCGCCTTCAGCTGCCGCCTCCAACACCGCGCGTTTCTCTGCGCCGAATATCAATAACACGACTTCGCGACAGTCCAACAGCGTCGTCAACGTCAGGCTAATCCGCGGTACGGGACTCGCGTTTGTGCGTACCACTTGGCAGATAGCGCGGTTGGTTGGGTCGAGACCCGCGGCAAGATTATCAGCGTCTGGAAATAGCGATGCGAAATGACCGTCGTTACCCATACCCAGCAATACGGCGCTGTAGGGGCGCGGCAGTCTGGCTGCGACGTCGGCAGCAATGTCCTTAACTACGTCGTCCGGTGACGGTGCGTCTCGCCACAGCGGCACAAATGTCGCCTCGCTCGCCTGGCCCGTGAATAACTCACGTGTCAGCATACCGGCATTGCTCGCGGCGTCGCTTGGCGCGACCCATCGCTCGTCACTCAATGTAACGGCGATTTTCGGCCACGGTAAATCGAGACGCGCCAAGTGCCGGTAGCACTCCAACGGTGTCGAACCACCGCTCAAGACCAACGCTGCGCAATCGGTGTCGGCGACGTCGATGCTAGCGGCGGCGTGTAAGTGCCGAGCCGCTGTTATGCTCGCCGCAGTCCGATCGTTGGCGGTTTCAAATAGCATCGTTACTCGTCCGGGTACCACGTTCGTCCATCACGATCGAGCATCGTCGCTGCTGCCGCCGGACCCCACGAACCCGATGTGTACTTCTCAACCCGTTGGTCGGTTGCATTCCAGCTATCGAGAACTCCGTCGACCCAGTCCCATGCGGCTTCCACCTCATCGCGTCGCATAAATAACGCTGGGTTGCCGCGCAAGACCTCCATCAAGAGCCGCTCGTAAGCATCGGGGTAGCGAATGCCAAAGGTTTCCTCGAAGCTAAGATCGAGCGAAACCGAGCGTAGGTCGAAGCCACCGGGTCCTGGTTCTTTCGACATAACCGATAGTTTGACGCCCTCATCCGGCTGCAACTGGATACTCAACCGGTTGGGCGGAATCGCAACATTGTGACCCGTAAAAATAGAGTGGGGTACCGGCCTAAATTGAACGACGATCTCGGAGTGCTTGCGCTTTAGACGCTTCCCGGTCCGAAGGTAAAACGGTACGCCCGACCAGCGCCAGTTATCGATGTCGAGCCGCAGCGCGACGAACGTCTCTGTCGCACTATCGGCGTTTCCGAGTTCGTCAGCAAAACCGGGCACAGCCTCGCCGGCGACTGCACCGGCCGTGTACTGGCCACGTACGGTACGCAACTTCGCGTCGGCGATCGTGATAGGCCGAAGCGCTCGCAGAACTTTCAGTTTCTCATCGCGAACCGCGCCATGGTCCAGACTGTCGGGCGGTTCCATCGCCACCAAACAAACCAACTGCATAATGTGGTTTTGCACCATGTCACGCAGTGCGCCGGTGGCGTTGTAAAAGTCGGTTCGGCCACCGACACCGAGATGTTCCGCAACGGTGATCTGGACGTGGTCGACGACGCCTCGTCGCCACAGCGGCTCGAACAAGGAATTACCGAACCGCAATGCCAATAGATTCTGTACGGTCTCTTTCCCCAAATAGTGGTCAATCCGATAAACCTGGTCTTCGCGAAACGCAGCACCGACCGCATCGTTAATCGCTGCCGCCGATTCCGCATCGTGACCGACCGGTTTTTCCAGCACGATACGGCTGGTTGATGTGATCAAGCCATTGGCCGACAAGCCTTCAGCGATCGCGCCGAACAACGACGGTGCGGTTGCTAGGTAGCTAGTGCGGATGCGCCCCTCGTGGCCATGGAGAAACTCGACGAGGTCGACCCAACGGCTTGGGTCGAGGGCATCGGCCTGGATGTAGCTGATGAGTCTCGCAAACCGTTCCCAGACGTCCGCCTGAAAATCGTTGTCCTTTAGATTGCGTCGCAATGCAGCCTCAACATCGTCGATGTAGGCAGCGTGGCTAAGCTCGCCACGGCCAATGGCGACGATGCGGCTGTCGTCAGGTATTTGGCCATCGCGGTAGCGGTGGTAGAGCGACGGCAGCAGCTTGCGCATCGACAAATCGCCGGTGCCACCGAAAATCAGCAGATCGAACGTATCGACGGGTAACAGTTTGGCCATGAGAACCGTAGTTTTACTACAATATTCGTATTATGGTCTTCGAAATCCCAGAAATAAAGCAAAAAATAGTGTAGTTTTATTACATGCAAGCACGAATAGCCGCAGAACTGCAAGAATTACCGGCCGCCGAGGCGCGCGTTGGCGAATGGATTCTCGCCCACCCCAGAGAGACGGTACGAGCCTCTGTACGCCGAGTTGCACGGGCGGCCGGGACGTCGGAACCAACGGTTATCCGGTTTTGCCGGCGCTTCGGTTTGCCGGGTTATCGCGAGCTAAAACTGCGCTTAGCAGCCGAGATCGGTGCGAGCGACAGTCCGATGCACGGACAGGTAACCGTCGCCGATTCGCCGACCGCCGCTGCGCGCAAGGTGATCGATCAGTCTGTCGCCGCGCTTAAGCTGTTACGCGAACACAGCGTCGAGTTGCCTTTTGCCGAAGCGGCAACGGCGCTAGCAGCGGCTCGTCAGGTCATCTTCGCCGGCGAAGGTGCGTCGGGACAGGTGGCGGCCGACGCTTGGCAAAAGTTCTTCCGTCTAGGTCGACCGTGCAGCTACGCCAACGATGAGCCGACCATTCGCCAACTGGCCGCAGTAACAGCCGCGACTGACGTTTTGGTCGCTATCTCCCACACCGGCGAGTCCACAACGCTGAGTGGTGCCATCCAGTTGGCGAAAGCCAAAGGCGCGCTGACGATAGCGATCTCGCGCAGCGGCTCGCCGCTAATGCGCAATGTCGATCTTGGGTTTCCGTGCAGCGCTGATGAGGACACCAGTTTGTATACGCCAATGAGCTCGCGGCTCGTCCACTTGGCCGTCTTTGACGCACTGTTTGTGACCCTGGCTCTTACACTCGGCGACTCGGCTGTCGCAGCACTGAATAACGCCAAGTCGGCGCTGCGTCCGAGCGCTGTGCAAGAGACAAGCGATCCGCCGACCGTCGATTGAGGTATGTTCTCGCGCCGATAGCTGATCGCCACGGTAGTCGTATGTCCTTCACGCCAAGCCGAGCCTTTGCTTTGGAGCGCCTTGCCATGTTCGTCCCACACGCTGGCCGGCGCTATGCGGCTGGCCGCAACACCGATGGTGGTGCAGGCAACCACACCCAGGTATCGGTGTTGTCGCCGTTCATTCGCCACCGGACGATCGCCGAAAGCGAAGTTGTGGCCGCTGTCCTCGCATCACACAGTCCATCCGCTGCCGAGAAATTTCTCCAAGAAGTGTGTTGGCGCACCTATTGGAAGGGTTGGCTCGAGCAGCGACCGACGATCTGGCGCGACTACCAGCGCACGGTTACCGATGCACACGACACGCTGAGTGCCGCTCAGCGCGATGACTACGCAGCGGCGATTACCGGAAAAACCGGCCTCGAGTGCTTCGACGCGTGGGCAAATGAACTTATTGAGACGGGCTATCTGCATAACCATGCCCGGATGTGGTTTGCCAGTATCTGGATTTTTACCTTGCGATTGCCGTGGGCGCTCGGCGCCGCATTCTTCATGCGCCACCTTTTCGATGGCGATGCTGCGTCAAATACCTTGTCATGGCGATGGGTCGGCGGCTTACAAACTCGCGGTAAGACGTATCTTGCCCGTCCCGACAACATTGCTCGCTTCACTGAGGGGCGCTTTGGGCCGGTGCGCGGTTTGGCAGACGTGGCTGAGCCGTTACCGTGGGTCGAGCCGCCAAGCCCGCGGCGAGAGTTTGTCGTTACACCGATTCAAAAGGGCTTACGCAGCGGTCTACTGGTGACCGACGATGATTTATCGCCGTGGCCCGCGCTGGCCGGTGAGCCTGTCGTTACCGCGGCGCTGCTAGGAAGCGCTGACGGTGTTGCGGACAATGTCCGTGAATTTGTGACCGCGCTGTCGGCAGACAGTGCGGCGTCGATCGAGCAGCGTCTCGGTGTCGCAGTACAGGCCGTAGGTGATGTCGACAGTGTCGTCGCTTGGGCTGTGGCCGAACGTCTGCAACAAGTGATCATGCCCTACACGCCGGTCGGTCGCGCCGCCGATTGTTTAGATGGCGTAGTGGAACGACTGGCCGAGCATGACGTTCACCTCGCTAACCCGCTGCGACGATGGGATGAGGCAGCGTGGCCACACGCGACTCGCGGTTTTTTCCCGTTCCGGAAGATTATTCCCGACTTATTGGTCCTCGCTAGCGCCGATCCAACGTAACGCGCCTCTACCAACCCCAGGTCCCGTCACCGCCCTTGAAGGGGCCGACGATATCGGCCGTGATCCAACCGCCGTAAAAGTCGCCGCTTTGTGGCAGGACCCGTTCATCGCCAACCCAGCACTGATCCATGCGCGATGCATAGACAGCGACGTGATCGCCAAGCTCAGCATATCGGGCGACCGGTTCGGGATAACTCCACGCGGCCTTGGCGGCTCGTCGATCCCCCGCGACCACGTCCCAATAAATCGCCTCGCCTTTGAATTCGCAAAACGATCGGCCAGATGCCGGTAACAAGCTCCCGGCAACAAAGGCGTCCGGGGGCAAGTAGTAGACCGGGGGGTGGGAGGTTTCCAGAACCCGGTAGCCACGATTGGTGGCGGCGATTTGCTGATCGCCAAATACGATCCGTAACCGTTCTGCGACCGGCTCACAGGCCGGTGGACGCGGATAATCCCAGACCGATTCTTGTCCAGGGCCCGGTGGTATGCGCTTGGGTCGTTGCATCGAAAAGTCCACTTATGTCTCAGTATGCACGGCCGGTATTACAGCAAATCGTTGATCCGCCGATAACTAACGATCATCGGCAATGCTTCAACCTACCATGACAACGGCAGTAACCTCCGACCGTTACAGGCTCAGTATGCGCGATACGTGGCGCGTATTGTGGCCGTACGTACGTCGCAACTTCGTAGAGCAATTGCAGGGCATCTGGTTCATCGTTGCCTACTTGCTGTTGTTTCAATCACTGGTATTGAATCTGCCGATCGTGTTCGCTGCAATGATAGCGACCGGGATCTTGGTCGTTGCCGTCGGCCTAATGTTCTTTATGGAAGGTCTGCGCCTGGGCCTGATGCCGCTGGGTGAGACCATAGGTGGTCTGTTGCCGAAGACATCACGGCTGCCGACGATTCTCGCGTTTGCATTTTTGCTGGGTGGTGGCGCCACGTTTGCCGAGCCAGCCATCGCTGTGCTGAAAGCAGCGGGCAGCGGCGTATCGGCAGCGAAAGCGCCGCTGCTGTTCAGCCTGCTGAACGAATTCTCCGGTCAGCTGGTTGCTTCGGTCGGCGTCGGTGTTGGCTTGGCGGTAATGCTTGGCGTCTTACGATTTTTCTTTGGCTGGCCGTTGAAGCTCCTGGCAGTACCCAGCGTCATGTTGCTATTGGTCATCTCGTACTTTTTCTATCAAATTCCGGTCTTGAATGATGTGTTGGGGCTCGCCTGGGACTGCGGTGCGGTGACGACCGGACCTGTAACCGTGCCATTGGTTCTCGCTCTCGGGATAGGCGTCTGCCGAGTCGTATCCAGTGGAGGTGGTGGTCATACCGGCTTCGGTATCGTCACATTAGCCTCGCTGTTTCCGATTCTCGCGGTACAACTGTTAGCGATCTATCACTACAACGCTGAGGACTACGTCGGGGCGGCCAATGGACAACCGTTGCCTGTCCTTGCAACGGTTGCTGAGACAAACGAAGCCAAACCGGATCTTGTGCCGGAGTATTTTAGCGTTCACGATTTACGTCGCTATCGCGACTCCGGTGAGCTACCGCCGAACTCACGGATTCGATTTGTCGGCGGTGAGCCGCGGCTGGAGAACGGTGCGCTGGTTATCGATGAACCGCAGATCGTCGTTTCTCGGCAGCGACCAACGAACACGGCATGGTTCGGTAAGCAAACGTGGGATACCAGCAAGTCGTTTTTGCCACAGTTTAAGACTGCGCTTCTCGATGCACTTCGCGCAATCATCCCATTGTGCCTCTTTCTTTACATCGTCTTACGACTGGTTGTCCGCCAGCGACTGCGCGCAGATCAGGATGTTGGGATAGGTGTTGTCTTTGCGTTCAGCGGAATGGCGCTTTTCGGACTCGGTATTGCGCTGGGTCTAACACCCCTCGGCGCTCAATTGGGGAGTAACATTCCGGCATCGTTCGCAACGATCGTACCGTGGCGTGGTGATAGTGCTGTCGGCCCATTGTTCGACGGTCTCGCTGGGAAGCTGCTCGCTGTTGGATTCGCTTTCTTCCTCGGATACGGCGCTACATTGGCCGAACCGGCTCTCAATGCATTGGGCGATACGGTTGAACGAATAACCGCTGGGGCGTTTCGCAAAAAGTTGCTGATGCAGAGTGTCGCTGTTGGCGTCGGTGTTGGCATCGCTGCTGGCGTTATCAAGATGGCATTTCACATACCGCTGTTCGCTATGTTGTTGCCCGCATACAGCCTCGTCTTGGTATTGACCATGATCTCACCGAATTCATTCGTGAATTTCGGCTGGGACAGCGCCGGCGTCACGACCGGACCGATTACCGTTCCGCTCGTTTTGGCGATGGGTCTTGGGATCGGAGGCAACATCCCGGGCGTCACGGATGGCTTCGGGATCCTCGCGCTGGCCTCGGTCGGTCCGATCATGACCGTTCTTACGGTCGGTCTCATAACACGCCGGCGCGAAGCGGCCATAAGCGAGCCCGATCGAACTCCTGTTACTGCACCTGCGACGGCCTAGCTCATGTTCAAATCGAATCAACCGGCATCGATTGTTACCGTTATTTTGCCGACCGGCGTGAGTCGTCGGGTCGTCGATGAAGTTTTCCGGCCAGCGGGATTTGGTGCGCTGGTTTGGCAAGCCCGCGGCACGCTGCTGAAAGACAACTGGTTGCAGCGCTTCCTACCGCCGATCAGTCCGGCTAAGAAGATCGTGCAGGTGCTACTGCCAGACAGTGCCGTCGACGCAATGATGGATTCGGTTATCGAATGCGCCAATTTACACAAGCAAGCGACGGGCGCGATTTACTGCCAGCCGTGTAAAGACGTTTTCGTCGGCAAAGACTTTCTAAACTGGCAAGTGAGTGGCACTGGGTCATACGACTACGGTCAGCATCGCTTTACTGCCGATCTGTCGCTCATTGTTTGTATCGTCGATCGTATCCGCAGCGATAAAATCGCCCGTGCTGCCGTCGCAGCCGGGGCTCACGGACCGGTCATCCATCTCTGCGAAGGCCGTGGTCTGCGCGATCGTCTCGGTTGGCTGCGCATTACCAAGCAGCACGAGAAAGACGTCATGTTGGTGATGACATCATCGTCAGAGTCCGATCAGATCTTTCGCGCTATGGCAGATGCCGGTGAACTTCACCTGCCGGGCCGAGGCTTCATGTACCAAACCAACATCGAGAAAGGGCTGTTCAATCTGCCGAGTTTGGTCTCGAACCGCTATTACGCTGCCAACGTGCAGCAGATTATCCGCGCCATCGACCACTTAACCGGTCACGCTCATTGGCGTGATGGTGCCCTACAAACGATCGGATCGGGTGCTGGCAGCGTTGGTTTGGCCACGCCGAATCCGTCCATTTTGACGAATCAGTATTGCTTATCGGCGGTTGTACGGCGCCACGAGCACCCCGCTTTCGTTGACCTTTTGCTTGATAGCGGCGCCAAAGGCGTCAACTTTACTTTCGCGCGCCTTGAAGACACACAACCAACGCCAACGGTCGCCGGCGCCCAAATCTCCGATCAATACGGCGTCATCAACAGCGTTTCAGATCCCGATACGATCGCGCGTATGGCTGCGACAATTGAGGACTCTGCGAGTGCTGCAGGCATCGACGATGTGCTGGCTTACGTAAATCCGGTCCCGCGTGTCGCAACGTACGTCTATCAACCGGGGCGTCGCGACTATCGCGAACAACAGGTCGCTTAGTCGGCGACATTCGGTCGAACATCGACCGGCGTCCGCATAATGATCTCGCGGTGCGGAAACGGAAACTCGACCCCGCTCTCCTGAAAGGAATCCCATAACGCCAAAAGGACCTTGCCGCGGATATTGGTGAGGCCCTGCTGCGGGTCGCGTATCCAGAAGCGCAGTTTGAAATCGAGCGATGAGTCGCCAAAGCCGGTCATCCAGCAAACCGGCTTTTTTCGGGTTGAATCGACTCGCTCTACCGTCTGTGCTGCTGCTATGGCAAGTTCACTGACTTCGTGTGGGTTTGAGTTATAAGAAACGCCGAAGGGGACATCAAGGCGCACATACTCGTCGGAGAACGACCAATTGATGACCTCGCGAGTGATGAAGTCTTCATTTGGGATTAAGAACTCACGTCCATCGCGAGTGATGACTGAGACGAAGCGGGCGCGCAACTCACGTATCCAGCCAAATGTGTCACCCAACGAGATCGTATCGCCCGGTTTGATCGATTGGTCGAGCAGAATGATGATCCCGGAAATAAAGTTCGAGACCACCTTCTGTAAACCAAAGCCGATACCGACACCGACGGCACCGGACAGAACAGTTAACGCGGTTAGGTCGAGTCCGACAATGTTCAATCCGACCATGACCGTAAAGACGATCAACGCGATCCGGATCATCTTGCCGACGAGGACGCGTAGCGACGGTGTTAGCTCGGTCAGCCCTTGGATTTGTCGATCGAGAAAGTTCCCCGCGTTGATCGCCGCCCAGACAATAAAGCCGATCAGCGCCAGTTTCTGCAGCGCATCGAGCAGCGTAAAGGGTCGACCGCTGATCGAAATTTCGGGACTTTCGAGTAGCTGAACAACGTTGTCGTTAACACCGAACACGAGCGTAGCGACATACAGCCATGCAAGCACCGAAAATACACGGCCGACGAGTCGATTGCGGATCAGATGCGAGACAACACTGATCGTTAACCAAGCGGCGGCAAGTAACGCTACACCTTCGATAAGGAAGTTATTGGGCGGCCAGCCAATGACCTGGGTTATGGCCGATGCCGCCACCAAGAATGCGGCGTACAACAACCACTCGAACCGGTCGAGGAAAGCGACGATGAGGCGCTTGATGCCGGGAAAGATGCGAATCTTATCAGCGCGCTTCTTGAGTCCTGGCTCGATTCGGCGCGACAACAACAATGCCGGGAAAAACAGCGCGACGATGACCACCAACTGAAACAGCACCGGCGGCGTTTGGATGGCGTCCCAGCCGAGAATCGCCCAGTCGAGCAATCGCTGTTGCCAATCTTCGAGCATGTCACCCATCGTGCGGTCTCACTGTTACTCGGGTAGCGGAATCCACTCGGTCTCACCAGGTACCGAGGCGAAGTTACCGTTGCGCCAGTCGACCTTCGCCTGTTCGATCCTCTCCCTTGAAGAGGCGACAAAGTTCCACCAAATGTGCCGTTTGCCGAGCGTCTCGCCACCGATCACCATGAGATGAGAATCGGTGACCGCACGAACGACCAACGCTTGCTCGTCGCTCGCAACGACCATCGTACCGGCACCGAAATGGCTGGCCTCTATGTCGATATCGCCACTGACCACGTAAACGGCCATCTCGTCGATATCGATGGGTAGCGCTAACTCCGCGCCGGCATTTAGCCGGCAATCGGCGTATAGGGTCTCGGCCGAGACCGGTACCGGCGAGCGCATACCAAAAGCCGATCCAGTGATCAGTGTGATCGAGGTACCCCCGTTGACCAGGCTCGGTAAGTCACTGGCAGGAATATGCGTGAACGCTGGTTCCGATTCGGCTAGCGCTTCTGGTAACGCCATCCATGACTGAATTCCATGAAGACGAGAGCGTTCGTTCAGATCGGCGCCAGCGCGTTCGGAGTGAACGATGCCGCGGCCGGCGTGCATCAAGTTGACAGCACCCGGTCGAATCGCCTGTTCGTAACCTAGGCTATCGCGGTGCATGATCTCGCCTTCAAACAAATACGTTACGGTCGCAAGTCCGATGTGTGGATGCGGCCGAACTTGAATCCCGTCGCCCGGCTCGAACGTGGCCGGACCCATGTGATCGAAAAAAATAAACGGGCCAACCATGCGTCGTCGTGGTGACGGAAGGACGCGCCTCACCGAGAATCCGCCCAAGTCCTTTTCTTTAGGCTCGATGACCAAGGATATGCCACCTGCTTGCCGCTGACAGTGTGGATCGCTGGCGTCATGAAAACTCATCGCAACGGTGCTCCCCATGGCTCTTTTGCCACTGCTAACCATACAGGGCGGCGTCTCATTCGCAACCGTTTGCCCGCCGCTTGCTATGCGAAGATCAGGACTGTCGCTGTCCACAGCACAGCAGCTAGCGCGGCCGCGAACGTCGCCGGGACGATTTGGGTCGTGACGTGATCCATCAAATCGCAACCGGTCGTCATCGCCGACAAGATCGTTGTGTCTGATATCGGCGAGCACTGATCACCGTAGACACTGCCGTTTAGAACGGTCGCGAAGCAGATCGACATAAACAGCATTGGATTGTCGAGTCCGGCAACGTTCGCGACCGTCCAAGCGAGTGGCATCGCGAGCGGAAACGCAATCGCGTACGTTCCCCAACTCGTGCCAGTAGAGAAGGCAATCACCATTGTGATTGCCAGCAATGCAACGGGCAGCCAGTAGTAAGGTATGCGCTCGCCCAGTAATTCAATAAGAAACAGGCCCGCGCCGATCTCCTGCGTTAAACCGCCAATCGTGATGGCGAGCATCAGCACGACCGAGGCAAGCACGACACCTTTCAGGCCATCGCCAAGACCTTCCACCATCTCACTGAGTCGCATGCCTCGTCCAAGCGCGATCCCGGCGGCCACCGCTAGTGCTATGCCGAACGCCCAATTAACTTGTGGTGCACCGGTCCAAACAAAGGTCGCCACCGCGATCCCAATCAGCAAGACCAATGGCAGGACGAATTCGAAGACGGTCGGCGTGTAACCGACCGGGACATGACTGGTTTGCAACTCCTTCGCAGCCATCGGCATCGCCGTAGGCGCATCGAGCTGGCCGGTCGAGCGGGCTCTGGCGATCGCTTTATTTAAGCCGGGGCCTGCAAAGCGATGAATGCCAATGCTGAGCAGCAGCGTGCCCAGCACAGCAAACACGGCGTAGAAACTAAATGGGACGCTTGCAAAGAAAAACGCAAGCCGTGCCTCCTCGGTAGCGAGAAACGCAACACCGGGAACAAAAATAAGTGCCTGTACATAGGCGGGCCAGGCATTAAAGGCAATCAAGGATGCGATCGGCGAGGCCGTCGAATCGACGATATACGCCAACTCTTCATGGCTTATGTTCTCTTTATCCGCTACTGGTCGAACGATCGTACCGACCAAGACGACGCTGATCGTGCCTCCTTGGAAAAACAATACGCCCATCAGCCAACTAACGAACCTGGCTGACTTTGGCCCGCGTACAAAATGTTCCGTCATAAATTCGGCGAACGCCTGCGCGGCACCGGTTCGCGACCAGATACCGAGTAGACCGCCCACGAGCCACAAATACAGCAACAGAATGCTCGCCGCGCCGTCGGTCGCGAGACTCGGAATCAGTACGGCGTCGGTAATATCGTGTCGACCGAGCATAAAGGCACCGCAAACGACACCCGCCAGCAGCGCCGTAAGCGCTTCGCGTGTCAGCAAACACAGCGCGATCGTCAAAATTGCCGGCAGCAATGACCAGAAGCCATAGTGATAGCGCGCCTCAAGTAAAGCCACTTGCTGCGAACCGTCAGACGCGGTCAGGGTTACCCATTGCTCATTTAGATCTGGCCCCCGTGAACCGAGACGATCTAGGGCAACTTGATTGAGTGGGCTGTCGGCGTAACGAACCGTTGCCGGAAGAACCCGGTCGGTGCCGCGATAACGATAGACCTGTTCGCCGGCCGTGTTGGTAAAAACCTGGTAGACGGTTCGCTGCTCAACCCAGGTAGGTGCCACCGAACTTGCGACGAACACGCTCGCTGCCAACGCAGCCATGAGTGCAACAAAAGCCGGATGCAGCAGTCGGCGCAGCAATGAACGGTTCTACCGGCTGAGGAGCTCAGCGGTATCGCAATGCCAGCAATTGTGGAGCATTGCACTGCTACCGATAGGGCTACCCGGCGGCACCTCAGTCGCGGTGACCGGATCCGAAGCCGATTCCAGCTCGGTTGTAATGCGGCGGGCCAGCAATTGACTTATCGCGTTGCCTCGGCGGAGTCGACGCTGGCGTTCACTAAGCTCAGCGAAAACGCTGGCACGCACGGCCGGTAAGGTATCCGGGTTGGCAAAGACCATTAGCAACTGGGTGATGTACCCATCACGAACCGCATTCGCGACGATGCTGTCTTCGTATGTGCCAAACACCGTTGCGCCGGTCGCGTCCAAAATCTCACCGACGCTAAAATCGATCGACGGCTCGCGGCTGTTAGCGGCTTCCACCCGATTCAATCGTGGTACAGCGAGTAAGGCGTTGAAGGTAACGCGTGCAGCAGCACCGGCCGCCCGGCCGCGATCAAATAACGGCCGCAGCCTGGAGCCGAAACGCTCCCGTGCTTGGACCGGTTCGCTCGCATCGAGCGGTGGCGTTAGCAGCGTCGTAATTCGACTTGGAATGCTTAAGGTCTCGCCGCGAAGGGTGCGGAGCAACACCGTTAGTGCGCGCCGTTGTTCCGCGGCTGTAACCCACCGCACCTCGCTATTGTCTTGCGTGTTAAGGGCGTAATTGAAAAAGGCGCCGCCGATAAACTTCGCTGCGGCATCCACTTGATAGCGGTGGTAGAGGTATAACGGTGCAAAGACGGTGGCCAGGTCGG
>JBCDBO010000069.1:0-16987 GCA_039183535.1 Pseudomonadota bacterium | reverse complement strand
TTCTCGTGCCGAAGTTTCTTGCCGATGGCGAATCAAACGATGTGCGAGCGCTATCGGTCGAACACAAACTGGGTATTCACGCCAGTCCAACCTGTGTGATGAGTTTCGGTGACAGTGGTCAGGGCTCGATCGGTTACCTCGTCGGTGAGCTGCATCAGGGCCTCGCTTGCATGTTTACGATGATGAATCATGCTCGATTGGAAGTTGGGCTAGAAGGCGTTGGCGTCGGTGAGCGTGCGTTGCAAGCCGCCCGCGTCTACGCCAATGATCGCCGCCAGGGCGTCGCACCCAAGCACGATGGACAAGTCCCGATTATCGCGCACGCGGACGTACGCCGAATGCTGTTGACGATGCGTGCGCTGACGGAGGCGGGTCGTGCGCTGGTCATGTATAGCGCGGCTGCGCTCGATCGCTCGCACGCGCCACGCTCCAGCGACGAGGCGGACGCCGAGCGACGCCGCTTGGAGTTGCTGACACCGGTCGTAAAAGCCTGGTGTACCGAGGTCGTGCAAGAGGTCGCATCGCTCGGTGTGCAAATACACGGCGGGATGGGGTACGTCGAAGAGACAGGCGCTGCGCAGTATGTACGCGATGCTCGAATCACGCCGATCTACGAAGGCACCAACGGCATCCAAGCGGCGGATTTTGTTGGCCGCAAGTTTTTGCGCGACGACGGCGCTGCCTTGGACGAGCTATTTGCGGACATTGAGGCGACGGTAAGCGCTGCCGGCCAAGGTCCGCATACTGATGCCGCCAACGCCGTCAGCCATGCCGTTACCGCAGCCAGACAAGCAGCCGCCGGCGTTCGTGCAGCTGCCGCGACGCCGCCGGTGGTCGATGCACAAGCCTGGGACTTTCTCATGTTAACCGGTTACTTGGTGGGCGGTTGGTTGTACCTTCGCCAGCTCATCGCTTTGGATAGCTATGCAGCCGACGACGCGTTTCGTGCTGCAAAGCGACTGAGCGGCGAACACTATCTTGGCGCGATGCTGCCGCGCGTGCAGCTGCATGCGGCAGCGATGCGCGCCGCCGGTGTCGTTGCCGACGCGGACGTCGCGGTCGTTTAAGTCGATGTCGAGCGCAACGGCAGTGTCGGTGATGGACCAAACCGGTTACACCGTCGCGGTCGAACGCTCGCCGCAGCGCATCGTCTCGCTCGTCCCGTCACAGTCCGAGTTGCTATGGGACCTTGGTGTGCAAGCGCGGCTGGTTGGCTGCACCCGCTATTGCATCCATCCCGCCGAGTTACGTCAGTCTTGCACGGTCATCGGCGGAACTAAACGCCTCGACGTCGCAGCCGTATTGGCACTTGAGCCTGATCTTGTGTTGGCGAACAAAGAGGAAAATGAACGCGCTATCATCGAACAGTTACGCGCACATGTGCCGACCTGGACCAGCGACATTGCGACCTTGGCCGATGCCGCGGCGATGATTGCCGCGGTCGGTCGTTTGTGTGCCGTAAGCGACGCTGCAGTCGCACTCAATGCGAGTATTGAGCGCGAGTGGCGCTCCCTACCGAGCGCACGCGCTGAGCGCGTGGCGTACTTGATCTGGCGTAAACCGTACATGGCCGTTGCCAGGGAGACATTCATCGACGATGTACTCGCGCAATTGGGTTTCTGTAACGTTTTCTCAGATCGCAGCCGCTATCCGGAAACAACGCTGACCGAGTTAGCGGCGCTTCGCCCAGACCGAGTTTTGCTGTCGAGCGAGCCGTATCCGTTTGGCGATCGACACATCGCCGAAGTCGCAGCGGCCCTGCCAGCGAGCGAGATCGATCTCGTCGATGGTGAAATGTTCTCATGGTACGGCTCACGCCTGGCGCTCGCGCCCCGCTATTTTAGAACGCTCTTGACCGCGAATACTGTCGCGAGCGGTGCAGCATCATGACAACGTCGCCACGCCGGTCGCATGCGGAGCGCACCGACTTGTCGGACAGTCGGATGCGTGATGCCGCCATTCGCTTGATCGTCGAGCGTGGCACCGACCGGACGACGTTGAAAGACGTTGGCGAGCGCGCGGGCTACAGTCGCGGTCTCGCCGGCTACCGCTTCGGTTCCAAAGCGGGCCTGTTTGAGTTTATCGTGCGTTCGGTTGGCGAGCGTTGGTTAGCCGATCTAAAACGCGTTACATCATCCCGCCGCGGTTTCGCCGCCATCGCCGCGGCTATCGACGAACACAGCCGCTTCTGCATCGATGGTGCGGACGATTTGCGGGCCTTTTACATCCTGTGGTTTGAGTCGATTGGCGTGCAATCCGAGGTTAAGTCCGTTATCGCCAGTATTCATGATCGGCGTCGTGCCGATACCGCTCGGTGGTTGCTGGAGGCTGGCGTCAACGACGCCACGCATCGCGAAGCGCTCGCCGCGCAGTTCAATGCGGCGGTACTGGGCATCGCCTATCAATGGCTGGCGATGCCCGACGATCAGAATGCTGTGCGCCAGCTGCACAGCTCCCTAAAGTTAACGATGCAATTGTCGGTAAACGCGGCAACGGGTTCGATAGAACCGCTTGCCGCTGCGCCGCTGAAGGAATAGCGATGAGCAGTGTTACCCCATTACCGGTTCAGCGATCATCCGGGATCGACATTCCACTGCGGTTTGTTACTGCCGCGAGTTTGTTCGACGGTCACGACGCGTCGATCAACATCATGCGGCGAATCTTGCAGTCCTCTGGCGTCGAGGTCATTCACCTCGCCCACAATCGATCGGTAGCGGAGGTTGTTGCAGCGGCTTTACACGAAGATGTCGACGCTATCGCGATCAGCTCCTATCAAGGCGGCCACGTCGAGTATTTCAAATACCTCGTTGATCAACTCGATGCTGCAGGCGCTGGCCATATTCGCGTTTTCGGTGGTGGCGGTGGGGTCATCGTGCCCGAGGAGATTGCTGAATTAGAGCGCTATGGCGTTGAGCGTATTTATTCGCCGCAGGCCGGCCAATCCTTAGGTTTGCAAGGCATTATCGACGATATGTTGGCGCGGACGGCGGCCGGTGCCGGCGAGCGCCGTGACGTCGCTCTTGAGCGTGCTGATCTTAGCGACACTGCCGAGCTGGCGCGGGCGATTACGAAAATCGAATGCGGCCGATTGAGCGACGCGGAGCGACACTGGCTCGCGCAACCGAGCGATCGTTCCATCCCGGTACTCGGCATCACCGGAACCGGTGGAGCCGGTAAGTCATCACTAACGGATGAGATTATTCGCCGCTTTCGACTCGATTCGGACGATACGGTCCGGATCGCGACGTTGGCGATCGACCCAACACGGCGCAAGACCGGTGGTGCCTTGCTTGGTGATCGTATTCGGATGAATGCGATTTATACCGACAACGTCTACATGCGTTCGCTGGCGACTCGCTCGGCCAGCGGCGAAGTACCCGAGGCACTGCACGATATCGTCGCGCTTCTTCGGCGCGCAGAGTTTGATGTTGTGTTCGTCGAAACGCCGGGGATTGGCCAAGGTGATTCCGGTATCGCAGCGTTTGTCGATGTCTCAATGTACGTGATGACACCGGAGTTCGGCGCCCAGAGTCAGCTCGAGAAAATCGACATGCTCGATTACGCAGATCTGGTCGTCATCAATAAATTTGATCGCAAAGGCGGCGACGACGCGCTGCGCGATGTTGCCAAGCAGGTGCAGCGAAATCGTGAGGCGTTCACGCAGCCACCGACGTCGATGCCTGTATTCGGCAGTATCGCGTCGCGATTCAACGATGATGGTGTCACCGCCGCGTACCAACAATTGCTCACCGAGTTGCGCGCGAAAGGCTTGCGCCAGTTCGATTCACGCCTGCCGACGGTTACGACGCGTTCATCGTCCGAGAAAACCGTCATCGTGCCGGCGGAGCGGCAACGCTATCTCGCTGACGTTGCCGATTGTTTGCGACGATTCCATCGCGAGACGGACGTACAGGCCGTGGCGGTGCGCCGTCGTCAGCATCTCGTGGCTGCGCGCGCATTGGTCGAATCCGATGTATCGGTGGTCGAGCTGGGTACATTGATTGATGCTGGCCAAGGTGAGATCAGCGCCGAGTCTAATCGCCTGTTGGAGGCCTGGCCTGCGATTGCCGTCGCCTATCAGCAAGAAGTCCTTGAGGAGAACGGTCGTGATGGCGCTGTACGGCGAACTCGACTGAAAATGGAGTCTTTATCGGGTACTAAATTGCCGCGCGTCGCGATTCCACGCTACAACGATGCCGGTGATCTGTTGCGTTGGCTACGCCGCGAGAATTTACCCGGTTATTTCCCATACACAGCGGGTGTGTTTCCGTTCAAGCGTGAAGGTGAGGATCCGGCCCGTATGTTTGCCGGGGAGGGCGATCCGTTCCGAACAAACCGTCGCTTCAAGGCACTATCTGAGCACGCACCGGCGAAGCGCCTTTCAACGGCCTTCGACTCGGTAACCTTGTACGGGCGAGACCCAGCGACGCGGCCAGATATTTACGGCAAGATCGGCAACGCTGGTGTGTCGATTGCGACGCTCGACGATATGAAAGCCTTGTACGACGGCTTCGATCTGTGCGACCCGCAAACGTCGGTCTCAATGACGATAAACGGCCCCGCGCCAACCATTCTAGCGATGTTCCTGAACACGGCAATCGATCAACAGCGTGACCGATTTGTCGCTACAAACGGCAGAGAGCCGTCCGCCGCCGAGATGGCCGACGTTCGCGCGGGCGCGCTGCGACGGGTTCGCGGGACCGTGCAAGCCGACATTCTCAAAGAGGATCAAGGCCAGAATACGTGCATATTCTCGACCGAGTTCAGCCTGCGGATGATGGGCGACATTCAGCAGTATTTTATCGACCACGAAGTCCGGCATTTTTATTCGGTCTCCATCTCTGGCTACCACATTGCTGAGGCCGGCGCGAATCCAATCACGCAGCTCGCGTTTACCTTGGCCAATGGCTTCACGTTCGTCGAGGCCTACCTTGCGCGCGGTATGGCGATCGACGACTTTGCGGCCAATTTGTCGTTCTTTTTCTCGAACGGCATGGATCCGGAGTACACGGTGATCGGGCGGGTAGCCCGGCGTATCTGGGCTGTTGCCATGCGCGAGCGTTACGGCGCATCGGCCCGTAGTCAGAAATTGAAGTACCACATTCAAACGTCGGGACGCTCATTGCACGCCCAAGAGATGAACTTCAACGATATCCGGACCACGTTGCAGGCCTTGCTCGCCGTCTACGACAACTGTAACTCCTTACACACTAACGCGTACGACGAGGCCATTACGACACCGACCGAGGAGTCGGTTCGCCGTGCCTTGGCTATTCAGCTAATCATCAATCGTGAGTTTGGGCTCGCCAAAAACGAGAACCCCTACCAAGGGGCGTTTGTCATCGACGAGTTGACCGATCTAGTCGAGGAGGCGGTGCTCAGCGAGTTTGAACGACTATCGGATCGCGGCGGTGTACTCGGCGCGATGGAGACTGGGTATCAACGGGGTCGCATTCAGGAAGAGTCCTTATTGTACGAGCACAAGAAACACGATGGCTCGCTTCCGATCATCGGGGTTAATACGTTCCTATCAGAGCATCCAGAGGCGGTGGAAACGATCGAGCTAGCCCGCTCGACCGAGTCGGAAAAACAAAGCCAAATAGATCGGCTTGCCGATTTTCAGTCGCGCCATGCGGATGCATCGGCGGACGCGCTGGCCCGCGTAAGCCAAGCGGCGGTCGACGGTAACAACGTCTTCGCTGCGCTGATGGACGCGGTCAAGGTTTGCTCGCTCGGCCAGATTACCGACGCACTGTTCAAAGTGGGTGGGCAGTATCGACGTAACATGTAGTGCGAACGCGGCGCTCTAACACTCGACAAAATTAACCGGCACTTCAACGACGTTAGTCGCCAGGCCGCCGCGGGACGTCTCTTTGTATTTTTCCTGCATATCGCGGCCGGTTTCGCGCATCGTGCGAATGACTTTATCGAGCGAGACGAAGTGGCGACCGTCGCCGCGCAGCGCCAGCCGGGCCGCGTTGATCGCTTTAACCGATGCCATGGCATTGCGTTCGATACACGGAATCTGGACCAGCCCGGCGATCGGGTCGCAGGTCAGTCCGAGGTTGTGCTCCATAGCAATCTCGGCGGCGTTCTCGACTTGCGCTGGCGTTCCGCCCATGACCTCGGTTAGCGCGCCGGCAGCCATCGAACACGCCGAGCCGACCTCGCCCTGACAGCCGACTTCAGCACCACTAATCGATGCGTTGAGCTTAAACAGCATCGCGATCGCGCCGGCCGTCAGTAAAAAGCGCACGATACCGTCCTCATTCGCGCCTGGAACGAAGCGGACGTAATAGTGCAAAACTGCTGGCATTATCCCAGCGGCACCATTGGTCGGCGCCGTGACGACCCGGCCACCGACGGCGTTTTCCTCGTTGACCGCCAAGGCGTATAAGTTAACCCAGTCCATGATCGTCAATGGGTCTGACAGCGCGCGTTCCGGTTGCGCGCACAGTTGACGGTAAATCTCTGCTGCGCGGCGGTGTACTTTTAACCCGGGCATAACGCCGTCGGCGGAGCAACCGCGTTTCACGCAGGCTTGCATAGCGGCCCAAATTTTGAGGAGCCCTGCGCGAATCGCCGTTTCGTCACGCTGCGTACACTCGTTGGCGAGCATGATCGCGCTAATTGGCCGCTCGGCAGCGCCGCACATCTGCAGCAGCTCTTCCGCGGTCGAAAACGGGTATGGCCGCGTTTCTGTTGCCTCCGCGAGAACCGGCTGCCCGGCCTCGTCTTCAGTGAGCACGAAACCGCCCCCGACGGAGTAAAAAACCTGCTCAGCGAGGCGCTCATCCCGATAGTAGGCTTCGAAACGCATCCCGTTAGGGTGGCCGTCGAGCGCTATACGCTTTTCGAAGATCAGATCGGTGGCCGGATCAAAGTCAATGGCCTTAAGGTTCGGCCACAACGCGAGGCTCCGCGTCTCGCGAATTGTTGCAATCCGTTCGGTGATCGTATCGACATCGACCTCTTCTGGCGTCTCTCCCATAAGCCCCAGCAGGACCGCACGGTCCGTACCATGGCCGCGACCGGTTGCGCCGAGCGAACCATACAACGTCACGACGATTCGATCGGGCGCGTCGCTTACTGGTGCTGAGTCTAGTTGATCGACAAAGCGACGCGCCGCCCGCATCGGTCCAACCGTATGCGAGCTCGACGGGCCAATGCCAATCGTAAATAAGTCGAAGACGCTAATACTCATGGCGACGGCTTAGTCGGTGTGTTTGCCCACGGTCCAGCCTTGAGATGCTAGGTGTTGTTCGCTACTTCGGGTTGGCGCCTCTTCCAAGGTCGTCGCCATCGAATCGTTCCACCGATTTAAGTACCCGAACAATGCGATGACACCCAATATTTCTACGATGTCGCCGTCCGACCAATGCTCACGTAACCGCGCCTGTAACGCATCGTCGACCGCATTTGGAATGCTGGCCGCGGCAACGGCGAACTCGAAGGCGGCTTTCTCGGCGGCCGTAAAGTGCTCTGAATCGCGAAAATTCCAGATATCGTTCAGTCGCGCATCGGTCGTGCCGAACCGCGTGGCAGCAAGCGCCGTGTGCGCTTGGCAATACTGGCAACCGCTAACCCGGCTGGCGACGAATCCGAGCAACCGTTTCAGCTCGTTAGTGAGCTGACCGTGGTTTTCCATAACAGCACGGTTGAGGTTCGTGAACGCCGTCGCGATGGCTGGTCGATGTGACATCGTCCGGATACTGTTTGGGGTCACGCCGAGCGTCACCGCGAAAAAGTCGCTGAGATCAGCGGGGACATCGGACTCGGGTAATGGCTTGACCAGCGGCATGGCTTCTGGCTCTGTAGGCTAAAGGCCGCGAGTATAGCCGAGCGGTACTCGAGTGGGCTTGTAAACGTTACTGATAGCGGCGACATCGAAGTTCAGTCAGCCGTGGGAAGACGACTATGTACCGCACGATCAGCGCCATTGGCTTGGGTTTTTTAGTGCTGCTGGGCCAGCCAGCCGAGACCGCCGCAAACGAATGGCTACTGCCAGCAGATATCGAGGCGGATGTTGGTCTGCTCGAACGCTCGTTGCAGCACCTCCATCCCGGCTACCAGCGATTCACCGATTCGACGGCGCTGGCAGACGGCTGGGCCGACATTGTTGCGACGGCAAACGCAGCCAACGGTATGTCGCAGGCGGATTTGTACCTCGCCGTATCGCGCCACTTAACGACCATTCGCTGCAATCACACCAAAGCGGAGTTGCCGGCCAATCTCGTGGCCGAGCGCCGCATAACACCGACCTATTTACCGTTCCGTTGGCAGCTGATCGGGCCGGATCGACGTGCCGTCGTGGTGGCGTCGAGCGTTGAGGTGTCGATCCGCTCAGGCGATGAGTTGGTCGCGATCGATGGGAAACCGATCGATGCACTGATCGAGACGTTTGTCGGTTTCATACCAGCCGATGGTTACGCCGATGCAGCGCGTTATCCGGAGGTTGCGTTCTCCAGCGAGTTTCCCGGTGGTGCGATCGAGCATTTCGGGGCCTTGACGTCCGCATTCGCCGACACGGTAGAGGTCGAGTTTATCGGCGCCGATGGCACGGCATTCTCGCGGACGGTTAAGCGGCTTAGCGGCGATCAGTGGCGCACCATGTTGCAGGACACCGGTGGCTTTTACAGAAACTTCAAGGATGCCGTTGAGCTTGAGTTCGTCGCGCCAGAAATCGCGCGACTGAGCGTTGCAACCTTCGTCAATTACCGTCAGCCGGTACAGCCAGCCGTTGTTTACGATCCGATTTTTCGGGCCATCGCGGAGCAAGATATCGACGTACTGGTGTTGGACTTACGCGGCAATGGCGGCGGTTCTGATAATGCTCAACTCGGCTTGCTAGAGCGCTTGCTTCTCAGCCCAACGCGCTTGATGCGCGATGTGGTGGCTGCCGCGAATAACCTTGGACCCGCGACCGGCCACGTTGAATCATGGGACCAGCGCGCCCTCGCAATGGCACCAGACGACTACGAGCCGCTCGAAAATGGGCTGTTTCGCGTCAATCCGGATTGGGTCGGCCGCAACGTCGAATGGCTGCCACCGCACCCGTTAGCGTTTCAAGGTGAGCTGATCGTGCTGGTCGATTCGAGCTTGTCCTCGGGTAGCAATCATCTGGTCTCACGGCTGCAAGACCGACCGGGTCTGACACTGGTCGGCAGTGACGGTGGCGGCAATGCTGCCGGCGCGACGGCGGGTATTCTGTTCACGTTACGACTGCCGGCCAGCGGGATCGGGGTCCGCATACCGGCGTGGCGGCAAACGATCGACCGAGACGGACTTAGCGACGGGCAACCGGTTCGACCCGATCTACGCGTCGAACCAACGCTGGCGACGTGGCGACGTGGCGAGGACCCGGTTCTCGAGGCAGCGCTGGTGCAGGCTCACAAGCGCCGTCGAGCGTCGCGCTGATTACGGTACGGGTCGGCCGCGACGTGCCTCGAGTAGCCGATACCAGTCGGCTCGCTCGAGCGTAAGATGCGTTGCCGCCACGGCAGTCTCGATTCGCGTTGGCGTTAGCGTGCCGATCACCGGTGCGATTCGGGCGGGGTGGCGAAGTACCCATGCCAAAGCCAGATCGGGGCTCGAGACACCATAGTCGTCGGCTAGGCTCGACAGGGCCTGGCGCAGTGACTCGAATGCCGGTGGATCGTTGGCCGCTTGTATCGCGCCGCCGAGTGGCGACCATGCTTCGATGGCGATGCCAAGCTCGCGGCAGGTATCCAGTGTGCCGTTAGACATCGCGTTCGGATTGGCGAGGCTAAATTCGATCTGATTGCACGCGATCGGCATCGACAGTTCAGCGTGCAGTAACCGCGTGCGCGCGGCATTGAAATTGCTGAGCCCAATACTGGCAAAGCGCTCCGCGACAGCGAGTGCTTCGAAGCAGCGGTTGATGGCGCTCGGCTCAGCGAGGTAATCGGGACGGTGTAGCAGCAGAAAATCGACGCGGTCGAGACCGAGGCGCGAGAGCGAGCCCTCCAGTGATGCGGTAATGTGTTGCGGCGACAAATCGTAGTGTTGCGGCGAGGCGTCGGTAGCGAGGCGAACACCGCACTTGGTCGTTACGACAATTCGATCGCGCCTGCTAGGGTGTTGCCGCAGCCATTGCCCGAACAAACGTTCGGCGTGGCCAGCGCCATAGATGTCGGCCAAGTCGTAACGACGAATGCCGAGCTCATAGGCTGCGTCGAGCGCGCTAAAGCCTCGCGCTGTCGCTGCGGGCGAGCCGTCTCCGGCGATACGCATGCAACCATAGACGAGTCGGTTAACGGCGTTGGTTTCGAGTGAGTCGGCCATCGACCAGGTGCGCAGCTCTGAGGAAAGACGCGATAATACGCAAAACCGTGCGCTTCGCCGACCGCGCTAGCGTTCTACCGACGAGGTTCGGTACGCTGTTGCCATGTCTTTTTCGCCGACTCCGTACCCGCTGTCCGTTGCGCCAATGATCGATTGGACGGACCGCCATTGCCGGTACTTTCATCGCCTGCTAGCGCCGCAAGCACTGCTCTATACCGAGATGATTACCGCTGCGGCTTTGCAACACGGCGACACGGAGCGGTTGTTGGCCTTTGATTCTGCCGAGCACCCGGTCGCCTTGCAGTTGGGCGGTGCCGACCCTGCCGCGATGGCCTACGCCGCGCGACTTGGCGCCGAAGCGGGTTATGACGAGATCAACATCAACGTAGGCTGTCCGAGCGATCGCGTCCAAAGTGGCCGCTTTGGTGCCTGCTTAATGGCTGAACCGGCCACCGTTGTTGCGTGTTTCGAGCGCATGCAGACGGCCGTCGCGGTCCCGGTTACGGTTAAGACCCGACTCGGCATCGATGCGCACGACTCGTTCGATTTTCTGCTTGCATTGATTGAGCCGCTTCTAGCGGCCGGCTTGCAGAAACTAATCTTGCACGCGCGCATCGCGATTCTGTCCGGCTTATCGCCAAAACAGAATCGTACGATTCCGCCGCTAAACTACCAGCGCGTCTATGCGTTGAAGGAGCGGTTTCCCGATTTGACCGTCATTCTTAATGGCGGCGTCCAAACCCATGCCGATCTCGTGCACCATTGCCAGTATGTCGACGGCGTGATGCTCGGCCGCGAGGCGTACAACAATCCCTACCGACTGGCTGAATTGACGACAGCGATCGAGCCCAATATCGCGTTACCGTCGCGATCGGCTGTGCTGGCACGGTACCGACAGTACGTTGCGGCGCAGCTTCACCGCGGAGTACGACTGCACCATATGACGCGCCACATTATTGGTCTCTACAACGGTGTTCCCGGCTGTCGACATTGGCGGCGACGTCTGAGCGAAGGCGGTTGTCGCGATGGCGCTGATTGGGAGGTGGTCGAGTATGCCCATAGCGCCGTCGAATCGCAGAGCACGGACGCGGTCGCTTAGCGGTCTGTTGCAAAACACGGTTTTCCAACAGACCGGCAATGATTACGGCAGCGATCGTCTACTCATTGGCATCCGTTGCGATGGCATCGCCCGGCGCTTCGTCACGTAACGCGGCGCTCGTCGTTGCGGCGATGTAGGTCGCGGCCGCGACAGCAGCTACGTTCTGATCAAGGTCTGCGCGCTTCACTTTGTCGAGCGTGTCATCAACGGTGTGGTGGTAATCGAAGTAGTGCGTGCCGTCTTGATCGAGCGACAGTATCGGTACACCGGCATCGCGCAACACCCGAATGTCGGCCCCATCGCCGGTTTGGTTGTCGCCCTGGGTAATGTCGAGTGGCGCCAGCACCGCCGCGATATCCGCGATGACAGGCAGAGTCGATTCCGGAACCAAGCTTCGTACCTGCCAAATACGCCCGGCACCAAAATCGGACTCGAACGCCAACACGTGCTGTGCGAATTCGTCAGCGTGATCGGTGCGGTACTGGTTCGATCCAGACAAGCCGTACTCTTCGTTCGCAAACAGAACGACGCGAACGGTCCGGCGCAGTGCCGGCTCTCGATTGCGCAGTAACTCAGCGGCTTTGGTTACGATCGCGACGCCGGCGCCGTCATCGAGTGCGCCGGTACCGAGATCCCACGAATCGAGATGCGCGGCCAGCACAATAATCTCGTCGGCTGCATCGGTACCGGGAATCTCGGCGATCACGTTGGCCGATTCAGCGGCATCAAGTGAGCGCGCCGTAGATTGAACGCGAAGACGCACCTCTCTGCGGCTTTCCAACAAGTAGGCCAAGCGGTCGGCATCTTGATGGGCGAGTGCGACCGCGGGAATGCGGCGAACCCCAGGCTTGTAAATGATGATGCCGGTGTGCGCGATTCGCGCTTCGGCGGTACCGACCGAGCGGATAACGAGGGCGAGTGCACCAAGCTCGGCGGCAACGCTGGCTGCGCTAACGCGATTACCAACGGTCGCGCCATAGCCAGCGCCATCTCTAGATCGACCCATACGCTGATCGATAAAGACTATCTTGCCGGCCACCGCGGAAGCGTCCATCTCGCGTAGCTCGGCCAATGACGAAACACCGACCACCGCCGCGACGACGCCGCCATCGGCAGTGCCGACACTGCCGCCCAGAGACGTCGCGACCAGTGGTACGCGATCGATGTCGACAAGATGGACGGTAAGCTCACCGCGTTGCCAGCGCGGTACCTTGACCGGCTCGCGGCGAACGTTTTCAAACCCGCGTTGTTCGAGCATGTCGAGCGCCCAGGCTACCGCGCGGCGATCGCCATCCGAGCCCGCCAAACGTGCGCCGACGTCGAATGTCAATGAGGCTAACAACTCGTACGCGTCGGTACCGGCCATAGCTTCATCGCGCACAGCGGCTGCTGTTGCCGAGATCGCCGCCGCAGCGGCGTCATGCGATCGCTCAGCTTGATCGCTACCGTCGCTCGCCGGTGAGCTTAGGTCTGGGTCGGAATGCTCGGCTGTTATGTCCGATTCAGAAACCGTGGCGGTACGGCCTTCATTCGCTGTGTCATTGCCACAAGCGCTGAGTCCGAGCGCAAGTACGCTTAGTAGCACGCAGCGGCTATTTCCCAAAACTGCATTGATTGGTAGTCGTAGCTCTGTCATGAGGCTGTGGTTACAATTTGCGTCTGGCGATTACAAACGAAGCGACAAACCCTACATGAGTTCCACCGCGCACGCAGCAAAGATGAAGCCCAAAACGATGGCTGAAAAGGCCGATATTCACGAGCTCTACGAGGAGTCCGTGCAAGACGTCGAAACGGAAGTCGACTTTATTACTGAGACCTACGAGAACTTGCGCGGACGCGCGCCGCGAAGCTTTCGCGAGGATTTTTGTGGCACGGCGAGTGCGTGTTGCGAGTGGGTGAGACGCGATTCTGAGGCTATCGCGGTCGGTGTCGATCTCGACGAACAAACCCTGGAATGGGGCCGGCAACACCGTTTGTCGCGTTTGTCGGATGCGCAACGTAGTCGCGTGAAACTGGTTGAAGCGAACGTTTTGTCGGTCGATGAACGTGGCTTCGATGTTGTCGGCGCATTCAATTTTTCGTACTGGACATTTCGTACTCGGCCGGAGTCGGTCGACTACTTCCGGCGCGTCTATGCGGCGTTAAAGGAAGATGGAATCTTTATGCTCGACGCTTTCGGTGGTTCTGAGGCGTACGAGGTAATGACCGAAAAGACCAAGCACGAGCGGTTTACCTACGTATGGGACCAGGCCGAATTTCAACCAGTGACCGGTTACATGCGGACCCACATCCATTTCAAGTTTCCCGATGGGTCGCGCTTGAAGAAAGCGTTTACCTACGAGTGGCGATTATGGACGTTGCCGGAGATTCAAGAGTTGTTGTTAGAGGCCGGGTTCCAGCGAGCGACGGTTTACTGGGAAGGCGAGGACGACGACGGCGAAGGCAACGGCATTTACGCGCCTGAGGCCCGTGGGGAACCTGATCCGGGCTGGATTGCGTACATCGTGGCTGAAAAATAATGGCCGATAGGCATACGCTGCAACTTAAGTATAATGGCGGAGCTTGGCGCAGCGTAAGAAACACCGACTAACAGTCTGATAACGCGATAGGTTTGGCGTACGGCTTTAGTGGTGGGCGACTGACGTGCCCCGATCCGGGGTCTGCTGCCGTCGAGCATGGGGTGTGACGGTAGGCATGGATCCTCGATGAGCCAAGAGCACGAAGTTGCCATTTTGTTTGCCGACGTCGTCGGCAGTACCGAGCTGTACGAGCTGCTCGGTGACGATAAGGCTCGCGAGACGGTTGGCCAGTGCCTCGGCATCATGAAAGAGGCTACCGAGGCCAATCGCGGTCAGGTCATCAAGACGATCGGTGATGAGGTCATGGCGACGTTCACAACGGTGGACGATGCGATGAATGCTGCTGCCAAGATGCAGCACCAAATCTCCAACAATGACGAACTCGGTGCCGACGAAAAACGCGTCTCGATTCGTGTTGGCTGCCACTACGGACCGGTTACCTACGAAAACAAAGATATTTTTGGTGCGGCCGTACACACGGCAAACCGCATGACGTCGCAGGCCAAAGCACGGCAAATCGTGACGACGGGAACGACCGTTGAATTGATGGGACCTGAATGGCGCAGCGTCGCACGGCAGATCGACGTTGCAACCGTTAAAGGCAAGCGCGACGAGGTAGCGTTGTTTGAAGTGCTTTGGTCACCGGAAGAGGCGACCAGTATGCTGCCGACGATCGGTTGGGATAACGAAGGTCGACTAAAGCCCACCGTTCTCGTGTTATCGTTTCGCGGCCAAACGATAGAGGTCAACGACGATCACAAACACGCGACCTTAGGACGTGCTGAGGAGAACGACGTCGTTATCAAAGGCAATTTGATTTCACGCGTTCACGCCCGCATTGAAAAGCGGCGACACAAGTACATTTTGATCGACGAAAGCACGAACGGCACGTTCGTGCAAAACGTTCAGGGCGAGGAGATTTTTCTACGCCGCGACAGCACGGAAATTGCCGGCGAGGGTATCATCGGCCTCGGTCGAGTCGCGAAGCCCGGTACGGCGCTCGCGATCCATTACCAACTGGTCAACGATTAACGCCTAGGCGACGTTCGCCAGATCTGCTAAGACTCGATCGCACTCCGCGCGCAATGCTGGCGGCAGTCGGTCCCCGTATTCGTCGAGGTATTGCGAAATCGTTTGCATCTCACCCAGCCAGTCACCGGTGTCGATCGACAGCAGTGCGTTGAGGGTAGCCGCATCGATCTCAAGGTCACTGACGTCGATATCCGCCGCATGCGGCAATTGACCGATCGGCGTTGTTTGCGCATCGACACGGCCTTCGCAACGCTCGATCATCCAGCGCAAAACCCGGAGATTCTCACCGAACCCGGGCCATAGGAAGCGCCCATCCGAGTCTTGCCGAAACCAATTCACATGGAAAACACGCGGTGGATTGGCGAGCCGCTCACCGACGCTTAGCCAATGCGACCAGTAATCAGCGAAGTTGTAGCCACAAAACGGCTTCATCGCCATTGGGTCGCGTCGGACAATGCCCATCTCGCCAACAGCGGCCGCAGTGGTTTCCGACCCAACCCCGGCTCCGACCAGTACGCCATGGCGCCAATCGCGCGCTTCATAGACAAGGGGTGCGAGTTCTTTGCGCCGGCCCCCGAAAACAATCGCCGAAATGGGTACGCCTTCGGGTGCGTCGGCAAGCCGGGTGTAACTGGGATTTTTCGTCGCTGCAACGGTAAATCGGGAGTTAGGATGGGCTGCCGGACCTGAGTCGGCCGAGTAAGGATTGCCGCGCCAGTCTGTGGACGGTTCGCCTTCTTTTTTATCTTCCCACCACGGTTGGTTGGTTGCCGTCGTTGCGACGTTTGTAAAAATCGTATCGCTGCGGATCATGTCGAACGCGTTTTTGTTGGTCTTGGCGTTCGTGCCTGGTACGACGCCGAAGTAACCAGCTTCCGGGTTTATTGCCCGCAACTGGCCGTTCGAGTCAGGGTGCAGCCAAGCGATGTCATCGCCGAGTGTCCAGATTTTCCAGCCGGGTTGCGAGGCCGGCGGAATCAGCATGGCGAGGTTGGTTTTGCCGCAGGCCGACGGGAATGCGCAAGCCAGGTAATGCGTTTCGCCGGCTGGGTTTTCGACGCCGACGATCAGCATGTGTTCAGCGAGCCAGCCTTCTTGGCGTGCTTGGTAGCTCGCAATTCGAAGGGCGTGGCATTTTTTCCCAAGCAATGCGTTACCGCCATAGCCCGAGCCATAACTTTGGATACTGAGTTCGTCGGGGAAATGGACGATATAGCGCCGCTCCGGGTCGAGTTCACCGGTTGAGTGCAGACCTTTCACAAAGGTCCCATCCCGTTCGATCCTTGCTAGCGCGGCGGCGCCCATTCGGGTCATGAGCTTCATGTTCGCAGCGACGTAGGCGGAATCGGTAATCTCAACGCCGCAGCGCGAGTAGGGTGAGTCAATGGGACCCATGCAGTAAGGAATGACGTACAGCGTTCGACCGCGCATACAGCCGGCGAATAGCCCGTCCATCAGGTCGTGTGCGTCGGCGGGTGCCATCCAATGGTTGTTGGGTCCGGCATCGACTTGCTCCGGCGTACAAACAAAGGTCAGATGTTCGACACGGGCGACGTCATTGGGGTCGGACCGATGCAAGTAGCACCCAGGGTAGGTGGCTTGGTCGAGTTCGGACAGCGTTCCGTCGGCCAGCATTTGCCGGATAAATCGGTCGTACTCGGCATCGCTGCCGGTACACCAGAGTATGTCTTCGGGTTGCGTAAGTTCTGCGACTTCATCAACCCAGTCGCGTAACGCCGGGAGGTTTGTGGTCATGGTGCGCTCGGCTGGCCCGTCGGCAAACGGGTGTCCTGGTAACGGATGCGGACGGCGATTATAGCGGCTGAATTTCGCGTCGCCAGTGCGCGGCGTCGCGGCGGGTAATGCGACCTGCGTCGCGGCGACAAAAAGAAACGCCGGCAGCACTCGCTGCCGGCGTTTCGTCAAGACGCCCGGGGGGGGGTGTCTCCGGGGGGGCGGGAGGGGTGTGAGG
>JBCDBO010000068.1:0-17128 GCA_039183535.1 Pseudomonadota bacterium | reverse complement strand
GGAACTCGCGCGCCGTCAAGTCCAGGGCACTGAGAACAAACAAGACCGCTCCACTAAAGCGCGTCAGGCCAACACACATTTCTCGGACGAACTGCGGATAGTTCTCAGCCTGCGAATCGTGTGCCACTGACTTTGTGAGCTGGCCTAAATCATCAAACACCGAGGTAATTGACACCTGCTTACGACGTAGCCTGCGCCAAAAATCTCTCGAGAATAGCCTTGGAAGGTAATAGTGACGAACTTTTCGACTAACCGCAGACTTTGCTGAGCCCGCCCCTCGCACCCACGGGTTCATCAATATAAGTCGGCTAACTCGTTCGTCACTGGGCGCATAGATCATGCACGCTGATGCAGCATCACACAGACCGAACAGGCTTACATTTTCTAGTCCAGGCAGAGTCTCAAAAAATAGTTGGATAGCCGCACCTATATCCGACGACGTTTCATCAAATCGGGTGTCCCTACCACTCGCATCACCCATACCGCGATAATCGAATCGCAGCACGGGCACGCCCACGTTGGCCAGTCGGCGCGCAATCCTTACGAACTGTCGATGACTTCCAATGCGGTACTGAGGGCCACCTACAACGATGACAACACCTTCTGTCGCATCGACCGCGCCTGGGTGAAACACCGCCGGTAGCGCCTCACCAAGACAATCGATTATCAATGCCTTCTCTCGAAACTCCATCGCGTCAATCAATCAGTATTTGGCAAGTCGCCATAGTTAACTCGTCATTAGTAACGACTTCCGACGCCGCCCAAAATGGAACACCTGGTATTTCCAAGACAACCGATCGCACTCCCAGCCTTTTGGCTAGATCTTCTATGCGTGTCTCATCGACCGCTGGTTTAGCACCCTGCTTGCGAGACACAAAAAGCGTGTGTAGGCGCCCTACCCGTTGATCGGCTACGGCGGTCAATGACAACGAGTCGATGCTCTTTAACAAGGCCGGCGAGAGACTATAACCAGCGACCTCGAGGCTCGAGCCGCGCGCCAAACTCTCGCGGAGGCCATCAACGGATACTCGCGGGCCTGATCGCATTAATGAACTTGCGACGGCAATACGCAAAAAACTCGAAACATGCCGGTAACCGCTATTTACGGGCTGCCAAAACACAGTTTGACGGACGGAACGATTAGACGCGCGCATAGCATCGCAAGCGAGTAGACATCCCAGCCTGGTCGCGACGATTGAATCGACAGCACAGCCTTTGGCTTCCAGCACTTTAAACGCGCGATCGATGTCCGAAAGCCATATGTCCCACAGCGCATCGGAAAAGTCACCTTCACTGTCGCCAGTTCCAAATAGATCGAGAACCGCAGCAGATTGACCTCGGTTGGCAAGTGCCTGGGCGGTCACAGCGATCTGTCGCCTGGATTTGTTGAGTTCTTCCGCGAAGGGGGGGACGAAAAGCGTACACGTCGTTGACGTGTTCGCTTGCCAACTTGTTAGATGTAAGTGGCCTGCAGAACCTGCTACAAACTCCGTCTGTAACGAAGACCTGGTCAAGCAGCCACCTTCGCTGCGACAAACGAAACTAGTGAGCTAACGGACGTAAAGACCCCAGCGTTAACTTCGTCATCGTGAACAACGATATCGAATTCCTCTTCGAGCATCGTTAGGACCGTAACAACGGCCATAGAATCGAATTCGGCAAGCGCCCCGAACAGAGCGGTATCAGCATGCGCAGTTGCCGCGAATTCATCGAGCTGCAGCGCGTCGCTTAGAATTGCGATGACGGTTTGCTCTAGCGTAGCGTCCATATCGTTCGCTTCGCTCCTCCTTTGACTACGTATGGTCAGCCGCCTGCCCTCGCTGTTGACCATGTCGTATAAGTTTGGCCAAGGTACGCCTCAAGAATACCTTGTGCACTGGCCGCGTTCACTAGGCAAAAATAACACGGAACGTACAACCAGAGTGGCAACTCGCGACTGCTTCGCATGGCTTTCCCGACAAAGGCAATGAGATAGAAAACGATTTGTAGCCAATACGTCACTACGTAAACACCGCCATCCTGTAACAAAAATGCATTACTGGTAAATACGGTTACCAAAAAAACAGGAACCAACCAACGTAAGAGCTTGTGTGAAATCAACTGCAATGAAAAAAAACCGAACTGCAGCGGATTCATGAGATGTTTCATCGACATTGTCGCACGCCAGGCACGGTTCACGATTCGCACTTTGCGTCGGTACTCTTTATCAAAACTGCCTGCTGCTTCTTCCACAGAAATCGCTTCGCGCTCGTAAAGGCAGCGATATCCCTGCTCTATGATCTGGCACGGATTTACAAAATCAGACAGCGCATCAGCTCGCATAGGTCGATAGAGCGACTTACGAATCGCGTAAATCGCACCATCGCCGCCAACCGTTGAGCCGAGCTCAGACTCCAAAGCCTTTATCGCGGTCTCGTAACGCCAATACGCTGACTCGCTGCGTTCGGCGTCGTTGGCAGACTCGCTGTAGGTTGATTCGCCTACCACGGCGCCGACGTTTTCGTCGGCAAAATTTCGAATCAGCTTGCGGATCGCATCCTGTTGGTACATCGCGTTGGCATCGGAGAATACGACGATCTCGCCGCTGGCGGCTTCAATGGCGGCATTCAGACCGAGCGTCTTACCACCGCGCTCCTCCATACGAAGTAACGTAGCCTCAGCAATTTCCTCGACAATGCCGTCGGTACCGTCGTCGGACGCATCGGAAACAACCAGTATTTGCAGCTTTTCTCGCGGGTAATCCAACGCGAGGCTGTTGTGTATTTTCTCTGCAATGACATCGGCTTCATTGAACGCTGAAACAACCAGCGTCACAGGCGGTTCATGCTCGCCAATAGCGACCGTTCTATCCCCGAATACGCCCTTAATTACCCGCAAAAGAACGGGATAACCAAAGTAAACGTAAACGAGTACGAAGGCGCTCAGCCAATACACGGTCGTAGCTACGCTCATGAACGCTTCCTATAACTCAAAACGAAGACGAATACTCACCAGAAGACTGCAAGACCATTAATCATCCTCTCAGGTAGGACTTTGCAACGGTTTTGCACAGTCGAAACCAGTAGCCGTTTCGGGTGAGCTCCCACGGCTTGTAACGCGGCAACGCGAAGGTCGAGTCGCCAGGGCGAGCCGCCGCCCAACGGGTCCTTACCGCGACATCGAAGCCCGCGTCGGCAACGAAATCAGACTCGCGCTCCGTAAAATCAACGCCAGGACGGCCATTCGGATACGCGAAACTGACCGGTCGGCGCCCGGTTACCGACTCAACCCAATCGCGACTACCAATAATCTCGGAGCGTGACTGCTCGTCAGGAAGCTCTTTCAAAATGGCATGATTGACCGTGTGAGCGCCAACATCAAACCCAAACCCAGTAATCTCGCCGACTTGATCCGGCGTCATCATCAAACGTGGTGCCTGTCCACCACGCAAGGCGTCGAAAACAGCGCGTGCAATCCCTAGACGCTCTTCCAATTTCCGGTACTTAATCGCATCGATCGTCTGCTGGCAGACTTGGCGACGCTGCTCGTCATTCGCGATCACCGCTGAGTCAATGCCAACCTCGCCCGGCAAGCTGATCTTGCCGTCGGCGTGCCGAAACGCTTCGATAATGACGTCGTTCCACATGACACCCGCTTCAACGGCGCCGCTGGTCACGAAAACTGTCGCCGGCAAATCGAGCTCGCGCAAAATAGGCGCGGCGACCGTCAGATTATTAAGGTAGCCATCGTCGAAGGTAATCGCGGCCGCTCGCGCTGGCAGCGTTCCGTTTGCAAGCCCTTCTGCCGCCTCAGCGAGCGGTAACACCTGACAGTAATCGCGCAACCAACTCATCTGCGCGCGAAACTGCGGCGCCGCTGCAACCATCGGCGCCATTGGATCGAGCGTGCGTGGCACCTGATGAAAGGTCAGTATCGTTAAGCGACCACGTGGGCCACTAGGTGCGAGCGTCGCGAAAATCGACCTTTGGACCGACTCCAACATCGCTAGGCGGCCTCGCTTCCACGCCAATTCTGGATTGCTGTCTCGCACGCGGCCTCAAATGAGCGAGCCGCAACGGTGTATGAGAAATTCTCTTCGACCTAGGCTCGGGCATCGACCGCGATACGTTCACGGAGTTCACGACTCTGCAACAAGCGAACGACCTCGTTCGCGAAATCCTCGGGTGTATCGGCGAGTAAGAAATGTTTACCTGGCTCGACTGGGAGCCCCTCCATACCGATACTTGTCGAGACGATCGGGTTGCCCGCGGCCATCGCTTCGTAAGCCTTAAGCCGGGTACCGCCACCGACGGTAAGCGGAATCACGGAGACGGATGCACCGCGCATGTAGTCGCGAACGTCGTCAACGAAACCGGTAAATTTAAACCTGTGGTTACGCTGCCGAGCGGCATTCACCATCCGTTCCGGCGGTGAACGTCCCACCACCGTCATCGATGCGTCTGGAACGGCGGCGGCTATTTTCGGCCAGATTTCGTCCATGTAGTAATCGATACCGGTTTGATTCGCCATCCAGTCCATCGAACCACAGAACACAATCTCACGATCTTTGGTCGGCGGATTGAACGCAAAAAAGTCGAGATCGACACCGGTTGGAATCACGTGCGGATTGCTGACCCCGTAGTCATCGATGAATTGTTGCCGATCACGTTCAGCCACAGCGACGACAACGTCGAACTCACCGAAAGTAGCGTTCTCGAATCGACGCATCTTGTCGTACTGGCCCGACCAAATCATCTTCTTGATGGGGTTTGTGGCGACATCGCGATGGCGCTTAAATATTTCAGCCTCGACATTGTGGGTAAACATGACCGACGGTACTCGGAGAGGGAACTCGGCCAACACGGCGGCATGGGCGAAGTCGTACACCGCCACCGCAGGTCGTTCCTCCAACAACGCTCCGATCCGCCGAATCGCGCTCGGGTGGCGATCTGTACGCACCGGTACAGGTAGCGGACCGGGTAGATAGCGCAAGCGCGTTAGCGCAAACAAGGGACTGCGCGCAGGCTCTGGCCACCATTCAAATCGATCGCAGACGCTTGCGAGCTCCGCTTCGTATTGCTCGACAAGCTGCGAAGTCGCCGGAGACACCAATACGACATTGAAGCGACCACCCGTTAGGCCGCGAAGCACTTGCGTCGTCCGGATCTTGCCCCCTGAGTCAACTGGAAACAAAAACCGCGTCGAGACGAACAACAGTGTTGGTTTATTGCTCACCAACAAACGCCAGTGTACGCGCCAGAACCGAGTTCTCCGCTCGGTACATCGGTAAGATCGACGATAGCGGGCGCATTGTCCCCAGCTTGACGCAGTAATACCTCCAGGTCGGCGTTTTTCTGCCCAATGACTAATACGTCCGCATGCGCGACGATCTCAGCCAACTCATCAGCCATTAACTCCTCAATGTGCGGAATGGTCTCGTCGATAAAACGCTTGTTGCTGCCGATCAAACGGGCAAGATTTACTGCCGGATCGAAAATCTTCAGGTTGTAACCCTTCCCAATCAACAGTTCAGCAAGACTGACCAGTGGGCTTTCTCGCAGATCATCGGTACCAGGCTTAAAACTTAATCCGAGCATGCCAACTTGGCGTGAACCGGCACTAGCGACCAAATCAAATGCATGCTGTATGTGCAACGAATTGGTTTGCTGAACGCCCGACATCACTGGGAGCTCGATATCGTTGGTTCGTGCCAGGTACAACATGGCGCGAAGATCTTTCGGTAAGCAAGACCCACCGTACGCGAAGCCTGGCCGCATATAGGCCGGCGAAATATTTAGGCTCGTATCCATACAAACAAGCCGCATCACTTCTCGAGAATCGACGCCGAGCGCCTTGCCAAGCCGTCCGACTTCATTGGCAAAAGAAATCTTCAGCGCATGAAACACGTTACAGGTCATTTTCAATAGCTCGGCCGCCTCGTACGAGGTGACAACGAACTCGCCAGGAAAGTCACCGAACAAGGCGCGAACTCTATCAGCACTTCGTTCACAGTCGGTGCCGATGACCGTGAAAGGCGGATGATAAAAATCTTTGACGGACGTCCCCTCGCGCAGAAACTCAGGCTGAAAGCACAAACCAAACTTCTCGCCAACTTTGCCGCCAGCGGCCTTTTCGAGTATCGGCTTAACAATCGTCTCGGTACTGCTGGGGTAAACCGTCGACCGGAGCACGACAACCGGGAAACCAGTCGCCTCTTTCAGTACGCCACCAATTTCTTCAGCAACACGCCGAACGGCGGTCAAGTCTTGTGCACCGTTCGTTGCCGATGGCGTACCGACACAAACGAATATCAGCTCGCAGCCTGCTACTCCGTCGCGGATGTCATCGCTGACTTTCAGTCGACCGCTGCTGGCCGCCGCTTCGGTTACTTCGCCGATGCCTTGCTCGATAATCGGTGCTTTGCCCTCCGACAGCAGCTTGATCTTCGTCGGATCAAGATCAATGCCGATCACCTCGTGCCCATCCCTGGCGAGACAGGCAGCGGTTACGGCACCGACATAGCCAAGTCCGACAACGCTGATTTTCATAGTCAACTCCGTTCTATTCTACGCACCAACAACGACTACCCTGTCGCGATGGTTATACGGTTGGGCTTGGCCTGAATCGGCTCTGGCACTCGCCAAAAAACGCGTCTACCGCCCCCGCTACATCCCGCCATTGTCCCACGGGCAGCTCGGCAGAGATACGATCTCTGTCCCACTCCAATGGGCGAAGTCCATCACGCAGCGCCGCTGTCATCGCCACCACATCGTTGGGCTTCGCCAGAGCGCCGTTCTTACCGGGGTGGACGAAATATCGATTGTCGCCGACATCGGTCGCAGCGACCGGCAAGCCGCAAGCCAATGCCTCGAGAATCGCGTTACAACAGCCCTCCCGCCGTGATGCGAGCGCAAACAGTCGTGCCGCCCGTAGCCAATGAACAATCGTCGTTGGCGGGATACGGCCGAGAAAGCGAACTCGATTCTCGACACCTAGGCGTGTCGTGAGCTGTTTGAGCAGGGTCGGTGTGTCCGCTTCATGCGATGCACCGCCAATAATCGCAAGGCGAAGACGCATATCCGTCCTGGCGACGGCGGCAAACGCTTCCAACAAGACATCGTGGCGTTTGACCGATAGCAAATTCCCGACCGAGACGATCCAGACTTCATCAGGGCCGAGACCCAGCTCTGCAGACGCAGCGTGTGCAGCACCGGGAGCAAACATTGAGCTATCGATCGCATTGTGAATGACCGTCACCGCCGCTGGATTCGCACCTGCAGCGACGACAACGTCTCGAAGTGAGTGGCTGACACAAATACATCCAGTGGCAGTTTGTAGCATCGCGGTGAGCTGCCGCGCGATCGGCGATCCATCCGGGCCAGACGCCAAGTAGTCCTGCTCAACACCGCGAATCGTAACGACACAGGGCAAGCCAAGCGCTGACGCTAACCGAGTCGCCGCCACGCCGTCTGGATACCCGAAGTGCGCATCGATTATCTGCGCCGGCTGTCCAGCCACGTGAAAATCCTGGCTACGCCAGCAGGCGCGGTACATCCAATGGCTGTCCAACCACTTTAAGATGCGCGGTAAATAGAACATTGGGATCGGCGTAACCGGCAGTGCGGTCGCCGTATTAGCACCGCTACGCGCCCAGCTGGGCAACGGATTTAAACCGGGGAAGTACGGAACGGGCTGCAGAACGCGCAGAGGCATCTGCTCTGCCATCGCGGCTAACCGCCGCTCGACGAACACACCGCTTTGCGGTGCATCGGGCGTCGGTAAAACGCGAGTAACGGAAAGCGCGCGCATTAGGCTATACGTAACGCTTGGGAGCTCAACCGTAGCGACGCAAGAATCCGTCGAACATCAACAGCGCCCACAAGGCTGCCGCATGGTTCCGTTTGCCACTGGTGTGCTCATTAGCGACGCGCTTAAGTCCATCCGCTGAGAACAGTCCGGTATCCAGCAAGCGTTCGCCGGTGACGACCTTGGCCATTTGCTCGCGCAGGGAACCCCGGAACCAGACGGTAATCGGCACCGCAAACCCCATCTTTTTTCGGTACAACACATCGTGTGGCAACACCGGTTCCAGCGAACGCTTCAATATCGACTTGGTCTCACCGCCAGACAGTTTCAGCGACGACGGTAAGGTTGCATTCCAGTTCACCATCGTGTGATCCAGGAAGGGCACGCGCACCTCAAGCGAGTGCGCCATACTCGCCCGATCGACCTTGGTTAGAATATCGCCAGGCAGGTAAGTCTTGAAATCCAGATACTGGACCATGCGCAACGGATCGCTAAATTCCTTGTCGGCAAGGTAACGATCGAAAACACGCCGTGAGCTGTAGCCCTGCAGTTGCTGTTTCAGTCGATCCGAGAACAACCAATCGCGATTTTCTTCCGCAAAAATAGAAACACCATGCAGGTAGGCGTATTGCGACTCGCGTGCTAACGCCTGAAACGTCGTTTTACCGCGAAAGACGCGCGGCGCCCAATCCGCCTTCGGGTAATAGCGACCTAGCGCGCCAAACACCGAACGACGGAAACCGTCAGGAAACCAACGGCGCATACGCTCCTCGAGATTAAACAACGAATAGCGCCGGTAGCCGATGAAGTTTTCATCACCGCCATCGCCAGACAACGCGACGGTCACATGCCGACGGGCCAATTCGCATACGCGGTACGTCGGAATAGCCGAGCTATCGGCATAGGGCTCGTCGTAGAGATCGACCAGCTTGTCGAGCAGTCCGAAATCACCGGCCTCGACGGTTTCGGTACGGTGATCGGTGGCCTTCGCATCGGCCACCATCTGCGCGTAGCGAGATTCATCGTATTGCTTTTCATTGAACCCGATCGAACAGGTCAGTACGTCGCCGCTCGAATCGAGCTCTCGCATCATCGCAACGACAGCGCTTGAGTCGATACCCCCCGATAAAAACGCACCGAGAGGAACATCAGCGACGAGACGGCGATCAACCGATGCTTTGAGGCGCTCGCGTAATTCAGCGGCGACCGTGTCTGCCGCGGCGTCCGTGGACGGCTGTCGATCAAGCTCGACGTCCCAATAACGTACCGGACTCGCCGGCACCTCCCCGCGTCGCAGCTTCAGGAAATGACCAGGCTCCAGCTTTCGGACCGACGAAAAAATACTGCGCGGGTCAGGAATGTAGCCAAAGGTAAAGTAGTCCTCGACAGCCTGCGGGTCGATATCGCGGGATACATCGGGATGGCGCATGAGCGCTTTTAGCTCAGACCCGAACACGATCGTGCGATTCGGCAGCAGTGCATAGTAGAGCGGCTTGATCCCTAGACGATCGCGCGCGATGAATAAGGTCTGCTGATTACGATCCCAGACGGCGAACGCGAACATGCCGTTAAACCGCTCTAAGCACTCGGTACCCCACTCAGCCCACGCGTGAACGATTACCTCAGTATCGCAATGGGTACGAAACGTGTACCCCAGCGCTTTAAGTTCGTCGACTAACGGTTGAAAATTGTAAATCTCACCGTTGTAGGTAACGACGATCGTCTCATCCTCGTTATAAAGCGGCTGCTTGCCGCCCTCGAGATCGATAATCGACAGTCGCCGATGGCCGAGACCTACGCCGGGCTCGAAATGAAAACCATCGCCATCGGGGCCGCGATGAGTAAGACTCGCATTCATATCGGCGAGTAGCCGTTGGTTAATCGCCTCGCTACCCGCGAGATCAACGATTCCTGTTATGCCGCACATCGTTCCTGCCTAGGTTCCTTCGAGGGCGGTCGAGTACAACGCGCTGTAACTGCCCAACATCGTTTCCAGTGAAAATTCGCCATGAGCCATCGCACGCGACGCCGCCCCGTGCTGTGTCCTGAGTGTCTTGTCGACGACGTAGCGTTGGATCGCCGTCGCCAGAGCGCCGGAATTCCCCGTCGGAACGGTAGCACCGTTGCGCTGCGGATCAACCAATTCGACGTTACCGCCCGTTGCTGTCGCGATAACCGGTAAACCACTCGCCATCGCCTCAAGAATCGTATTGGATATCCCCTCTCGCCACGAGCCCAGCACAAATACGTCCATAGCGGCGAGTAGTGTCGGCACATCGTCACGGCTACCGGGCAGCCATGCGCGATCTGCCACCCCAGCATCGGTCAACGTCTCCAATGCCGACTTGTGCAGTGGTCCGTCTCCGGCCATCACTAAGCGGCACTCGTTAGCACCCAAGCCGCCCGATTTCGTCAGTGCAATGAACGCATTGACCAAGTTAAGCGGGTGCTTAATTTCACTAAAGCGACAAACACTTCCAACGACGACCACGTCGGCCGCACCAATCCAGGCGGGCGCACCATCGGGCCGCGACGGCGGCTGAGTCGCCTGGAAACGCGTGACATCAACACCGTTACAGATCGGCTCTATTTTGTCCGGCCGAACTCGTACGGTGTGCTGCAACCAGTTGGCAAGATGCTTGGAAACGGTGACGTAACGATGCACGAATGGGTCAAAGATTCGCCGGAACCAACGATACTTTGGGTTGGTGCCATCCGGATCAGCGACGTCCCACCCGTGCTCTCCATGAATGCGGACAGGAACACGCGCCAAGAAACCAACGAAGGCGCAGTCCATCGTACCGACGTTCCGGGTGTGCAAAATCTGTGGCCGCAGCCGGCGTAGCAGACGATACAAGCGTCGATAGGCTCCCCAGTCGCGGCCCGGCCGCTTTTGCAGCTCGAACACCTCGATCTCAGGCTTGAGGCGGGACTTAAACGCCGTCGCTTCTGTTAGCGCGATAACGACATGACGCTGCTCGGACCCGTGTAACGCGTTTGCGATATTCGCTACCCCGTTCTCCAGCCCGCCATAGTCGAATCTAAACACGACGTGCGCAATCAGTGGCGACTGGTTCGTGGTCACGGCGAAACAACCTCGATAGCACTGACTAAGCGGTCGAGTGAGGCTTTTGCGATTGCGCGATCTCGCCCGCCCAGTGGCGCAGCGACAACCACGAGCCGACCGCCAGCCGGCCGCCGCGATAGCAGCGCTCGTAACTGCGCGAGCTTGGCCGCAACCGGAGCCGCGATCCGTTTGTTATCGACCTCGTACCAGTACCATGTCAGCCATTCTGTGGATGCGTCGTCGACGCTCGCGGCATTGATCGACCGACCGCTGATCGATTGCTCGTCAGACCGCCGCCGTACGTTGGTTGGCCAAGGACGATTGCTGCTGCTGACGAGCTCCGGCCCTCGTGACGCCGATTCGTACCAGCTAACCACGACACTCAGTCGCTCGTTCCCGCAGTCGAATGCCGTCTCGACGATATTCGCTCCAGGTGCGCTCGGTCGCCATGGGGCCGTCCACGGTCCATCCGTACGGCAATCGTCCAGCCGTACTTGCGGTGCAGCGGCGACGATAGCCTCATTCGACTGGACGTAGGCACTCCACCAACCGATGGCCGCGGGGATCACGGCTACCGCCAACAACATCGCCACGGTGCCGCCGCCTATACCTAACGAAGTGGCCGGCTTACCCGAGGTGTCGGTCGGCGTCCGCCGCGTGACAACCACCACCACGGCCGCCAAGACGCCAGCAAGTGCCAACTTGACCGTCTGCAGCAGCCCCGACTGCAGCGGATTTAACGTCACAATCAGCATTGCCGCTGCCAGCACCGCCACCAGTCGCCATGGAACAGCTGCCTGGACTGAGGAAGACGTCGGTGTCGGGGCCCCGGCCGGCGGTGCTTCCCCATCAGCGAATCGGCCCGCCAACCAGAGCATTAGAAAAATAACGACCCCGAACATTACCCAACCGAAGTAGACGTGATCCGAGCCGCCTAACCAGCGCATTTGTGTTGCCGACGCAACGATCATCGTTAGATAGGCACGCAGACCATTCGCAATTACCAGCAGAACCGCACCGCAACCGACGACGGCAGCCTGGCGCCAGAACGAGGCGAATGAAACATGGGCAAACAGCAACAGTGTGAGCATCCCGGCGGTCAGATAGCGCACACCGCTACAGACCTCGGCAACGACGAAACTGCCACCGGCCAAATCGATGTACTGCCCTTGACGCAAGTATGTGACGCCGGTCAGCTGCAAAAGCAGCTCCGCAATGTCGGCGGTAATACGCATCATGAACGGCACAAGTAGGTCGCTCACAGGGAGCGCCAATAACAAAAACGCAAGTCCGAACCGTAGCCGCCAAGTGACCGCCGGCCCGACAACGGCGGCGAACGCAACGACGATGGCGAGCAACGCTGCCAGGTGCTCCACCGCCTGAATCGCGGCCAAGCGACCGGCGAGCCACAGCCCCAAAATCGGGACTAAAACCAGCAGCAACAGAATCGACGGTCGGATTGGCGGTAACGGTGCCGCACGGCTCGTTCGCCACAATAGCCAAACCGTCACCGGCAGTACGACGAGTCCGTGCTGATGGGCACTGCGTTGCCACAACTCGTACATGCCAGAGAAACTGCTGCTGAGCGCAACAGCGATGATGAGGCCGACGCTGGCGAAAAGTAGGACCGGACGTAGCGCCGGTTGGGCCGCCGAATACTGCATGAGTCCCCTACGCCGCCGGACGAATGGCGCTCAACTCGCCTGAGACATCGTCAACGCTGCGGTTGTCGCAAAACAGCCGCGCCCATACTTCCATATTCATCAGCACCAACAACAAGTCCGTGTAGTCGGCACGATTCGCGTCGTGTAATGCGCAGATACGACCAACAGCATCTGGATTAACGAGTCCACGGCGGGCCAGTGTTGCCCGGTCCAACAGGTGTGCGCGCAGACCCGCCAATTCGGACTTAAACCAAGATCCGACGGGTGCCCCAAAGCCACGTTTGCGTCGATCGATGATGTCATCCGGCAGCACACCACGCAGGGCATCTTTAAGCACGCCTTTCAAACGGCCATTCGGAAGTTTATGACGCGCCGGAATCGTGGCTGCCATTTCGGTCAACTTCGTATCGAGAAACGGCACCCGACATTCGATGCTGCTCGCCATCGTTAGCTTATCGGTCAGCAACAACAGGCATTCCGGCAATTGTGTCTGTGCATCGATACGCATCACACGCAATTGCTCATCGCTACTCGTTTCGCTGGCTGCAATTCGCTCAAGTCCGTGTTGCGGGCCAAGCGCTTCGACGCCGAGTAACTCACCGAGTGCGTCGCGATCAGCAATCGCCAAGTAGTACGCATAGCGTTCGCGCCAGCTGAGTTGGTCTGCCCTCACGAATCGCTTCGCATAGCGCGCGAGATCCATCATCCGGTTCTGTCGTCCGCTTGGCAGGAATCGAGCGAGCCCCGGCAATACCGTTCGCCGGAAAATACTCGGTATACGCCGGTAACGGCGCAGGTAATGATCACCTAGGTAACGTGTGTAACCGGCAAACAATTCATCGCCGCCGACACCAGACATGATGACTTTGACCGTCTCAGCGGCAAGCTGTGAGACGAGGTAAGTCGTTGTGATAGCGCTATCCGAGATAGGCTCTTCGACGTGGTACAACAGTTTCGGCAGTAGTGCGGCGACGTCGGGTTGTACTGCGATTTCCCGGTGCGTCGAACCGAGTCGATCAGCGACGATGCGCGCGTACGGCAACTCGTTGTAGTAATCCGCAACACGGCTGCCCGCATAGCCGATGCTATAAGTTGAAAGCTCATCGTCACTAACTTCTTTCATCAACGCGCAGATCGCGCTTGAGTCGATCCCACCGCTAAGAAATGACCCTACGGGCACATCCGCCACTAAGTGATCGCTGACAGAACGACGAAGTTCAGCACCGATTCGTTCAACCCAATCGTCGTAACTCAGCGTATCGTCGACCGCTGTCGGTAACGCCCAATAAGGACGGATATCGGGCTGCCCGCCATCCCAAATTAGTCGGTGCCCAGGTGGAATTTTCTCGACGCCGGCAAAGATGCTGCTCGGCGCAACGGCGTAGCCGATACCGAGATAGTCCAGCATGGCCGCTGGATCGGGTGCCGGCGAGAAGCCTTGGAGTGGCAAAAATGCCTTAACCTCGGAGGCGAACGCGAATCCGCCGTCATAGGGCCAGAAATAGAGCGGTTTTATTCCCAGACGGTCACGGGCAAGGATCAGGCATTGACGGCGGCTGTCCCACAGTGCAACGGCGAACATACCGTCGATCCGATCGAGGAAGTCATCGCCCCAAGCCTCGTAGGCGTGCACGATGACCTCCGTATCGCTGTTCGTTGCAAACCGAAAACCGCGCGCCTCGAGCTCACGGCGCAGTTGTCGGAAGTTGTAGATCTCGCCGTTGTTGACCACCCAAATCGTCTTATCGGCGTTATGTATCGGTTGGTGGCCGCCCTCCAGGTCGATAATCGACAAGCGCCGCATGCCGATGATGGCGGCGCCGCCATCGTGAAAGCCGCCATCGTCCGGTCCGCGATGAACGATGCGATCAGCCATGGCACGGACATCGTCGAGCACAAACCGAGAGCGGGCCGCACTGGCGACACCGACGATTCCACACATACAAACGGGTCCCTTGTTATTGCTAATCGACGGCCGGACGCCGTTCGCCGGTCTGGACGTTTTGGGTATTCTGCTTGAAAGCGCCGGTTAAGTCTTTGGCCCGGGTCACAGTAAAACTGTGAACTACGTCACAAACAATATCTAGTGGTCGTCGCGACTCGACGACACTAGGCCTGGTGGACCAGAGAATCCGCAGACTGGCCGAAGACGCACCGCAACAAGAGGACCGCAACCCGCCGGTAACCCCATAATGAATGGAGAAAGGTGTCTCAAATCACCGTTTCCGCAACACATACCCAAGCGCGGCGCTAGCTGGTCGCGGACGGTAGCCGCGATCACGCCATGCTTGCGAGCCCAGGCGTTACAAAACCGCCGCGCGCAATGTCGTTCGACATAAGACGGACTGCCACAAAAGCGTAGGCGAATTGCGACAGCAGCGGCTACCCGTCCCACCCCGATTTACTGCGGTTTGTCAGCAATGCCGTCGGCAGCGGAAAAAAATGTTGCCACAGGCAGACAGTATCGGCGTTTGGGCGGTCAAGAATCGCCGTCGAAATCACTCGAATCCCCAGACAAGATTTCTTAACTGTTGTTTTTATTAGTTTTTCTCGAACTGGCACAGATATCGCAGCGCGCTTCTCGCGAGCGTTCGCGAGTTCTGCTGGCGCAAGCACTTGGGCTTCTCTGACCGCGTCGATAACGTCATTCAGTGGCGTTAGGCAGTAGCGCTTGCGCTGCTGCCGCACACATCAGGGAGATTGGCACACAACCGTTTTGTCATTTTCGCGAGAGGTGCTATAACTCGCGGCAATTGACAAAGGCAAACCCGTCGAAAGGCGGGGACGCAAAGCTTCCGGTCCTGGCGGATATATTGGGATAGCGGGGTTGCCGAAAAAGACAGCGCATAGTTTCGCGCGCCGCTGTCAGGCCTCCCGCCGCTACCCCACTAATCCGATCAACTCCGGACGCTAATGACGCGGGCCGCAGCGAATCATTTCGCGTCGGCCCTCTGGCCGAGCAAGCGCTGTGTGAGCGGCAGCCTTGCGTTTAGGAGAGACTGGATGTCTGTACGACCTGATTCGCGAAACTATCGTGCCCTCGCACTGATCACCGTAACAATGGCGTTGACGGGTTGCTTAGATGAGCTTCGCGACGATGACGACGATTCGACCAACGCCGCTGAGACGGACCCAACACAAGAGAACAGGCCCCCGGTCATCTCTGGCACGATTCCGTCTGAGGTGGCCGTCGGTGAGCGCCTCGATTTTCGGCCGACAGCGTCAGACCCGGATGGCGACTCCTTGGAATTCAGTGCCGCCAACTTGCCGGCATGGTCCTCGATCAACTCGCAGTCGGGTCGATTAACGGGAACGCCATCTCAAGGCGATGTCCGCGACTACCGCAACGTCATGATTTATGTATCAGACGGGACGACGTCGCGCAGCATCGGTCCGTTCGAGATTAGCGTCGTCGACGCCGCAGCCGCAGCCAATCGAGCACCGTCTATTAGCGGTACGCCAGCATCGCAAGTCAGTGCCGGGACAGCCTACCAATTCACGCCAACTGCCACCGATCCGGACGGCGATGACTTGACGTTTTCTATTACTAACAGACCAGTATGGGCAAACTTCGACGCAACGAACGGCGCGCTTTCTGGAACCCCATCGACTAGTGAACTTGGCACTTACGCCAATGTACAGATTTCGGTCAGCGATGGAACTGCCACGACCGGCCTGCCATCGTTCACAGTCGAGGTGGTATCGACAGCAACTGGATCTATGACACTTAGTTGGGATGCGCCAACACAAAACACTGATGGCTCAGCGCTGACCGATTTGGCTGGTTATCGCTTGTACTACGGCCAACAAACGGGCGACTACACCGATTCTGTCGAAATACAAAACGCCGGCACGAATACATATGTCATTGATGAGTTGGTACCGGGGACCTACTACATTGCAGCGACGTCGGTGAATTCGGCGGGTGTAGAAAGCGCTTACTCGGCTGAGGTTACAAGGCAAGTTACCGTCAACTAAACGGCTTGTCGGCTACAGTCGGCCGGCGACTTGGGTCAGTGCCCGTTCACTGGTCAGTCGTCGAGTACAGCGCTCGAACATCGGCGCCGATCGCTAGGCTCGCCGTCAAGCCAGGTGACTCGATCCCGAACAGGTTAATTAGCCCATCGATACCGTGGACGTTGGGCCCTTGGATGACGAAATCGGCAGCGCGCTCGCCGGGGCCGACGAGCTTCGGCCGTATGCCTGTGTAGCCGGCGACCAGCCGAGAAACGTCCAATGACGGGTAGTAGCGCTTAATCGCGCTAACAAACTCAGTGCGCCGACTGTCATCGAACGCATAGTCGATTGCATCGACCCAACGAACGTCGGGGCCAAATCGGGCCTGACCACCGAGATCGACCGTTACATGCACGCCCAGTCCACCTGCGCCGGCCAACGGGTAGACCAGCCGCGTAAACGGCGAGCGCCCCGACAGACTGTAGTAGTGCGCCTTGGCATAGAATTGCGCGGGTATTGCAGCAGCGGGCATTGCGTCTATTTTTGCTGCTAGTTCCTGCGCCCAGAGGCCCGCACTGTTGACCAAGCGGCGACACGCGAGTGTGTAACCGTCGTCGTCGAAGTCGAGCTCGAACCCATTGGTCGTTACCCGAAT
>JBCDBO010000067.1:0-17142 GCA_039183535.1 Pseudomonadota bacterium | reverse complement strand
TGACGGGTGCGGTGGAGTTGCCGGAGGGCACCGAGATGGTGATGCCGGGCGACAACGTGAAGATGGTGGTTGATCTTATTGCGCCGATCGCGATGGAAGACGGACTGCGATTCGCGATACGTGAGGGTGGTCGCACGGTGGGTGCGGGCGTCGTTGCGAAGATTATCGAGTAATAACTGAGACATCGCGGCGGGACGCCGCTCCTACAGTGGGAGTGGCGTCTTCGTTGCGGTTACGAATAATCGGGGTTCGGCACTGCTCTAGCGAGTACGGTGCCTTCGCCGTAACTTAGGTAAGGCAAACAACATGGCAGCAAACCAAAACATCCGAATTCGCCTCAAGGCATTCGATCATCGTTTGATCGATACGTCGGCGAAAGAAATCGTCGATACAGCCAAGCGGACCGGTGCTACGGTGAAGGGCCCTGTGCCGTTACCGACCAAGATGGAGCGATTCACGGTTCTGATTTCGCCGCACGTCAACAAAGACGCGCGCGATCAGTATGAGCTTCGAACCCACAAGCGCCTGATGGACATCGTCGACCCGACCGACAAGACGGTCGACGCGCTGATGAAGCTAGAGCTTCCCGCCGGCGTCGACGTCCAGATCAAGCTCAACTAGAGCCTCGGCAAGACGCAATCGCTGCGAGGCGCCGCCAACCCCCGATGTAGGAGCGGCGTCCCGCCGCGATTGAGCCGCGGCTGACCACGCCAACGCCACCATCGGGCCGAGACGGCCCTCCTACATCTTCGTTTGCCCAAGCTGCCAACCCCCGGTGTAGGAGCGGCGTCCCGCCGCGATAAAGCCGCGCCTGACCACGCCGACAAACTTCGGTAGGAGAATTTCGGCTTGTAGAACCCGCACACTTGCGTCAGCCTTCCCGCGCTGTGAACGCACCTACCGAATCGTCCAAAACGAACTACCTCGTCTATGACGGCGACTGTCCATTTTGTAGCCGCTATGTACGCCTGGTGCGCCTACGCGACACGATCGGCCCTGTCGAGTTAATCAACGCGCGCGAGTCGCATCCGGTCGTCGATAACTTAGCCAGCGCCGGCTACGATCTCAATGAGGGTATGGCCTTCATTCAAGACGAAGTCGTGTACTACGCGGACGCCGCCATACATCGACTGGCCTTGCTATCGACGCCGAGCACGTTCTTTAACCGATTGAACGCTCGGCTGCTGGGCTCATCCACGATCAGTGCGTTGATTTACCCGTTGCTCAAAGCAGGTCGAGGCCTTGCGCTTCGTGCCCTCGGTAAGCGACCGATTCAGCGCTGATTGACCATCCCGATTTGCGCAACTGCGCGATAAATTTGCGCCGTTAGCACCGCCGTGGCAGCGGGAACACTGACTGGGCCTGCAAGCCCTGATCGTTATAAAATAACAGATTGCTAATACGAATAATTCTTGTTAGCGTTCCGGGCCTTCATATCTTGGGGTAACGGCAAAAAGGTTTGTGCCAATGACTAGAAAGCTCACTGCAACATTACTTTTCACCAGCCTGCTCGCGATAGCAGGTTGCGAAGGCGACGACGGTGCGCCGGGTGCCGCAGGACCGGCGGGTCCTGCGGGCGCTGCCGGGCCGGCCGGTCCGGCTGGTACCAACGGTTCCAGCACTAGTACAGAAGTGGTCGCAGACACCGTGACGGTCGCCGCTAACGATTTACGGGGTCTGACGTACGCGACTGTCGGTTCGAACGCCAACAAGATCTACGCGTCAGGCCATGTCGGTACCGACAACGCGACACGTCAAGTTGTCGTTGCGCGTTTTTTTGCCGACGGTACGCCAGATACGACGTTCGGCGGCGACGGTTTCGTTGAGCTCGAAGCAACCGTTACTGAGGGTGACGGCGACGAGAACGCTTACAGCGTAACCGAGTTGCAAAGCGGCGACGTGATTGTGACGGTCAATGCGATCGACGCCGATGGTGGCTCTTCCGTCTATTTGTTCCGTCTGGCACCCGATGGCACGCAACCCGCGGGTTGGGGCGACGCCGTTGGTAAAGTCGAAGTCGTCTTTGGCTATGCAAACGCTGACAATGCGACCTTCCCGGGCGCACCGGCGACTCTGCCGGCCGACATTGCGTGGGACGTTCAAGTGGATCGCAGTATTGCGGGCGACCGCGTCGTCGTCTTTGGGCAGGGCTCTGCCAATGACGGCACACGTACTGACCGCGATCGCTACATCGCGCGACTCGATATTACGGCGACTGGCGCGACAACCGATCCGACCTTCAATGGCGGGGCGGCATTCTCCTTCAACGCCACCGGCGTCCTCAACGACAACAACCGTCGTGGCACCGTCGAAGCGGATGGGAAAATCGTCTCCAGTGGCTACACCGATCTCGGTGGCGTACTCGACAACCACGTCTTCCTGATCCGGTTGGCGGCAGACGGCACGCTTGACCCGACCTTCGGTGGCTTCAGCGATGAGCCAAGTATCACGGCAACGCCGGGTATCGCTGTATTCAACCCGTTCAAAGTCGACCAAGGTTTCTCTGAGGCCTATGCCGCTGGTTTCCAAACGAGCACCTCTTCGTACGTTGTTGTCGGTTACGGTTCGGCAACGCTGCGCGATGGCGGCGTCACTCAGTCGACGCTCGGCTACGAGTCGTCATTGCAGCAAGATGTCGTCGTGTTCCGCGTCTCTAGCGGTACGTCGGCCGGCGTCGATACGGCGTGGGCGAATGTCGGTACGCAGGCAATCCAAAGTGAAGGCCAGGGCTTCCCGACGGACGAAGATCGTGGTCGGCACATCGTTGTACTGCCGGATGATCGGTCGGTTATTGCCGGTCGTTTCGGCGGCAACCCGGCAGCGTTTGTCTTGACGGTAGATGGACAGCTCGATCAGCGCGTCTTCGGCGATGGCATTGTTGAGTTGTCGAACGATACGATTTCGAGCCAGTTCTTCGGGATTGCGTTGTCACCCGATGGCAACCGCGTCGCTTTGTCGACGAACACCGATGCGGCCGGTGCACGGCTGGTAATCTTGAAGTTTGCGCTGGACTAGAGTCAGCAAAGACGCGTAATTGTGCGGCGTCGGGCATCGTTGCTCGGCGCCGCTTACTCGTTTAATAGGGGCCCACAATGACACAGCAACACTTTGCCTTTTCAACGCAGCATTCGGCGTCTCGCTGGCGAGCTGTCGCTGTATTGTGTGGCGCTCTTGTTCTGACCGCGTGCGGCGGCGGTGGTGGTGGCGGCTCGCCGGCCCCCGCGCCACCGACGCCACCGCCACCACCGCCGCCACCGACGTCTGGGGATGATGCACGTCGCGCAGTGTTGGCGGATATCGGTGAAAACATTATTTTGCCTGCGCTGCGTGACTTCGACGTTGACGCGCAGGCACTGCAGGTCGCGGTGACCACGCTGGCGGCGGCCCCAACTGATACGGCTGCCCGTGACGGAGCGCGATCGGCTTGGGTGCAAGCGATGCGTTCGTGGCAGCGTAACGAAGTACTGCAAGTCGGGCCGGCAGGACGCGCATCAAATCCAGATGCGGTCGCTGGCGGTCAAGACTTTCGAGAATTTATTTACTCGTTCCCGTTTACGCTCGATGCCTGCGCGTTAGAAGCGGCTGCTGCGAACGGCGATGTGGTTAATTCGACGACACCGATCAACATCACGGGGCTTGGTGCACTCGAGCATTTGTTGTTTACGGATACGCCGCCAGCTGCGTGCACTGCTCAACCCGACGCGACCGCTCGCGCGGCGCACATCGTGCGACTGGCAGATCGCGTCGCGCTGCTCGCCGCTAGTCTGCTGAGCCGCTGGGAGCCGACGGAAGACAATTTCCTCGAGCAATGGAGTACGGCCGGTCTCAGCACTAGCGTTACGTACGCAACACCTCAGGATGCGTTGAACGCGTTGTCAATCGCGTTGTTCTATGTTGAGAAGCAAACCAAGGATCGTAAAGTGGCACAGCCGACGGGACTGCCGGCAACCGGCCTCACATGTTCCGATCCCATTGCGTGTCCCGAGTTTCTCGAGTCGCGTTTGTCGGCACGCTCCGGCGACAACCTCATCATAAATACCCAGGTGTTTCGAGATATCTTCACCGGGGTCAACGGTGGCATGGGTGTTAACGATTTATTGATCGGCATCAATCGCCAAGACCTCGCAGACGAGTTGGTCATGGAGCTTGATGCCGCACTCGCACAGCTCAATACGATTGAGGCCGGCATCGGTTTCGATGCCGAAGTAGAAGCGATTACCGACCGGAACGAGTGTGTTAACGCGTTCTCAAGCTCGAGCGGTCTGCCGCCGTGCGCGCTACTGGGTTTCTTGAAGACGGCGATGGACACATTCCGCGGTCCAATCGTTGGTGCGCTGAATCTCGCCGTGCCTTCGTCGGCGGCCGGCGACAACGACTAACGGTTTCCGAATCGATGGTGTACGTACGTGCACACGGGTAACTCGACGGCAACGAGCGATTCGCGGCTAACACGACTTGCACACTGGTTAACGGCGCCGCGTGACATCGCGGCGTTAGCCGTTTTCCGGATGCTCATCGGCGGACTGATGTGTGTCGGTGCATTGCGCTTCATTCACAACGGTTGGATCGAGCGGCTTTACGTTGAACCCGAATTTCACTTTAAGTATTGGGGGTTCGCGTGGGTCCAAGTTCCGTCGGAGACGGGACTGTATCTGTTGTACTCGGCGATTGCTGTTACCGCTCTTCTCGTCGCGCTTGGTGCGTTCTATCGACTGGCAATTATCGCCTTCTGGTGCCTGTTCACCTACGCAGAGTTGATGGATGTCACCTACTACCTCAATCACTACTATTTCATCAGCGTACTGACGCTGATTATGTGCTTCTTGTCGCCGCACCGGTATTGGTCGGTTGATGCTTGGCTACGCCCGTCAATTCGACGCGATACGCTGCCGGCCTGGCAGACGTATTGGCTCCGGTACCAAGTCGCACTGCTGTATTTCTACGCGGGTTGGGCCAAGTTCGAGTCGGATTGGTTGCTGCACGCTCAGCCCTTGAACATCTGGTTGCCGCCGCACGGTGGCTTACCGCTGCTCGGACCGTTGCTCGAAATGCCATGGGTGCACTTCGCCTTTTCCTGGTTCGCGTTTTTATTCGATACGACCATCATCGCCTTTATGTTGTGGCGACGGACCCGCCTATACGCGTTCGCCGTCATTCTGGTTTTTCACTGGTTCACGCACCTGTTTTTCAACATTGGCTTGTTTCCCTTAATTATGGTGTTCGCGGTATTGATGTATTTCGATGCGGACTGGCCACGCTCGGTCGGGCGACAGCTCCGGTTGCCCATCTCTATGTCCAAACCAGCCACAACGACGGCTGTACCGAGCTGGCGCCCTCTAAATACTGCCTTAGCGGTTGCCGTCGTCGGATTTTGCGTTGTGCAGTTCGTCTTGCCGCTTCGCCAATGGGCCTATCCAGGTACGGTTCTTTGGCACGAGCAAGGCATGCGATTTTCTTGGCGCGTCATGCTGCGTGAGAAGTCGGGCAGTCTTGAGTATCGAGTGTTGCTCGGTGCGGAGCAGACTCCGGTCATTGTTTCGCCGCACGATTACTTGACGGAGTTGCAGTACCGCGAGATGGCCGGTCAGCCCGATCTCATCTTGCAGCTCGCGCACCACATTCACGATGACTTTGTTGCGAAGGGCTACGCACCTGTCGAGGTGTACGCCGATTCGCGAGTTTCTCTTAACGGTCGGGCAGCCCACGCCATGATCGATCCGAGTGTCGATCTGGCCAAGACGAACCTTGGATTGACGGTTGCCGATTGGATAACGCCGTCGCCCACCGAACCACCACCGCTGCAGCGACCGCTGCGATTGGAACGACACTGATGAAACGCACGCCTTTAATGTTCGTTATCCCGTCATTGACGATGGCGCTGACTGGAAACATTGCACTCGCCCAACAATCGACCGAGCGTGACGACAACACGGATATCGACGAGATCATCGTGAAGGGTCTGTTCGATGAGCCGGACCGGGTTGCTGGATCGGCACACCGTGTCGACGAGACGACGCTCGAGATCTATCAATACAACGACATTAATCGTGTCTTAAACCTGGTGCCCGGAGTCTATGCGCGCGAGGAAGACGGCGTTGGATTGCGCCCAAACATCGGCCTACGCGGTGGCAGCGCGGATCGGAGTCAAAAAGTTGCGTTGATGGAAGACGGCGTATTGCTATCTCCGGCGCCGTATTCAGCGCCGGCGGCGTATTTTTTTCCGCTCAACACACGCATGGTCGGCGTCGAGGTCTACAAAGGGCCAGCTTCCATTCTGTACGGCCCGCAAACTGTCGGCGGGGCCATCAATCTGGTGTCAGCGCCGATACCCAGCGGCACCGAAGCGATGGCAGAACTGGCGGGCGGTAGCGATGGCTATCGTCACATCCACGCCCGCGGCGGTACCGTCGTCGAAGGAACCGGCTTGTTCGCCGAATTCGTGCATCTCGGCAGTGATGGGTTTAAAGAACTCGATGGCGGCGGAAACACCGGCTTTGAAAAAAACGAACTCGTGCTCAAAGGTGCTCGTGACCTTGGGCCCGGACGATTAGAGCTGCGCATCAGTTACGCCGACGAGGTTTCGGATGAGACCTATCTCGGCCTAACCGAAGCGGATTTTCGCGCCGATCCGCAGCGTCGCTACCGAGCCAGCGCACTTGATCGTATGGAGTGGGACTGGTTGGCCGCCCGGGCAGACTGGCGCCAGCCATTGTTAGGCGGCACGTTAAACGTGACCGGTTATGTCCAAGAATTTGAGCGCGCCTGGCGAAAGTTCAACAACTTTAGCGGCGCCAATATTCGGGATGTGCTCGCGAGCCCCGATAGTCCGTTCAACCAATTGTTCGTCAACATCCTCAACGGCGCAGACAGTGACGGTTTGAGCGGTTCTCCAGACGACATCCGTATCGGCACCAACGACCGTGAGTTCAGCTCGTCCGGTATTCAGAGCCGGTTGCGTTGGGAATTTGGTGAGTCGATCGAACACGCCCTTGAGGTTGGAGCGAGATTCCACATTGACCGTGTCCGCCGTTTACACGATGAATTCGGTTTTGAGCAGTCCGGCGGCGAGATTTTTCAAAACGATCAGCCAAGAGCGATCCTGACCGACAACACGGGGTATACCCAGGCACTTGCGCTCTGGGCTCGCGACAACATCGACGTCGGTCGCTGGCAGCTCGTTCCGGGTGTTCGTGTTGAGATCATCGAGAATAGCCTGACCGACCGTATACGAGCCCGCAAACAGAACAATGACTATGTGATTGTCATGCCTGGCCTGGGAGCTCTTTACGACGTCACCGATTCGTTGAGCCTGTTGGTTGGCGCCCACAAAGGATTTTCGCCCGCCACACCGTCGTTAAACGAGGATCTCGATCCCGAGGAGTCCATAAACTATGAACTCGGTTTTCGTTGGGCCACACCGCTCGGCCAGGTTGAAGCGATCGGTTTCCTGAACGACTACAGCAATCTCACCGCCGTCTGTACCGTGTCGTCGGGATGCGCCCCAGCAGATATTGATACACAAACCAATGCCGGAGAGGTACGCACGTCGGGGCTTGAATTTGGCTGGAACCACCTGTTTCAACTCGGCGCGGGGTTTACCGTGCCAACGGCGCTGACTTACACCTACACGGATTCCGAGTTTCAAGAGGCATTCGGTTCGGTCAATCCTCAATTCGGCAATGTCGAGCCCGGATTCGAGCTCCCTTACGTACCGCCGCATCGGGCAAACCTGAATATTGGTTTGATGAATGACGTTTGGGGTGTGCAAGTGTCGGCCACGTACACAGCGCGTATGCGGGACGTGGCGGGCCGAGGTGCATTCACCGCTGAGGAGGGCTCGGACGAGAGCACTGTGGTTGATATCGCCGGCCATTATCGGTTCGGCGATCGTTGGACGGTCACCGGTCGGGTCGATAATGTGGCCGATGAGGTCTACGTGGTCTCGCGGCGGCCATTCGGGGCGCGGCCTGGCAAGCCGAGAACGTTCCTAGTTATCGCGAACTACCAGTTCTGATGTCGCAGATGTAGGAGCGGCGTCCCGCCGCGATAGAGCCGCGGCTGACAACGCCAACGCGACCATCGGGCCGAGACGGCCCTCCCACAGCGTCGTTTGCCCAAGCTGCCAACCCCGGTGTAGGAGCGGCGTCCCGCCGCGATAGAGCCGCGGCTGACCACGCCAACGCGACCATCGGGCCGAGACGGCCCTCCCACAGCGTTGTTTGCCCAAGCTGCCAACCCCCGATGTAGGAGCGGCGTCCCGCCGCGATAGAGCCGCGGCTGACAACGCCAACGCGACCATCGGGCCGAGACGGCCCTCCTACAGCGTCGTTTGCCCAAGCTGCCAACCCCCGATGTAGGAGCGGCGTCCCGCCGCGATAAACCCGCAGCAGACCACAGCCTCGCCCACACGCACAAAGCCCGAAATTCGGGCGATTCGGGTGTTGCAGTAGTGTGAAACAGGCCGCATAATACGCGGCTCCGTTGGCGAGGCCGTTCCAAGGCTCGGCTCGCCGATCAGACCGCCCGATACTCTAGCGACCTCGGTTGCTCTGGTTTCTGGCACGCGGACGCCAAACAGCGTCCTCGGCAAACCTTGGTAATCCGGCCTTTGTGCCGGCGTTGGGGTTCAGCACCGCACTCCCGCCAACGAGAGTTGGCCCGCGCTAGCTGAGCCCCTTTCGCGTGCCTGAGGGCCGCGAATTACCGACCGGCTTCCAATCGAAGTGGCCGGGCGTAACGACATGAATAGATGGCTGGCCGCACATGCGGATCAGCGTGGTGCTTAGGAAAGTGTCATGACGATTGGGATCGTAGGCCGCAAACGCGGCATGACGCGCGTGTTTACCGAGAACGGGGCTTCGATCCCGGTAACGGTAATCGAGGCGCAGCCAAACCGGGTTACTCGCGTGAAAACGCTCGACTCGGATGGCTACAAAGCTGTGCAGGTCACCACCGGCACCGTTAAGCCGTCGCGCGTATCAAAGCCGGTAGCTGGACAGTTCGCCGCAGCGTCCGTGGATGCCGGCGACACCGTTCGCGAGTTTCGCTTGGCCGACGATGCTGACGTCGAACTGGAAGCCGGTGCCGAGATCAAGGTCGACCAATTCGAAGCTGGCCAGAAAGTCGATGTCGTTGGTACGTCGATCGGTAAAGGCTTCGCAGGAACGGTTAAGCGTCACCATTTCCGCACGCAAGACGCGACCCACGGTAACTCGCTCGCCCACCGCGCACCGGGTTCGATCGGCCAAAACCAAACGCCGGGTCGCGTTTTCAAAGGCAAAAAAATGTCGGGTCAGCTCGGTAACGTGCGCCGCACTGTGCAGAATCTTGAGGTTGTGCGGGTCGATGACGAGCGCAACCTGCTGTTGATTCGCGGTGCGGTTCCTGGCTTCGACGGCGCACAAGTCGTTGTTCGACCGGCCATCAAGAGCCGTAATAAAGGATAAGTGCAATGAGCGTTAGCGTAAAAATCGCCGGTGGCTCTGGCAACGTTGATCTCGCTGCCGAGGCGTTTGGCGTCGACTACAACGAAGCGCTTGTGCACCAAGTCGTCACTGCCTACCTCGCCGGTGCCCGCCAAGGCACAAAGGCGCAGAAAACACGATCGGACGTACGCGGTGGCGGTGCCAAGCCGTGGCGCCAAAAAGGCACGGGTCGCGCTCGCGCGGGCACGATTCGCAGCCCGATTTGGGTCGGCGGTGGTCGCGCGTTTGCCGCCCGCCCGCGTGACTACACGCAAAAGGTCAACAAGAAAATGTACCGTGCGGCGCTTCGCTCGGTGCTGTCTGAATTGCTTCGCCAAGACCGGCTTGTCATCGTCGATGAGCTCAAGCTTGAGGCGCCGAAAACCAAGTTGCTGGCCAGTAAGCTCACGGATCTTGAGCTCGATAACGTGCTTATCGTTAACGACGCCTTTGACGAGACCTTGTTCTTGGCGGCGCGGAATCTCGCTAACGTCGGCATCATCGGAGTCAGCGACGTTGATCCCGTGACCCTGATTCGGTTCGAAAAAGTACTGATGACGGTCGGCGCGCTGAAGACGTTGGAGGAGCGGCTGCGATGAGTTCGAAGCAACATCAGGCACGCGTTTACTCAGTCCTTCTTGGGCCGCACATCTCGGAAAAAGCGACGTTGTCCGCCGAGAAACGTAACCAAGTCGTGTTTCGGGTGCGCAAAGACGCCACCAAGCCGGAAATTAAACAGGCGGTTGAGCAGTTGTTCGAAGTATCGGTTGATCACGTTCGTACCGTCACGCTGAAAGGCAAGACCAAGAGCCGTGGTCGTCTCGCTGGCCGCCGTTCAGACTGGAAGAAAGCCTACGTCCAGCTCGCCGATGGTCACGACATCGACTTCTTGGGCATGGAGTAAGTCATGGCGATTCAAAAATCCAAACCGACCTCCGCCGGCCGCCGCTTTGTTGTTGCGGTACGTACGCCTGGCCTGCACAAAGGCAAGCCGGTTGCAGCGTTGCTCGAGAAAAAATCGAAAACCGGTGGTCGCAACAATAAAGGCCGGATCACGACGCGCCATCGCGGTGGCGGTCATAAACAGCATTATCGCAAGGTCGACTTCAAGCGTGACAAGATCGGTGTACCCGGCGTTGTCGAGCGTCTCGAGTACGACCCGAACCGTACCGCGCACTTGGCATTGATCAAGTACGCTGACGGTGAGCGGCGTTACATCTTGGCGCCGAAGGGCGTCGAGCCTGGTGCGCCGATCGTCAGTGGTGACGATGCCCCAATTAAGCCGGGCAACAGCTTGCCACTGCGTAACATCCCGGTCGGTACGCTCGTTCACTGCATCGAGATGAAACCCGGTAAAGGCGCTCAGCTGATTCGGTCAGCGGGCGGTACCGCACAACTCGCCGCACGCGAGGGTGCATACGTGACGCTGCGTCTACGCTCCGGCGAAATGCGCAAGATTCACGTGGAGTGCCGCGCAACAGTCGGTGAGGTCGGTCACGGTGAGCACAACCTGCGCAAACTCGGTAAAGCCGGCGCGAAACGCTGGCGCGGTGTGCGCCCGACGGTTCGCGGGGTTGCAATGAACCCGGTCGATCACCCACACGGTGGTGGTGAAGGCCGGACCTCTGGCGGTCGCCATCCGGTATCGCCATGGGGTACGCCCACTAAAGGTCATAAGACGCGCAGCAATAAGCGTACGGACTCGATGATTGTCCGCCGCCGCCGCGCTCGTAAGTAAGGACGAAATGGTATGCCGCGCTCGGTAAAGAAAGGGCCCTTCGTAGATACGCATCTTGCGAACAAGGTGACTGTGGCTCAGGAGAAGAACGACCGTCGACCGATCAAAACATGGTCGCGCCGTTCAATGATTCTGCCCGACATGGTTGGCTTGACGATCGCCGTTCATAACGGCCGTCAGCACGTACCGGTGCTCATTTCCGAAAACATGGTTGGTCACAAGCTCGGTGAGTTCGCCGTTACCCGCACGTTTAAGGGTCACTCCGGCGATCGCAAGACCAAGCGATAGGTAAGGACGAGACGATGCAAGTTGCTGCCAAACTTCGCTACGCGCGGATCTCGCCGCAAAAATGCCGGCTGGTCGCGAACATGATCCGCGGCAAGCGGGTCGACCAAGCGCTCAATACCTTGGCGTTCATGCCCAAGAAAGGGGCTCGGATTGTCAAAAAGGTGCTCGAGTCTGCGATTGCAAACGCCGAGCACAACCACGGCGCCGATATCGATGAGTTGCGGGTCGCAACAATCGAGATCAATGAAGCGCCGACGTTTCGTCGCTACCGGGCCCGCGCCAAGGGCCGCGGTACGCGCATCATTAAACGCAACAGTCACATCACGATTCAGGTCGCGGACGAGTAAGTAGTATGGGCCAGAAAGTACATCCAACCGGTATTCGTCTCGGCATTACGACCGACTGGACGTCGAAGTGGTACGCCGATTCGCAGACGTACTCAGACTTCGTCTTCGCTGACCACCAGGTTCGCGGCTTCATCAAGAAGAAGCTGAAGGACGCATCGGTCAGCCGTATCCAGATTGAGCGGCCGGCGAAAAAAGCCAATATTACGATTCACACGGCTCGTCCTGGAATCGTGATCGGTAAAAAAGGCGAAGACATTGAGCGCTTGCGTATCCAAGTCGCCCGTCTGCTGAAAATGCCGATCCAAGACGTTCGCTTAAACATCGCCGAGATTCGCAAGCCCGAACTCGACTCACAGCTCGTCGCTGAAGGGATCGCCCAGCAGCTTGAGCGTCGTGTCATGTTCCGCCGGGCGATGAAGCGTGCCGTGACGAACACGATGCGTCTCGGCGCCGGCGGTATCAAAGTCAAAGTAAGCGGTCGTTTGAATGGTGCTGAAATCGCCCGTTCGGAGTGGTACCGCGAGGGCCGCGTACCGCTACATACGCTGCGCGCAGAAATTGATTACGGCTTCGCTGAAGCCAGCACGACGTACGGAATCATCGGCGTCAAAGTTTGGATTTTCAAAGGCGAAGTCTTCGAGCGCAAAGAAGTTGCACCGGCAGAGCCGGCGCCCGCATCTGACGCTGCTCGCGCCTAAGGGAAACGATCATGCTGCAACCCAAACGGACAAAGTTTCGCAAGCAGATGAAAGGCCGCAATCGCGGTCTGGCCATCCGCGGCGGTTCCGTATCTTTCGGCGAGTTCGGCTTGAAAGCCGTCGGCCGCGGTCGCTTGACGGCCCGTCAGATCGAAGCGGCACGTCGTGCGATGACGCGTCACATTAAACGTGGCGGCAAGATTTGGATTCGTGTCTTCCCAGACAAGCCGATTTCCAAAAAGCCGTTGGAAGTTCGTCAAGGCAAAGGTAAGGGTAACGTCGAGTACTGGGTGGCACAGATTCAGCCAGGTCGTGTCCTGTACGAGATGGAAGGCGTTAGCGAGGACATCGCGCGCGAAGCATTTCGCTTGGCGGCCGCGAAATTACCGATGGCGACGACGTTTGTCGCACGACAGGTGATGTGATGACACTGGAAGAGATGCGATCCAAGACGCGTGATGAGCTCCTCGAAGAGCTTGTTAGCCTTCGTCGTGAACAATTTAACCTGCGTATGCAGCGTGCCACGCAGCAGCTGTCGCAGAACCATCAATTTCGTCAGGTACGTCGCGACATCGCTCGTATCAACACGATACTCAGCGAGCAGTCGAAGGTTGAGAAAGACGCATGAGCGATACAACGCCAGAAAACAAGGTTGAGCGCACCGTGACCGGCCGCGTCGTGTCCAACAAGATGGACAAGACCGTCTCTGTCGCGATCGAGCGGTTGGTTAAGCACCCGATGTACGGCAAGTACATTCGCCGTACGACCAAAGTGTTGGCGCACGATGAGAACAACGAGTGTCAGATTGGCGATACGGTGTCGATCAGCGAATCCCGGCCGGTGTCGAAGCGCAAATCCTGGTCTGTCGTTCGTGTTACCGAACGCGCGGCTGAAGTCTAGGCGGCCGGTCGGATAGCAAGGGTTAAGTCATGATTCAGATGCAGTCCATCCTCAACGCAGCCGACAACAGCGGTGCGCGTCGATTGATGTGTATCAAAGTCCTCGGTGGGTCGAAACGTCGCTACGCTGGCGTCGGCGACATCATCAAAGTCAGCGTTAAGGATGCGATCCCGCGCGGCAAGGTCAAGAAGGGCGAGGTGTATAACGCCGTTGTTGTACGGACTCGCAAGGGCGTTCGGCGTCCAGATGGTTCGCTGATCCGTTTCGACGGCAATGCAGCGGTGTTGCTGAACGCACGTCATGAGCCTATCGGTACGCGTATTTTTGGGCCGGTGACACGTGAGCTTCGCACCAGCAAGTTCATGAAAATTATTTCGCTCGCGCCGGAAGTACTCTGAGCGGCTTAGGCAGGTTACGGACATGATGAAAATCCGCAAAGGTGACGAAGTGATCGTCGTTACCGGTAAAGACAAAGGCCGCCAAGGTACGGTCCTTGAACTAATCGATCAGGAGAAGCTGATCGTCGAGGGCGTTAATGTGGCTAAAAAACACGTACGCGGCAATCCGCAGGCGGGTGAGCCGGGCGGTATTGTCGACAAAAACATGCCGATTCACATTTCGAACGTCATGTTGTTTAACCCGAAAACCAACAAAGGCGATCGCGTTGGCTTCCGTACGGAAGACGGCAAAAAAGTGCGCTTTTTCAAATCGAACAACGAGGCCGTCTGACGCGTAGCGTCCTAGATGGGAACGAGAACAATGGCTAGATTATCAGCTCTGTATCGCGACACGATTCGCCCGAAGCTCAAAGAAGAGCTCGGGTTTACGAACATCATGCAAGTGCCGCGTATCGAGAAAATCACGCTGAACATGGGTGTTGGTGAGGCACTCGGCGATCGCAAAGTCATGGAGCACGCCGTTGCTGATATGACCCGGATTGCTGGTCAAAAGCCGGTTGTCTGTAACGCCCGCAAGTCGGTTGCCGGCTTCAAAGTGCGTGAAGGGTTTCCCATTGGCTGCAAAGTGACGCTGCGGCGCGAGCGGATGTACGAGTTTCTCGATCGTTTGGTGAACATTGCAATTCCGCGCGTACGTGACTTTCGTGGTTTGAACGCGAAGTCGTTTGATCGCCAAGGCAACTACAGCATGGGCGTAAACGAGCAGATCATATTTCCCGAAATCGACTACGACCAAATCGACGCGATTCGCGGTCTCGACATCACGATTACGACAACGGCTCGGACCCCGGAAGAAGGACGCGCCCTGTTGAACGCTTTCAATTTCCCGTTCCGCAAGTAACGGACGGTAGGCACAAGATATGGCTAAAAAATCAATGCTGCAGCGTGAAGTAAAGCGCGAAAAACTCGTCAAGCGGTACGCGGCAAAGCGGGCGAAGCTCAAAGAGATCATCCGCAGCCCAAAATCGACCGACCAGGAGCGCGATGATGCCCAGCTGAAGCTGCAGGCACTGCCGCGCAACTCATCGGCCGTCCGTTTGCATAACCGCTGCAACATCTCGGGTCGGCCGCACGGCTATTACCGCAAGTTCGGACTAGCGCGGAACAAGCTGCGCGAAGCGACGATGCGCGGCGAAATTCCCGGTCTGTCGAAAGCCAGCTGGTAACGGAGTCCAACGATGAGCATGACAGATCCGATCGCCGATATGCTGACGCGTATCCGTAATGCGCAGCGGGCCAACAAAGTGTCCGTCGCTATGCCGGCATCTAAGCAGAAACAAGCCATCGCTGCGGTATTGCAGGACGAGGGCTACATCGGTGAGTTCGAAACCAATGGTGATGCCGCCGACGCGCAGCTCACGATCGACCTTAAGTACCACGAGGGTGCGCCGGTTATCGAGAAAATTGAACGTGTCTCGAAGCCCGGTCGCCGTGTTTATCGTGCCAACGACGATCTGCCACGGGTTATTGGTGGCTTAGGAATCGCGGTTGTCTCGACGTCGAAAGGTGTCATGAGCGATCGCCAGGCACGCAAAGAAGGCATTGGTGGCGAGGTGCTGTGCATCGTCGCTTGATGCCAGTCACGTAAACGTATTTAGCAGGACTTGTAGAGATGTCCAGAGTCGCAAAACAACCGGTCGAGCTGCCGAAAGGCGTTGAGTTCAACCAGGCCGGCCGCACCGTCAACATCAAAGGGCCGAAAGGCGCCTTGTCGATGGAATTGAACGGCGAGGTCACGCTGGAGCAAGAAGACGCCACGTTGTCGGTAGCACCGCGCAGCGGGTCGCGCTTTGCGATCGCCATTGCCGGTACGACCCGGGCGCTGCTCGCCAACATGGTGAACGGTGTCTCGAACGGGTTTGAGCGCAAGCTCGAGCTGGTTGGTGTCGGTTACCGTGCTCAGGCCCAGGGCAACAAACTGAATTTGTCGCTCGGTTTTTCGCACCCCGTTGAATACCCGGTACCCGAGGGTATCCAGATCGAGACGCCAAGCCAGACCGAAGTGGTTATTAAGGGCATCGATAAACAACGTGTCGGTCAGGTCGCTGCGGAGATTCGTCGCTATCGGCCACCCGAGCCTTACAAGGGTAAAGGTGTTCGCTACGCCGGTGAGCGGGTCGTACTGAAAGAAGCCAAGAAAAAGTAAGTAACGATGAAACTGGATTCGAAACAAACCCGCCTGCGCCGTTCGCGTCGCGCACGCGCCAAAATTCGCGAGCTGGAAGCCGCACGGTTGACGGTTCATCGCACGCCGCGGCACATTTACGCACAGGTGATCGCGCCGGATGGGGCACACGTTCTGGCGAGCGCTTCATCGGTGCAGAAACAAGTTCGCGATGCTGTGAAAAGCACAGGCAATTGCGAAGCGGCGACGGTCGTCGGCAAGTTGATTGCCGAACGCGCTATCGACGCTGGTGTCGAGTCGGTCGCCTTCGATCGATCAGGCTTCCGTTACCACGGCCGGGTGAAAGCCCTCGCCGATGCCGCCCGTGAGGCGGGCCTCAAGTTCTGAGCGAGCAACAGACATGGCAAGAAACGATCAAGGTAATTCTTCGAACGACGATCTGCTCGAAAAGCTCGTAGCAGTTAATCGCGTCGCGAAGGTCGTCAAAGGTGGTCGCCAGTTCGGCTTCACCGCGCTCACCGTTGTCGGTGACGGCGCCGGTCGCGTCGGGTTTGGTTACGGCAAGGCGCGTGAGGTACCGATCGCAATCCAAAAAGCGATGCAGTCGGCTCGGAAGAATTTGCAGAACGTTCATCTTCGTGACGAAACGCTGCAATACGAAATGAAAGGCCGTCACGGTGCGACGAAGGTCTACGTACAACCGGCGTCGGACGGTACCGGTGTTATCGCCGGTGGCGCGATGCGCGCCGTGCTCGAATGCGCGGGCGTTCGTAATGTACTGGCGAAGTCGTACGGATCGCGTAATCCGATTAACGTCGTGCGCGCGACGATCAACGCATTGAAGTCAATCCATTCGCCGCAGTCGATCGCCGCCAAACGCGGTAAGCGCGTCGAAGACATTTTGGGCTAAGACCATGGCTGAGCAACCAAAAGTGCGAGTCACGCTTGTGAAGAGCAAGCACGGCCGCTTAAAAAATCACAAAGCGTGCGTGGCCGGTTTGGGTCTGCGCCGTATGCATCAGTCTGTTGTTGTTGCGGATACGCCGGAAAACCGCGGCATGATCAACACCGTGTCGTACCTGTTGAAGGTCGAGGAGGCCTAACGTGCGCCTAAATGACTTATC